>CAVZKI010000015.1:0-561576 GCA_963775905.1 Nitrospirota bacterium | reverse complement strand
GGCACAGAGAAAGACGTGTAATGGAACAGGTGTTCTTTTTCTATTTTGCATGCGTGATCGCCGCTGCATCGGTGCTCGTCGTCGCAGTGCGCAATCCCATCTACAGTACGCTGTCGCTGCTGATCATGTTTTTTCATGTGGCGGGGCTCTACGTTACGCTACACGCGGAATTCCTCGCAGCTGTTCAAATCATCGTCTACGCCGGCGCCATCTTGGTCCTCTACCTCTTCGTCGTCATGCTGCTGAACTTGAAGCAAGATGTCCGTTACCATCGGCAATGGCCCATGGCTGCAGCAGTGGGGGTGACGCTGGTCATCGAGGCCGTCATCCTCACGGCGATGAAGGGCTGGACGCCCCCTGTTGCGGCAACCGGCACGGAAACCACCGTCGGGGGACCCGGCAATCCCGAAGCGATCGGTGACGTACTCTATTCCACCTATTTGTTTCCCTTCGAGGTGGCGTCCTTGATTCTGCTCGTGGCGATGATCGGTGCGATCATACTCGCCAAGAAAAACATCTTGGAAGTGAACAGTGAGGGGTGATCAGTGTGCGAGGACGACGCGACGTAACGGATACCCTACCCATCACTCGTCACCTATCACTCATCACGAGGGTTTCATGACGGTCCCGTTGTCCTACTATCTCGTGTTAAGCGGCATCGTGTTCCTGACCGGAGTCATCGGAGTCCTCCTTCGTCGGAACATCATCATCATCTTGCTGTCGGTCGAATTGATGTTAAATGCGACGAATATCAACTTCGTCGCCTTTTCGCAGTACCTCCACGATGTCGCAGGGCAAGTTTTTGTCTTCTTTGCCCTCACGGTTGCTGCGGCAGAAGTTGCTGTCGGGTTGGCCATCATCATTGCCTTGTATCGAGCCAAGTCCACGATCAACATCGACGAATTTCAGTTGCTCAAATGGTAGTACGGATCGCAGAGCTCATGGCACATAGCGTATGGCTAATAGCAGGAGACAAAGCCCGAGCGCTTCGGAGCGGGTCGACGCCAAACTACAACCCGCCTCTCATCCGCCAGCAGCTCTTTGCTATAAGCCATACGCCAGAAGCTATTAGCTCTTTATGATGACGTATGCACTGATTCCGCTGCTTCCCTTCGCCGCTTTCCTGATTCTCGGGATCTTCGGACATTGGATCAAGGACAAGGCCCATCTCGTCGCCGTACCAGCGGTAGTCGTGTCGTTGCTGCTCTCACTCTTGGTCTTCTTCGACGTGGCAGGCGGCCACCAGACGAGCTTCCCTCTCTACACCTGGCTGACCTCGGGCATACTCGATCTTCACATCGGCTTCTCCATCGACCGGCTCACCGCTGTGATGTTGCTCCTAGTTACAACCGTCAGTTCACTCGTCCACATCTATACCATCGGGTACATGCACGGAGAACCGGGCTATGCCCGCTTCTTCAGCTACATCGCCCTCTTTACCTTCTCGATGCTGATGTTGGTCATGGCGGACAACCTGTTTCAACTCTTCATCTTCTGGGAAGCAGTTGGTCTCTGTTCCTATTTGCTTATCGGCCACTGGTACGATCGTCCGGCTGCCTGCTCCGCCGCCACGAAGGCCTTCATCGTTAACCGCGTCGGCGACTTCGGCTTCATGCTCGGCCTCCTGTTGGTCTGGTCCAGCTTCGGATCACTCGACTATTACGAAATTTTTGCCCGCGCGCACGAGTCCGCAGGCGACGTCATGAATGTCCTCGGTCCGTTCGGAGGAACCTGGGACGTCTCCGTGCTCACACTCATCTGCGTCTTATTGTTCACCGGCGCAGTCGGCAAATCGGCCCAAGTGCCGCTCCACGTCTGGCTGCCGGATGCGATGGAAGGTCCCACCCCCATCTCGGCGCTCATCCATGCTGCGACGATGGTCACGGCGGGCGTGTTCATGGTCGCGCGATTGGCTCCGCTGTATAACCTGTCTTCCGTTGCCATGGCGGTCGTGGCGATCACCGGTGGGATAACCATGGTCGTTGGGGCGACCATCGCCTTGACCCAGACCGATATCAAGCGTGTCGTGGCCTACTCGACAGTCAGCCAGCTCGGCTACATGATCATGGCCTGTGGTCTCGGCGCCTATGCCGCCGGCATGTACCATCTCCTGACCCACGGCGCGTTCAAAGCCCTCCTGTTTCTCGGTTGCGGGTCCGTCATCATCGCCCTGCATCACGAGCAGGATATGCGGCGCATGGGCGGGTTGAAAGACAAATTGCCGGTCACCTATTGGACGTTCGTCGTGGGCTCGCTCGCGCTTGCAGGATTTCCCCTGACGTCAGGATTCTTTAGCAAGGACAACCTGCTCGTCTCGGCTTGGTCGGCCGGCCCGCTCGGTCAATGCTTGACGGTCCTGGGACTCGTGACGGCGTTGATGACGGCGTTCTACAGCTTCAGACTGGTCTTCGTCACATTTTGGGGCCCTTCGCACGTTGATCCTCATCATGCAGCCCACGTACACGAACCTTCGAACACCATGACCCTGCCGCTGATAATCCTGGCAGTGCTCAGCATCGTCACAGGCTATCTGGGCATTCCGGAGTTTCTTGGACCGATGTTCGAGACAGACGCAGGCGGCGCGGCTCACGAGGGAGGAGCCGCCATAGGCATCATGGTGGTGGCCACGGGCATGGGAATACTCGGGATCGCCGGCGCCTATTATGTCTATGTGCTCAACCCGGCGCTGCCGGATCAATTTGCTCGACGGTGGCAGTCTTTGTATCAGGCCTCACTGAATAAATGGTATGTCGATGAGGCCTACGATCGAACGATCGTCCGCCCCACCTTTTCTGCCGCAACCGAACTGTGGAAGCGCGTGGATGAGAACGTGATCGACGGCGCGGTGAACGGCGTGGCCCGTGCGATCGCCTGGGGAGGGTGGCTCTTGAGGATCATGCAAAGCGGACAGACGCAACATTATGCGCTCGGTATGGCACTTGGGGCTGTGGTTCTTTTTACAATGTTCTTAATCTTTTAAGGGGGGTCAATGGTCAGCGATCACTGGTCAGTGGGAACAACGAACACCTGTTCTCTTGCCAATGACAATTGCCTATTGACCAATGACCAATGACCAGTTCCTTTCCCTGGCTGTCACTCCTCCTCATGCTTCCCCTTGCGGGAGCCATCGCGATGTATTTCGTGACGGAATCGACCGCTCGATGGGTTGCGCTGGCCGCGACCCTGGCCGACCTGTTCGTTGCTCTCCCGCTCTGGTGGCTATTTGATCCACAGGCCAGTCAGATGCAGTTCACCGAACATGTCGCCTGGATCACGGCCCCTCCCATTTACTACAGCCTGGGTCTCGACGGGATCAGCCTGCCGCTGGTCTTGATGACCGCCGGGATCATGCCTCTCTGTGTCTTGGCATCCTGGGATGCGATCACCACAAGAGTCCGAGGCTTCATGGCCATGTTGCTCGTCATGGAAACAGCCATGCTGGGGGTATTCGTCGCGTTGGACTTTGTGCTGTTCTATGTGTTTTGGGAGGCCATGTTGATTCCGATGTACCTCCTCATCGGCGTCTGGGGAGGGTCCAACCGGCTCTATGCGGCCATCAAGTTCTTTCTATACACCCTCGCAGGGAGCCTGCTCCTGCTTGTTGCCATCCTCGTCCTGTACTTTTATGGAGGGCACACGTTCGACATCCTCGCCTTACGCCAGGGCACCTACCCTGCTTCGCTGCAAACGTGGCTCTTCCTGGCATTCTTCGCCGCCTTCGCGGTGAAGGTCCCCATGTTTCCGTTTCACACCTGGCTCCCGGACGCCCACGTCGAGGCCCCAACCGCCGGCAGCGTCATCCTCGCCAGCATCCTCCTGAAAATGGGCACCTATGGATTCCTGCGATTCAGTTTACCGATGCTGCCGGACGCCAGCCGCGCCTTCACGCCCATGATGGTCGCCCTCTCCATCATCGCGATCATCTATGGCGCCTATATGGCTCTGGCCCAAGTCGATCTCAAGAAACTGATCGCCTATTCAAGCGTGAGCCACATGGGGTTCGTCACCCTTGGCCTGTTTGTCTTGAACCAGCAGGGCATCGAAGGAGCCGTCCTCCAAATGGTCAACCATGGGATTACGACCGGCGGGCTGTTCCTCTGCGTCGGCATAATCTATGAGCGCACCCATAGCCGGTTGATCGCCGACAATGTCGGACTGGCTGCACCGATGCCTCAGTATGCCGTTCTGTTGGTGATTTTCGCCTTGTCCTCGCTCGGCCTCCCCGGCACCAATAGTTTTGTCGGAGAATTCCTCGTGCTCGTCGGCACGTTCCTATGGAGCAAGGTCGCGACCGCCTTTGCGTCGTTGGGCATCATTCTCGCCGCCACGTATCTTCTATGGATGATCCAGCGAGTGGTCTTCGGGGTCCCATCCCTACACCACCTCCCGAAGCTCAGGGACCTCAACCAGCGGGAGCTCGCCACGCTGGTGCCGCTGGCCCTGCTGGTATTTTTGATCGGGCTCTTTCCGAATCCGCTCGTGAGTCGGATGCACCAGAGCGTGACCAATACGATTGCCTCCATGTCCCGCGCGAAGGTCGCGCCGACCGCCCACCCCTCTGCCGGAGGGACAGCGCCACTGCTAGCGAACAGCGGAGAGCAGCTGAAGACCCAAGGCACATCGCGATGAGTCTGTACGGCGCTGACCTCTTGGCCCTGCTTCCCGAACTCATTATCGTCGTCACGGCCTGTCTCGTCATCGCGTTGGACCCCATCACCCCAGCCTCGCGACGAGATCTCCTGGCCTGGCTGAGTCTGGCTGCCCTCGCCCTCTGTCTTGGGCTCACCGGCGGGCAGATCAACGTGCTGAATGTCCGGGTCTCTGCGTTTAGCGATCTGGTGGTGATCGATGCCTATGCCAGATTCTGGAAAATCCTCCTCTACGGCGTGACCGGCCTGACCATTTTGATGTCGCTGCCCTATCTGAAAGCGGAGCGCGTACACCTCGGCGAATACTATGGGTTCATCCTCCTCGCCCTCTCCGGCATGATGGTCATGGTCTCCGGTGCCGACTTGCTCACGATTTATCTCGGCACCGAGCTCATGTCCCTCTCGCTCTATGTGATGACCGGGCTCAACCGGTCTAAGCCTCGTTCGCTGGAGGCCGCAGCCAAATACTTCGTCCTGGGCGCCTTCTCCTCGGGGATTCTGTTGTACGGCATCTCGTTGCTCTACGGCCTGGCCGGCAGCACCAAGCTGGCATCGATCGCAGGCGCCATCGGGACTCGCGGGGCGGATGATCCCCTCGTGCTGATCGCCACGATTCTGATTGCAGTCGGCTTCGGCTTTAAACTCGCCGCGGTGCCATTCCATATGTGGACGCCCGACGTCTATCAGGGCGCCCCGACCTCCGTCACGGCCTTCATGGCGGTGGCCGCAAAAGCTGCCAGCTTTGCCGCATTCATGCGTGTCTTCGTCGAAGGGCTCGGCGGGCTTAAGGCAGATTGGTCGTTCCTGTTCCTGCTCATCTCCCTTGTCACCCTGGTGCTCGGCAATGTCGTCGCCATCGTGCAGACCAACATCAAACGGATGCTGGCCTACTCCAGCATCGCGCACGCCGGCTATGCGTTGATCGGCTTTGTGGCGGCAGGCCGTGGGGTCGGCGCGTCCGGGGGAACGCCCGGCCTCGCAAGCATCATGATTTATCTCGCCCTCTATTCGTTCATGACACTCGGCGCCTTCGCCGTCATCGGTATGCTCAGGAAAGGCGGGGTCGAGGGAGAAGAGATCGAGGATTTCACGGGACTCGCAAAGCGCCAGCCGCTTGCGGCCTTTCTCATGCTGATCTTCATGGCCTCACTCGCGGGCATTCCGCCGACAGCAGGCTTCGTCGGAAAATTCTATGTGTTCATGGCGGCAGTCGAAGCAGGATTGGCCTGGCTTGCCGCCATCGCCCTGATCTTTGCCGCCGTATCGGCCTACTACTACATGCGGGTGGTGATGGTGATGTATATGCGCGATCCGAATCCCTCTTCCGTCGCGCCGCCACGCCTCGTGACCTCGCCGGCCTTATCCTTCGTGTTGGCCTGTGCCGTCGCCGGCGTGATTCTGTTCGGCCTCTTTCCCAACCCTCTCGTCAGCTTCGCGCTCCAATCCGTCCTGACTCTCAAATAATGTGGGAGGATGCTGGCTGTCCTCCGCTCCCCCCTCACCGCGCCCCACCAGGCGCCCCAGAGATGAAGCCTTTTCCCATGCGTTCGTTCTCGCATCGCCTGGTCTAACGACCACGGTGCGGTGGTCAGTAGCGGCTTTCCTTCTCTGGACGCCGGGCGGGGACCCCGCCGCCTCCGGCGAAGTTCACTTCGGATCCCGGCACCGCTGGAGAGAACTGTCTCGAAGCATCCTGCTGGCCCCATATCCTTCGCGCGGAACTATCGGCGCATTGCAGTAGAAGCCTTCGTGAATTATGCGGGGTAGACAGGTGCATGAGAGGGCGACTCGTGCTACGTTGGTGACAAGCCATTCACCCATCGCGCTTTATGCGGCCCTTTCGTTTTCTCCTAGACCTCGTACGATCATTTCTGCGCCATGGGTGCGCCAGTCTGGCGGCCTCTCTTGCATTTTTCTCCTTGCTCTCCCTCTTCCCGCTCGTCTTCCTCCTGCTCTACGGCCTGAGTTTCGTGGTGAGTCATGACGTGATCGGGGAACAGGTCCTCCTCAGTTTTCTCAAGGGCTTCATCCCTTCGCTGGGAGAACATGTCGTACAGGAGTTGCATCGGGTGAGCGACTTGGAAACCGTCCGATGGGCCGTGTTTCTGACGTTCATCTGGTTCAGCGCGTTGGTGTTCTATGAACTCGACTATGCGTTGAACGTCGTATTCGAGAGTACCTGGCGCCGCCATCCCCTCATCTCAACCGGTATCGCTGTCGCTTCGCTCGCTGTGACCGGACTCGTGCTGCTGCTCTCCTACGGCGCGACCCAAATCGTCAACTTCTTAACGGGGTATGCGCCAAGACTCTGGGGGCTCGATCTCCTGGCACTCGCAGCCCATGATCTGTTCCTTACCTATACGCTCCCCTTCGCGCTGGCCTTCCTCACGGTCACGGGGTTATATCGGCTCGTTCCACGGCGGCGGCCGCAATGGCGTGAGGCAATGATCGGGGCGCTTACGTTTAGTCTGCTCTGGATCGCGGCCAAACTCTTATTCGTGACCTATAGCACTTACGCGACCCTGTACGCCCGCCTCTATGGATCCCTCTTGGAAGTCATTCTGCTGCTCTTATGGGTCTACTACTCCGCGGCCCTCTTGCTGATCGGCGCCGAGGTCGCCCACCTCCTCCAACAACAGGCACAGGCGCTGTCAGCCGCAGCCACGAGAGCCGCTCAGTCAGACCCGGCCTTGCCGAATGGTCCGCCAGCATAAGAAGAACGTGACAGGATGCTGAAAAAGTCCGCCAGCAGGGGAGGGATGGCCCGGTGAGTCCCCTGTGCTCGCGCAACGCGCGGTCTCAGAGTATGGGAAGGGAGCGGCCAGGTGCCCTTCTTGCTCGCAGAACGCGCACGATGAAACGGTGCTCGTTCGATGCGCGCAGTAAAGGGCAGTCTCGGCCACTCCCCAAAGAGAGGTAGAGAGATTTCGAAGGGCCGTACCCAACGCGCAGTGAGGGACTCATCCGGGTCATCCTGAGGACAAGGTACACGAGCAAGCTTGGAATGTTCATCTTTGGTCGCTCGCTGCGGCCTTGTTTGGGACATAGACGCGTCTCGGCGCGCCGGGGTTGGGCGGGTGAGAAGGACGGCCTTTTTGAGCATCCTGTATGGTGTACTCCTGTTGCCCAAGACGCGCGGCCCAATGAAGGTCTGGCGTGCAAATTAGTTTTCTCGCATCCTGCCAAACCGGGAGGACTGGCTGGTCGATCTGGTCTGTCTGGTCTGTGTAGTCTGTTTAGTTGAACAAGACCAACGAGATAAACCAAACAAACCAGATCAACCAGATAGACCGGATAGACCAGATGAACCAGATAGACCAATTCAGACTGTCGGCTTCTGGACTTTTGCTGGCGGGGATATCCCTTCGTGGCTAGAATGGCAACCGGTACTATATAAAGGGAACCGCCTCATGCCCGAAGACTTCGGCAAAGACATGCTCATGCTCGGTGGCACCGTGATTGGCTTCATCGCGGCGCTGTTGACCCTCATGGAGAAGCTGCTGGATGTCAAGAACCGGCTGACATCGAAGAAGGAACGAAAGTCGCCCCCCACAAGCGAACGTCCGGCCTCTGACCCGTTTCCCACGATCGATTTCTTTTCGTCGAAGCCCTTCCGTGGTATCTCCTATCTCCTCTTGTACGAAACCAGCGTGATCGTCGCAGCAGGCCTGCTCCTCAACTACCTTGGGCTCACGTTGAGTCGGCATCTGGAGAGCATCCTGTTTCTCGACATGACGGGAACAGCGCTGGTCGCCTTTCTCTTGGGCCCCTGGTGGGGAGCCGTCGTGGCCCTCCTCTCGAATTCCGTCGTGAACTGGTTGTTGTTCCCGGAAACCGGCGGGGATGTGGTGATATTCCCCTGGTCGCTGGTGAGCATGACCGGCGCCTGTTATTGGGGTTGGATGGCCAGACAAACGGGCTTTCAAAAGTATCTCCGCACAGGACGCAGTTCCGCCCTGTCCCATGCCTGGTTCCTCTATATCTTTGGGGTCGGCGGCGCGCTTGTCATGAGCCTGCCGGGAACCTTTGTCCAGGCTGCACTGCATGAGCAAACGACCTTTGCCTTGAACCCCGACGTCGCCGAGTCAGTGAACCTGCGCGTTCTCCAATGGGAACAGACTGCGCATCTCTACCTCGAATCCCTCTTTGGATTTACCTGGGGGGAAAGTCTGAGTTGGTGGATGGTGAATTGGTTCCAGAACTGTATCCGTTATGTTCCTGACAAGACCATGAGCGCCGCCATCGCGCTCGTGGTCCTCAAGTATGGCTACCCCCTATTTGAACGGGAGCTGATTCATGGCGGACCGGAGGGCGAACGTCCGAATGATGAGCGCATTCTACCGCTGGTGTTGGGATTGCTCTATGCCCCCTCCTTCGCCGCCTTACTCAGCAGTGAGACTTACGGAGGAGCGACCTACTGGCCTTTGTGGGCATTGCCATGGCTGCTGATTTTGGGTGGCTATTTCTACTTGCGCTACTGGGGCACAGGCGAGGCAGCCCTGCAGGCAGCCAGACTTCAACGAGCCGAGCGCTATGCCCGCGCGTTGAAACAGATCGGCCGGGAAGCCCCCCATGAGTTCTGCAAGCGGTTGACCTTCATGACGCTGATCGCAAGCCTGCTCTTTGCCCTCTGTCTCCCCATCCTCTTGACAGACTTTTACCGCGCCACCTTCAAGTTCTTCTGCGTCGTCTACGGGTTTCTGCTCGTGGTCCACCTCGTGCGTATTGCCATTGCGCAAAACATTTCCATCGCCCGTGCGAACGACTGATTATATGATATGAAACGTGAGGCGTGAGAGCGTAGCAGGGAGAATCCCCTCTAACCTCTTGACGCCTTACGCTTGACGTCACGCCTTACGTCTCACGCTTTGTGCAACTGTAGGAAATGAGCGATGGCCGATCGGGTGACGAGCCCTATGATCTTTTCGTTCTCCATCACCACGAGAAGATCCCACCCGCCCTGAACCATGCGTTCCATCGCCTGCATGACGGACGAGTCCGGAGGGACACAGAAGGCCGCCGACGCCGGGCGCATGATCTCGCGAACGCGGCGCCAAGGCCAGAGTGCCGTGGGAAGCGCTTGCACGTCTCGCACTGTGACCACCCCGAGAACCTGGCCATCCTCGCATACTGGGAATCCACTAAATCCATACGCGACAAAGTATTGATCGACCGCGTCCTGCACGCTCATATCCGGTAGCAGGGTCACGACGCGGTGGACCATGACCTGGCGAACCGTCACCGCCGCCAACGGAGTCCGCGGGGCTACCTGCCGTCTGCTTGCCAAGGCCGCCGCAAAGAGGAATGCGCCGATAAAAACGAGCCAGCCCCCGTTCGTCGCGATGGAATGTCCCAGAGCGCCGGACCAAGCCCCCACCATCAAGACCGCGCCGATCAGCCCAAGAGCAACACCGAATCCTATTCCCGCGAGCGCGGCCTGACTGGTCGCTCGATTGAAATCCTTGTTCCAGGCCCACAGTCCAGCCCGCAAGACACGTCCGCCATCTAACGGAAACCCCGGGATCAGATTAAATAGTCCGAGCTGTACATTCACCATGCCGAGCAAGCTCCCGAGGACGACGAGTCCCTGAACCCCGGATCGCGCGAACAATGATTCCACGGCCATGGCTCCGCCGAGACAACCGGCCCCCAGGATTAGACTCACGAGCGGTCCTGCCATCGCGATCAAAAACTCGGCCCGCGGACTGGGCGGTTCCTTTCCCATGTGCGCCATCCCCCCGAAAATGAACAACGTAATCTGCTTGATAGGGATCTGGTAGCGCAGCGCCACATAGGAATGTCCCAGTTCATGGAGAAGCACGGAGAGGAACAACAACAGGGCAGCAATGCCACCCATGCCCCAATAGCGTGGAGACCGACAGACCAGGCAACGTCTCCGGCAAATAGCCCGTCGCCATTGACCAAGTCACAAAGAAGAACACCACAAACCAGGAGGCATGCACGTGAATCGGGATGCCGAGCGCACGGCCGATTCTCCAATTGGGCATCAACATATGTCCACCGTAACAGTGGGGGAATTCAAGCGTCAACTCGGCTTCGCCTCCTAGCAGGCTACTGAAAAAGTCCGCCAGCATCGTTCACGCGTTGTGCAGATCCTCAAATTCCCAGAGAGTACGCCTCCGGTCTTCACTCGCTGCGGCCTTGCTGGACAAACTTTTTGAGTAGCCTGCAGGTTATCGCTTCCTTGCCCAAAACACATAGGGCATCTAGATGCTGGAATGCCACGATCGTTTCGCGAAGCCTCCTGGATCGGGTATACTCATCACCATGCGACTGCGCGCTCCTCAGGGATACTGGGCCTCGTCCTTACGATGCTGCTTGTCCCGGCGATACTCCCTTCACGCAAGCCCAAGTGATCAAGTCAGGCCCGCCTTCTTGTCCTGGAGTCGCGTTGACGTTCGACCTCTGCCCGGTGCAAAAAGGACCGGGCTACGATCAGGCGCTGATCGACTATTTGATCGAGCAGAAGATCCCCGCCACCTTCTTCATGTCCGGAAATTGGATGACGAGACACGATCAGCAAGTAAAGGCCCTCCTCCAGATCCCGTTCTTTGAAGTCGGCACCCATGGGGAGGTCCACGCCCATCTGCCGCTCCATTCAGCGGACGAGCAGAAACAAGAAATTCTCGGACCAGTTCGTCTGCTCAAAACCAAGTACGGTCATGACGCGACGTTGTTTCGCCCTCCCTATGGGGAGTTCAACGACGACACCGTCAACGTGGCCCGCGCCCTCGGCCTCCAGTTCATTCTCTGGAATGTTGTGTCCGGCGATCCCGACCCGACACTCACGGCGATCCGGATCGAAGACCGACTGAAGCAGTTAGTCCGGAAGGGTAGCGTCATTGTGATGCACGCCAACGGGAAGGGCAGACATACGCACGAGGTAGTGCAAGATCTCCATCAACATCTCTTGCCGGAGCGAAACCTCACCCCCATGACCATGAGCGATCTCTTAATCTGTAAGCCAGGCAGCCCCATGACCGACCCGGCCGTTCGGCCCATGACGGCGGAGGATCGGGCAACCGTCATTGAATTGCTCGCCGACTCCGACCCGTGGAAACGGCTGGGCTACCATGCCAGTGACTGGGACTGCTATTTCACACCGCTCCCACAGGGACGTGACAGCTACGTCGTGGACCAGAACGGCAAAGCGGCCGGCATTGTGGTCGTTCGTCAGAAATTCTTGCTCGGCGACTATGTAGAACTGCTTGGAGTGGCGGACTGGGCGAGAGGCAAGGGGCTGGGGGGACGGCTGCTCGCCCACGTCGAAGCGGTCGGTCTTCGCGAGGGCGAAGAACCTGTTCGCCTGCGTATCGGATTTCAACGACCAAGCCCGGCACTTTTACAAGAAGCAGGGCTACCAGGAGATCGGCCCCATGCCGAACTTTCTGATCCCAGGCAGTGCCGAAATTCTGCTGCGCAAGACCAGCGGCCCGGCGAGGGCTAAGTAAAGCATGGAAAGGTAACAGTAAAACGGCGGAGATTCCTTGTATTCCGACTTTTGGCTTTTTCCTTAGAAGGAACCTATGCAAGTCAAGAAGCTCCTCCACACCCGCATGAGGGTCAGCGACATGGACCAGACGATCAACTTCTACACGAACGTCCTTGGGCTGGAGGTCCTGGAGCGGAAGGTCTCACCGCGCGGCTCTCATCTGGCTTTTCTCAAGGTGCCCAACAGCGAGGAACTGATCGAACTCTGCAGCTTCCCGTCAAGTGGCCCGGTGACAGTGCAGGAAGACCTCGTCCACCTGGCCTTCCAAGTCGAGAACCTCGACGACACCATTGAACAACTCGGCGCCAAACAGATTCGAATTACGGACGGTCCGACCACAACCTCTTCCGGCAGCCGCTTCATTTTCATCGATGCCCCGGACGGTTATGAAGTCGAACTCATCGAACGCCCGCCGGGCGTGAAGATCGTCTGAGATTCGTGAAGCGTCGCTCGTCGTCCGTTATTTGAGCAATCCAATTTTCTAAGCACTCGCGCGCAAGGCACGCATTGCGAGTCTCCACCCATTGACGAATCAGCATTAGCCCACGTATTGTTCCCCCCGTTTCACGCTTCACGAGTGGCGAGATACGATAGGAGACCGATGATGAAGAACGGGTTCTTCCGCGGGCATGGGCTGGGCAATGACTATGTGGTGATGGATCCGAAAGAACTGTCGTTCTCGCTCACCCCATCAAGAATCACATCCATCTGTAATCGCAACTGGGGCCTCGGCAGTGATGGGATCCTTGCGCTGGTCCCGTCAAAGAAAGCGGACTTCGGCCTGCGCATCTTCAACCCTGACGGCAGCGAGGCAGAAAAATCCGGCAACGGCCTGCGCATCTTTGCCCGCTATCTTCACGCCACCGGCAAGACGAAAAAGACGCACTTCACCGTCGAGACCAAAGGCGGGCTGGTAACCATTGCGCTGCATGTGGACCGGCATGGGGATGCGAGCGCCGTCACCGTCGAAATGGGCCGGGCCACGTTCCAGCCGGCCGCACTCCCCTGTACCCTCACGACCAACGAACTGATCGAACAGCCCATCAACGCCGCCGGCCAATCCCTCACCTTCACCGGGGTGAGTGTGGGCAATCCCCACTGTGTCGTCTTCAAACCAGCCGGACAGTCCTGGTCGCGAGAGGATCTCCTGAAATTGGGACCGGCATTAGAAAACCATTCCCTGTTCCCGAAGCGAACGAACGTTCAACTCGCCGTGCCGACCGGCCCAAAAGAACTCTTCATCCTGATCTGGGAACGCGGGGCCGGTGAAACCCAGGCCTCCGGGTCGTCCTCCTGCGCCGCCGCGAGTGCGGCTGTCCGGCTCGGGCTGGTGAAGAGCCCTGTCACGGTGAAAATGCCGGGAGGCCAGCTCAACATCGAGGTCGCCGCGGACTTCAGTCTCACCATGAAGGGTCCAGTCGCGGAAGTCGCGCGGGGAACCTGAGTCCCTCGTTCGTCCGTTCGCTGCGCTGAACGAGTAATCAGCCATCAGCGATCAGCCTTCAGCCTCAAGACCATCGAACCGATGCCAGAATGATCCCGAGCCTGTAGAATGGTGCCATAAACACTCTGCTACCGTTGAAGGCTGACAGCTGATGGCTACTTCTGCCGAATTCCAATCTAAACTCGACCACCTGCCTGACCAGCCCGGCGTCTATCTGTTCAAGGACGAGCAGGGCGAATTGCTCTACATCGGGAAGGCCGCAGTCCTGTCTAACCGCGTGCGGTCCTACTTTCAAAAAGGGACCGACCACTCCCCGAAACACACCGTCCTGGTCAGCCATATCGCAGACCTCGAAACGATCGTCACCCGCTCAGAACTCGAAGCGCTCATCCTCGAAAGCAATCTGATCAAGCAGCACCGGCCCCGGTTCAATGTGGTCTTACGGGACGACAAGCAATATCCCTACCTTCGCCTGCCGATCAAAGAGGACTTCCCGCGCCTCTCCATCGTCCGCCGCGTGCAACAGGACGGCGCACTCTACTATGGCCCCTACACGCCGGCAGGCGCCTTGCGGGAGACATTGAAAGTCATCAAGAAAGCCTTCCCCTTGGCAACCTGCACGATCGAGATCGACGGCAAGGCGGAGCGAGCCTGTATCGAATTCGAGATCAAACGGTGCATGGCGCCCTGCACCGGCAATCAATCGAAAGAAGACTACCACCACATCGTCGAACAGGTCCGCCAGTTTCTCGAAGGGCGCGACCATGAATTGCTGGACGACTTGCGCGCCCAGATGGAAGGGGCGGCGGAGCGTGAGAAATTCGAGGAGGCGGCGCGCTTGCGCGATCGGCTCTTCAACATCGAACGCACACTTGAAAAGCAACGTATTACCCAAACGACGACAACCGACCAAGACGTGATTGGTCTGGCGCGGCAAGGCTCGGCGGTCGATCTCCAGATCCTCTTCGTGCGCGGCGGCCTCCTGATCGGCCGCAAAGACTTCTTCTGGCCCCATTCAGCAGACGCCGGCGACGAGGAGCTCGTTCGATCCGCCATTGAACAGTTCTACAACAAAGACGGTCAGCCGCCCAAAGAGCTGCTCATCCCCACCGACCTCGACGACGTCACGGTGATCGAGGAGTGGCTCTCAGGCAAGCGCGGAAACGCCGTCCGCGTCGTGGCGCCTGAGCGGGGCGTGAAACACCAATTGCTCCTCCTGGCGGAAGAGAATGCCGGCGCCGCAGTCGCCAATCACCTTCGAGACGAAGAAATCGGACGGCAAGCGGTTGAAGAACTGAAGCGGCTCGTACGTCTGGACATTGTGCCTCGGCGCATCGAAGGATTCGACATTTCGAACACCATGGGCAACCAGTCCGTTGCGTCCATGGTCGTATGGGAAGACGGCCAGATGAAGAAAGCCGACTACCGCCGGTTCAAAATCCAAACCGTGACCGGCGCCAACGATTTCGCCAGCATGCAGGAAGTCGTCACGCGCCGCTATGGAGACAGCGAGGATCTCGCGCGCCCTGATCTCATCCTCATCGATGGAGGATTAGGCCAACTCGCCGCAGCCATGGAAGGGCTGAAACAGGTCGGCCGCCAGGATCTGGCGATTATTGGATTGGCCAAAGCACGCGGCGAGAAAGACGAGCGGATTTTCCTGCCCGGTCGAAAAAACCCCATTGTGCTTCGCACGAACTCCCCGGCCACCCATCTCGTGCAACGCATTCGTGACGAGGCCCATCGATTTGCGATCACCTTCCATCGCAAGCTGCGCGGCAAAGCCCTTATGGCCTCGCAACTGGATCAAGTGATCGGCATTGGCCAGATCAAACGGGCCCGCCTGCTCAAACAATATGGCAGCCTGGCAAACATCGCTGCCGCCACGGACAACGAATTGACGGCAGACGGCCTCGATGCCAAGACCGTCGCTGGAGATGCGGAAAGCCCTCGCGAAAACTACTCCGTCGCACAGTTGAACGCGGTCATCTGCGAGGTCTGTCTGGTTCATCTGGTTTGTTTCGTTTATTTCGTTGGTCTGGTTCAGCAAAATAAACAAGAGGAACCAAACAAACCAAATGAACAAGACGGGCTGACGGACTTTTTCAGCATCCTGCTAAGCATTACCCGCAGCCCCCGTCACTGCCAAGATTGGGTCAGAACTCCCTTCCCATCCTGCCAGTGAGGCGTCCAGGCAAGGGCGACGAGTTTTACGGCGATGTTCGCTTTGGTGGGCTTCAGCGACATCGTCTCAAGTTTTTCGCTGAGGGGGTCGGTCGCGGCAGCAAGGGCATCGGTCTCCGTCTTAAACTGGGCTTCCAGGTCGGCCAATTGTTGCTGCAGCGCCGAGACGTTCTCTTCGGCTTGCCCCACGTCTTTCGATTCCTTGATCGCGCGTCCGGCTCCGCGAATCGCCGTTGTCGCCCGGCCGATGTTTGTCGCGCTGATCGTCTTCCGCCCAAGGAATGCGCCCAGGATCGAAGCGCCGACAGAAATGGCCGCCTGCATTTGACTCGAGCGAGACTCTGCTTGCTGCCGTTCGACCATTTGCCCTGCACGCCTGATCCGATCTTGAATGGCGGCAATCTTCGATGCGTACTTTTTACGCAGGCTGTCCGATTGTTTGTCCCGTGCTTCACGTCCGGATTGTTGCAGTCGCACACGGAAGTCCCTTTCGGACTCACCGGGTTTCGAGCTTTCTTTTGTACTAGGGCTCTTCAACAGATCGACTTTCTGGGTGCGGAATAGCCACCCGGCAAAGTCCTTATTCCAAGCTTCGTAACTCTTGGCTTTGCTCGCCGCACTGGGAACAGACCCGAACTGCGCACCGTCTAATGGCGATGACTCCAGATCGGCCAGGGCCAGCCCGGATTCCGCCGCACGATCCCAGTTCACCGCCACCGCACCGTCCGAGATCGGCGCAAGTATGGTCACATCCTGAGTCACATCGATGCCGGCCTTGTTGTCTGATACCCGCACCTGCGACGCCCCGAGCAACATCGGCTGGTAGATCAAAGCGCTGCCGCTCGGTTGGCTTCCTCGGATAGGGATAAAATGCTGCGGCACATCGGGAGGGAGCATAGGACGTGAGGCGTGAGACGTGAGGGGTGAAAGGTGAAACGTGGCGTCCGAAGATTCAGCCTCCACGCCGCTTTCTTACCCTCTACCCCTAACGATTCACCGCTTTCACGGGATCCATGAGCGTCTTGATCTGTGTCCGCGTCAGTGGACCTCGAAGGTACGACAGGGTCCATCTTGTCTGAAAGACTTCCGACGCGTCCTCGTGGACATTGTTCATGAGAAAGACACGATTACCGAGGCCGGCGAGAAGCTGTTCCATCGCCTGTTTATCGAACTTCTTTCCGCTACTCGCGGCGGCACCTTCTAATCCTCCCAAGACACGCGCCTTGTCTCGTTCGGTTTGCAGCCGTCCGATGAACCAGGTGCCGGTATTCGCCAAACCTTTGTAGTCGAGATCGACGGGGTTCTGTGTCGCCAACACCACGCCCAGACCGAACGCGCGGGCCTGCTTCAGCAACGTGAGCAAGGGTTGTTTTGACGGCGGATTGGCGACCGGCGGGAAATAGCCGAAGATTTCATCCATATAGAGGATGGCGCGGAGGCTGGTCGTGCCGGACTGCGCCCGTACCCAGCCAAGCGTTTGACTGAGCAGCAAGGTGACAAAAAACATGCGTTCCGCATCGTTGAGATGTGCGATCGAGAAAATGGCGAGACGCGGCTTGCCTCCTGGCGAATGGAGCATCTGGCCGACATCGAGCGCTTCGCCTTCCAACCAGGCAGAAAATCCCGGCGCAGCTAATAAGTTATTTAACTGCATTGCGAGGGCAAAGCGTTCCTTCGAGGGGTAGAACGAATCCAGATCCAACACGCCGATCTTGGCAACTGGCGGAGTCTGGATCTGCTGGATCAATGTGGCCAGGTCCAGATCCTGTCCAGCTTCCCAGGTGTGGTTGAGGATCGTCGACAAGAGAATGTGTTCGCGACTCTTGATTGGATCGGCCTCGACGCCGACGAGACCCAACAGACTCGTCACCGTCGTGCTGATCCTCTCGCGCAGCAACTCGGCATCGTCCAGAATCTCCTGCGACGGCGCCGCAAAGGACTTGAGGATGGAGACGGGAATGCCTGCGTTGCTGCCAGGCGTATAGACCACCACATCCGCGGCATCACGTAGCTTCTGAATCCGCTCGCCGCTCTGGCCCCAATCGCCCAAGCCCTTCTTCCAGAGTTCGGCCTGTTGCGTCGCATAGTCGGCCGGCGACAGACCCTTCTTGCGGGCATCGTCCTCATTGATCCATGATGCGAAGTCTTCCCCACGAAGTTGCGGAAAGCTCAACATCAAATTGGCAAGATCCCCCTTGGGATCGATAATCAGCGCAGGGATGCCGTCGATCGCCGCTTCTTCGAGGAGTCCGATACAGAGGCCAGTCTTCCCGCTGCCGGTCATCCCGACGCAGACAGCGTGAGTGACCAAGTCTTTCGAGTCGTACAACAGCCAACCCGGCTTCGCTTGTTTCGCCGCGAGATCATACGGCCGGCCCAGATAGAAGACGCCGAGCTTTTCAAAATCTGCTGCCGATCCCCCACCAGTGGGTGCCGTGGCCGTCTTCGCCGCTTCCTTTGCCCTAGCCGATTCTTTTTTCTTCGTAGCCATGGATTAGCACTCCTTAAAGATGAGGGACGCAGCTCCCGCTAGGGTAATCACTTCCTGGATTGTTTTCAATTGAGCACCGGTGAATGTACGGCTGAGGGCCATCGGCGCCCTCAGCCGCTCTTACCCTCTCCCTCTTCGCAGGGGTGGAAGGGATGGATATAGAGGGAGTCGGCCATAGCGGGCGCGGGGAGATAACAGCCAAGAGAGTGCCGCTGTGCGACGGCATGCGATCTTCGGTCGCGCTTTCGAGGAGCACGGCGGCTAACAGTAAGAAGGAGACATGAGCAGTCTCTATCCATCGCATTATGGCGACTCCCGGAATATCCGCCCTTCGTCACCCCCAACTCCTTACTGCTCCGAATCTTCAACCCACCCCTGCTTCCTTCAGCATCTGTCCCGTATACGACGGCTTCGACAAGCCGATTGAGCATGTAGCCCGCCATTCGCCTGTCGCCGTGCCCGGTTCCCAGGAGCCTGGGTTCAGTGCCCGGATGCGGTCGTGGCGCCGATGCCGGTCTCCGAGCGCACCTGCTGGGCCAGAAATCCGCCACGGTCCTTTGCCGCCTGGCTGCTTCGGTCAAGGATTGAGAACAACCAGATACCCACGACTCCGATCGTCATCGAGAACAGCGCTGGCGAGGTGTACGGGAACAACGCGCTGCCTTTCGGATAGCCCAAGGTAGCTTCCCATACCGACGGCGACACGACCGTGAGCAGCACCGATGAAATCAGCCCGAGAAAACCGCCGATGACAGCGCCGCGGGTCGTGCAGTCTTTCCACAAGACTGACATGAACAACACCGGGAAGTTGGCCGATGCCGCGATCGCGAACGCCAGGGACACCATGAACGCAACGTTCTGTTTCTCGAACACGATACCCAGCAATACGGCCAGGATTCCCAGCGTCACCGTGGTCATGCGCGAAACCCGCAACTCGGAAGCGCCGTCGGCCTTGCCACCTTTGATAGCCGTCGCGTACAGGTCGTGTGACACTGCTGACGCACCCGACAGCGTGAGACCGGCAACGACCGCCAGGATGGTGGCGAATGCCACGGCCGAGATGAAGCCGAGAAACACATTGCCACCCACCGCGTTGGCCAGGTGCACCGCCGCCATGTTGCTGCCGCCCTTGAGCACACCTTTGGTATCGAGGAACTCCGGGTTGGTCAGCACGAAGGTGATTGCGCCGAAACCGATGATGAAGGTCAGCAGGTAGAAATAGCCGATCCATCCGGTCGCCCACATCACCGACTTGCGCGCTTCCTTCGCGCTCGGAACCGTGAAAAAACGCATCAGGATGTGCGGCAGGCCGGCCGTGCCGAACATCAGCGCCATGCCGAACGAGATCGCCGAGACCGGGTCCTTGACGAAGTTGCCCGGTCCCATGATCGACTGACCGGCAGCCGCCGCTTCCGCCGACGGCTCGCCCGCGGCTGTGGCCAGGCCGGCTTTGATCTCGACCGCTTTGGCAAACATCGCCTCCAGGCTGAAGCCGAAATTCAGCAGCACCATGAAAGCCATGAAGGTTGCGCCGCCCAGCAGCATGCAGGCTTTGATGATCTGCACCCAGGTGGTTGCTGTCATGCCGCCGAACAACACGTAGACCATCATCAGCGCGCCGACGATGACAACCGCCATCCAGTAGTCAAGACCGAACAGGAGCTTGATCAACTGGCCGGCGCCAACCATCTGCGCGATCAGGTAGAATGCCACCACCACCAGCGTGCCAGAGGCTGCGAAGATGCGGATCGGCGCCTGCTTGAACCGGAACGCGGCGACATCGGCGAAGGTGAACTTGCCGAGGTTGCGCAGGCGCTCGGCCATCAGGAACGTGATCACCGGCCAGCCGACCAAAAAGCCGATCGAATAGATGAGGCCGTCGTAGCCACTGGCCATCACCGCTGCCGAAATTCCCAGGAACGATGCCGCAGACATGTAGTCACCGGCAATCGCCAGACCGTTCTGGAAACCCGTAATGCCCCCGCCCGCTGTATAAAAATCTGCCGCCGACTTGGTTCGGGCCGCTGCCCATTTCGTGATGAACAGCGTGAACAACACAAAAACGCCGAACATGCAGATTGCCGTCCAATTGATCGCCTGCTTCTGCGCCTGGCCGTCATCCGGGCCGGCGGCATACACCGATGCAGCAACAGCAAACAGCGCAGCCACGGTCAGCCCGGAACGCACTGCATTGAGATACTTGCGATGCAAGCCGATCATTTCAGCAACTCTTTGGCAATAGCGTCGGACAACGCATCGAACTCGCGGTTGGCGCGATTCACGTAGTAAGCGGTGATCACGATCGTGAACACGATGACGCCAAAGCCGATCGGAATGCCCATGGTCATCACGCCGGCGCCAAGTTTCTGTGACAGAAAGCTCTTGTTAAACGCCACCAGCAGAATGAAGCCGTAGTAGGCGATCATCATCACCAGGGTCAGCCACCAGCCGAAGCGGGTTCGCTTGGCTTTCAGCGCCTGATAGTTCGGATTGTTCGCAATTCGCGTGACCAACTCAGTATCCACGGTGCTTCCTCGAAGTCATTGGTTCGATACCGATTTCCGAACCTGCAAAGATGCCTACATCGCTCGCGTACACGGTCCTTATGCGCGACCAACTGCGCAACACCGTGCCCGCAGCGACCTGCATACGGACTTCCAGTGGGCGCTATCGCTTGATCAGCGGCGAGGCACCCACGACGGCATTGTCACTTGAACGTAGCTGTGCTGCAAGAACACGACGATTTCTAAGCGCCGCTATCCCCGCCATCGATTCCCCATCGACGTGATCAGCCAATGTGTTTGGCTGTGTTTTCGCTTCAGCCTGAGTTATCGCGGTGTCGAGCTCTTGATGGCTGAACGCGATCTCACCGTTAGCTTCGAAACCGTGCGTCGGTAGTGCGACAAGTTTGGACGCGAATATTCCAAACGACTGCGTCGGTGCCGAGGGCCAGTTGGAGATACCTGGCACCTGGATGAGGTGTACCTGACAATCAACGGTCAGTTCCAATACCTGTGGCGTGCCGTTGATCAAGAAGGGCAGGTCATCGATATTCTGGCGCAGAACCGGAGAGACTCCATTGCGGCCGAGCAATCCCGTCAACGGCATGTACTTATCCTACCCCCGCCTCTTTTAGCACTTGTCCCGTATACGACCGCTTGGACTTGGCGATTTCCTTTGGCGGTCCTTCTGCCACAATCTCACCGCCTCGATCGCCACCTTCCGGCCCGAGATCGATGACCCAATCCGCATTCTTAATCACATCGAGATTATGTTCGATCACTACCACGGTATTGCCGGCTTCGACCAGTCGATCCAGCACGTCGAGCAACCGCTGCACATCGGCAAAATGAAGCCCGGTCGTCGGTTCATCCAAGATGTACATCGTGCGTCCGGTCGGACGTTTCGACAGTTCGCGCGAGAGTTTGACTCGTTGCGCCTCGCCCCCGGACAGCGTCGTGGCAGACTGGCCAAGTTTCACGTAGTGCAACCCGACATCATGCAAGGTGTCGAGCTTCCGCTTGATGAACGGGATATGCTCGAAGAACTCCACGGCATCGTCCACCGTCATATTCAACACGTCGGCGATGCTCTTCCCCTTATGGTGAATCTCCATCGTCTCGCGGTTGTACCGTTGGCCCTTGCAGACCTCACAGGTCACGTAGACATCCGGCAGGAAATGCATCTCGATCTTGATCAACCCATCGCCCTGGCAGGCCTCACAGCGACCGCCCTTCACATTGAAACTGTAGCGGCCAGGCTTATAACCCCGAACGCGGGACTCGGGCAGATTGGAGTAGAGATCCCGGATGAAACTGAACAGACCGGTATAGGTCGCCGGATTCGAGCGCGGAGTCCGGCCGATCGGGGACTGGTCGATGTCGATCACTTTATCCAGCGCGTCGGCACCCAGCAGTTCCTTACAGCCATCGATCTTCGGTATTTTGTGATAGAGCAACTGGGAGAGGGAGTGGAACAGCACCTCAAGAACCAGCGTACTCTTTCCGGACCCCGACACGCCGGTCACACAGGTGAGCAGACCGAGCGGAATCTTGGCGGTCATCCCCTTGAGATTGTGTTTCGTGGCCCCCATGATGGACAACAGCCCCTTGGCCTTGCGCTGGCGGCGAGGAAGGCTGACCATTTGCGTGCCGCGGAGATACTGGCCCGTCAGCGAGTTAGGATTCCCCATGACGTCGTTCGGCGTGCCTTGAGCAATGACCTGGCCACCCTGCGTTCCCGCACCAGGCCCCATGTCCAGCAGATGGTCCGCCGACATCATGGTTTCTGCGTCGTGCTCGACCACCACCACCGTGTTGCCCAGGTCACGCAGGCGAAGCAAGGTCTGGAGCAAGCGCCGATTATCCCGCTGATGGAGACCGATCGACGGCTCGTCGAGGATGTAGAGGACGCCGACGAGGCCGGAACCGATTTGCGTGGCGAGCCTGATGCGTTGGCCTTCCCCACCGGACAACGTGGCGGCCGCCCGATCCAACGTCAGATAGTCCAGACCGACGTTGACGAGAAACCCGAGCCGTTCGCGAATCTCTTTCAAGATGCGATGGGCAATCACCAATTCGCGCTCGGTGAATTTCAACGAACTGAAGAAGTCGGCAGCGGCTCGCACGGAGAGATGCGTCACTTCCGCGATCGACTGTGCGGCCACCTTGATGGACAGGCTTTCGGGCCGCAGCCTCGCGCCCTTGCAGACCCCGCAGGGTTCCAGCAACGTGAAGTCTTCATCGTCAGGACAGCCAGGCGCCATGGCGTAGCCGATGCCGTCGCAGGCCGGACAGGCTCCATGCGGACTGTTGAACGAAAAGACGCGCGGCGTGATTTCCGGATAACTGACGCCGCAGCGGATGCAGGCTAGCTTCTCGCTAAATAGGGACACTTTCCCGTTGTCCGTCAGCACCGCGACAAGCCCACCGGCAAGTTTCAATGAGGTCTCCACCGAATCGGCCAACCGCCTCGTCATCGCCTCGCCCGGTTTCATCACCAGCCGATCGACCACGATTTCAATCGTGTGTTTCTTCTGTTTATCGAGCGTAATGTCCTCGCCCAACTCAACCAGCTGACCATCGACCCTGGCTCGGACGTATCCGGCCCGGCGCATGTCGAGGAGTTCTTTCCGATACTCTCCCTTCCTGCCGCGGACGATCGGGGCCAATATCTGGAACCTGCTCCCCTCCGGCAGCAGGCCAATGGCATCGACCATCTGCTGCACAGTCTGCGCCGTGATTTCCTCGCCACACTGATAGCAGGAGGGGCGTCCGACCCGGGCAAAGAGGAGACGGAGATAATCATAAATCTCCGTCACGGTTCCGACCGTGGACCGGGGATTGTGGCTGGTGCTCTTTTGCTCGATGGAAATGGCGGGCGAAAGCCCTTCGATCGAATCGACGTCGGGCTTGCCCATCTGTTCGAGGAACTGACGGGCATAGGCCGAGAGCGACTCGACGTACCGTCGTTGCCCCTCGGCATAGATCGTGTCGAAGGCCAGCGACGACTTGCCCGACCCGCTCAGCCCCGTGATCACGACGAGCTTGTCCCGTGGGATCTCGACGTCGAGATTCTTGAGGTTGTGCTCGCGCGCCCCTTTAATGATGATCGACTTATTCATCAGGGCGGGATTATAGCATGCGAGCCTGGTCGCCTTGACAAACCCGGAAGGCAGGTGCTACCACGCTCTCATGGTGCACGTGGATACACCACCCGTTCAGAAGGGGGCCGACTCCCCAGCGGCTCCGCTCGCCGTATCGACTTGGTCGGGTCAAGCCCGTGAACAAGCCGTTCAACGGATGTTCACCGCGATCGCAGGTGTCTACGATCTGAACAACACGCTCCTGAGCTTTGGACTCCACCACCGGTGGAAGAAAATTACTGCCTCCTATGTTCCCGTCACCATAAAAGGCCGGGCACTCGACGTCGGATCCGGCACAGCCGATCTCGCGCTCTTGATCGAGCCGCGCATGGGAACCAACGGTCGCGTCATTGCCTCCGACCTGAACCACGCCATGCTCGTCGAGGGGCTGAAGAAAGTCACCGAGCGGGGCCTGGGACAGAAGATCACCTGTCTCGAAGCCAACGCCGAGCATCTGGGATTTCCCGATGGGACCTTCCATGCCGTGACCACAGGGTTTTGCATGAGGAACGTCGGCGATCTTCGGCAAGCGGTCACGGAAATTCACCGTATTTTACAATCAGGCGGGCGGTTTGTGTGCCTGGAGTTTTCCCGACCCGTCTTTGGTTGGTTGCGGGCACTGTATGATTGGTACTCGTTCCGGCTTCTTCCCTGGATTGGCACGAAAGTGGCGCATGACACGACCGGCGTCTACGAATATCTCCCTGCCTCCATTCGGAACTTCCCGGATCAGGAACGATTGAAACAGATGCTCCTGGACGCAGGCTTTCGTCAGGTCACGTATCGCAACCTGACCGGCGGGATCGTGGCAATACATGTGGCGGTGAAATAGCCAGTGCTGAGTTCTGAGATATTGGGTTCGGAACTCCTCGGCAACTCAGCATCACTACTCAACTCAGATACACTATGGATTCTATTCTGTATATGTTTCCTCCCCTGCAAGAAGGTCTATCCCATTGGTGTGACCTATCTCGCTGATTTTATTCATCGGCGCAAACCGGACGTGCGGCAGCGCATTCTCGATCTGTCCCTCTTTCCCGAAGCCCAACGGAGCAGCGCGGTCCGCGATGCCGCAACCGAGTTCAAGCCGGACCTCGTCTGTTTCTCCTGGCGCGACATTCAGATCTTTTCCCCGCATGAGGGAGACTCCTCGCTGGAACATGCGTTTAATTTCTACTTTGCAAGCAATCCACTCAAGCGGATCGTCGCCTCGTTTGCGGGGCTGCAACAGCTCTACCGCTACTACAGTCATATCCGGGCGGCACTCTCCTACCCCTGGTTGATCGCGAAAGAGTTCCCGAAGGCGCAGATCATGATCGGCGGGGGAGCCTTTACCGCCTTTGCCGATCAGCTCATCCAGAAACTCCCGGAAGGCACCATCGGGATTCTTGGGGAAGGTGAAGATGCCATCCTCAAGGTCATTGAAGGCCAGTCGCTGGAGAACGAGCGCTACATCCTCCGTGAGGGAAAGACCATTCGAAAGGGCCAGCAAGGCGCGCCCGCCCTGCTCGATGCGCTCACCGTCGACTTGCCCTACCTGACCTCGATCTTCCCGCAATATCAAGAATATCTGGGTGAATCCATCGGGGTCCAGTCGAAGCGAGGCTGCCCCTACGACTGCGCTTTCTGCCTCTATCCGTACATTGAAGGGAAGCGGGTCCGTTATCGGCCACCCTCCATGGTCGTCAAGGATATCTCTCAGCACTACCATCAATGGGGCGCCAGGCGTTTCTGGTTCACGGATGCCCAGTTCATTACCGGGAAAGAAGCCTATCCCCAATGCACCGAGATCCTTGAACGGATTCTCGCCGAGAAGTTGGAGATCGAGTGGTCCGGCTATATTCGGACATCGCTCATCACCCCGGAGTTGGCAAGACTCATGGTCCGGTCCGGCGTCGGCGATCTTGAGGTCGCAATCACGTCGGGCTCCCAAGTGGTGCTGAACAACCTCCACATGGGATTCAAGCTTGAGCGGCTGTACGATGGCTGTCGCTATTTGGCAGAAGCGGGATTCAAGGGGAAGGTCATCCTCAACTACTCTTTGAACAGCCCGAAGGAAACGGAGGAGTCGCTGCTCCAAAGCGTGGAGTCCTACAAGGTGGTTGCCTCGATCTTGGGTGAGGAGCGCGTCTTCCCCCTCATGTTCTTTTTGGGAATTCAGCCGAACACCGATCTGGAACAACGGCTATTAGAAGAAGGGTACCTCTCGGCCGGCTATAACCCTCTGATGCTGACTCCGACGAGTATCAGAAAGCTCCTCTATAACCCGGCGCCGCTGAACTCGTTCATCGCCAAGGCCTGTCTCCGGGCCTGGGAACGGAAAGAGGGAAGCCGGGACCCAAGGAAGTGGACGGGATCCCTATCCCAAGCCCCAAAAGAATCAGGCCCCTATGCCGACAAGAGTTTGATCCGAGGGATCGAAGGGAACTCTGGACGCGATGCCCTCCTGTCCCTGGAAGAGATCCTCCGCTCCCGACAATCTATTCGCTCCGCAAAGGATTCGGGCGAAAGATCCGTAGTGACCCCTGCATCCTAGCGTCGCCCCACTAATTCCACGTCGACGCCTTGCATTCGAATTCAGACCGGTGCTAGCATACACGTTCTTTGAGGCTGCGGAAGTTCGTCAACCATTTGGAAATTTTGACAATTACTCTCGTTCGTCCTGGTCTGGAGGGCATCTTGAGGAGACATCTCGATGTATAAGACGATCTATGTCCCGGTCGATAACTCCGACCATTCCAACACAGCCGTCGACGTCGGTGTCCACTTCGCCAAAGCTTTCGGCTCGAAGATCGTGGGCAGCCACGTCTATGCGGCCAAAATGCATGACAAGCGCTTCAAACAGATGGAGGCGGGCTTGCCCGAGGAGTACCACGATGAAAAAGAGCTCGACCGTCAGCGCCAAATCCACGATTCTCTGATAACCCGTGGGCTCCAGATCATCACCGACTCCTACCTCGACTACGTCGATAAGAAATGTGCGGAAAACAACCTGCCGATTGAACGTCGCTCGCTCGAAGGCCGGAACTGGAAGGTATTGGCTGAAGACATCAATACCAATGCCTACGACCTGGTGATCATGGGTGCCTTGGGTGTCGGCGCAGTGAAGGACAGCGTGATCGGAAGCAACACCGAGCGCGTGCTTCGTCGGGTGCGGAATTCGGACATGCTGATCATCAAGCAAACCAAGCCCATGACCGGCGGGAGAATCGTGGTGGCGGTGGACGGCAGCCCCTATTCCTTCGGCGGACTCATGACCGGCCTGACGCTGGGCAAGGCCTTCAACATGCCGGTCGAAGCCATCTCGGCCTTCGATCCCTATTTCCACTATGCCGCTTTTCATAGCATCTCAGGTGTCCTCAATGAGGAAGCCGGCAAAGTGTTCCGCTTCAAGGAGCAGGAAAAGCTACACGAGGAAATCATCGACAGCGGCCTCGCGAAGATCTACCAGTCGCACCTCGATATCTGCCGCGAGATCGCTCAGGCCGAGCAAACCGACGTTAAGACCACCCTGCTGGACGGCAAGGCCTTCGAAAAGATTATTCAATACGTGCGCAAGGATATCCCGGCATTACTGATCGTCGGACGGATCGGCGTGCATAGCGACGAGGATATGGACATCGGCAGCAACACGGAAAATCTGTTGCGGTCCGCGCCCTGCAACATCCTGGTGTCGAACCGGAAATACGTGCCGCCGATCGATACGCTGGCGGAATACACGATCGCCTGGACTGAAGAAGCCCTCCGCCGGATGGAAAAGATCCCCGTATTTGCCAGAGGCGTCGCTAAGACCGCGATCCACCGCTATGCCATCGAGAAGGGCCATACCATCATCAGTAACACAGTAGTCGACTCAGCCGTGGGACACATCCTGCCCAAGGGCGCGATGGAAGCCATGCACGCGCTGGGTGGCAGCCTGGATGCCGCTGGCATCGACCGAGAAAAGATGCAGGCTGACGAATCCGTGCTGAAGGATCTCATGGGCTCGACGCTCAGCGGCATGATGACCGAGATCGTGGAAGACAAGCCGAAAGTGAGTGCAGCCACCCAGGCCTATTTGGACAGGATGACTCAGAATTACTTCGTCTGCGACGGCTGCGGCTACATCGGGAAGGGCGAGACACCCGTGAAGTGCCCGGTCTGCGCTGCCGGAGGCGATCGCTTCAAACTGGTCGACAAGAAGCTTTTTGAAGCGGCGGCGCACGCGGAAGGGGTCCTCGAAACCGACCTGGCCTACGATGACGTCCCTATGCAATGGACAAAGGACGCCAAAGAGGGAATCCGCGCAGTCCCAGCCGGATTTCAACGCCGGCGCGCCAAGGCCAAAATCGAGAAGACCGCCCGCAAGCTCGGCATGACCACGATCACGCTGGAGTATGCCGCGCCCATGATTCAGGAAGCGGCTTCAGAGGACTACACCCCCATCTTCGCGAACAAGGGAACCGGCGCCTCGACCGAAGCGCAGGCTACCGTAGCTGCTGCAACGAACGGCGCCACTGGCGAGACCGCCTCGCACGAGAACGGTCGTGGGAACGGGAACGGCCACGTGGAGGAACCTGCCCCTTCCTCTCCCTATACCTGGACGCCGGAAGCTCAACTACGGCTCGAACGGGCTCCTGAAGGGTTTATGCGGGACTGTACGCGTGCCCTCATCGAAAAACATGCCGATAAGCTCGGTGTCATGGTCATCACGGCTGAAGTGGCTCACGAGGGTATCGAACAAGCCAAGGACTACATGGCGGAAGCCATGAAGACCGGCAACCTGAAGGATATGATCGCGAACCTGACCGGCAAAGCGTAATTCGTAAGTGCTGAGTCCTGAGTGCTGAGTAAGAGGACCAGTGTCATCCTCTACTATTTCCAACTCAGCACTTAGCACTTAACACTCAGCACTAGAACTATTTATGGGTAAATCTCTGCCAATCTTCAATGCCCCGTCTCTTGCGGGCACGTTCGGCTCCATCCAGCAACAGGTATCGCAGTTCTTTACTCCGTCATCCATGGCTCCTGCGCCGCACGATGGCCGAACCGTCGACGACTTCAAACCCTATCTCATCGCGCTGAACCTCACGAAGCGCTGCAATCTCAAGTGCGACCATTGCTATCTCGACGCGACGACGAAGTCCGCCGGCGGAGACGACGAACTCTCGACCGAAGAATGCTACAAACTCATCGATCAGATTGCCCAGGTTAACAAGGGCTGCCTCCTCGTGATCACGGGCGGCGAACCGCTCGTCCGCCCTGACATTCTTGACATCGCGCGCCATGCCGTGAAACTCGGGTTCATGGTGGTGTTCGGGACCAACGGCATGTTGATCAATGACCGGATGGCGAAGGACCTGGTCGAGATCGGTGTGATGGGCATGGGGATCAGCATCGATTCGCTCGATCCACAGAAACACAATCGCTTCCGTGGCGTGCCCGGTGCGTGGGAAGCCGCACTCGCCGGTATCGAGGCCTGCAAGAGGAACGGGTTGGCCTTCCAAGTGCACTTCAGCGCGCAGCCCATGAATTACCAGGAACTGCCCTCGGTGATCGATTGGGCGCACCAGCTTGGCGCCAAGGTACTCAATGTCTTCTTCATGGTCTGCACCGGCCGCGGCGAAGAACTCACCGACATCACCCCGACCCAGTACGAAGAGGTGCTTGGCTACCTGGTCAACTGTCAGGATAATTACAAGGGCATGCTCGTCCGGGCCCGCTGTGCGCCGCATTTCAAACGGCTCGCGTACGAGAAAGATCCGAACTCCCCTATTACCAAAGCGACGGGTTATATGGGGGGCGGCTGCCTCGCCGGCACCAACTACGCGCGTGTGACCCCTAATGGCGAGTTGACCCCTTGCCCCTACATGCCGCTGTCTGCCGGAAATATCCGTGAGACAAGCTTCGTCGATCTGTGGGAAAAGTCCGATGTCTTCAATTCCTTCCGCTATCCGCACCTGAAAGGTAAATGCGGTGATTGTGAATACACGGACATCTGCGGCGGCTGCCGCGCACGCCCCTACGTCGATCACGGCGACTGGCTGGACGAAGATCAATGGTGTCTCTACACCCCGAAGGGTGGCGAGAAGATCAAAGTCGCATTTAATACGCCGGAAGAAAACCATGTGGCATGGGATGAGGACTCAGAAACACGACTCAACCGGATTCCCTATTTCTTGCGCGCCATGGTGAAAAAAGGCGTTGAAAAGCACGCGCGCGAGAATAGCATCCCCCTGATTACCATTGAGTTGATGGAAGAACTACGCAAGAAACGATTCGGCAACGACGCACCGGTCTTCAAATTTTGACGTTAATCGTGAAACGTTAATCGTGAAACGCGGTATGATTCAAGTCCGATTTGATTCAGATTTTCGGTTAACGGTCAACGAATAACGGTTCACGATCTTCAGAATGGACGCGCTTCAAAGCCTCGTCACCGACCTTAATACGCTGATCCCGATCATTAATCATTGGCTCCACTTGATGTCGGCAGTCATCTGGATCGGCGGACTCGCGTTCCTTGTCATGGCTGTGACCCCAGGGCTGAAGAAAGCGGTCGCGAAGGAGCAGGTCAAGCCGATCACCGATGCGTTCTATCAGCATTACAAGAAAGTCGCGGGCATCCTGCTCGTCGTCCTGCTGTTTACCGGTGGCATCAATTTCCACTATGTCAATCAGGTCATCACCTCGCAAACGGGAAGCGGGATCCAACACCATGCGAAATACCTGACCGTCTTCTTTATTAAGCTGTTTCTCGTCCTCTGTCTTCTCACGCTCTTCCTCTACACCGTGATCTTCAAGTCCGATGACACAGAAGAAGGCCAAGAAGAATCCTACGAAGCGATCCCCTTCCAACGAGCCGCGCTCTGGATCGGCTTCTTCATCCTCCTCTGTGCCGCCGCGATGAAACATCTCCACCAATAGATCGCGCCTCATCTCTGACGCTCTCTGGCTTTCACCTGACGCATTTCCCCTGTGCCTGTATCCCCTGAGTTAATGAGCGTACCGAATCAGATACGCCTCAGTCCTCTAGCCTCCTCTTTCCCGCTCACGCGCCAAACCAAATTTACTCAACGACTTATAGCGTAGGCCTCGGAATATTTTCACTGAGAAAACTCTGGTACAGGGGTTGCTGTACCGCTGTAGTCCTCTCATCACCCGACATAATGGGTACAGGGCCGATGGTCTGGAACTGGAAGTTTCTTGGCGAAGCGAAATGCCGGTGGGTCCCCACTCAAGAGGCTAAGGCCTCTCACGCAGGTGGGACTACCTCTGGATTATGCCCATCCGGAGCCCTCCCACCGCCATGCGCTTACGCCATCGGGGCCGCGTCCTGCCCCCCGCAGCGGCGCGGCCCTCCAATCTAACAGGAGCCAGCTAAGGCATGGGATCAGATCATAGTCCAGGAGACCGCTTCAATTCAGAGCAACTTGGAGAGGGATACAATGTCGCTGACCGATCAAGCTACTCCGAGTAACTCGACCAAGAATGAGCGCCGCGGGGTCGCTACTCCTTATTCCAGACCGAGCAAGGCCGGACGACCACAGCCTCGAACGATCCGGCTAACGGTCAGTCTCCCCAGTGATCTTGTCGACCGTCTGCGCGATGCAGTGTATTGGAGTCCTAGTTTGACGCTCGCTTGGCTGATCGCTCAGTCCCTAGGGACTTCCCTGACGGAGATGGAGTCCTTGCGTCAGGGGCCTTTCCCAAAACGAACGAAAGCGCTCCGCGCGGGGCGACCTCGATTGGTCGGTCAGACAATGAACGTGTCCCCTCGTGCCAGGCTCACCGGCAATGGCACAGCCCGTCCGGCTGAGGGGATCACTCAGACCATCCTTGTTTCACAGCCGTCCATCAAGTGATGCAGACGAGCGGATAGTGACCTTCCCTCGCCTTCATCCCCGTAGCAGCCTACTCCACCGAAGTAGCCACTTCGGCTATGAAGGCCGGACGCTACGAAGTATTTGGCGAAGGAAGAATAAGAATGGAGCCTGGGAGGAAAAACTAAGCGGGATGGGCTAGGAAATGGCAGAGGTCTTGGCAAGCGCTTTCAATGCCGTCGAGACTTCCCCGAAACAATGAGCGAGCTTGTCGAGTTGTGATCCCTTTGACATCATCTCACCTGCGATAGACTTGAGTTGACTGTCATAGCTCCCGACCTCGGAGGCAACATCGGAAACCTTCGCGAGTATCTCTTTACAAGCAGTCAGTTCCTGCTGCAGTAGCTGAGAACTGGCTTGGGCGGCCTTGATCTCCTCCATCGAAGCTTGCAGCTGTTGCGTCAATCGGCCGACATAGGCTTCTCGGTCCCGCATGTCGGATTCCAAGTTGATCCGTACTTCTTCGCTCTCGCGGCGGCGCTCCTCAAGATTACGAATGGCCTGAATCCAGGAAGCGAGATCCCCGCCGAGCTTTGGCGAATCAGGCAACGGTAGCCCACGCTCCAACGCCTTTATCGCAGGTTGCAGCCATTCGATGAATGCCATCACCTCGCCCAGCTTCAGGTCGGTCATCGAAGCGGGACTTGGCGCAGGCGCGCTGTCGCGATTCGGAGAGGCCTGTGCCGGCTGTGGGGCTGCGGACGGTTTCGCCTTCTTCTGCTGGCCATGCCTCGGCTGTGCCCAGCGATGATATTCCAACAGAACCGCAATACAATGACGACACATCGGCTCTTCCGGCAGCGCGCAGCTGCACTTTGAGATGAGGTGCCCCTCCTTGAGACGGATCGTCTGTTCGTAGAGGCCGGAATTCCCGATGACGGCGGACGAAATCTGGGCATCATCGGCCTCGACAATCCGAACGCGATTTTCAGAGAGGTACTGCTTACCGATGTGAAAGGCATTGCGATCAACCACCGCCTGGATCATCGGAGGATCCAGGAGGCTTAACCGCTCAGCGGAACAGGGGATCTTGTTTCGCATATGCTGCGTTCCAATCGCTAACAACTCCAAATGATGTTGCGACGTAGTCTGAAACAGCCCGTGGAAACTGTCAAGGGTCCGCACTATTCTCAACATCGGCGAGGCGGCCCCTGTGCGCTGACCGGTGTCAGCCACAGATAGTCCGCAATCTTCTCACGGATCATGTCTTGTAATTCCTCGATGCGCCCCACCTCGAAAGACGTCAAATAGACGGTGACCTGGCGGACCCGATCGGTGAGGCGGCGAGCCACTCGCTTTGGAACCGGAAGGTTGTACTGAATGTGTCCGGCCCCTGTATAGCTCACCAGCGGCCCAGCCATGGTATCGGCCCCCAAGCGAATCCGGTTGAGGCGCTGGACCAACGTCTTGGCCATCCCTTCGTCGCGAACCATGGAAGCTTCGAGCATCGTCTGATAGAGGCTGTCGTCCCCCTTACCATGACAGGCCTGGAGCTGCTGAAGAATTCGTGCCCGATAGATCGGATCATCGACCATGGCCTCATCGTTCATGCCCCATTTCGCCATCATGGGATCCGCCTCCGCTTGAGCCAACCCGTTCTTGGCGACAATCCGCACCAACGGCTTCGGAGGATTCATGGCATCTACAGTCCAATGTTGTTCTTTCGCCAACCGAACCAGCGGTTCATAATCCTCGAACGGGCCACCCCAGTTCTGTCCCCACCGGACAGCCTCCAGGAATTCCTGACGGTTCATTTCTAACCCGGAGACATACTGATCCAACGCCGCTTGGCCGTCCCAGCCGAACATTTCCATGGCCAAGGCCGGCGTACGTCCCTCCGCCTTCAACCTCCGCAGCACCGTCAGCGCCGCATCGATATGAAACCGATTGTGATGTTCCTCGCCAAGATAAATGATGTCCTGCTGGAGCAACAACGCCGCCCATTGGTCGAGAGAAACCGGCTGCTCCGTCGCCGTATCGATGACCTGCCATTCCTTGAACGGCGCATGATGCCTATTCTCTGAGGATGCAGAAGGCCTGGCGCCTCCTCCACTTGTGCAGGCCACGGTAAACCACAATGCCCCGATGACCAACAGCGTCTTGAATATCACGAAGATCGCTCGCGTAGTGAGCAGCACTGGTGTCTTCCACATAGCCTCTACCTAACACAGGTCTCTCGGGATGGGCAAGACGGCAACCTTGACGCTCATGGACCAGGTCGTTATGCTGCCACACATTCACCAACTGACATCGACCGATCTCCTAATCACGCGCCCCGCACCAACCGACTCATGAATTCTACCGCACAGGTCCTTGCAGACTTTCGTTCACAGGTCACCCAGCTCTTGCAGGAACGCGACAAGGAGTGGGAGGCCTCACGCAAACTTGTTGAGGCAAGGCAGCTCACTGCGACGTTGAAACGGTTGATCGAAGAAGCCCACCGCGTCGAACTTCCCGTCATCATCCGAGATGCGATCACCCTGGCGTTGGGAAACTCAGAAGCCGCACGAATTCAGGATCTCCCCGGCCCCCGACTCAAAGAACTCACAGGACTCCCCCCGACAAAAGCCGTGCGGGCTCTCTGTGTGTGGTTCGGCGTCGTTGAGGGCCCGATATCCCAGTGGCCAGTGACCTCCCTGCGGAGCGAAGAGATTGAGGCGTTCGCCCACTCCCACCCCAATCCCTTTGACCTGCTGCTCGATGCAAACGTGGCCTCCCTGCTCGATCTGGGAGCCGGCGACCTCTCGTTTGCCACGGAACTGGTCGAGCAATACGTGGCCCCCCTTCAACAGCGACAGCGCGAGTTGATTCTTCATAGCCTCGATCGGCTTCAGCCAGGCTCAAAGCTGGGAGGTCCACTCCATCCGGAACGGGAGCGACTCAACGGCCTGCGGTCTCGGACTGGGCTCTCGTTTCAATTCTACGGAAACCAGGACATGTTCGACCTGGGCAACCTCGACCAGGCTGGGAAGCTCGCACCCCGCTATACGATCGCGACCTGCTGGGCTCCCGCGACACCCACGTTCGCCTACGAACCGACCCGATTGTCCGATCACATCATCACTCAAGAGCTCCATCGAACCAAAGGCACGTTTCGGCAGACCCACTTTTCCGGCGAACCGGCCCTGGAGGTCCAGCATGGGGACCGTGCACTCCTCTTTCCGCCATGGAAGTTCGAGATTCGAGGCCCCCTCGCCCTGCTCGACCTACTGGCGCGTCGAGGCCTCCTCTGTGTCCTCGGAGCCGTCGATACCCAGGTCTTCTGGGAAATCCTGGCACAACTCCTCGACGACGCCCGCTATCGACCTGACAATCAGCCCTTCACATCAGACAATCTCCCGACGATTTTCGGCGAGATCTTCGAGCGGCTCTCGCGCCTTGCGCTCGGCGAGACCCTGAACCTGTCAGACTGCGGCCCGTTGCGCAGACAGATTCCACGAGTCCTCCCCCTTTACCCGACGCAGGCCCCCTCCTATCGTTTCCGTTCCGTTGAGATTCGCCGTGGAGCCGTCTTTCCAGGAATTCCTGCCAGCAGTACTGCCCGACGGTTTTCTGACATGGGGGAAGAAACCCCTCCATGGATGCTGATCCTCGTACCGGAATAGCAGGAGGCTGAAAAAGTCGCTCGTCTCACCCGCCCAGCCCAGGCGCGCCGAGACGCGCCTTTTCCCATGCGGAGTTCTCGAAACCCGTGAAGCGAATCTCGTGAAGTGTCGTTCGTTTCCGGATTTGGACGTTTCACGCTTCATGTTTCACGAACGCGAGGACGGCCCAGCCGGCGCAAAACCCTACGAGTCGCCCTCTCCAGACTGTTCGATGCAAGAACTCATGTGAAAATTGACCATCTACAGACCCTTTGTTAGACTTCGATCGTGTCAGATCACCATGCATTCCTGAACTATCAGGACCACTAATCCCAACATGAGTTCAGCTCACACCATCCGGTCAATCCAGGACAATATTGCGCTGGTCATCAAGGGGAAGACCCACGTTATCGAGATGGCGGTGGTCTGCCTTCTGGCCCGTGGCCATCTTCTACTCGAAGATGTTCCTGGCGTCGGCAAAACCACGCTGGCACACAGCTTGGCCCGATCGCTAGACTGTTCGTTCAAGCGCATTCAATTCACCAGCGATCTCTTGCCTTCCGACATCGTCGGCGTTTCCATGTTTAACCGGCAAAAACAGGGGTTTGAGTTCATACCGGGGCCGATCTTCGCCAATATTGTGCTGGCCGACGAGATCAATCGCACCACGCCGAAGACCCAGAGCAGTCTCCTGGAAGCGATGAGTGAAGCACAGATTTCCGTCGATAATCAGACGCATCCGCTTGAGCAACCCTTTATGGTCATCGCCACGCAGAACCCTACCGAATATCACGGGACGTTCCCCCTTCCGGAATCCCAACTCGACCGGTTTCTGATGCGCCTCTGTATCGGATATCCCACGCTCGAGGAAGAGAGGAAAGTGCTCGACCGTCCGCATTCGTTGCATCCTGCTGAAACACTGGAAGCGGTGCTGTCAGCCCACGAAGTATTGGCATTGCAGACCCGCGTGGATCAGGTCCACATGGAAGAGAGCTTGACGGACTATCTGCTCGCGATCGTGCAGGCGACGCGACAGAGCGAGCTATTATCCCTGGGAGTCAGCACGCGCGGAGCGATGGGGCTCAGCAAAGCGGCCAAGGCATTGGCGGTCGTCCGCGGACGCGACTATTGCCTCCCCGACGACATCAAAGAACTGGCGCCGATCGTGCTGTCTCACCGCGTCATGCTGAACCGAGCCCATGGCATGCGGACACAGAGCTTCGAACAGGCGGAGCGCATGGTGCTCGACATTGTCGAGACCGTTCCCGTCCCTGTCTAGCAGGATGCTGAAAAGGTCCGCCAGCGGCGTTCTCGCTTCGCTCAGAGGCTCGAAGTACGCACAAAGTACGACTCGCCTCTTCCCTCGCTGCGGCCTTGCTGGACGATCCTTTTGAGCATCCTGCTGTCGGTCAACTGGATGAACTACGTGCGTGAAGCACCTACTCGTCAACCTCCGTGCCTCCCCAGCCTTCTCCTTCGTCCGGGGCATGTCCCGATGGCGGTCGATTCGTCTCACGTCTGAAGGGACCAAGTTTCTTCTCTTCACACTCGGGATCGGGCTTGCCGCCATCAACACCGGCAACAATCTGTTTTACTTACTCCTCGCGATGATGCTTAGCCTCATCGTGATCTCCGGATTGCTCTCGGAGCACTGTCTTCGGCGATTGGAATTTCGTCGGCATGTGCCCGATCTCATTATGGCCAACGAGCCGACCACCCTCACACTGTCGGTCGCCAACCGGAACCGGCACTTGCCCAGCTTTTCCCTGCGTCTACTCGACGTCGTCGAAGGTCAAGATGTCGACCGAGGCCTCGCTATTCACCACCTGCCCCCGCAGAGTTCTGTGCTCCTGTCCTATCCACTGCTTGCCACAAAACGGGGCTGGATCCGGTTCGAAGGCATCCGGGCGCAGACGCTATTTCCCTTTGGACTGTTCCTCAAGAAAGGGCTCTACTCCACGGAGGCGGATCTGCTCGTCAGTCCTCCCATCAAGCCGCTCACCTTGCGATTCGTGGATGAATTGGTCAGTGAAGGGCAAGGGGAGCCCCTCCCACGACGAGGACATGGGACCCAACTGTACAACCTCCGCCTGTATCAGCCTGGCGATGACTCGCGAGCCATCCATTGGATGACAACCGCCCGCACGTCCCAACTGACCGTGCGGGAAACCGAAGCGGAGGATCAACGGCGCATCACAGTCGTCCTCTCAATCGTGGCCCCAGAAGAACGCGAACCTCTTTTCGAACGAAGTGTGACGTTCGTGGCATCACTCCTCTGGCAACTGACAGAGCGGGCCTACCCAGTGCGACTCGTCGTAGGGACTCAAGATTCAGGAATCGGGTCGGGATCCGCTCATCTCTTGGCGATGCTGCGCCTATTGGCGTTGTGCGAACGGCAGCCACCTGAAACCAGTGGAGTCGGCCATTACGGCGAACACCCCCCGCTCACCCACGAAGGCGAGCGGGGATATACGGTGGCGGTCGTACCCTGGTCGGACCAGACGGCACCCCCAAACACAGTGCAAGCTGATCGAGTGCTCCATGCCACACAACTCGAAGAATTGACACATGCCTTTTGATCAGGCTTTTGCCCTCAGCTCCGTCCTTCTCGCCACCACAGCGTTTAGCGGACTCGTGCTTGCGCAGAGCGTCCCGCTCTGGCTCGCCCTCCCTACAACGATCATCCTCATCATCTCGCTGCTTCACGCAGGAGGGGTCCTTTTCGTTCGACGGGCGATGGCACAGGTCACCGTCTCGCCAACCCTGTGGAATGTCCTGTTGATTGGCGCCTTTGTCATATTGCTGATCGATCTCACAGTGGTATCACGAAACCTTCTCCCGGCTGGAATCCATTTTTTGGTCGTGCTGCTGGGTATCAAGTTACTCACCCTTCAACAGCGGCGTGATTATCGGCATCTCTACGCGATTAGTCTCATGGCAATCCTGGCTTCCGCGGCACTTACGACCGATGCATGGTATGTCCCAGTTTTTCTGCTGTATCTGCTCGCGGCTGTCTGGACACTCTTGCTATATCACTTGACCCAAGAAACGGGCGAAACCCTTGCCGTCGTCACACCCTCAAGCACGGCAGCCTGTCACGCGAAATTCCCGAACCGCATCACTCACCGCTTCTTTTGGTTGACGAACGGAACTGCCGTCCTGACGGTTGCCCTGACGCTCGCCATTTTCTTTCTCATCCCTCGCATCGGTGCGGGCGTACTGCAGAAGACGAGCGGGGAGGCATTGCGGACGACGGGATTTTCCGATCGAGTTGACCTGGGGACGATCGGGTCAGTCAAACAAGATCCTCAGATCGTCATGCGGGTTGAATTGCCGGACCAACCCGCTGTTGAAAAAGATCGCCTCTACCTGAGGGGCCTCGCCTACGATCAGTACGATGGACGATCATGGAGCCACAGCGGAACCCGCCGGCGCTCGTTGAGTCTCGTGGCTGATGGAACATTCCTCGCTCGCCCAGCCGGCAGCCGTCTTTCAATCAGCCCGTCAGGAACGATCCACCAGGACATCCTGCTGGAAACGCTCGATACCGCAGTCCTGTTTGCCGCCCCATTCGCGGAACTCGTGAGCGGCGAGTTTCTCACTCTACAGGCCGATGCCATGGGCGGGCTCCACTTGCCATCCCCCCCTTCTTCCCGCATCCGATATTCCGTCACCTCTCACGTTCCACAGCTCGTCGCAGACGAACAAACCGCGTCGATCCTGGCCTACCCTGACTCAATCCGTTCCCACTATCTTCAGGTTCCCGTGGGACTCACAGCAGGTCGAAGACTTGGCGCATCGCGTCAGCCAACAGGCCACGACCCCCTTCGGGCGGACGCTGGCAATCCAGGAGCATCTCTTGAAAAATTATCGCTACAGCCTTGAAACCGACACGGCCACGCTCAGTCATCCGCTCGAGGAATTTCTTTTTACAAGAAAAACTGGGTACTGTGAACATTACGCGACCGCCATGGTCGTAATGCTGCGAACTGTAGGCATTCCCGCTCGACTCGTGACAGGGTTTCTGGCCACGGAATGGAACGAATACGGAGGCTATTTCACCGTACGCCAGCGGGATGCCCATGCCTGGGTCGAGGTCTACTTTCCTCACTCAGGCTGGATCACGATGGATCCCACCCCCACCGTCAGCGCAGCAGTCGCCACCTCTCGCTGGGAGCTCTTCAGCCGACTCGGGGAATCCGTTCGGCTACAGTGGGATCGCCTCTTCGTGCGTTATAGTGCGAAGGATCAACTGGCAGTCGTTCATGGAGTGAGAGAAGGCAGTGATGCGTTGCGTGAAAGAGTGAGTCGCTGGGGTTCGTCGCTGAGTGCCCCGATAAGCCAGGCCTTCAGCCACCTGACACAGATGGCCCGAACATTTCAGCCTGGCATGCTGGGACTCGTCACGGGAGTAATCGTGGTCTGCCTGGCCCTGCTCCTCCTCATGCTTCGGGATAGGATAGGGCTCTGGGCCACCACACATCTTCGGACAGCGCACCCGCAGCTTGTAATCGTCCAGCTCTATTCCCGCATGCTTCGCACGGTGGAGAAACACGGTGTGAGCAAACCACCAGCCGCCACAGCCAGTGAATTTGCCAGGCTGGTTGAACAGGAATGGAAGGCAGCCGGTCCCATGGTGGCTGACGTAACCGCCCTCTACCATCAGGGACGATTTAGTCGAACCCCGCTCACCCCGGGCGAACTCTCTCGTGCAGCTGACCAGGTCGGGCGGCTGCAATCCCTCACACACGTAGCCCGCTAACCACCCTATTCGCTGCATAGTCTCGGTCCCGTCCAGACATGGCCAGGGTCATGACGCACGGGAAGAGGAAGGCATCCAGAAAAGAAGGCTGACTGTTGGAGCGGGAAACGGGATTTGAACCCGTGACCCTCGCCTTGGCAAGGCCCTTACATATATCTGCGACCATTCACGATTGAGGATGATAGATACTGATGGGACTGGCATGAATACAAGCGATTCTCGCTTTATGGGAGTGATTAGCTGCGATTGAGGTAGACTGCCATTCGTGCCTAAAACCGTGACCGAACCGTAACCAAAACCGTGACCAAGCCCTGGATCGATTGTATTCTCTCGATACCCTGTTCCTTCTGTCTATCTGTCTATTCCGCATTAGGCAAAGGGCGAGGGTGTTGGGCTGAAACTGATTCTAGACACTTAGACAGATCAAACAGAGGTATATATAGGGGGAGCCATGACAAGTCTTGGACGATTTTCTCTTGTGTAATTGCCTTCCGAAATGCGAGCACCAAAAATTGACTGCTACCACTAACGCTACATGGTTACCAACCAAGACAATCAGAGATTAAAATACTCCTGCGAAATACTACCATTCTCTTCCTCGCCCCTTGCGCCTTCCTTCGCCACACTCCTAGAATACGCCACCCTGCGAGGCTCTCATGCCTTTCTCGATTTGCCCATCCCGGTACTTTCCGGTATGTTACCCTGTGACCTACCACGCGGGGCCATTCTTCAAGTTACCGCTAGCCTCCTGTTTGGGTTATGGGTCAGCTCACTGCGTCAGGTTTGCAACGTGCCAATATCGTTGAGCTATCCAGGCCCGTATTATACTAGTTGACTCCCGTACTCATTGCGCCCAGGATTAAGTTTCCCGGTGTGAAGCTCCGCTGGCTGTCCTATCTCTTGCGCTTCCTGCTTCTTCTCAGCGTGACCGATTCCTCAGTCTCCGCCGCTCCGATACCAGAGTTTCTCTGAACGGCTGCATGCCGTGTGTCGTGGTCTGCTGATGGAGGCGGCCAGGACGCCGGCCCTGCTCCAGAGGACTCGTCGCCTCACGTCATATTCCATAAAGAGGAGTGAGCCATGCTCTATTATGCACGTCGTGTTTCTGGTGGTCGGCTTGTGTGCCAACGCCCTGAATCTCGCCGGGGGGTCTACGGTCGCGGCCGCAGAGTGCCGGGTCACCGATCTGATCGATGGCGGCACGATCCAAGGTATGCCGACATGGAAGGGGACCACTTTAAGTATTCTGCCACCCACCATCACCGGCGAGCGGGATTTTTACGGGGGACTTGTACCGTCTCCAGTGCTAGAGGTCGCACCGGACATGGAAAGCAGCCGAATCGTCCGGGGCAAGACAGGAGAATCAGGGAATGGCCACCATCGGTGCTTGTTTGAGCCAGGATCTTCGCAAAAGTGCACTCTTCAATCACGCCATGTTCAGATTCAACGTCAAGAGCCCGGCCAAAGCTCACACGCAGTTCATGAAAGTTCCCGTTCTCCTTTACAACGGGAAGAGACAAGGCCTCACGATACGAACGACTCCGCCGGAATTCGGAATCTCTGCGCGCTTGAAGGCCGACACACTCATCGGACCGGTTCAGGAAATCCGGGAGTCCGTGCTCTCCGATAACCGCACGGTGAGTCAGACCGTCGCCACGTTACCCTCCACAGTCGAATCCCTCTCCCTATTCGGAGGTCAGTGCCGCGAACCCATTTCAGCGTGCCCTGCAACGGCCAGACAACGAGTCCCTCCCTATGAACCTGGCGACGGGGCAAGTGTTGCACGGTGGAAACTGTGCAAGCGGATGTCCATAAGGACGCGCTAGTCGAATCGGTCGTAATGCTTTATCTACGTGTCTGTGAATTTGGGGCTACTGCAGTCTTACGCACCGAGTCTCAGAAGTGAACTGAAGAATCACTTCAGCCTATCTGCGTACCGCATAGATACACGCATTTCCTCACCCGCCCCTTGCGCCTAGTTCGTAACACTCCTACAATACGCCTCGCTGCGAGGCTCTCATGCCCTTCTTGAAACCACGTGAGCTTCGGTCGCAGAGAGGTTTGGAGATCCTGAAAAAAATGTGCCACATGGACGGTCTTGATCCGTGGCCACGATGGTGTATACACTAGACTGCCTGAACAGGTTTCTGCACTCACCGTCCCCGTCCTTGCATAAAACTTGGCCCAGAGTTCTCAGAGGAGATCGGCCATGGCACGCAAACGAACCCCGGCGTTCAATCCCCAGACGTTCCTCAGCAAAGTGGGGAGCGGCAAAACGAGTCTGCCGTCCCCCAAGAAGCAGGTTCTCTATTCGCAAGGGGATGCGGCGGACGCCGTGTTTTATATCCAGGGGGGTAAGGTCAAGTTGACCGTGGTCTCGCAGCAGGGCAGAGAAGCTGTCATCGCGCTTCTGGAGCAGGGCAGCTTTTTTGGAGAATCCTGCCTCGCCGGACAGACGGTTCGGACGGCGACGGCGACCGCCCTGGAAGACGCCAGTCTCGTGCGCATCGACAAAGACGCCATGCTCCATGTGCTGCACAAGGAGCCCACGTTCGCCGAGCTGTTTATGTCCTATCTGCTGGCTCACTCGATTCGCATCCAAGAGGATTTGGTGGATCAACTCTTCAATTCCAGCGAGAAGCGGCTGGCGCGGATCCTCCTGCTGCTGGCTCACTTTGGGAAAGAAGGTAAGCCGGAACCGGTCGTCGCGAAGGTCAGTCAGGAAATGCTCGCCGAGATGATCGGCACCACACGCTCCCGCGTCAGTTTCTTCATGAATAAGTTCCGCAAACTGGGCTTCATTGACTACAACGGCGGGATGCACGTGCACAGTTCCCTCCTTAATATCGTTCTCCATGACTAGGTCCCCCGTGATAAGTCCTGTACAATCACTACCCTGAAACGCATCCGCCTCAACGGCATCGACTGTCCTGAGAAGGGCCATGCGCCGGGAGTTACGTGGCTGGAAGGGCTAGTGCACGAAGCGCGAGAGGGGCGGAAAGGGATGTGGGCGGATCCCCAGCCGCCGCCGCAAACACCGCAGCGGGCGCACTCACGTGTGGAGGAGCGGGACGAGTGGCCGGGATGAATGACGAAGCTAGGCCGGCTTCAATTTACTCAGCAGCTCAGTGCCACTGGCCTCGATGATATCTTGCTCCTCAGGCGTGAGCGGGTCCCCGTGTGTCAACCGTCCGTGAATGAACTCGCAGGCGCGGACGAAATCCCTGGCCTCTTTCCCAATAGGGAGCATGGCGTCGCTCCTTGCCCGCTGACAGGTTGAGGGTTTATTTGGCCTGGCAAATCACCAGCGCGTGATTCTGATCGGTCACCTTCGCTTCAATCCGATCACCCTGCTTGATTTCTCCCATCATCTGGGTAGTTTTATCTGTATGCAACCGTACTTGCGTGCCGTCCTTCTCCTTGACAAAATCTCGCTTTCTGAGTGTCCATTGGCCGACGGCCGGTCCCTGTGCCAGGGGCGTTTTCTTACTTATGGTATGACACGCTGAATGGTGGAGGCGTAGCCGTCGTCGGAAACGAAAGCTTTTACCCGATCGCCGATGGCCACCTGATCCATTTTCGTCTGGTCGTCCACACGGACCCGCCTGGTTTCTCCGGCGTCGTCTTTGATCGAGACATGCCTGGCTCCAATGTCGCTCACCCTGCCGGTAACCGAGTCCTGCTTGATCCGCTCAGCCATCGTGGGCGAAGCCGCGCGTTTCTCCGAAGCATTCTGGGCGCATCCGACCACACTCAGGTTCAATCCGACCGCCGCGACTATCATGGCCATCATTCCGATACGCATATGGCACCTCCTGGTTTTCGTCAATTGTCCTTGTTCGTGTGGCCTCGCTTCAGCTTTTCTTCCTCGCCCTTCAGACCAGCTTAACCGCCTATCCTCTTAGCAGATTGGCCAGCTTGCATTTCGTCTCTAGCCAAAGCCGCATTACCTGACAGACCCAGGCTTAGCCGAACCCACACGACATAACACCGACGACTTTGGGAATCGAGACCATGAGAACCTCCTCGGTTAGCTGTAAAATACGCATACATGTAACGGTACGCTCTCTGGAGTCTTGCAATCTGAGCAATTTTGACCAGACCGCGGAAATGTTCGGCGGTATGATCGCGATGCTTCAGACAGCGCGACGGCCGCCCTCCTCGCGAGAGATGAAGTGAAGGCTCGGCTCCGAAAGGTGCCGGGCCTTTATCTTCCTGTTTATGGCGGTCTTGGATTTGATGTCCAAACTCACCGAGCTCATCGCAGCAGGATGGGGGACGCATGGCAAAAAAGAAGCAATCTGCCAACGTTACCGTCACGGCCTTTGAGATCCTTCAGGCTGTAACAGGTGAGCTACCCTGCCATGCTTCCCCTAATTGGGAAAGAGTCCGACAAGAAGAAAGCCCCGCCAGAGAAGAACCCCGCGGCTGTGGCCCTGGGGCGCTTGGGAGGGCTCAAGGACGGGAAGGCCCGAATGAAACAGCTTTCGGCGAAGAGAAGAACTGAGATCGCCAGAACACCCGCCAAGGCCCGTTGGATACACTCCTAATGATCCGAGGAACCCGGCGAATCCGATGAATCGGGGCGCGTATGACGAGCCGTTATGGTGTGGGCGGATCCGCAGCCGGTGCCGCCGTGGGAGTGGAGGAAGAGGAGCTAGCGTAGCAGGAAGGACTTATTGTTTGGGTCAGCCTGCGTCGCTCTCAGCGGGACGCGAATTGTCGGCCAAATAAAGCCGGTATAGCCGCGGTTAATATAGTAGAGGGTGAGTGTTTGCCGAAGAGCTTCGATATCCTCGGCCCTCAACTCTCGGTGTGCATACGGGTCCGTGACTTCTCTCAACTGCTCGCTGGTGAAGATCGTGTTGTCGCGGAGTGCAATGTACTTCACCAGGACTATTAGTGCGGGGAATTCCCGCGACTCCGGTCCAGCGGGAGGAAGGGGCATTGGGGCAAGTGGAGGCGCTGCTGGTGTCGGAGGGAGGGAAGGCGGCTGTGGACGTTGAGGCGGAAGAGGCAGGGCGGGAGGCACTTGAGCAAATGCGGGGTTGAAGATGAGCGTAATGACGATTAGTGAACTTCCCACAACAAGAGTGATATTTCTCTTGTGCATCGGATCCTTATCTTGAACTGTCCCTGAATGAGCAGGCGGGTCGAAAGGAAGTAGCGGATATGGATATTTCTACGTTCCGCCCTCAATAATTTGGGTCAAGCTAAGAAGTCTGTCTGACGCTGTCAACCCTCCTTAAGAGGGGGTAGCACGGGTTCGATATTGACCACTCTCTGTTTGGTGAAAATGCTACTGTGATTCACGTCATTGAGAACAACAAGGGGTTTCACCGGCATATGAGACCGTCACCATTCGAGACAGAATCCGATGGGTGAACCGGTGTGGTGCACTGAAAAGTTTGGACTCGGCCTTCCGGTGGCAAAGAGATCATCAGGGAGACGATGCTGATTACGGGGCGCGCGGCACACAGGTAACGCCTGCGACGTCGGTACACTGCCTGCTCACTGGCGGAAGGAGCCTCGGATCATGACCAGTCTGCTGCATATCACTTGCGGAGAGCAAGAAGCACCAGACCAAATCATGTCGGAGTGGCTGGGCGCGGAAGCAAGCGTCTACATCCCCCCGCACAGGTTGGTGAGAAATCGATTGATGCTCCAAACCCGGCAGCTTCGAATTGCACTCTAGCTGTTCTCGCTCTGCTCTGGACTCGCGATGGGCAGCTGCCTGACGCTGTTTGCTCCTGGCCGGTTCGGAAGCCGTCACCGCCGCGTCGGATATGGCAAACGGAGTAAGCCTTTCAGAGTTTCAAGGCAGGTGGCGCCATGTCTGGCTTAATTGGTTGCATGATCGTTCTGCTGTTTAGTCTAAGCCTCGTTGTTCCCAGCGCCATGGCTCAGAGTGAGATGTCTACTCAAACGATTAGGGGCGATCGGTTGTCCATCAAGGGAGCCGTGTATGCCATCAAAGCCATCTTCGGGAGGCTCGTGTATCTCTGCGTCGACAAAAACACGAAACGCGATCGCATGTTGGTCCCGGGTGAGAGAATCGAGGCAGATGTGGTATAGGTGAGAGAGTCGTCGTCCTTCGATCGGGGAAATAACTTCAATGATGCAATGATGAAAGGAATAGTCCGATGAGAATTGCCCAGGTTGCCCCCTTATGGGAGAGTGTTCCGCCGAAACTCTATGGAGGAACAGAACGGATCGTGTCCTACCTCACCGAAGAGCTCGTTCGGGTCGGTCACGATGTGACCCTGTTTGCGAGCGGCGATTCGGTCACAACCGCTCGTCTAGAATCGGTCTGCAATCACGCACTGCGGTTGAATACGGGGATCTTCAACCGTGACGCGCCAATGATGATGCAGATGGAGCAGGGATTGGGAAACCCCAGCGACTTCGACATCATTCACTCTCATCTGGATTTCTTGGGCTTTCCTTTCGCCCGCCGGAATCCGACCCCGACGGTGGCCACGTTCCATGGTCGGCTTGACCTACCCGAACTGCAGCCGGTATTTCGTGAGTATGCGGAGTTGCCGATAGTGTCGATTTCGGATGCCCAGCGGAAACCTGTCTCCTGGGCAAATTGGCACGCGACCGTCTATCACGGTTTGCCGAGGGATCTCTATAGCGTACATGCGAATCCTGGGGGCTATCTGGCATTCCTGGGGCGTATTGCCCCCGAGAAGCGACCGGATCATGCCATTGAGATCGCCAAACGGGTAGGGATTCCCTTGCGGATTGCTGCGAAGGTCGATCCGGCAGATCGGGAGTACTTTCACGCCGAAATCGAGCCGCTGCTCACTGATCCATTAATCGAGTATCTCGGTGAGATCACTGATGCCGAGAAGGATGAGTTTCTGGGTAATGCCACAGCGTTAGTCTGCCCTTATGACTGGCCAGAACCCTTCGGCCTTGTGTTGATCGAAGCGCTCGCCTGCGGAACGCCTGTGCTGGCCTATCGGCGTGGGTCTATTCCTGAAATCATTGAGGACGGCGTCACCGGATTCGTCTGCGAGGGACTCGACGAGATGACGGCGGCCATCCAACGTATTCCTGAAATCGACCGTCGACGATGCCGCTGGACCTTCGAACAGCGGTTTACTGTGGAACGAATGGCGCAAGACTATCTCAAGGTATATGAACGGACGCTCGATAAAACCGGCAATAAAGAGACCGAGAGCACGAGTTTCGGGATCAAGGTATTCGAACCAGATCTGCTTGCGGCAACTGAGCGGATGTGAACGGGACCTGCCGTGTTCACGTGAGGTTTCGGGCCGGTGTGTGATTTCTGCATCTGCGATTGAAGAGTAGAGGGGGATTCAGTGTGGCTGACAACGACAAGGTGATGGAAGGTCGGGCAGGATCAGGGTGGGAGTTGCTGAGGACGAGGAGTTTTGGCCTACTGTTTTCCGGCCAGGCCGTGTCCCAGATCGGCGACAGCATGAACAAGGTGGCTCTGCTGTGGTTCGTGTATGACCTGACTGGGTCGGCCTTCAAGATGACGGTGATCGGATTGCTCCAGACCATTCCGCCATTGGTCTTCGGTCCGCTCATCGGGGTTTATCTTGATCGGATGAAGAAGAAACCGGTGATGATCTGGGTGGACCTCATCCGTATGGGGCTGGTCATGCTCATCCCCTTGCTGTATGCCATGCAGACCCTGACGCTCGAATGGCTCTACATGCTCGTCTTCGCGACGTCGATCGTCTCCACGGTTTTCGGTCCGGCATTGGCATCGGCCGTTCCGCTTCTCGTGCCTCGCGCTCAACTCACCGCCGCCAATGCGTTGATTCAAAGCACGACCAATATCGGCCTCCTGATCGGACCAGCAGTCAGTGGGATGAGTATTGCCATGATCGGTGCTCCCAATGTTCTGTACCTTAATGCGGCCACGTTCATGGTGTCTGCGTTGTGCCTTATGCCGATCCGCCTGCATGAGACGCTGCAAGCGCGCACGCGATTAGCCGACAGACCAAATATCCTACAGGATCTTTTGGTTGGATTTCGGTTTGTCTTCGTCCAGCATCGGACCGTACTCCTCCTCATGCTCACCACCGCCCTCTATAGTTTGGGTGCGAGCGCCTTCGTGTTCTTGCTACCGGTGTTTGCGAGGCAACATCTCGATGCGAGTGCCGTCGAACTCGGGTGGTTGTGGTCATCGCTCGGGATAGGCATGTTGGCTGCGTCCGTCTGGCTGGCCTGGCTGAATCAGGGAGATCTCCGAAACCGCCTGCGGTTGATTTCCGCTGCTCTGGCCGTCGGCGCCGTCGCGGTGTGCGCACTTGGCATGCTACAGGCGCCGGTCATGGCAGCGGCCCTCATCGTCGTATTCGGCGGTAGCACCGCTGTGTTCACGCCTGTTGTGTGGGCGATGTTGCAAGAATTAACGCCCAAACCCCTCTTGGGCCGTGTCTTCACCACCTTCAGCACCGGTGCGATGGTCGCCGCCATGGCCGGGATGGCAGGGTTCGGTTGGGCGGCAGATGCCATCGGACCCGCAGCGAGCCTTGTGGGTATCGGGGTGCTGTTGTTGGTCACCGCGACCGTCGCGGCTCTCTTCAGCCGACGACAGCCGGACAAGACGGCTCACGAGCTATTGGCAACGTAAGTACGAATCCATCGTGTTTCGTCGCCGAGGCTGATCCCGATGGACAAGGATGCAAGGGATGTGAAACGGCTCGTTCCCTGGTGCGACAATGTCGGGTTGAGTCATCTGCTCCTGGCGCTCTGCCTGTGTGCCCTGCTTACGGGTCAGCTCACGAATCCGATGCTCGCCCAGAGTGATCAGCATTCGATCACAGCAGCTCAGTCTCCCGCCGATCAGGGTAAAGTGGGGGAGTCCAAGCCTCCTGCCAAGCCACAGAAAGAACTGCTTCCCGCCGAGTCGCCTGCTCAGGAATCGAAGCCTGTTCAGCCGAATACGCACACGCCCAAGAGTGATGAGTCAAAGACGAAAAAAGACAATGGAGAAGAGGGGCCGGAGAAGGGAAAAGAAGGGGCAGGCAGGAAAGGCGTCTCCTCGCTGATTCTGACGGTCAAACTCGCATTGCTGGAAGATCCCCGCTTGTTTCCGTATGAGATCGAAGTGGAAGCCGGATCGGACGAGGTCACGCTTACGGGGAAAGTGTCTACCGAGGCAGAAAAAGCCGCGGCGGCGGACATTGCGAGCACGGTACCGACCGTGAAAACGGTGTCGAACAAACTGGAGGTGGTCAAAGAACTGCCCGAGCTCATCGCGCACAAACAGGACGACATCATTACCCGCCATGTCAAAGAGCGATTTGCCAAAAGTGCCACCGTCACGGCCGCCAATTTCGACGTGAAGACGGAACAGGGTGTGGTGTCTCTTAGCGGCGCCGTACGATTCCAAGTCATTGTGTTAGAAGCAGTAGAAGCGGCCAGGCAGGTCCCGGGGGTGAAAGCCGTGAGGACGGACAAGGTCAGGATAGAGAGTGAGGGATGAAACCTGCGGCCATCTCCACAACGGGTCTCACCTCTACGCGCAACATCACGCAGGAAAAGGTCCCCGACGAGATCCGCCGCCGCCTGCTCCTGACGAAAGATTTCGGGTTGATATGGCTCAGCCAGTTGGTGTCCCAAGTTGGCGACGGTATCTCGAACCTTGCCCTCCTCTGGTTCGTGTATTCGATTACCGGCTCGCCGGTGAAAACTACCATCATCGGACTCCTTCATACGATTCCACCCATCGTGCTCGGTCCCTTTATTGGCGTCTATGTAGATCGGTTGCCGAAAAAATTCTTCCTCATTGGAGCAAATGTATTCCGGGCGTTGCTGATCGGCATCATTCCCTGCGCCGTTTCAACCGACACCTTCACGGTCAACCTCTTGTATATCCTTGTCCTCCTCGATGCGGTGGCGATGGCAACGTTCAGTCCGGCGCTGACGTCGTCGGTGCCGCTGATCGTTCCGCGCGCGCAATTCACGGCCGCGAATGCTCTTATCCAGAGCACGACCAGCCTGGGTATCATTTTCGGCCCGGCGCTGAGCGGGATAGGGATTGCCCTGTTCGGTTCGCAGGAAGTGCTCTGTCTGAACGCGGTCACGTATCTTGTGTCTGCGCTCTGTCTCGGGTTAGTGCGCCTGGGAACAGCACACCCATCTGCTGGACCAAAAAAGGTTGGGGGTTCATTGTGGCACGATCTTACAGAGGGACTGGCCTTCGTCGTAACCAAACAACGAGTCATTTTGCTGCTGATCCTGACCGCGGCATGCTATGGATTCGGCGCCAGCGCCCTGACGACATTGTTTCCGGTCTTTGCCAATAAGCTGTTGGGTCTGGGGCCGGTCGAAGTGGGTTACCTTTGGTCTGCCCTGGGAGTCGGATTGCTCGTCATGTCGATCGTGCTCCTGTGGTTCACGGGACGGACTCTCGCCGACCGGATCAAGATCATCGTCTGGACGAGTGCGTTGAGTGGCCTGGCGATTGGGGGGCTCGTCTGGACGAAAGACATCTACTTGGTCAGTCTCCTCATGATGGTGATTGGAGGAGGGATGGGAGCCTTCACCCCGATCGCCTGGGGTGTCGTGCAAGAGCTGACGCCACGAATGATGGTGGGGCGCGTTCTGGGCCTCTATGGCACGGGCGCAATGACGGCCGCCATCAGCGGGATCAGCCTATTCGGCCAGATCACAGAGCGGTTTGGTGAATCGACTGGAATCGTGGGTATTGGCGCGACCTTTCTTCTCACTGCCTCCCTCGGGGGCTGGTTGAGCTGGTCAATCCGAAACCGATGAGAGGGACTCATGGAAGACGCCGATCATCACACTGATCAATGCAGCATCGTCGCCTCCTCCTCGTTGACCGAAGAGCACGTCGAGGTGCTGAAGCAGGGTGACACGTTCGGCTTGTTCGATCGATACGGCGACATCCATTCTCTGAGAACAGGTTCACAAGGCCTCTACCACGAAGGGACCCGTTTTCTGTCCCATTTCGAGCTGACCCTGAACGGGGAGCGGCTCTTGCTGCTCAGCTCGACGGTGAAGGAGAAGAACTTCTTACTCAACGTCGATCTCATGAATCCCGATATGACGCATGAGGGACAAGTAGAGGTCACGCGCGGAGCGCTGCACGTGTCTCGGACTCGGTTCTTGTGGCAAGGACGCTGCTTCGAGCGCCTGCGAATCCACAACTATAGCCTGCTTCCCATTCCGGTCCGGCTCTCCATCTCTGTGGATGCCGATTTTGCCGATCTGTTCGAAGTCCGTGGGACGCAGCGAAATCGACGAGGCCGACGCGTGGAGACCGTCACGTACAAAGATGGAATATCGCTCGGGTATGAGGGATTGGATCGTGTGGATCGATGGGTGACCGTCCGCTGTGCACCGGCTCCGACGACCGTCCTTCCCGGTAAGATCCATTGCGACACGCTCTTGCCGGCGGGAGAAGTCGTCCAGTGGGAGCTCACGATCTCCTGTGACATCGGCAGGCGAAGCAGGGGTGCTCTCTCGTATGATCGCGCGCTCGTCGCAGTAGAACGAGCGCTCCATGCCGCCAAAGCTGACGATTGTCTCATCGTGACATCGAATGAGCAATTCAACGTCTGGCTGAATCGCTCACTTGCCGACCTTCACATGATGGTCTCAGACACCCCCGACGGCCCATACCCGTTCGCGGGTGTCCCATGGTTCAGCACCCCGTTCGGGCGCGACGGCCTCATCACCGCATTCGAATTTCTGTGGGTCAATCCGACCATCGCCCGCGGCGTGCTGGCTTTTCTGGCGGCGACTCAGGCGAGGGAGGTTGTTCCGGAGCAAGATGCAGAGATCGGGAAAATTTTACATGAAACACGCAAAGGAGAGATGGCGGCCCTCAACGAGATTCCGTACGGCCGCTACTACGGCAGCATCGACGCGACGCCGCTGTTCATTATGTTGGCCGGAGCCTATTATGAACGGACAGGCGATCAGGCCTTCATCGCCCAGATCTGGCCGAATATTGAGCGTGCCTTGCAGTGGATCGATCATGCAGGAGATCTCGATGGCGATGGCTTCGTGGAGTACAGCCGCCGGTCGAAAGACGGCCTCGTTCATCAAGGATGGAAAGATTCGCAGGATGCCGTGTTTCATGCAGATGGCCGCTCGGCAGAAGGACCCATCGCGCTCTGCGAAGTGCAAGGATACGTGTTTGCCGCCAAGCGGCGCGCGGCTCAATTAGCCCTGGCGCTGGGCCACACGGAGCAGGCCAGGCGTCTCCTCAAGGAGGCGGACCAGCTACGCACTCAGTTCGAGCGACGCTTCTGGTGCCATGACCTCTCGTTCTATGCCTTAGCCTTGGACGGGTCCAAGCAGCCCTGTCGAGTCAAGACGTCGAATGCCGGCCACTGCCTCTGGACAGGGATTGCCGACTATAAGCACGGTATGAGAACAGCCAAGATATTAGTCGGCGGGGATATGTTTAACGGATGGGGCGTCCGAACCGTCGCAGCCTCTGAAGTCCGATACAATCCGATGGCCTATCACAATGGATCGGTCTGGCCACACGACAATGCCCTTATCGCAGCCGGGATGGCCTCTTACGGATTCAAACAAGGCGCGTTGAAGATTCTTTCCGGTCTCTTCGACGCCAGCCAGTTTCTTGAGCTGCATCGATTGCCCGAGCTGTTCTGCGGGTTCTCGCGCCGGTCCGGTGAAGGTCCGACGCTGTATCCGGTCGCCTGTAGTCCTCAGACGTGGTCCTCGGTTGCGGTGTTTCTTCTGCTCCAATCTTGTCTCGGTTTGCGAATTGATGCCCCGCATGCATGCCTAACTTTCTCACAACCGGTCTTGCCGCCGTTCCTGGAGCATATCGAAATTAAGAATCTCAGGATTGGAGACGCGACCGTTGACCTCTCGCTTGAAGGTCATGCGAAAGATGTCGGCATCAACATCCTGCGGCGAGAAGGTCGAGTCGAGATTGTCGTCACGAAATAATCGAACGCGGCGCCTTCTTTCATTATGTATGATGATGCTTTCATCGAGACGGCCTGCGCTGTCTCGATGCAGCCGTTGCCGCAACCCCGAGAGTTGATATAGGCGAAGTCGAAGGGGGTGCTGTGCCTTCTGGAAACTGATGCGGCAATTTCTCCACGCCAAGGTGATCGCGATCTCAGGCGCAGGAAGGGAAAAGAATGTCTTGGCCCTTCCGCCAAGTTCACTGACGAATTATCGGGGACAGACCACGGTTTCCTTCTGGTTGTGACCTAACGAAGATAAGAAGTTTACGAATGCTTTGTTGCGATCTACAGATATTGGGCTGATCCGCAACCGGTGCCGCCGTGCGAGTGGCGGAAGAGAATGCGGTACAGGTACACTTCAAACTTTCGGAAAAGTTGGAGCGGGAAACGGGATTTGAACCCGCGACCCTCGCCTTGGCAAGGCGATGCTCTACCACTGAGCTATTCCCGCTCGATCACAGTCGGTCAGGGGAGTGGAATTCTACTGATGCAGGAACAAAGCTGTCAAGCAATCTAGCCCGGACGATTCATGATTGGCTCGTCCAATCCTCTCGCCCGGTGGGGCTTTTCTCGTTCGGCTTCCTCGACGGACTACCAGTACGCTTACGTCGACCTTACTTGTGAGAAGCCCCGGCTGGCTTCGGTCTCGAACGCCTCGCGACGGCATTCATGAAGAATCCGGGCTAGCAGGCCCACTCATCTTTGTTATCTTGTCACCTTCGTCACAATGGTTCGAAAACGCTACCAATAGGTAACCCGAGAATATTGTAATCAAGCTATTGATTTATTGATTGCTTATTTCATAAAATTGGCTGAGCGTTCGCCGAGTGATACGGCAAGTACTCAGTGACACATAACTGGATCGTCTTCACCGATCATTATTAACGGATTTTACGGCTTACTATTCAATCGCTTATTACACTTCACCGAAATACATCAGACCGATCAAATTTGGTGCGCATATTGCGAATGTATAGAAAGCCCATGATGCCCGGAACGCAATACAAATTGATGGTCTGGCCATGATTCATCGGCCGTTGGCAAATTCGATTCTTCCTGTTTTTGGTCAGTTCAAATAAGGGGGAGCTAAATTTCCGCTGTGCGTCAGGGAAGGCGCGTAGGCTTGATTGAGCCCTCAACTGTAGGAGGTGTGACCAATGTTTTTGTCACGTAGGCAGTTCTTAAAAGTCTCTGCGGGGACTGTCGCCGCAGTGGCAGTGGCGGACAAAGTCCTAGCGTTGACCGCGCTCCAGCCGGTCATTGAAGTCGGGAACCCGTTGGGGGACTATCCGGATCGGTCCTGGGAGCGTGTCTATCACGACCAGTATCGGTACGATTCGTCCTTTACGTGGGTCTGTTCCCCGAACGACACGCACGCCTGCCGCGTCCGGGCCTTCGTCCGCAACGGCGTCGTGATGCGGGTCGAACAGAACTACGACCACCAGACCTATGAAGACCTCTACGGCAACCGCGGGACCTTTGCCCACAACCCGCGCATGTGCTTGAAGGGGTACACCTTCCACCGCCGCGTGTACGGCCCCTATCGCTTGAAGGGACCGTTGATGCGGAAGGGCTGGAAGGAGTGGATGGACGCCGGCTCGCCGGAGCTGACGCCGGAGACCAAGCGCAAGTATAAATTCGACAGCCGCTTCCTGGACGATATGCTGCGCGTGTCGTGGGATACGGCCTTCACCTATGCCGCCAAGGCCATGATCATCATTGCCACGCGATACAGCGGTGAGGCTGGAGCCCGTCGTCTCCGTGAGCAGGGCTATGCGCCGGAAATGATCGAGATGATGAAGGGCGCGGGAACCCGCACCTTCAAACATCGCGCCGGCATGCCGGTCCTCGGCATCATCGGCAAGATGGGCAACACCCGCATGAACGGTGGCGTCAACGCATTGCTGGACACCTGGATCAGGAAGGTCAGCCCGGATCAGGCCCAAGGCGGCCGCTATTGGTCGAACTATACCTGGCACGGCGACCAGAACCCGGCCCACCCCTGGTGGTCAGGGGCCCAGGGGTCCGACATCGACCTCGCTGACATGCGCTTCTCCAAGCTGAACACCAGCTGGGGCAAGAACTTCGTCGAGAACAAGATGCCGGAAGCCCACTGGAAGTTAGAGTGTATCGAACGGGGCGCACGGGTCGTGGTCATCACGCCCGAGTATAACCCCACCGCCTATCGTGCCGACTACTGGATGCCGCTACGGCCCGAGTCGGACGGTGCCATTTTCTTGGGCGCCATGAAGATCATCGTCGATGAGAACATGCACGATGTCGACTTCCTGAAGGGCTATACCGATTCGCCGGTGCTCGTCCGCACGGACACCTTGCAATTCCTGGATCCGCGCGACGTGGTCGCCGAGTACCAGTTCCCGGACTTCTCCAAGAGCTACTCGGGCCGGGTGCAGTCATTGACGCCCGAGCAGGTCCAGCGGCTCGGTGGGATGATGGTCTGGGACCTGAACAAGAAGCAGGCGGTTCCGCTCCATCGGGAACAGGTCGGCTGGCATTATCAGAACAGCGGCATTGACGCGGCCCTCACCGGGACCTACCGGGTGAAACTGCTCAATGGTCGAGAAGTCGACACGATGCCGGTCTGGCAGCTGTACTTGGTGCACTTCCAGGATTATGACCTGGATACCTGCCATCAGATCTGCCGGACGCCGAAGGACCTTTTGGTCCGGTGGGCGCGGGATTCGGGCTCGATCAAGCCCGCCGCGATTCATAACGGCGAAGGGACCTGTCACTATTTTCATCAAACCATTAACGCGCGCGGCGCCGCGATGGTGCTCATCGTCACCGGCAACGTCGGGAAGTTCGGCACCGGGCAGCATACCTGGGCCGGAAACTACAAGGCCGGAACATGGACGGCCACGCCTTGGTCCGGTGCTGGTCTCGCAGTGCACACGGGTGAAGATCCGTTCAACATCACCCTGGATCCGAATGCGCACGGCAAGGAAATCAAGACGAAGTCATATTACTACGGCGAAGAGGTCGGCTATTGGAACCACGGCGACACCGCCCTGATCGTCAGCACGCCGAAGTACGGACGCAAGGTGTTCACGGGCAAGACCCACATGCCGACCCCGAGCAAGTTCCGCTGGGTGGTCAACGTGAACGTGCTCAACAACGCCAAGCACCATTATGACATGGTGCGCAACGTCGATCCGAACATCGAGACCCTGATCACTCAGGACATCGAGATGACCTCGGACGTCAACCACAACGACATCGCCTTCGCCGCGAACTCCTGGATGGAGTTCACCTATCCTGAAATGACGGTCACGGTGTCCAATCCGTGGGTGCAGATCTGGAAGGGCGGGATCCGGCCCCTGTACGACACCCGCAACGACCTCGATACCTTCGCCGGCGTCGCGGCCAAGTTGTCGGACATGACCGGCGATAAACGGATGCGCGACTACTTCAAGTTCGTCTACGAGAACCGCGTCGACGTCTATGCGCAGCGGATGCTCGATGCCTCCAGCACCTTCTACGGCTACAGCGCGGACGTCATGCTGAAGTCGGAAAAGGGCTGGATGGTCATGGTGCGGACCTATCCGCGCACACCATTCTGGGAAGAGACCAACGAGTCGAAGCCCATGTGGACCAGGACCGGCCGGTACGAAAATTACCGGACCGAGCCGGAGGCGATCGAATACGGCGAAAACTTCATTTCTCACCGTGAGGGGACGGAAGCGACGCCCGTATCTGCCGAACGCCATCATGACCACCAACCCGTATATCCGCCCGGACGACTACGGGATTCCGATCACGGCGCAGCACCATGACGACAAAACGGTGCGGAACATCAAGCTGCCGTGGCAGGAAATCAAGCGGCATGCGAACCCGTTGTGGGAGAAGGGGTACCAGTTCTACTGCGTCACGCCGAAGACCCGGCATCGGGTGCACAGCCAATGGTCCGTGAACGACTGGGTGCAGATTTACGAGTCGAACTTCGGCGATCCGTACCGCATGGACAAACGGACCCCGGGAGTGGGCGAGCACCAGTTGCACATCAACCCGCAGGCGGCGAAAGACCGCGGCATCAACGACGGCGACTACGTCTATGTGGACGGCAACCCGGTGGACCGGCCCTATCGGGGCTGGAAGCCTTCGGATCCGTACTATAAGGTCGCGCGCCTCATGATCCGTGCGAAGTACAACCCGGCCTATCCGTACCACGTCACGATGGCGAAGCACGCCCCGTACGTGGCCACGCCGAAGTCGGTCAAAGGCCATGAGACGCGCCCAGATGGCCGCGCCATCGCAGTGGACACCGGCTATCAGTCCAACTTCCGGTACGGGGCCCAACAGTCCTTTACCCGGAACTGGTTGATGCCGATGCACCAGACCGACTCGTTGCCGGGCAAGCACGCCATCGCCTGGAAGTTCAAATGGGGCTACCAGGTCGACCACCATGCGATCAACACGGTGCCGAAGGAATGCCTCATCCGCATCACCAAGGCAGAAGACGGCGGCATCGGGGCACGCGGTCCCTGGGAGCCGGTCCGGACCGGATTCACGCCGGGCCAAGAGAATGAGTTCATGATCAAGTGGCTCAAAGGCGAACACATTAAGATCAAGGTGTAACCGACGTGAAACGTGCAACGTTAAGCGTGAAACGTGGAGAGGCTTCAGCACGAGTAACGATTAACGTTTAACGAGGAGGAAACGACATGCCTGAAGTGTATAACTGGCAACTGGGACGGAAGATGCTGTATCCCTACGAGGAACGGCATCCGAAGTGGCAGTTTGCCTTTGTGTTCAACATCAACCGGTGTCTGGCTTGTCAGACCTGTTCGATGGCGGACAAGTCGACCTGGCTCTTCTCCAAGGGTCAGGAATACATGTGGTGGAACAACGTGGAAACCAAGCCGTACGGCGGGTACCCACAGTTCTACGACGTGAAGATCACCCAGCTCATCGAGCAGGTGAACCCGGGCGGACAGGTGTGGAACGTCCGTGTGGGACGGAAGCACCATGCCCCGTACGGGGTGTTCGAAGGGATGACCATTTTCGACGCCGGGGCCAAGGTCGGCCAGGCGGCGATCGGCTACATCCCGACGGACCAAGAGTGGCGGTTCGTGAACATCTATGAGGATACGGCGACCTCGATGCGGGCCCTCGTGGAAGGCATCGACAAGACCGGATTCTCACGGGACGAACCATGGAAGATGACGGGCAGCAGTCTGCCGGAGCATGAGACCTTCTTCTTCTATCTCCAGCGGATCTGCAACCACTGCACCTATCCAGGTTGCTTGGCGGCCTGCCCGCGGAAGGCGATCTACAAGAGGCCCGAAGACGGGATCGTGTTGATCGACCAGAACCGGTGCCGCGGCTACAAGAAGTGCGTGGAACAGTGCCCCTACAAGAAGCCGATGTATCGGGGCACCACACGCGTGTCGGAGAAGTGCATCGCGTGCTATCCGCGCATCGAAGGGAAGGACCCGCTGACGGGCGGCGAGCCGATGGAAACGCGCTGCATGGCGGCCTGCGTCGGGAAGATCCGCATGCAGAGCCTGGTGCGTATCGGGGAAGACGGCCTGTGGGCCGAAGATCGGTGGCATCCCGCTCTACTACGCGATTCGCGTGGAGCAGGTGGCGCTTCCGCTGTACCCGCAGTGGGGCACCGAGCCCAATGGCTTCTACATCCCACCGCGGCATAGCCCGCGCGGCTATGCGCGGCAGATGTTCGGCCCGGGCGTCGATAACGCCATCGAGAAATATCTCGTGCCCAGCCGTGAACTGTTGGCGGTCCTCCAGCTCTGGAGAGCCAGCCAGCAGATCATCTTCCGGTACGATGTCATTCCTGGTCCGAAAGTGTTCGAGACCCAGATCCACGGGAAACGGTTCGAGATGTACAACGATACCGTGCTGGGCTTCAACAAGTCGGGCAAGGAAGTGGCGCGGATTCAGGTCGAAGAGCCGATCTACATTCGGCCCGCCGAGCGCGTCACCTGGCTGTAAGGTTCAGCTAGGCCATCGCTTCACAGGGGGGCGGAGTTCCTTCAGGGACTCCGCCCCTTCTGTTTGACCTAACGCCTCTTGAGTCTTCTCCAGTCTTTCGGCTCAGGCCTTGGCTGCTCCTTCTGCGCACTTGACGCGCCCCAGAGGGTCCAGTAGAGTTGCTGCAGCATTCGGACGTTCCTCCATCACAAGCTGGGGCATCTTTCGGCGTGACCTCTCGCCAGCAACCAACAATCCCATTTGCTGCGCAAGCCATACCCTTCGACGAGTTTCTGGCTTCTGGGAAACTCCCGGAGGGCTACCTCGCCAGTGAGTATCTCGCTCAGCAATTCGTCGAGCGCCTTGTGCACTATGTCCTCAGTGTCCCAGCCGGCAGTTACACCATGGCTCAATTGGGCCATCTCCTGGAACAGATAAACTCTCGCACACAGATCCTCTTCTTCAAACGTCTCAAAGAAACCAGCCCCGAAAGCCTCAAAGATTTTGCCCCGCTCTATTACGGCTTCATGAACGAGTTTCATTCTCTCCTGTTTACCTAGCCCCACAACTTTTTCCTTGTCGCCTTGGCATTCTCGTGTATAATCGGGTGGTTAATAATTTGCGCAAAGGAGTGACATGAATCCAACCCTACAGCGAGCGGTGACCAGCTTCTATAATCTCATCTACGAGGCCCAAACATTTGCCACCACGATGTCACGGATTGACACCGCGGAGCAGGAACATTACGCCGGACGGATCGAAGGGTTAAATTGGGTGCTTGATCGCTGCCAAGAGCTCGAAGACATGGATGCGAATTTGACCCCCTCCTCCCTCCAGCGAGTTCTCACGGAAGTCAAATCTGATCTCGATCACGAATTGTCTGTCCAGCGGCGAGAAAAGGGACGTCGTGCGGACGGCCGAGAGGAGGCTCTCAATTTTGTCGCTGATTATCTATCTAGCCTGATCACAGCAACGGACATTGAGTCAGCCAAGACGCCGGCGGTGTAACGCTCCCGTCTTCAATCGGGCTTCCCGTACCAACTTCACCTGTCGCATCCCATGACGCATGGCCGATCGTTAAGATGATGCGAGAATGGATCATTTTCGCGCTGTGCCTGGGAGTCGGCGGCCACATCGCGCTCGGTGTCGTCATGCATGCCCCGGGCCTTTGGCCATGGAGTACGACCGGATTCTATGGCTTATTGAGCGGACTAGCGGTCTACGGTCTGGTGCAAGTAGGACGGGGGGTTTGGAAACTCTTCCGGCACGCTCCCAAGTTCCCGTCGAAGAACGGACCCAACGCCTCATGGTGAACAGGCGAGCATCCCGAGGCTGGACTCTCGGCATTGACCCCTGCCGCCTCATCTGCGTGGAATTATTGTATGCCAGGTCTCCCGCGTAAACCGACCAGGCCAACTTGGCCGACCGGTCTATCCCCCAGAACAGCTCGACCTCCAAGACCGGACGCCTCGGAACAGCCGGACCAATTCAGATCGTTGAATGCCTCGCTGCTCTATTGCCCTTCCTGCCGAGTGGCGACTCCGACACGGGAACGACTCCTGCTCGTGCTCCCGACCGGGAATCTGTACGAATATCTCTGCCAGCACTGCGGAACGTCGACCGGCTCCAAGACCGACAATCAATAGGCGACGGCGCCCGCTGTCGCGCCTCAACGACGATCGAGGTGATACGGGTCTTTCCCCTGCATCACGCATGGCACAGAACGTTCGGATGAGGTGGGCCAACTACGGACTTGCCGAAGAAAGCGGTTGTCAACCAACCCTGCTAGATCATCCCTTCCAGGGGAATGCCTTCTTCGATGAGCATGACAGGAATGTCTTCGCGGATAGGATACAGCACCTTCCGGTCGCCTCTGATCAACCCTCCGTCGAGGGGTTCGGTGACCGACTTATTCGCCCTATTTTTCAATTGCCCACGGCTCACGGCCTCGTTCAATTTGGCAATCAGCGCCTCATCAGCCAAACTCACATCCTGTTTCGTGTCGGGGCAACAAAGAATGGCGAGAAGATCCTTGTTAATATTAACCGGACGCCTTGCTTCCATACGTTCCGCCATAACGCGCCTCCGTGTGAACCCGACCGATATAACACCGCTAGAATAGATCACCGATGTCGATGAGATCAAGCCCTGCGTGCAGGCTCTATTTCGACTAGCAGGCTGCGGACAAACCATTGCGGGTGGACTTTTTCGGCATCCTGCTAGAGGTTTCTGCTACACTATAAGTCTCGCTCGATCGTATAAAAGCAAACAAGCGGCGATGACAAATACCGTATGGAAATACTCCTTGGCCGGATTGTTGGTCCTCGTGCCGGCCTGGGCCACATTCTTGATTCTTTCCACACTGTTTCACGCACTCAACGGATTGATTCACGACCTCCCGTGGAATATCGGAGCCCGACAAAGACCTGGACTCATCCTCGTCCTGTTTCTGTTCCTTGTTGTTATTGTCGGCGCCATCGCCACCCATGTAGTCGGACGGCGTATCATCACCCGGACAGAACGGTGGATTGGGCACATACCACTGGTCCGTAGCGTCTACATCACCCTCAAAGGGATGACCGATCTACTTAATTTCCGTTCTCGCTTCGGACGCAGCACTGTGGTGGCTTTTCCGTTTCCTCGAGACGGTCTATGGGCGATCGGTTTTGTTATGGGGGCCGCACCATCGGCGCTGCAAGTTGAACCAACAACAAGTTTGCTCATGGTCTTTGTGCCCACCGCCATCCATCCGTTCACCGGCTTCCTCGCGTTTGTCCCCCATCCACAGTTACGTCCGATCAATCTGCCACCGGAAGACGCCATCAAGATGGAGTGTACCGCCGGTTTGTACAAGCCGGAAACCGGATGGTTGCAAGCCCCAAAGACAACGGCCTAAGCCCCATGCCAATCCTAGACCACCTGAATGTCCGACTCGCCAGGCCAGAAGATGCGGCGACGATCGAGTCGTTCAGTGCAGCCATGGCTCTTGAGACAGAAGGCCGCCGCCTCGATCTTGACCGCCTGCATGTCGGAACCATTGCCCTCCTTGAATCTCCCGATCGTGGCTTTTTCATGGTCGCCGAAATTTTTCATGGTCGCCGAACTGGAACAGGCCGACGATCGCCAGCTGTTGGGGCAGCTGATGATCACCTATGAATGGAGCGATTGGCGCAATGGCGCTTTTTGGTGGATTCAAAGTGTGTATGTGGATCCGGCCTGGAGACGCATGGGAGTCTTTCGACGGATGCATGAAACCGTGATGGCGACTGCCAAGACAAGCCCGAACGTCTGCGGCATCCGTCTGTACGTCGAAGAGAGCAATGGCGCCGCGCAAACGGTGTACCGGCGAGTTGGTCTGACACCATCATCCTATGCCGTATTTGAAACCGATTTCGTTCTGACGCACAAGGGTTTAAAGGATCGTCCAACCGAAGCCTAGAAAAGGAGTAATCGTGTTATTTTCGATCGCTGGCTCGCTTCAGCTTCGCCAGTCCTGGCCCTGGTCATACTCAGGGATGTGCGTTTTTCCGGGGCACTCTTGGCGAAGACATCAAATAGGAGGCTGTGGCGGCGATCAAGAAGGGCATGACCACGACAGAGAAGTAGCCTATATACTTGGCGCACCGGATCGGCTTCTTGAAGTTAATGATAAAGAGGTATTTCATTACTATAATTACGACCCCAAATCGGGCATCCTGTCTTCTCATCAACATCAATTTTTCACGCGTGTCGTCAAGAGCGATGACCTGTTCGTCTCCTCACCGTGACGGGATCGTGCAAGAGGTCATTTTATCGAGGCGCACAGATGGACTGCAATTTCGATTCTGGCCATTTGGGGACTAATCGACGATGCCGGCACGGCGACGGGGCTTGTTGATTCTTGTGTGCCTTCTCACCGTCCTTTTGGAAGGATGCCCTTTGGCCTGGCGTCGCCTCACAGTCAATGAGATAATTCGTCAGGACGATGTTTCCTTCATAGTGCCTGGGACCACGACACTGGCCGATGTCGTGAAGAACCTGGGAGCCCCGGGGAGTATCCGGCGGGTGGACAGCGGTACAGTGGTCCGGTATCAGTTTCTTGATATCAAATACTTTACGGTGAACATCACACGGCCGCTGTCTTTCTTTTTTCCAGTGCTGGAAGCAGTCCCCAGCGACCTGTATCAACTCACGTATAGCGGTGGGGGATTAGGCACAGAGGAACTGCAGGTGGAATTCGATAAGAACTGGGTCGTGGTGTATTACGCCTTTGCCCATCATCAGAACGCGAGCCGCTACGTGCCCTAGACTCAACCGACATCCCGTTTTTGCTCCGATTATCTTCTTGCATCAAATGCGCACGCCCCGGAAGTGTTCCGCATGGCGTTTTCCTGAACTGCAGACACCGCCACAGCGTTAATCTGACGTTGACAGCTTCATATCTGGCCACCTGCCCAATTCTCCTGGAATGTTCCGCGATTGCCGCCGTAGGTGCAGGTCGCTATAATCACGGCATATGGACCCGTCTCCACGGAACCTCTCTTCCTACATTCCCGCAGATCGCGATCCGGAGTTTCTCCAGCGGGAAGAACTCCGCTCCATCCGAATCGGGCTCGAACTCTTGAAGCCCGAGCTGATTCAGCGTGAACAGGGGATACAGTCCACCATCGTCGTCTTCGGGAGTGCGCGGCTACAAGAATCGGCCGCCGCGAAGCATGCGCTTCACATGGCCGAAGAGGAAACTGCTCGAGCCCCCAACGATCCAACACACCAGCAAAAGGTGGCGATCGCGCGACGACAACTCGCTCTCTCGAAATATTATGACGTGGCGCGTGAGTTCAGCCGCCTGGTTTCCTCGACCTGCCAGATCGACGGTCGTTGCGATTACGTGATTGTCACCGGCGGAGGACCCGGCATCATGGAAGCCGCGAATCGCGGTGCCGACGACGTGAAGGCCAAATCCATCGGCCTCAATATTACCTTGCCCCATGAACAGTGTCCGAATCCCTACATTACACCTGAGCTCTGCTTCCAGTTTCGGTATTTCGCCATGCGCAAGATGCATTTCTTGATCAGAGCCAAGGCGCTGGTCGCGTTTCCAGGAGGATTCGGCACCCTCGATGAGCTATTCGAGACGCTGACGCTCCTCCAAACAGGCAAGACCGAGAACGTGATGGTCGTGCTGGTCGGACGTGACTTTTGGGAGCGCCTGATCAACTGGCAATGGCTCGTCGAGAACGGGCTGATCAAGCAGGAAGATTTGCAGCTCTTTCACTATGCCGAGACGGCTCAGGAAGCCTGGGACCTGATCGCCCGCCACAATGGAGTGCCTTCATCATGAAACTCTCGTTCCACGGGGCCGCGCGTTCGGTGACAGGCAGTCGCCACATGCTTGAGATCCCAGGCTTTCGGCTGTTGCTCGATTGTGGACTGTTTCAAGGACGCCGAGACGAAGCCCTTCGGCAGAACCGAGATTTGGGCTTCGACCCCAAGTCGCTCAGTGCGGTCTTGCTATCCCATGCCCATGTCGACCATTCCGGCGCCTTACCGTGCTCAGAAGCACGGCTTCTCCGGAAAAGTGTACCTCACCAGAGCCACCGCAGATTTGACGGAACTTATGCTCGAAGACTCGGCTCGAGTACAGGTGAGTGACTGCAGCTACGTCAACAAGAATGAACGGCGGAACAGGAAAGCCTGTGTTCGACCACTCTACAATACCGATGACGTTCGTAAGCTCGTCCGACGATTTGAGGGTGCACGATACGGAGACATGCTCAAGATCGCCCCACGCGTGACAACTTCCTTTCACGACGCCGGCCATATTTTGGGATCGGCGGCCATTCGGGTGAAATACACGGCACGCGGCAATACGACCACCGTGCTCTTCAGCGGCGATCTTGGCCGCTCCAACATGCCCATTCTTCGCGATCCTGAGCCACCGCCGCCATGCGACGTGTTGATTCTTGAGTCGACCTACGGCGATCGCCTGCACGAAGCCGACCGGGAGAGCATGAAACAGAAGGCGCTGGATCTCCTCATCCATGCGAAAACCCACAAGAGCAAGATTATCGTCCCCGCATTCGCCGTCGGACGCACCCAGGAATTGGTCATGCGAATCAAGGAGCTCGTCGGCGAGGGGCGCCTCGATCCCATCCCGATCTATATCGATTCCCCGCTGGCCTCACGGGCCACAGAAGTCTTTCGCCGCCATCCGGAATGCTTCGATGAAGAAACCACCCGAACCTTCACATCCTCCGTCGACCTCTTCTGCCTCACGCTATATCCATTTTGTCTCTTCGCCGGAAGACAGCAAGCGCCTGAACAGTATGAAGGGCCCTTGCGTCATCATCTCCGCCTCCGGCATGTGCGAAGGTGGCCGCGTCGTGCATCACCTCAAACACGCGATTCAAGACGAAGCGAACGTGATCGTCTTCGTGGGCTTTCAAGCCGAGCATACCCTCGGACGCAAACTTGTCGAGGGGTGGGATGTCGTGCCGATTTTCGGCGTGCCCACTCCGCGGCGGGCGCAGATCGTCAAGTTCAACGGGCTCTCGGCCCATGCGGATCGCCGGGATCTCTTGGCCTACGTGCGCGCAGTCAGGCCAGGCCCGAGTAAGATTTTTCTCGTCCATGGTGAAGAAAAGCAGGCTCTCTCCCTGGCCGCTGCCATTCAGGCGGAACAACCCCAAATTGAGGTCACCGTCCCCCATGTCGGATCGAGCCATGAGGTCTAACGGCAGTACCCACCTGACAATCCCGCTGCTGATCCTGGCCATCGGGATCTGCGTAGCCCCGTTCGTTTCTGCCCAAGCCGGTGAGCCGGGAGAGTCCCGATTGCGATCTCGTGCTCTTGGCATTGTCGTCGGCTCCTACACCACGGGACCGCTCAACGCGATCACCGACGTGGTCGGCGTCACCGTGGGCCAGACCACCCTCATCTCCGGCGACGGGCCACTCAAGCCGGGGCTCGGCCCGATACGAACCGGCGTGACGGTCATCATCCCCCGCGACGACGTGTGGCACAAGAAAGTGCCGGCCGGGTCGTTCGTTCTCAACGGGACCGGCGAAATGACCGGGCTTGCCTGGATCAGCGAATCGGGCTTCCTCGAGTATCCGATCGCCCTCACAAATACGTTGAACGTGCCACGAGTGGCCAACGGGGTCATGAGCTGGATGATCGCCCGCTATCCGGAGATCGGCATCACCGACGATACCCTGACACCAGTGGTCGCCGAATGCGACGATGGGCGGCTCAATGACATTCAAGGGCGGCATGTCTCGGAAGCGGATGTGGTGAGCGCGCTCAACGGCGCCTCCTCCGGAGTCGTGCAGGAAGGATCCGTCGGTGCTGGAACAGGGATGGTGTCCTATGGGTTCAAGGGAGGCATTGGGACCTCGTCACGGCGATTACCAGAGACTGAAGGCGGGTATACGATCGGCGTGCTCGTCAACGCAAACCATGGGCGAAGGGCTGAGCTCGTCGTGGGCGGAGTCCCGGTCGGTCGGCTCTATGAGGCTGTACCTCCCGTCGCGCAGGCCCTTTCATCTGGGCAAAGTGAAGGCTCGATCATCGTCATCATTGCCACCGATGCTCCGCTCGACAGTCGGCAGCTCACTCGGCTGGCTAAACGTGCCGCGCTGGGACTGGCGCGCACAGGCTCCACCGCGCGCCACGGCAGCGGCGACTTCATGCTGGCCTTCTCTACGGCAAACATTATTCCGCATTACCCGAAAGAGCCGACATTTCAACAGACGCACCTCGCCGACACGCATCTGAACCCATTGATCACGGCGACGGTCGAAGCCACGGAAGAAGCCATTCTCAACGCGCTGACCATGGCGACGACGGTGGTGGGACGCGACGGTCACCGCGTCGAGGCCATCTCCCTCGCCAGACTCCGTACCATCCTCGATCACCAGGCCAAGTAACTGCGGAGAATTGGCACCCCGCAGGACAGAGGATCCCCTCACTTGCATTTCCCTCTCTTGCCTCGCTATCCTCTCGCGACTCTCTTGCGTCTGGAGGATCAGCATGAACGAGTACCAACTCGGTGGTAGCTTGAGTCTCATAACCGCCCTTGGGAAAACCAATGCGTTCGCCGAGTTTTTAGAAGCCCGCATGGTTCGTGCCTTAGAGGCTGAAGATCCCGCTGAACTGCACTATCTCCTGGCCCAACTCGACGACTACCATTCCTACATGTGGCGCTACTATAAGAAGCTGGCGAAGGACCGCCCGGAACGGATGGACCCAGGGGTCTAAGCTGTATCGGCGACCGACTAGGACGACACGTTCACACCATGACGACTCATTCCACAGGCACGCACCACTCCGGCCACGCTTCAATTCGCGACCGCACTCTCGCGCAAGACCGATACGGAAGCCGCCACCCGTGATCTCGCAGATGCCATCCTGATGCAAATCGGCACGGCTCCTATCGATCTGGCCTTCGTCTTCTTTTCCGCCCACCATGCGGCCAAAGCCTCCATGATCTCAGCCATGCTGCAGAGGGAACTGCGGGCGAAGGTCTGTCTGGGCTGTTCCGGTGAAGGTGTCATCGCCGGCTCCGAAGAGATTGAAACCGCTGCAGCCCTGACCGTCTGGGTCGCATGCCTTCCTGATGTCAAACTGACTCCGCTGCAGCTCTCGGTGTCTCAGCTGCAGGACCAAATCCGCATGCCCGGGTGGCCGGAGCCGGGACTCGAGGATTCGACCTTTCTCCTCCTCGCTGATCCATTTTCGACACCGATGCAGGAAATCCTGTCCCTCATGACCGACCGGTACCCGCACGGCAAAGTTGGTGGGGGCCTCGCCGGCGGAGGCCAGGATTCTGGAGAGAATCGACTGCTCCTCAATGATCAAGGTTTCGACGGGGGCGTGGTGGGAGTGCAACTCACCGGACCGATCGCCGTGCGAACCGTGACCTCGCAAGGCTGCCGTCCGATCGGCGAACGGTTTGTCGTGACGAGAGCGGAGCAAAATTTGATCTTTGAACTGGGCGGCGTTTCGGCCTTGAAACGGCTCCAAGACGTCTTCGAATCCATGGGGGGAGCCCAACGCCGCGAGGCGCACCGCGCGTTACATCTGGGCATCGTGATCGATGAGCACGGGAGCCATTTCGAGCGGGGTGACTTCCTCGTTCGGAACCTCATCGGAGCGGATCAACAGGCCGGAGCCGTCGCGATCGGGGACGTCGTTCAGGAAGGCCAGACCGTGCAGTTCCACCTTCGTGATGCGAAGTCTGCAAGCGACGACTTGCACTTTCGCCTGGCTGCGGATCGAGCGAAGCACCCAAGTCCTCCACTCGGGGCCCTCCTGTTCAGCTGTTGCGGGCGTGGAGAGGGACTCTTCGGTCAACCCCATCACGATAGCGGAGTCGTGCAAGAGCGGCTCGGCCCCATCCCGACGGCGGGATTCTTTGCCCAAGGCGAGATCGGTCCGGTCGGAGGGCGCAACTTCCTGCACGGCTACACAGCGAGTGTGGTCATTTTCTCCAAGCCTGACTCCCGCAAGGAACATCAGTGAGAGCCGTTCATGGAGCCCTCGAACAGGGTCGCCGGCCCAGACGTTGGCAGGAGATTCTGTGCGAAATGAATACTTTACTCTGTTGCTGTCGGTCTCGTGGTTGAGTGACTGACCATTAGGAAAGGAGCCGGCATGCCGTTTCGGGAAGCAGGTGCCGAAGGGAATGAAGTCACGACATCATCGGGATTGCAGTATGTCGATCTCACGATCGGAACCGGTGCGACGGCAGAGGCGGGACAGACCGTCACCGTGCATTACACGGGCTGGCTAGAAAATGGGAACAAATTCGACAGTTCCGTGGACCGAGGCCAGCCTTTCTCGTTTCCGCTGGGCGCTGGACGAGTCATCAAGGGATGGGACGAGGGCGTCAAAGGCATGAAAGTGGGAGGAAAGCGAAAGCTGACCATTCCTCCCAAGCTCGGTTACGGCGCACAGGGCGCTGGCGGCTTGATTCCTCCGCACGCGACGTTGGTCTTCGACGTCGAACTCCTTGGCCTGTGAGCCACGTCATGCAGCGCACGCCACTCATCACGCACCATCAAGCCTGCGGAGCCAAACTCGTCGATTTCGCTGGATGGGAGATGCCCATCCAATACAGTGGTGTCGTGGACGAGTACCATACCGTCCGTTCCCATGTCGGGCTCTTCGATGTGAGCCATATGGGGCGGGTGCGAATCGCCGGAACTGGTGCTGTCTCCTTCCTCCAACGAGTTACCACCAACGATGTCGGCAAACTCGCCGTTTCTCAAGCCCAGTATTCCATGGTCTGCAACGAAAACGGCGGTATAAAAGACGACATCTTCGTCTATCGACTCACCTCGGACGAGTTGTTATTGTGCGTGAATGCCTCGAATCGCGAGAAGATCCTGTCGTGGCTACAATCCCAGCTTGCCCAGGACAAGACGGTTCGTCTCGAAGACCGGTCAGTCGAATTGTCCCAGGTCGCCGTTCAAGGTCCCAAATCTCGCGAGCTGCTCATGAGTCTTGGCGGGACGGCGCTTGAAGGGCTCAAGCTCCATCATACGTGTGAATGCACGATCGGAGGCCTTTCCTGCTTGTTGGCCCGGACCGGCTACACCGGTGAACTGGGCTATGAGATTTATATCGACGCAGACAAAGTCGGCCGCCTCTGGGGCCTACTCGTCGACAAAGGACAGGCGTGGGGACTCAAGCCGGCGGGACTCGGCGCGAGGGATCTCCTCCGATTGGAAATGGGCTATCTGCTCTATGGCAACGACATGGGCGAAGAAACGACGCCACTCGAAGCCAATGCGGACTGGACCGTCAGTTTCCAGAAGGGCGGGTTCATCGGCAGCCAAGCGCTCCTGGCGCAGAAACAGGCCGGAGTCGCTCGCCGGTTCGTCGCCTTCGAACTCGTTGAAAAAGCTGTGCCTCGCCACGGATTCAGAATCCTCGACCCGGCGACCTTCCGCCCCATCGGCGACGTCACCAGCGGCAATCTCTCGCCGCTTCTCCAGAAGGGCATCGGATTGGGCTATGTGCCTGCGCGGTTTGCGGAGCCCGGCAGCTCCATCCTGATCGAAATCCGTAGCAAGAGCGTCCCCGCACACATCGTCAAGCCACCGTTTTATAAGCGCAAGAAAGTCGTGAGGCGTGAATCGTCAGGCGTTAGGCGAGAAGATTGTCTTTTGTCCACACTCCTGACGCCTTACCCCTCACGCCTTACGAAGTGATATGACCAAGAACATCTACACAGGCATCGTCGTGAACTTGAATGTCGACACCGTCACGCTGCCCAACGGCCTCACGGTTGACTTGGAAGTCGTGCGCCATCCCGGAGCGGCCGCGGTGGTGCCGCTGAAAGACGATGGCACAGTCATCTTGATTCGGCAGTTCCGCCACGCGGCAGGAGGGTTCATCTACGAAATCCCTGCGGGGAAACTTCATCCTGGTGAAGACCCCACAGCCTGCGCGGCACGAGAACTTGAAGAAGAAATCGGATACCGAGCCGGCAGGCTTGAGCTCCTCTCCAGCATCTTTACCGCGCCGGGGTTCACCGACGAAGTGATCCACATCTACAAGGCGACCGGGTTGACGACGGGTCGGCAGCAGCTCGATCGTGATGAGGTCCTCGAAGTGATCGAGATGCCTCTACTGGAAGCGATCAGGCATGATTGAGACTGGAGCGATCAGGGATGCAAAGTCGATCGTGGGATTACAAGCGGTATATCTTCGGAACAGCACCAGGTAGGAAGAACGCCCAAAGGGTCCCCCGCTCTAGGCGGGAGACCCCTCAAGCCAGCTAGCCTCGCCAAATAAAAGGGATTACTTGCCCTTCTCGTCTTTCTTCTTCTCGTCCTTCTTCTCTTCGCCGAACGTATCGATGTAGCCGCCCTTCTTCTCTTCCTTCTTCTTACCTTCCTCATCCCCGTAAACCATGTGCTTCGGGGCCTTCTTCTCTTCCTTCGTCGTGTCCTTCGGCGGATCACCGGCGAAGGCCGGAGCGCTGAACGTCACTGCCACTGCCACTGCCATGATTGCCATCAAGATGCGCTTCATAGTATGTCACCCCCTTTTAAATGTTTGAAGATTGTGCCATTCATCAGGCACTGCGGAGGAGTACTCAGCAAGCTTGGTGCCGGGCCCTTGAAGTCTATGCCTCATTATTGTTATCAATCTGTTATGTATTTTATCCGATCTGCATCTGAAGGGCTGACCTTCGTTTTTCTGTGGCAAAATGGCTGAAGGCTGGCTAAACCGCCTCAAAGTCAGGTTGGCTCATCCCAGTCGAAACTGAGGCAACACACTTCGAGCGAGTCCGTCCCCGTGAGAGGCACAGCAGTCACGATGAAGAATCAGGCGGACCATGTGGCAGAATCGATGAGGAGAACCGTTGTACGGCAGTCACTGGGGACTCTGTCTCGCAAACGGCTCACCGATCACATCAGGCCAGGAGTCCGGATCCTCTTCGTCGGCATCAATCCAGGCCTTCGTTCAGCACAGACCGGCCACCATTTTGCCGGTTACTCCAACCGTTTCTGGAGGCTTTTATTCGAGTCAAAACTCGTATCTGAGCCACTCACATACCAAGACGATTGGCGCCTGCCGGATTGGGGACTCGGCCTGACGAACATCATCCAACGACCCAGCGCAGGAATCGATGCGCTCAAGCCGAGTGAATATGCCACCGGACGGAAGAGGCTTGTTGCCATAGTACAACGCTATCACCCTCACGCGGTCGCCCTGCTCGGTGTGACCATTTACAGAACCCTCTTTCCTGACACCAGAGGACAGCGAATTAGCCTCGGACTTCAGCCATGCACAATTAGCCGGTGTACCATGTGTTCGTCCTTCCGAATCCCAGTGGTCGGAATGCCCATTATTCCTATCGGGCAATGCTCACGGCGTTCCGTGCACTGCACAATGTGACAAACAGGCCTGCTCAAAGTCTGACGAAGGGAAAGATCTCGGTAGGACGCCTGAACCGGCTGTAGCAAATTTCTCACAAGCACTGTGTTGTCGTGACAACAGAATGTGCTCGCACCAGGAAGTATCCTTGATAAAGAAAGCGGTTCCAAAGACATACGTACCCTCTTGAACTGGCATATGGATTGCTGTATTTTACAGATCCCGCTTGTAAGTTCCCCTTCAACTGGTAGAGAAAGATGAAAAACACATTCCTTGTTCTGCTCGGCTGTTGGATCTTGGCGAGCCCCGGTACCCTCCTAGCGCAACAATCAGCCCAGCCATTGATTCAAGGAGCGATGAACGAGTGCTATTCTGGTCGTGTCACTCAAGACCGGACCAGCCGAGTCAGCCATTTCGAGAAAGGCCAGGCCCTGGGTGAGCAAGCTGTGGCCTTGGATGATCGATCTGCCGAAGCACACTTCGCCCTGTTCTGTAATTTGGGTGAATTAATGCGGATCGATGGGGAACTGAGCATCACATCGGTCATGGGCTTCCGTCGCATGATGAAAGAGCTCGATCGGACACTGGAACTCGCACCTGATCACCTTGACGCCATGTCGGCCAAAGGGACTTTCCTTCTCAGGCTTCCTTCCCTGCTTGGAGGAGACAGGGAAAAGGGCGAGAAGCTCCTTCGGTTTGTACTCCTGAAATCACCGCAGTCCGTCAATGCCAGGCTCAGCCTGGCTAAGAGCTATTGTGCCGATGGCCGCCACAGTGAAGCCCTCTCACTCGCCTCCGAAGCGCTGAGTCTCGCTCAAGCCCAACAGCTGGATGACTTCGCGCCTGAAGCTGCAAAAGTGTTGGCCCAACTTCAAGCGAACGCCGCCAAAGCAAATTAGCTCCTGCCACTGTCCTCCTGGCGTCGGATATTAAATCATGCTATCTTCCGCCCCAAGCTAGATGCGTCACTCGCCTATCATTCCCCTGTGCGCTTCATGAGAGACACATTTACGAGTTTCACCATCCTGTCAGGGGCACACCATGTTACTCGACGGTAAAAGAGGTCTCATAATCGGCGTGGCGAACAAACACAGCATCGCCTGGGCCATCGCCCAATCGGCAGCAGGCCAAGGCGCCCAGCTGCTGTTCAATTATCAGAACGAGCGGCTACGGGAGAACGTCGAAGAACTGGTCGCCACCATGCCAGGCGCGAAAGCCTTTCCCTGTGACGTGGGAAATGATGCACAAATCGCCGCATTGATGCAGAGCGTGGGGAAAGAAACTGCGAAGCTCGACTTCCTCGTCCACTCAGTGGCCTTTGCCCCACGTGAAGAACTCACTGGCCAGTTCGTGAATACCACGCGGCAAGGATTTACCACGGCGCTTGACGTGAGTGCCTATTCCCTTGTGGCTGTGACGAGAGCGGCGGTGCCGTTGATGACCGACGGCGGCTCCGTCGTCACGCTCACCTACCTCGGAGCGGAACGGGTCGTGCCCCACTACAATGTCATGGGGGTCGCCAAAGCCGCGCTCGAAGCCACCGTCCGCTATCTCGCCTATGACCTCGGCCCCAAGAACATCCGGGTGAATGCCATCTCCGCCGGCCCGATCAAGACGCTTGCGGCCCGTGGCGTCTCCGGCATCAGCAAGATGGTGGATCACCATAGAGAGTTCGCACCTCTCCGCCGCGCAACGGAACAAGGCGAAGTCGGCGACACGGCGTTGTTCTTGATCAGTCCGCTAGGACGTGGAATTACCGGAGAAGTGATTTACGTTGATGGCGGATATAACATCATGGGCTCGCTAGCTTCAGTGGACTAACGTGAAGCGTGTCTCGTGAAGCATGAAGCGCGGCTTTGTCCTGTGAGAGACGAGATATGAACGACGCTTCACGCGCGATGGTTACTCGAGCGTTCGCCTGAGTGTTTTCAATTTCCCTCGCTTCGTCTTACTCTCCAACCGTCGTTGCTTCGAACCCCTCGTCGGCTTCGTGGCCCTGCGTTTCTTGCGCGGGATGGCCACACTCTGAATGAGCTGGCTCAGCCGAGTGAGAGCATCCTCTCGATTCTGCTCCTGGCTCCGATACTGCTGGGCTTTGATGGTGATCACGCCCTCTTCTGAGATGCGGTGATCTTTCAATTTCAGCAACTCCTCCTTGTAGAACGGGGGCAACGACGAGGCAGCAATATCGAACTGCAAATGAATAGCGGACGAGACCTTGTTCACATTCTGCCCGCCAGCACCCTGAGAGCGCATCGCATGGATGTCGATCTCAGAATCGGGAATGATGACGTGTGATGAGATGTGCAGCATCGAGTTTACGGATGTTGAAAAAGCCCGTCAGCGTCGTTCTCGCATCGTTCAGACCCTCAACGTACCCCAGAGGGTACGCCTCGGCCCTTTGCTCGCCATAATCCCTAGTCAGCTAACATGGCGCTTCAGCCTCGGCGCGCCTGTCTCCTTGGAGCTTTCAGAAGATGATGAGTGCACCGTCAACTGCAAGCGTGGATTAGACAGCGCCTACGCAATTGTGAGCCAGAGGAGGTTGAAGTGCAACGCGAAGGCCTCGATCGCCAAGCACGAGGCAAATGCCTGTGGCGCGCCTGTCTCCTCTGCAAATGAATCGATACGTCGCCATTCCTCTGCGAGGTACGCCTCTCGCGGTCCGATAGCGTGCAGATCTTCTTCGGCAACGACCATCTGGATCTGGCGACGAAGATCCGCGAGAGCCTGGCTTGGAGATAGCTCCCCTTCGGTTTGACCTCTTTGTTGTTCTGCGAGCCTGGCGAGCTGCTCGTCGAGGACTGGTAACTGAACGGACTCGAAGTCCGGATTCCTAACACCGTGAGCAACCGGGCTCGTTGTAGTACCAGGCGCCGTGGCCGGCAAGAGCCGTCACCTCTGGAAATGTCGATTGTTGAACGATGGTGCCAGCAGCCATGTGAGCGAACAGTTCCTGCGAGCGATAGAAAACGGGCGCCGCGTACACGAACAAAGCTTTGCCGCGCAAGCGTGACGCTGCTGCCTCAAGAGTTGTCTGCTGATCAGATTCAATGCCAAATCGAAAGAACGGTCGGCGCTCACCAAGGCTTGCGAGCCGCTTCGTCAAACGCTTCCCGAACTCCGAACGCTTTGCCTGGATAAAACAGTTCACGCGGAAGCGTGGCAGTCGATTGCGATGACGGCGTTCGGGAGGAAGAAATGGCCAACGGGAAAAGTACGGCGACAGGCCTCTATATGGGCGACGGATTTCATGCAAACGCCAGAGATACGAGTCTTCCAGCATGAATGCGCGATCGAAGCCGAGGTACTCCTCAAGTACCTGGCCCGGTGACCACAATAGACGGTTGCCTCGCTCAAGTTGGTTGTAGAGTGGACCCTCGTACTCCTTTTCTTCGAACTCGGCCGCCTTCATTTGTCAGTGCCTCTTGCGCGGTCTAACTATTACGTCTGCTGGAACTTACCCATACAGCCTAGCACGGTATCCTAAGGACTCTGGGCGGGAGGCAACTTTATCTGAATATCCAACTCTTGTTCAATATTTCGCTCTACACTTCCAATCAGGATAGGTCGAAAATTATACAGTCTATCCAGCTCCCGCCCCGGAATATATCCGGCTTCGCAGCTAACAAGCGGAGGGGATGGTCAGCCGCTGACGACCGGAGCTCATGTATTTTGGAAATCTGAGGTGGCAATACTGAATAGCCGAAAAAGACCGAAGTTTACTGCAATTCTGGCAGGCGATCGATAATTCTCAACCGTACCTCTTCTCCCACCTGCATCTGCACCATCTTGGTCGTCAGACTTTCACGAACCCGATGGGCATCCTCCATCTTAAATTGAATCTTGCCCGCCACTTTGCTCAACCAGGTGAAAGAGCAACAAGTTCGTGATGTGCTGCAATTCTTCGTCGCTCGTGTGTGCGCTTAAGTTTAAGATCTTGGACATCGGACGAGGCTCCAGCTCAATCATGAGCCGGCCCTAGTTATCGCCGAATCCTCTGTTGCTCCACAATGACCCAAAGGGAGGGGGAGACCTGCCTCTATAAAAAAGAGCTACTCCCTCGCCTGTCACATCGGATCGTGCTTATCTTCACTGGTATTACAATGGCTTACAAGCGGTAGGCTGCTCGCAGACGGCGGAAACACTATTGGTGGCAGCCAGCAATTCAGTATAACTTCGAGGTGGGAGGTTCAACGAATCAGGACTTCGAGTCCTGATATTCCTCGTGCCAGGCCATCTGGATCGCTTCGAGGATTTTTTCGTTCGATTTCTTGGGATCGTCCCTGAAGTCGGGGAGCGCCACGGTCCAGGCGTGCATATCGGTGAATCGAACCGTGAGCGGGTCCGTCTCCGGATGTTCTTCGACTAAACGGATCGCAATATCCTCGGTATCCTGCCACTTCAAGTCCATTGTGCGCCCCCTAGTGATGAGTGCATCAATGACGTGTGACGCGTGATGCTCTGAGGATGGACTTGCTTCTGACCGTCCGGCTCATCACCCTCCCTACTTCACCCGTCACTGAACTCCGACAGCTTCTTGTTCTCCAAGGCTTCTTTCAACGATGTGTCCATCAAGACTTCGGCGAGATGATGGGTAGCCTTTTCGAGATCGGCCATCTTGGCTCGGATGGCTTTGTGATCTTCTCCTGATTTGGCCGCCTCGACTGCGGCCATCGAGGCCCTGATCGAGGACAGGTCTTCCTCTGTCACCAAATGAGCGCCTTGCTTGAGAGCCTTCTCCGTGGCCATGAGGATGGCTTCAGCCTCGGTTCTGGCTTCAATGAGCTGGCGCGCTTTCAAGTCGTCAGCCGCAAACTTGAACGATTCGCCGATCATCCGTTCGACCTCGTCGTCGCTTAAGCCGTACGAGGGTTTTACGGCGAGTGATTGGGTGTCGCCGGTGCGAACATCCCGCGCCGAGACATTCAGGATTCCGTTCGCATCGATTAAGAACGTGACTTCGATGCGAGGGACGCCGGCCGGCAGCGGGGGAACCTTTAGCCGAAAGCGGGCCAGACTGCGGTTGTCCTTCACCAGTTCGCGTTCGCCTTGGAGAATATGGATATCCACGCCGGTTTGGCCGTCGACATAGGTCGTGAACATTTCCTTGGCACTGGCCGGGATGGTCGTGTTGCGTCGAATCAAGCTGCTCATCACTCCGCCCATGGTTTCGATGCCAAGGGAGAGGGGCGTCACGTCGAGCAGCAACAGATCGGTCGTTCCGCCACTGAGAATGTCGGCCTGGACGGCTGCGCCGAGCGCGACGACTTCGTCAGGGTTCAGCTCGCAATGGGGCTGTTTCCCGAAGAGTGCCTCGACGTGCCGGCGGACCAGTGGCATACGAGTCGAGCCACCGACGAGGACCACCTCATCGATGTCGTTCGGAGTGAGGCCGGCGTCTTTCAGGGCGAGACGGCAGGGCCCGAGCGTGCGCTCCACCAGTTCCATGGTGAGAGATTCGAGTTGATCGCGCGTGAGATCCCTCGAATACCGGCCTTTGCCCTCCGGCAGGTCGAGGATGGCCGTGGTCTTCAGCTCATCGGAGAGTCTGATCTTTGTCCGTTCGGCCTCCAGTCTGACCGCCTGCATATGGTCGGGATAGGCGTTCAAATCGAGACCATGTTGTTCGCGGATTTCCTTTACGAAAAGATCTGCGATCTGGCGATCGAAGTCATCGCCTCCGAGATGCGTGTCGCCGTTCGTCGCAAGGACTTCAAAGATGCCGTTCTTGAGTTTCAGGATGGAAATATCGAAGGTTCCCCCGCCAAGGTCATAGACGGCGATCGTGCCCTGAGTCTTCTGTTGGAGCCCATAGGCCAGCGAGGCAGCGGTCGGTTCATTGATAATTCGTAACACGTCGAGCCCTGCAATCATGCCCGCATCCTTCGTCGCTTGCCGCTGGCTATCGTTGAAATAGGCGGGGACGGTGATGACGGCCTTGGTAATGCTCTCGCCGAGATGCGCCTCGGCCCGTTGCTTCAGTTCCTTCAGGATCATGGCCGAGATCTGCGGGCGGCGAATAGGTTTTCTCACCGAGCTTGATCCGGATGACTCCGCCTTGTTCCGTCAAGTGGTAGGGGAAGTAGGCCAGCTCGCCCTGTACGTCCTCAAGGCCCTTTCCCATGAATCGCTTCACGGAATAGACGGTCCGTTCCGGGCTGCGCGTCAAGTGTTCTTTCGCCGGATCGCCGACGATAAGGCCGTTGTCGGTCATCGCCACGACCGAGGGAACCATCGTACGCTCGTTCCGACCTGGGATGACACGTGGACGTCCGTCCGCCATATAGGCCACGAGCGAATTCGTTGTGCCGAGATCAATGCCGACGATACGTGCCATGGCGGTGATTATCCGATAGTTGAGGCGAGGTCGCTCACGATGTTCTTGACGTAGGTACGGTTGGAGAGATTTTCGCGCATCTGCTTCAGAATACGGTCGCGCTCGACCCTCGCCTGGTCGGTGGCCTCCCCGCGATCTTGGAGCGTGTCCCACTGAACAAAGAGCTGCTGCAGAGCGGCTTCCATGTCCCGCTGCCGTTGTTCGAGCGTGTTCCGTTCCGATTGGAGTTTCGCGCGGAGCGTCGACTCGGTTTCTGACGCGCGGCCGGCGGCTCGGTACTCGTTCAATGTATCTTGCAGTTCAAGAATTTCTTCAAAGAGGTCGGCGGGAGGAGAATTCCGAATCTCTTTCACCGACCCGGCTTCCAGATCGAGGAGATATTCAGCCCGCTCGATCGGATCACGGAGCGTCCGGTACGCGGTATTCAACAGGGCGGAATTGCCGAGGCTGATGGTCTGCTCGGCAACGCTCTTGTTCTGATAGAAATCGGGATGGAATGCCCGGCTCAGTTCGTAGAATTTGGCTTCCAGCTGGCGCTGGTCGATCGTGAGGCGGCGGGGGAAGCCCAGGCAGGTGAAGTAATCGAGTTCTTTCGAAACCGGCTGGACCTTGACGCACCGGTCACAGAAATATTCACCTGCCACTTCAGACTGGCAGTGCCAGCACATGCTGCGAGCCATCTGCAGCTCACGTGGGCCGGCGGTGCTGTGGGTGTGATGGTCCATGCGGCCTCCTCTGACAGCACGGGCATGGCGGCCTGCCATGCCCGTAGGACACTTGCTGTGCGCTGCTGACACTCGTTAGGCCGAAAACGACTCTCCGCAGCCACAGGTCTTGTCGGCGTTCGGATTGACGAATTTGAAGTTTCCGCCCATCAGGTCTTTTTGGAAGTCCAACTGCGTGCCTTGAAGATAAATAGCGCTTTTGGCATCGACAATGACTTTCACCCCGTCAAAGTCATGGACTTGGTCATGCTGGCCGATCTTTTCGTCGAAGTTGATCGTATAGCTGAGGCCTGAGCAGCCGCCGCCTTTCACGCCGAGGCGGAGCCCCCCTTCAGTGAGGCCCTGCACGTTGATGAGGCGTTTCACTTCCTTCAGCGCCGCCTCGCTGAGCGTAATCACCGAAGCTTGGGTTTCTGCGTTCGTCGTGTCCATGGCGCGCTCCCTTTGTTCACGTTACTTCGCATCGATCAGTGCTCCGTCGGATTTCTTCTGGTAGTCTGCGAGGGCGGCCTTGATCGCATCCTCGGCGAGCACGGAGCAATGGATCTTCACGGGCGGCAGGTTCAGCTCCTGCACGATGTCGGTGTTCTTGATCTTCTGGGCTTCTTCGATCGTCTTGCCCTTCAACCATTCGGTGGCGAGGCTCGAGCTGGCGATCGCGGACCCGCAGCCGAAGGTTTTGAACTTCGCGTCCACGATCGTATCGTTCTGCACCTTGATCTGGAGCTTCATGACGTCGCCGCACTCCGGGGCTCCGACCATGCCGGTGCCGACCCCTTCCTCGTCCTTCTTGAAGCTCCCCATGTTGCGGGGGTTATTGAAATGATCGACGACTTTGTCACTGTAGGCCATGGTTCATCCTCCTCATGATTGACTATCCGGGTCAGTGGGCAGCCCATTGGACTGATTTCAAATCGACGCCTTCTTTTGCCATCTCGTACAGCGGGGACATTTCGCGCAACTTGGTGACGATCTCAATCACCTTCTTGATCGTATAGTCGATCTCATCGTCCGTGTTGAAACGGCCCAGACCGAAGCGAATCGAGGAGTGTGCCAGATCCGTCCCGACCCCCAACGCGCGGAGCACGTAGGAGGGTTCCAATGTGGCCGAGGTACAGGCCGAACCGGACGAGAGGGCGATATCCTTCATGCCCATCAGTAACGACTCGCCTTCCACATAGGCAAAGGAGATATTGAGGTTGCCGGGGAGCCGGTTGGTCGGATGGCCGTTCAGATAACTTTCTTCGAGGTCCTTCATGATACTGGCCTCCAGCCGATCGCGCATCGCAATCAACCGTGCGGCGTCCTTGACCATCTCCTGCTCGCAAAGTTCGCAGGCCTTCCCGAATCCCACGATTAAGGGCACCGGAAGCGTACCGGAGCGCATGCCGCGCTCGTGCCCGCCGCCGTCCATTTGCGCCGTGATGCGAACCCGAGGATTCTTCTTTCTCACGTAGAGCGCCCCGACCCCCTTGGGTCCGTAGATCTTGTGGGCCGAGAACGACATCAGATCGATGCCCATGTCCTGCACATCGACGGGAATTTTGCCAACACCTTGCGTCGCGTCGCAGTGGAAGAGGATGCCCTTTTCCTTGGCGATCTTGCCGATCTCTTTGACGGGGTTGATCGTGCCGATTTCATTGTTCGCCAACATGATGGAGATGAGGATCGTCTTCTCTGTAATGGCATTCCGCACATCCTCGGGACTGACCATCCCGAATTTATCGACGGGGAGATAGGTGGCTGTCGCTTTACCCTTGCCCTCCAACACTTTAACGGTGTCGAGCACGGCGCGGTGTTCGGTGGACGACGTAATAATGTGGTCGCCCTTCTCCTTGTACATTTCCAACCACGCCCTTGATCGCGAGATTATCCGATTCGGTGGCGCCGCTCGTGAAGACGATCTCTTTCGGATCGGCCTTGATCAGCTTCGCGATCTGCTTCCTGGCGTTTTCGACGGCTTCTTCCGCGGCCCACCCGAAGGCATGGTTGCGGCTGGCCGCGTTCCCGAATTTCTCGACGAAGTAGGGGAGCATGGTTTCCAAGACGCGTGGATCCATCGGTGTAGTGGAATGGTTGTCTAAAAAAATCGGCAGTTTCATCGTTCGACTCCTTGTGCCGTGGGAGACTGAATTGTAATGAGGGGTGTGCCACCCATCATGTCTTGCAGGGTCATGTTATTGAGCAATTGGGCGATGCTGTCCTGGACTTTCAAAAGCGGTGTGCGGATATGGCAATTTCCCAGCTGCATGCAGAACTCTCCATCCTTCTCGTGTGAACAATCGGTGATACCCAAGGGGCCCTCGATGCTTTCGAGAATTTGCGCGATCGTAATCTGGTGCGCGCGCCGGGCCAGCACGTACCCGCCCTTGGGACCATTGTGGCTCTCGATCAATGCGTTCCTGGCAAGGGTCTGGAGCACTTTGGCCAGCAGCTCGAGGGGGATGTTATATTCCTCCGCGATCTCCTTCGTATTCACCACGCGCCCAGGCGTTACGTCGCCGAACTGGACAGCAGCGATGTGTTGAAGGGCCATGAGGGCATAATCTGCTTTTTTCGAAATCTTCAACATTGCTATTGCCGATCTCTAGGTCGGAGACTATAATGATCTCCGATCAGTTAGGTCGGACTAAGGATAGCACGCAGGTTTCGGACCTGTCAACAGCAGGAAATAAGGCTGAATCGGGCTGAGAAAGGAACGGGCATATGGGCGGGACCAACCCCTATATTGAAAAAGCTGACTGCGCGCTTCCTCTGCGAGCCTATACCGTCACATTTATTGCCCCTGACGGCGTGGTGACGAAGGTTGAGGTCGATCCAGCTAAGATTCCCTACGGTCCGACGGGGCTCCCAGGAAGCCTGTTGGACGTGGCGATGGGCAATGGGGTTGCGCTGGAACATGTGTGCGGGGGTGTCTGTGCCTGTTCGACCTGTCACGTCATCGTGAAACAGGGGCTTGAGAGCTGTAACGAAGGCACGGACGATGAATTTGACCAGCTGGAGGAAGCGCCGATCACCACGTTGCAATCACGGCTTGGTTGCCAATGTGTGCCGAATGGGACGAAAGACATTGTTGTCGAGATTCCGGCGGTCAATAAGAATCTCGTGAAGGAAGGCCATTAATCATAGGTCTCTGTTTTCACTTCTTTCCGGTCATAGCCCGCTTCGACAAAATATGCTCGCAGCGGTCGCACAAAGCCTTTGGTGCCGCACAGCATCGGAATCACTTTCGGCGCCCCCTCGATCAACGGTCGGATCATGGAGAACGTGAGGTCGACCCCTTGCTGTTCCCCTCCGGCAGCCACCAACGGAAGATAGCGGAATCCGAGATGGGTCACGGCCAGTGTCTGCAGTTCCTGATGAAAAAGCAGTTCTTCCTCTGCAGGTGCAACTGAGACCAAGAGGACAGAACCCGTCTGTCGCTGCGCATAGAGTTGCTTCAACATGCAGCGGATCGGGACGAGGCCGGTGTACCGGGCGATGAGGATCAATTCTCGATCAAGTTGTTTCGGAAGTGTGAAGTTCCCATAGGGGCCTGAGAGGTGTGTGTTATCGCCGGGTTTGAGTGTGTAGAGATAGTTGGACCCCACACCACCCGGTACGCGATCGAAGATTAAGGTCAATTCGCCTGACGGAGTGCCCGGTGCCGCCATCGAGTACGCTCGATTGAGCGGTGGTTTGGCCCCGACCGGCAGTTTGAGTGAGACCCATTGGCCAGGCTGAAATGCAATTTTGCGAGCAACAGGGAGGAGCACAAGCTGGCGAACGTGGGGGGTGAGATCGTTCACCGAGAGAACCGTGGCTGACTGTGTGAATTCGGCCATAACGATATCCTTGTTTCTCATAGCAGAAGCCGTGCCAAGATGGAAGCGCCGCGATTCTGTACAAGGCTTTTCTCTGCGTGCTATAGATACCACCCTTCGCACAAATTTGATGAGTTGAATGCATGACACAGGTCCGAGTTCGATTTGCGCCCAGTCCCACCGGCTTTCTCCACATCGGCGGCGTCCGCACGGCGCTGTTCAATTGGCTCTTCGCCCGCCAGCAGAAGGGCGTGTTTATCCTCCGAATTGAAGACACGGACCAGAGCCGCTCGACCGATGAATCCATCCAAGCCATTATTGAGGGGATGAAGTGGGTTGGGCTCGATTGGGATGAAGGGCCCTACCGCCAGACCGAGCGCATGGACCTCTATCGCAGTCATGCGATGCAGCTTCTTGAGAAGGGGCGGGCCTATTGGTGCGTCTGCAAAGCGGAAGAACTCGACGCGCGGCGCAAAGAAGCCGAGGCCAGGGGTCTGTCACCGAAATACGACGGCCGTTGCCGTGATCGTGGCCTCACAAATCAGGCCGGCGACGCGGCCCTCCGCTTCAAGGCTCCGCAAGAGGGAGAGACTGTTATCGACGACCTCATCAAGGGCAAGATCGTCTTCGACAACAATGTGCAGGACGATCTGATCATTCTCCGGTCGAACGGCTACCCGACGTACAATTTTTCAGTAGTTGTTGATGATGCGCTGATGAACATTACTCACGTGGTGCGGGGAGACGATCATCTGACCAACACGCCGCGACAGGTCCCGATTTTCCAAGCGCTTGGGTTTCCAGTCCCTCAGTTTGGGCATCTGCCGATGATTCTGGGCTCGGACAAGGCCCGCCTTTCGAAGCGGCATGGGGCCACCTCGATCATGGCCTATAAAGACATGGGGTACCTGCCGGATGCGATGGTGAATTATCTCGTTCGGCTTGGGTGGTCATACGGGGACCAGGAACTCTTCACCCGCCAGGAGCTGATCGAGAAATTTTCCTGGAAGAACGTTCAAACGTCCGCAGCCGTCTTCAATCCCGAGAAACTTCTCTGGGTGAACGCGGAATATATCAAGATCAGTCCGCCGGCCCAGGTCGCTCAGGCCCTTGTGCCCCTCTTGGAAACAGCAGGATTAAAGGACGAAGTCCAGGCTGTCTCGGCCGGCTGGCTCGCGCAACTCGTCGTCCTGGTGAAGGAACGGGCGAAGACGCTCGTGGAGATGGTCGATTGGGTGAGGCCGTATTTTGGGCAGGCCGTGACCTGTGACGAAGAGGCGGCGGAGAAATTTTTGACGCCGGCCATCGCGCCGATCCTCGGCAAATTGCTCACTCGCTTCGAGGCCTTCCCTGCCTTCTCAAAACAGCAATGGGAAGAGTCCTTCAAGCAGCTGGTTGAGGAGGAGGGGGTGAAGATGGGGCAGTTGGCCCAGCCGGTTCGCGTGGCCCTGACCGGTCGTACGGCCAGCCCTGGCCTCTTCGACGTGATGGAGGTGTTGGGGCGAGACCGGACGTTGTTTCGGCTCCGCCAGGGGATTGAACGGGCCTCACGGGCATAAGAAAGTCCTGTCTTCGATCAGCGCCGATCTTGACGAAACCGAGACCCGTATATTACTGTGGGCGTCGGTTGGGGGATCGTCTAGCGGTAGGACGTCAGTCTCTGGATCTGACTACCTAGGTTCGATTCCTAGTCCCCCAGCCAACAATATTTCCTACGCCGTCAACTTTAGATCTCCGTCTCGGTTCCGTACCGCGCTGGGGGATCGTCTAGCGGTAGGACGCCGGTCTTTGGAGCCGGCTACCTAGGTTCGATTCCTAGTCCCCCAGCCACTTTTCTCTGATCGGCCCCAGTCCAACACCAATTTCAAGGTTCGCTGTTCTTCTGCCGGTGCTTGACCGACACCAGAACACTCACTTGATCGATCCCAGATCGATTACAAACCGAAACCGCACATCGCCCTTGAGGACTCGCTCGTAGGCTTCGTTCACTTGTTGGATCGGAATCACTTCAATATCGGACTCGATGCTGTGCGTGGCGCAGAAGTCGAGCATCTCTTGGGTTTCTCGGATGCCCCCGATCACCGACCCGGCAATCCGGCGGCGATGCAGAATCAGTGGAAACGGCTCCAGCAGCGTCGGCTTATCCGGAGCCCCCACGAGAATCATGGTCCCGTCGGTTTTGAGCAGATTCACATAGGCATTATAGTTGTGCGGTGCGGAGACGGTATCAAGGATAAAATCAAAGCGCCGCTGTAGTCGTGTAAACGTCTCGGGCTGTGAATTGAGGTCGAAGGCGCAGGCGCCCAAGTGTTCTGCATCTTTTCGCTTCCGTTCAGAGGTGCTCAAGACAGTTACTTCGGTTCTGAGCGCCTTGCCGATCTTTACAGCCATATGACCCAGTCCACCCAATCCCACCACTGCAAGCTTGTGATACTTGCCGACGCCCCAGTGGCGAAGCGGAGAGTAGGTCGTGATGCCCGCACACAACAAGGGGGCAGCCCCAGCTGATGAGAGCGAGGCGGGAATCCGCAGCACGTAATGCTCATCCACGACAATCTGCGTGGAGTAACCACCTTGCGTAGGCTGGCCGTCTTTGTCGCGGCCGCTGTAGGTGAGGAGCATGCCGGCTTCGCAGTATTGCTCTGATCCTTCCCGACAGGCAACACAGGTTCGGCAGGAATCGACGAAGCATCCGACGCCGGCGCGTTCGCCGACTTTGAATTTCTTCACGGCTGAGCCGACCTGTGTGACTGTGCCGACAATTTCGTGTCCCGGCACCATTGGGAAAATGGAGCCGCCCCATTCGTCGCGAGCTTGATGAATATCCGAGTGGCAGATGCCGCAGTGGGTGATCGTAATGAGCACGTCCTGAGGGCCGACCTCGCGCCGCTCGAACGAGAAGGGTTGCAGGGCAGCCTTGGCGGTCATCGCGGCATAGCCTTGGGTCGACAGCATGGCTTGTGCTCCTTGTGAGAGGGCCTGGTTCGACCGTGACCATATCAAGATACCGTAGGCTTGCCAACCCTGAAACGTGTGAATGAGGCCGGCGTCAACCGGCGCCTCGCGCTGTTGTTGAATCATGCCGCCAGCGGCGTTCTCGTATCGCTCACGGGAACCGTGAAACGTGAGGCGTGAAACGTAAAACGAGGGTCAGCGAGGAGTTGCGGACTTGCCTGGGACAAGGCGCGTCTCGGCACGCCAGGGTTGGGCGGGTGAGAAGTCTGGCCATTTTGCGCATCCTGCGAAGGTGTTCTGCTTCTGTCCCAGACGTGCAGGCTATCGAAATTCTGCCGTGACGAAATAGTTTTCCCACAGCCTGCTAGGACTGTTGCTTAACTGTTTTGCTGTGCCTCTGTGTCGTCGTCTCCCACCAACGAGTCGGGGAGCGAGGTGTCCATCATGAGGGTGGGGCCTGGTATGCGATAATGTTCCGTTGCCCAGTCGCCGAGGTCGGTCATTTGACATCGTTCAGAGCAGAAGGGGCGCCAGGGGTTCCCTTCCCAGGTGCTGGTTTGATGGCAGAGGGGACAGGTCATGCCCGGCATTGTACCACGCTGAATCCAAGAATCGGTCAGCAGTCAACTCTGGCGGATCTGGTGCGTGGTGGCAACTTGCAGCAATCGGTGCAGGCGGCGCTCATCGATCTCCGAGAGGCCGAGGAATTCGACCCCAAACTCCCCACCTTCACTCCAACGGATTGCGGCGGACTCGATCGTGATGGGCGAACCCAGATCGGACGCCCTGATGAGGATTCTCACCGCTGAACCGAGCTGAACCGACGACATGCTGGTGACGGCGCATCCTCTCGCAGACAGATCGAACATTGTGCCTTCGCGGATGTCTGTCTTGTTGGTGCTGGAAAAGAAGACCTGCATGTCAACAGGGATTCGTGGATATTCTCGGCACTCAATCATGCGATCCTCCATCCGGTTCGAGATTCCTCATCATGCCGGCACCTTATGCTCCAAGTCTAGCAAACCCGGAGCTACGGTAAAGTAAAACATGGAAACTATATGACGGATGGCCAGAGGGAGGGTTACGGCGCCGGAGATTTTTCGAAGACCTTTACGGCAATTGCCTTCTGTTTCATCTTCTTGACCAGACCGACATACGAGACGTCACGAATAATACTGGTGAATTGTGCGCGGTAATTGCTCACGATGCTGGCTCCATCGATCACCACGTCATAGATCCGCCATTCGTGCGCACGGTGAATCAGCCGAAAGTCGACCGGCGTGTCGGTCTTCCGTTCCTTCATTTGCGCTTTGACTTCGGCAAAAACATCCTCAAGAAGTTCCCCCCAGGAATACTACCTCTTCGTCGGAATGTTCGGTGATGCGGCCCACAAATGTGTCTCGAAGGAGTTGCACGAAGAGGTCGACGAACTCGTGCTGGTCCCGATGGGAAATCGTGAACCAGTGGGCTCCCAGTGCACGTCTCGCCATTTCCTCGTAATCCACGCGATGTTTGATAATTTTTTCGATTTCATGCTGCCGTTCTTTGGCCTGTTCCGGTTGCTTCAAGGTTTCGTCATCGAGAACTTGGATCAGGTCGCTGATCGTACTCTTCACCGCTTCGGTCGCGCTCGATTTAGTCCCGTTTGGTGTGGTGGTGGCCAGCGAAGGAGATGCCATGGTCAGTCCAGCCACCATTCCCGAGAGGAACAAAAGATGCGCGAGCCTCATGATCTTCACGTTGATGATGGTTGTCACTGTAAAATGGCTCCTGTCATTGGTTTTCGCCAGTGTCCCCAAGCGTAGCAGGGATGCTGAGTCTGTAAAGCGGTTCCAACAGGGCGGAAAGAGAGGGAAGTTCTGGGAGGGTCTTGGCAAACGGGGGAAGATTGCCGGTTTGTTACCGGGCCGGCTGAGTTTTTTCGATCTTGGCCCAGGCGTCTTTGAGTGACAAGGTGCGGTTGAATGTCAGTGTGCCGGAGGCCGAATCCGGGTCGGTACAGAAGTACCCCAGGCGCTCGAATTGGTACCGTGTGCCGGGCACTGTCTGCCGCAAGCTGGGCTCAACCAGGCAGCTCGTGATTCGCTCCAATGAATTGGGGTTGAGATAGGTGGTCCAATCGTGGTCTGGCGGTACCTTCGCCAGGTCCGTCACCAAGAGGGGGTTGTAGAGACGGACTTCGGCTTTCACAGCATGGGCCGCGGAGACCCAATGGATGGTAGCCTTGACCTTGCGCTGTTCCTGGGAGGCGCCGCTCTTTGTCGTGGAGTCGTAGGTGCAATGGAGCTCGGTGACCTCGCCAGTCTGCGGATCTCTCGTCACCCCGACACATTTGATGATGTAGGCGTACCGGAGCCGCACTTCGCGTCCTGGGGCGAGCCGGAAAAATTGTTTGGGCGGATCTTCACGGAAATCGTCTTGCTCAATATAGAGGACGCGTGAGAAGGGGACGTTCCTCGTCCCTGCAGACGGATCCTCCGGATTGTTGACGGCTTCCAATTCTTCGGACTGGGCCTCGGGATAGTTGTCGAGGATGATTTTGAGCGGCCGCAACACGGCCATCACTCGGGGCGCTCGCTTGTTCAGGTCTTCGCGAATAAAGTGTTCGAGCAGTTGCATCTCGACGATGGCCTCGCGCTTGGCTACGCCGATATGGTCGCAGAAGGCTCGAATCGCCTCCGAGGTATACCCGCGGCGACGAAGTCCTTTGATCGTCGGCAATCGTGGGTCATCCCATCCGCTCACCAGTTTCTTTTCGACCAACTCGAGCAGTTTCCGTTTGCTCATGACGGTATAGGTCAGGTTCAAGCGAGCAAACTCGATCTGCTGTGGCCGGTGCGGCGCTTCAGCCTGCTCGACGACCCAATCGTAGAGAGGCCGGTGATCTTCAAATTCCAAGGTGCAGAGTGAGTGCGTGATTCCCTCGAGCGCGTCCGAGAGGGGATGCGCATAGTCGTAGGCCGGGTACAGGCACCAGGTGCTCCCTGTTCGATAATGCGTCGCATGCCTGATGCGATAGAGGACTGGGTCGCGTAGGTTGATATTGGCTGATGCCATGTCGATTTTGGCTCGGAGGACGTGGGTTCCGTCGGCAAATTCCCCGGCTCGCATGCCTCGAAAGAGGTCAAGATTTTCCTCGACGGAACGGTCGCGAGAGGGGCTGTTCTTTCCCGGCTGAGTCAGTGTGCCGCGATAGGCACGCATCTCCTCGGCCGTTAAGTTATCGACATAGGCTTTGCCCTTACGGATCAGCCGGACGGCAAAGTCGTACAACTGCTCGAAGTAATCCGAGGCAAAAAACATCTTATCCTTCCAGTCGAACCCCAGCCATCGGACGTCGGCCTGGATCGCACGGACATATTCATGATCTTCGGTGGTCGGATTGGTATCGTCGAATCGCAGATAGCAAATGCCGCCTGGGGTGTCATTCGCGATGCCGAAATTCAGGCAGATAGATTTCGCGTGGCCGATATGGAGATAGCCGTTCGGCTCAGGTGGAAAACGCGTGACCACTCGGCCGCCATGCTTGCCGGCTGAGTGATCGGCGGCCACGATATCGCGGATAAAGTTTGAAGCGCCAGTCGGTTCAGACACGATAGAGCAATGACTCCTCTGTAGACGAGAAATGTGCGAGCCGGGTCGTCGCGGGCTGTTCTATCACAAGAGTGGTATACGGGAGAAGAGCTTATCCGGAGAGGGGGGACGTCGGAGCGAACCGGCCACTATGCGGTTTGGTGAGTCGGCATCTGCATCACACTGAAGTCTTTCTGCGCGATAAGATGCCCTTCCATGCGAAGGCGAAACTCGTAGCGTCCCGGAGCGGGGAAGACCAGTGAGGGGATATTGATCCCGAAATCGGAAATTTGAAGGCGGTCGCCGATGGCAATATTCGGAAGGGTGGCTCGGCAGACGAGCTGTTCGTTGTTGAGATAGATCAAATCGATGTCGAAGTGATACGTCCCTTCGGCATCGGTGAGGCAGAAATACAGCCCCATTTGTGAGTGTTGGAAGGGGAAGCTCACGGCCTGCAGGTGGGTGAAGAGGCCGATGAGGCTTTTCTTCTTGGTGACGCTGTCCTCGATGACCTGGTCGCAGACCAAGAAGGCTTGCACGCTCGGCTTCACAACGTCTGACATACTGCCATTGTACGGGAGTCCTGCGCCTTGTCAAAAAGGATGTGCTTTTCAACAAGGAGCCAGGGTGGCCGCCGGTTGTCGTTCTCTTGATAGTAGGGAGCGGAGCACACGTGAATCGAGGCTGGGTCTATTGGGAGCCGATTATCCGATTGTCGCCGCGCTGCCGCGGCTTTCCGCTACATCGCCGAACAGGGTGAGACCGGTGCCGATGCGGCAGTAGTGTGGGCTGACGGTGACTAATTCGCCTTTATGGGTATAGAGGTGCCCCACGGTTATGCAAATTTTTCTTCTCTGCATGAGGCAGGCTTCGAACACCGTGTGTCCAGTTATTCGGTCTGCTACGGTGACTGAAGGAGGGTCGTCCGGGGTTGCCTCGCCGCTGGCCTTTGCGTTGATGGTGAAGCGGCCCGCACTATGTGCCGAGAGCGCATTCCGTCTGATATGGCCGACGCGAGTTCCCTGCTCATCGTACAAGTCCATCGTCAGGAGCAACGCCAATGGCTGGGGTTGCGTTTCCAACACCAACTGCTCCTTGCCTTGAAGCTTGACGACGCCGTTCGTGTTTCGAAACACATTCGAGCCGACGTGTAGCTCAAGACCCTGTTCGGGCTTCTCGATGTCGATCAATTCCGGAGAATCTGTGATGCCGATAGTTTTGATTTGGAGCGGGTTGTTCATGTTCCACCATGAGTCTGCCGATGGGAAGAGGAGACCGACGACCGAAGATTCCCCTCTTTTAGCAGGCTGCGGAAAAACTATATGGGCACGCCAGAACGCCAATGGTCCGCACGGATGGCACAACACAAGAATATTTACCCAGGATGCTCAAAAGGCCGTTCAGCAAGGCCGCAGCGAGCGAAGAGGCGAGGCGTACGCTTCGGTACGTTGAGCCTCTGAGCGATGCGAGAACGCCGCTGGCGGACTTTTTCAGCATCCTGCTAGAGGCCCGCCGCGTGTGTTTGTCGCAAGGTAGGCTATACCACCGTCTCTGTCAAGTCGTGGGTGAACCAGTGGTGCAGAGGTCCGAATACTGCTCAGAATCGTAGGAATTGAAAAGTGAAAAGCCCCTGTGCTACTGTGCCCAGTCGATCCCTCGTCATTGATATCTGGTCCCATCGTCTAGCCTGGCCTAGGACGGAGCCCTCTCAAGGCTTAAACACGGGTTCAAATCCCGTTGGGACCACCATACCTTGCTTGACCCGACCGGGAGCCATTTTATTTGCTCTTGGCGACCGGATAAAACACCTCCAGTGAGTTGTTCGTTCTCGCTCGTGCTGCGCGCGCCTCGTCCATGATTGCGCGTGAATAAAACCCTCTAGCAGGATGCTTAAAAAAACCGCATGCCTAAAAAGGCCGTTATTCGTGAACGTGAAATAAAACGTATCACGAAGATCACCGTATCTCGTCTGGGCCATAAGCTATAAGCCATTGGCCATACCTCCCACGAACTACATTTCACGTTTTACGTTTTACCTTTCACGGGTGTCGCGATCCCTGCTGTGCCACAATAGTTTTCCCGCAGCCTGCTAGGACGCGGCGAGGGATTTTTCGTGGTGCAACTTCGTTGACGCCTCTATCGTTGGTTGTGTATAAAGAGTGCGTCGTTTCTCCATTCACTTCTAAGGTAGGTAGACTCTCCATGGGTGCACGTGAATTCCACGATGGGGCGCAAGATGGACTCGAAGCGCTCGAGCCTCTCGACCCGGAACAGATCGGGTCCTTCGACGGCCTGCTGACCGCGATGCGAAAGACAGCCTTTGGGGGCCGCAGCCTGGGCGAAGCCTACGAAGTGCTTTGGGCGATGATCGAAGACCCCGACTGTTTCGTCGTGTTGACGCTGTCGGGAGCGATGACTATTGCCAAAATGGGCAAGATCATCAGTTCGATGATCGATCATGGGATGGTGCAATGTGTCGTCTCGACCGGTGCATTGATTGCCCATGGGCTGAGTGAGTCGGTTGGTAAAACACACTATCGGCACCATTCGTCCATGTCCGATGAAGAGTTGTTCAAGAAGGGCTACAATCGGGTCTACGACACGTTGGAGATGGAGTCCAATCTCAACTATGTTGAGCATGTCGTCGCCCGAACGATGAAGCGGATGGATCAGGACCAAACTCTTTCCTCCGAGATTCTCACCCGTGAACTGGGGAAGACGCTCGCGGAAGAATATGACGGAGCGGGTATTCTCAAAAGTGCCTATGTGAAAAAAGTCCCGGTCTTCATCCCTGCGTTTACCGATTCCGAGATGGGGCTGGATCTTGGAACCTGGGCCATGAGTCGAGAGCTCGATCGGGCTCGTGCGCAGGTACACGGGGGCAATGATCTTGATGTGCTGCGCGCGATTCATCGCTCCTGTCCTTCGTTCAATCCCTATCTCGATCTCAACAGTTATGCGAGCCAGGTCATCTCGGCCAAGCGGCGGGGGATCTTTACGATTGGCGGGGGAGTGCCTCGCAATTGGTCGCAACAGGTCGGCCCCTACATTGAGATCTGCAATACACGGCTCGGCCTCAATGTGCAGCCACCTCGGTTCCAGTACGGTGTGCGCATCTGTCCGGAACCGGATTATTGGGGCGGGTTGAGCGGCTGTACCTATCAAGAAGGCATTTCGTGGGGAAAGTTTGTCCCGCCGGAAGAAGGCGGGCGCTTTGCTGAAGTGTTGAGCGATGCCACGGTTGTTTGGCCTCTTCTCATGGTCGGGTTGCTGGAGCGCGTAAAAGCAACGCGCACTCCCCGCACATGATGGGCGCGCACTTCTTTCGCACAGTTGCTGCGGTGTTGCTGCTGTTTCTCGTGCAGCTGACTCAGGCTGGTGCTGGATCGGTCACGGACGACGGACGAATCAGAGGGAGCGCGGACGCACCGATCACCTTGATCGAATATTCTGACTTCACGTGTGGGTACTGTGCGAAGTTCTTTCGGGAGACCTGGCCTCGCTTGCAGTCCAAATATATCGAGACGGGCAAAGTGCGGTTTGTCTATCGCGACTACCCTCGAGCGGACCAGGGGGTCGGTGTTGAGGCTGCGGTGGCGGCGCGCTGTGCCGGAGCTCAGGGTCGATATTGGCCGATGCACGATCGGCTCTTCAGCGAACGAGACCGCTTAGACTCGGGATCGTTCAAAGGTTACGCGAAGGTGATCGGCTTGGACCAGACGTCGTTTGCCAAGTGTTTCGACGAGCGGCAATATCTCGAATCCATTTTCCAGGATCGCCAAGAGGCGAACGGGTGGGGATTTCATGGCACCCCCGGTTTTATTCTGATGCGAACGGCTGGTGGGCCCACTGAGAAAGAGCCGGCGGTCGCGATTCCCGGCGCAGTCCCGTTCGACGAGTTCGCCGAGGAGATTGATCGCATGTTGGCCACTGCCCCACGCTCCCAGGGAGAACCCACCGAGCCTCACGGGTCGACGGCGGTGGCACAGAACAGTCAGTTCATCATTCACTAAGGATTACCTATGTCTGCAACACAATCGTTTTGGTCTGTTCCGCAACTCGACGGGGAACCAGCCTATTGGATGTGCATGTCGTGCTTGTCAGAAGTCTTCTATCGCAAGGTGCCGATGCCGGATTGCCCGACGTGCCACGGCGTCTCGACCTATGAGGCCTTCACGCTTGAGGCGATTCGTGATTGGGGCACAGAGGATTTGGTTGCCAAAGCCGGTATCGCCGCGCAGGCTGCCACTCTTGAGGCGCTTTCTGCGGCATCGGTTAAGTCCGCCGACTAAGTCTTCACCACCCGCGGGGCGTCTCTCGTGCAGGAACCACGTCCATTCTTGATTGGAGGTCTGTGGCGGCACGGGGAGACCGTTGTCCCCGTGAACAATCCGTTTACAGGTCAGCTACTCGCCGAGGTGTCGAACGCGAGTTCCGCCGACGCCGAGGCTGCGATTCAATCGACGGTCGATGCCGCTATCGTGATGGGGGCTTTGCCGTCCCACGCCCGCTATCATGTGTTGCAAAAGATCGCGGGCGGGCTCTATGACCGACGCGAGGAATTTGCCCGCCTGATGACGGCTGAAGCCGGCAAACCGATTGCCGACGCGAAGCGTGAGGTGAATCGGGCTGTCCAGACCTTTACCATTGCGGCTGAAGAGGCGAAGCGCATTCCCGGCGAGGTGATCCCTCTCGACTGGACGCCGGGGACGGATTCCCATCTCGGCATTCTCCGTCGGGTTCCGATCGGTCCGGTGCTCGGAATCACTCCCTTCAATTTTCCCCTGAATCTTGTGGCCCACAAGGTCGCTCCGGCTCTGGCCGCCGGCAATTCCATTCTTATCAAGCCGGCGCCACAGACACCCCTGACCGCATTACTCTTGGGCGAAGTGGTTCTGGAGGCTGGACTTCCTCCTGGCGCACTCAACATCCTGCCCTGCGACAACAAGATGGCAGAACAGCTTGTTGTCGATCCTCGCTTCAAACTCCTGAGCTTTACCGGCAGCGCCGCCGTGGGATGGATGCTGAAGGCCAAGTGCGGGAAGAAGAAGGTGGTGTTGGAACTCGGCGGGAACGCGGGCGTGATCGTGGAGCCCGATGCCGATCTCGAGTTTGCCGCACAGCGCTGCGCAGTCGGCGGGTTCGGGTATGCCGGTCAGACCTGTATCTCCGTTCAGCGAATCTTTGTCCATCATTCCATCGCGGACCTCTTCACCACGAAGCTCCTGTTACAAGTCGCGCGTCTGAAAGCCGGCGACCCGAGCGACGATTCGACGGTGGTCGGACCACTGATCAATCCGGCCGCGACCCATCGCGTCGAGGCGTGGGTCGGGGAAGCCGTGTCGCAAGGGGCGCGGGTGCTTCTGGGGGGCAAACGCATGGGCTCGGTGATGGAGGCGACTGTGCTCTCGCACGTCACGCCAACGATGAAAGTCTCTTGTCAGGAGCTGTTTGGGCCGGTGGTGACCGTGACCCCCTACCGCCATTTCGGCGAAGCGATCACGGCGCTCAATCAGTCCGACTATGGGCTCCAAGCCGGAGTGTTCACTCAGGATGTGAATAAAATTTTTCATGCCTTTCGGCACCTTGAAGTTGGGGCCGTGCTGGCAAACGAGATTCCGACATTTCGCGCCGACCATATGCCGTATGGTGGCGTGAAGGACTCCGGGGTCGGGCGTGAAGGGGTTCAGGCTGCGATCGAGGATATGACCGAGCCCCGCATGCTGGTGTTGAACCTCAAATCGCCTGCCGAGGCTTAGCAGGATGCTCAAAATGTCCGCCCATCGACGTTCTTCTGTACTGAAATGGTTGTTCCGAAGCATGCTAGAGAAAAAAACGTCGCGGGATATTGCGAAGCTGCTGCCAATCTTGGTACAACAGCGACCCTGTGCCTCTATGAGGCTTACCGTAGGCGTGCGTTTCAGCTAACAACGCGTCTGTCACCCGATTGGTCGGACGAAGTAAGGAGAAGAAACGATGGTACCTACGCAGATGTTTCTGACGCGAGGCGTCGGAGTCCACAAAGAAAAGCTGGCCTCCTTCGAGCAAGCCTTGCGTAGTGCCGGTGTCGCCTATTGTAACCTCGTCACGGTGTCGTCGATTCTTCCACCGAATTGCAAAATTATCCCGCGTGCGCGCGGCGAGAAGTTATTGAACCCTGGTGAAATCACGTTCTGTGTGATGGCGCGGTCGGAAACGAATGAACGGAATCGCCTGGCCTCCGCGTCGATTGGGTTAGCGATCCCGACCGATCGTCGAACCTACGGGTATCTGTCCGAACACCATGCGCATGGCGAAACCGATGAAGAGACGGGTGAGTATACGGAAGACCTGGCCGCGCAGATGTTAGCCACGACGCTCGGTGTCGAGTTCGATCCCAACATCGCCTGGAAAGAACGGGAACAAGTCTTCAAAATGGCCGGCAAAATCGTTCGGACCCTCAACATCACCCAGTCCGCGATCGGAAAACCCAATCGCTGGACGACGGTGATCGCATTGGCAGTGTTCATCCCGGAAGAAAATCTGCCGAAGCGGCGTCGTTAGTCCTGCCGCGTGAGCATATGCCCATGACGCTTCCCGCCGGATGGGAAGGTATCGACCAGAACTTTCTTGGGCTCGAGGAGCCCTGGTGCCATCCCGATCAGGCGGGTGTCTACGTCCTGCCTGCGCCCTACGAACATACTTCCAGCTATGTGCTGGGCTCCGATCGAGGCCCGTCAGCCATCATCGAGGCGTCTCAACAAGTCGAGTTATACGACGAAACACTCCGGTGTGAACCCTATCGAGAGTGGGGCGGGGTTGCCACCATCTCGCTCGCTCGATCTTGACGGCAAAGTCGATCAGCAGGCGGTGGATGCGATTGAGGCGTTTGTCACTCCTTATGTCGGTACCGGGCGGTTTGTTGTCACCTTGACCGGGGAGCATACCGGCGCGCTTGGGGCCATCCGAGCCCACGCCCGACGCTATCCTGATCTTTGTGTACTGCAGATCGATGCGCATGGCGACTTGCGGAAGGCCTATCAAGGGAACCCGTATAGCCACGCCAGCGTGATGGCCCGCGTGGTCGACGACGGGTTGCCGTTAGTCCAAGTCGGCATTCGTTCCATTTCTCCCGAGGAAATCGATCGCATTAAGAGCACCGATCGAATTGCCACGTTCTTTGCCGCCGAGATTCTTGACCCGTCCGGCCCCTACGAAGGCAAGGCTTCCCGCTGGGTTCCCGATGTCGTGAAGGCCTGTCGTGGGCCGGTATACCTGACCTTCGATTGTGACGGGCTTGATGCCTCGCTGGTCCCCGCACTCGGCACTCCCGAGCCTGGCGGGTTGGGGTGGTACGACATGGTGAACCTTGTGACGGCCTTGGCCAATGGACCTGGTATCCTCGGAATGGATATCAGCGAGTTGGCCCCGATCGAAGGATTTGTCGCTCCCCAGTTTTGTATCGCCCGGTTGATCTACCGTATGTTGGGACGGATTAAAGCGGGCCGTCACGTCCACTAACAGGATCCTGAAAAGGTCCGCCAGCGGCGTTCTCGCATCGCTCACTGGAACCGTGAAACGTGAGGCGTGAAACGTAAAACGAGGGTCAGCGAGGAGTTGCGGCCTTGCCTGGGACAAGGCACGTCTCGGCGCGCCAGGGTTGGGCGGGTGAAAAGTCTGGCCTTTTTGAGCATCCTGAGACTATGGTGACTCGGCAGCGGCATGTAAGATTCCAACGGTGTATTGTGTGTAAACTGAGTTTTTCCGCAGCCTGCTAAAACGGCATACTCACTCTGTGACCGACAAGCTTCGCATCAATAAGTTTTTTACACACCACGGCATGTGTTCTCGGCGAGAAGCCGATCGCCTGATCGAATCCGGCCGCGTGACCATCAATCAGCAGGCAGCCCACTTGGGAGATCAGGTCGGTCCTGACGACGTCATCGCGCGAGATGGACAGGTGATTCCCTGGGGGACGGCCTCGCTCTATATCAAGTATTACAAGCCGGTGGGTGTGACGACGACCAGTGAGTCGCATGTGCCTCGTAACATCATTGCGGAGATTGGCCATCCGGAGCGGATCTTTCCGATCGGCCGACTCGACAAGGACTCGTCCGGCCTCATCCTCCTCACAAACGACGGGGACATCGTGAACGAGATTCTAAGAACTGAGCACGGGCATGAACGGGAATACGAGGTGTCGGTCGATCATCCATTCGATCAGACGTTCATCGACCGCATGGCTCAAGGGGTCGTCATTCTCGAGCGGCCGACCAAACCCTGCAGGATTGAACGACTCAGTCCCGCACGGTTCCGCATCATCCTCACCGAAGGACGCAATCGACAGATTCGGCGTATGTGCCAAGTCTTGGGGTATCGGGTACTCACGCTGCATCGTGTTCGGATCATGCATGTGACGCTTGACGGATTGGTACCAGGAGCGTGGAAACCGCTCACCGGAGGGGAGCGTGTGCAGCTCTTTCAGGCTGTCAGACGAGGCAGCAGTCCAAGCCCGCATAATTCATGAGCGCTTCTGCTGTCATTCCGGATTCGCTGTTGCGACGACCTTCGGCGGGCGGGCTCGCGACGGATACCTCCATTGACAACCACGCCGTCGGAACTCACACTAGCCCGCACATCGTCCACGGAGAACAACACCCAGTATGGTCACCACGTGGTGGAGCCCCCAAATCAATGCACTGCTTGGCAGTCTCGTCGTGGCGGCGGGTGCCTGGCTGGCCTGGGACTCGTTATCACCCTGGGGAGTCTTTCTCGTCGCAGGAGTCGTCGCAGGGTTTCTAGTCTGGCAGGGGCGCACGATTGGACTGGTCTGGGCCTGGGCCACCCTGTTGCTAGGCGCGGAGAGTCTTGCGTGGCCCATCGTCACGATGGTTCAGGTCCGTTCGACCACGACAGAGCCGACCGACGAACAAATGGGGACGATCCTCTCAGCCGTTGTGACGGGACTTCTCTCGGCGGTCTTTTGGATCACTCTCTCCTATGGGCTCTTCAAACGAGCCGGCCAGCCCATCGCCGCCTCATCAACCGATGCAATCGACAGGCATCCACCTCCGCCGCAAGCATGACGCCGCCGCAGACCCAGATAAGACCTACCACATCTCGATCGGATCGACGTCGACATCGAATTTGATGGCTCGGCGCTGATACGTCCGTTCCATTTCCTTGACGGTGATCCGCACCACTTCGAGCCTCGCCTCCCGTTCGGACGATTTCACGAGAATTTGCCACCGATACCGTCCCCGGAGTCTCGGCACCGGAGAGGGGACTGGCCCCAGAACAGTGAGACGCTCGAGCCGACCAATCGATTGAGGCGTCGAAGGGGCCGTGGCCGTCTGTCCGGCCACGGACGGTGAAGAGCAGGCGGTGAGCAGAACCACCCAGTCCGTGGCAGCGGCGCGAACCATTTTCTCATTGGTCCCCGATACGAGAAGGGCAATCAGATAAACCGCAGGCGGATACCCCAATGCAGTCCGATGGGACAGTTCCTCCGATAAGAAGATGGATTCGTCGTTCTGAGCCACAGCCTGAATCGCATGATGAGATGACAGATAGGTCTGCACAATAACCTGGCCGCCAGCCCATGCCGGATCGGCGAGACTGCCCGCATCGAGGAGCGTATGATAGGTACGTTCGGCGGATCGAAAATCCGGCACGCTGAGTCCTGCGTCCGCCTGCACAATCCCAACTAGGCCCATCGTCGGGAGAGGCCCACGCCGCAACAGCAATTGTGTCCCGACGATGATATCCCACTCCCCTTGCTCGACCTTCCGCCAGAGGGTTTTGGCCTGCGCTGGCCGCCGCATGGTATCTCCATCGAGCCGAATCACTGCCGCGTGAGGAAATAATCGCTTTGCATCCTCTTCCACCCGCTCTGTGCCCTCCCCGATCAACTGCATGCGAGGGCCGGAACAGGAGACGCAGGTCTCGGAGATGGGCGTAACGTCTCCGCAATAGGAACAGAGCAGACGACCCGCCTGTCGAGAGTACATCAACGCCACGCGACAGGCGGGACAGCGGGGAACCTGGCCGCAGTCACGACAGACGAGGGCGCCGGCATAGCCCTTCCGATTGAGAAACAGCAGGACGCCGGCCCGGCGACCGATCGTTTGCTCAATGGCCCGAACGAGCGGCTGGCTCAGCACCGTGCCGCGACCATGATTGCGTAAATCGACGACCTGTACGCTCGGTCGCGCATCAGATGGCATGAACTTGCGTACAACGGTCCCGCGTTGTTCCACCGCCGCTTTAGTCTCAAGGGAGGGATGGAACGAACTCAGGACCAGCGCTGTCTGTTCATCCCGCGCCCTCAACCAGGCCACGTCCCGTGCATGGTAGCGTGGTTCTTGTGGTTCTTTGAGCGCTGCATCTTCTTCTCCCTCGACCCAAATCGCCCCGATCGCAGTCAATGGGAGAAAGATGGCCGACCGGGTCCCCACGACCACGCGAACGACCTGCCGATGAATCTGATCCCACATGTTGGCTTTCACCTGGTCTGAAAGACCGCTATGGAAACAAACCGGGGAGATGCCTGTCTCGTCATCACGGATCAAGCCTGCAACCCATTGGGCCCGTTCTGCTTCGCCAACGATGATGAGGACCGTCTGTCTACGGTCGAGCACCAGGCGAACGGCCTGCTGCAACAGCCTCAATCGATCGGTCCAGGAAGCCTGCACCAGAAGCCGAGACGGTCCTTGGCCTCTCAGCGCCTGGAACAGTGGCTCCGCCCAACACATTGCTGGGTCAAGAATGAGCGGTGGGGTGATGCCGGAATTATCCTGATTCGCTTGTCTAAATGGTTGCACGAGAGGCGCCTGCGAGGCCGACGGCAGGTCCTGGACCTCCACCACCCATCCACGAGACTTGAGATCGTGCAACAAGTCGCCCGGACCAGGACTGCGGAACGACCGGCGAAGTCCCGAAGGTTTTTCCCTAAGCCGTGTGAGAAGTGCCCGCGCCTTCACCGAGCAGGGTTCCCGAGCCAGGAGTGCGGCCCGCCCTTGCTCCGTCAGCTCATAATGGCTGACCTGCGCTCGTGGCTTGGGTGCCGGAGGCAGCACCAACCTGAGACATTGTCCCCATGGCGCGACATACTGTTCGGCCACCTGCCGTGAGAGCTGGAACAGGTTCGAGGACACATCTGTTGTGGCCCCCTCCGGGAGCAACGAGCGAATCTCCTTGAGGCGTGCTTGATCAAGACCATGAGGGAGCACATGGAAGAGGGCGATCACAGCTCCTTGGAGGATCGACCGTCCGAAGGGCACGAGCACTCGATGTCCAATACGCAGCGTGGATCGGAGCGACAATGGCACGGTGTAGGTGAACGGGCCTGCCAGATGCCGTGGGACAATGACATCTGCGAATAGGGCCTCTGGCTCTGTGCGTGGAGGGGCTACCTGCGTCGCAATCATGCGACATTGTATCAGTACAGGAAAAGGGGGAACAACGAGAGTGAGAACAGAAGCGAACTGAAGGGGACCCGGGGAGGGTTGACTTTGAGTCGTCAACCCTCCGCACGATGCTCGATGAATTTACTGTGGAGGGGCGACCGGAGCAGCGGGGTTCTGATCTGAATTGCTCTGGCCACCTGATGCCGGAATCTTTGCCGGAGTAGTATCCGCAGGGGTAGATGAGGGCTCCACCTTGGACGAACCTGTTGGAGCCACTGGGACCGTTGTGTCCACTGCGGAGGTCGGAGCTCCGCTTTCCCCTGAACTGACATGGGACAAGCTGTATCCGTTATTGCCGGTCTCAGTCGGCTTCGCCTCCGGCTCAGACTGTTCCCTGGTTGACTCGGTCGAATAGAGCACGATGTCCACACGGCGGTTCTTCTGTCGACCCACTTCCGTCGCATTGCTGGCCATCGGCTTCGTATCGCCATAGCCGACCGACGACAGCTTCGCCGAATCGATCCCGCCCTTCTCGGTCAAGTAGCGGAGGACACCCCCAGCCCGAGCTTTCGACAAGTCCCAGTTCGTCTGGTAGAGCGACTTGAGCGAGGGACCGATTTCCATGTTATCCGCATGGCCTTCGACTCGAATCAACCGATCGCCGGCAGTGGTCTTGAGATACGCAATCAGTTCATCGAGAACCTGATAACCCTCGGGCTTGATCGTGGCTTCGCCCGATTCATACCGAAGCTGCTTCATCAAATCACTGAGGCTGATTCGGGTTTCGCTGGCGACATTCTGGACCTGTAACTTGCTTGGAGAAGAAGCCAACGCAGGGGAAACATTCAGAGACTGCTGGGGTGATTGAGAAATCGGCATGGCCTCAGGAGCATGAACCTTCACCCTGAAGCGATCGCCCTTGAGAATACGGGAGACCGATTTTGTGATCAGCGCCGTAGCAGTTCGATCTTCCATGGACAGGATTTTCAATTCGCCCACAACCCGTTGAGGAAGGATCCCTCCGGACCGAACCACGTCCATTCGATCCCCAGGCCTGATCCCGTCTTCCCGTCCCCGGTCCAGATAGACGATATTCCTTTGCGCCACAAGGTTCATTATTCCCATGTTGGACTGGGTGTCCACAACCCGTCCCTCCACATCGTCGGCAGTAGGCTGGTCAACCGCTGCTCCCTCGTCAGTCGGGAGCACGAACTTCATCACCGGGTCACCCGGCGATACAGCTGCGTAGGCCCGCATGATCTGAACAGTGGTCAGGTCCTTGTCAATTTGGCTCACCTGAACCACAGCGAGCCGATTGACCAAATGACCCAGGTATTGACCAGTGATGGGATGGAATACTTTGTGTGCTCGTCTGTAGATCGTGAAAAGATCTCCGGGCGCGACATCGCCGGAATCCTTCAGTCGGAGGTACAGGACATCCCGGCTTCCCAATATCATGTGATCTCCGGTGGTCTGATTGTCACCGGTAATCACATTCACGAACCCATCTTGCGGGGTCGATCGCTGGATGGAGCCGGACGAATAGGCCAAGGCCGGTTCTCCGAATCGGATCGAATTGAGGTCATCTGCTGCCCAGGCCAGAGGAAGGAGCGGCGTGGCCAAGGTCCAGACCATGAGAGAGACGACATATTTCATTGAATAGTTAGCCATGGTGGTTGTCCTTCATGTAAGGCAAGTATTGCTCTCAGAACCATAGCAAATAGTCCTGGATTGTCAAGAATATTGAGGCGTTGCCCTCATTGACCCGCCAATTCACCCGATGATATGGTGATCCGGAGAATGATTTCTCACAGAAGGGGAACATCATGGTGCCTGACCAGCCTCCGACCCACGGCGCTCAACGCCAAGATCGTCCTCGCATAGAGACCCAGATTCACCGACGCAAGAAAGCCAAGGCCTTGTCGGCCCTGGAGCCTGAATGGGATCAAATTGACCAAGTGCCGCCCTCCCACCTGCGCATGCCATCAGGTCGCATGTCACCCGCCCCGCCCAACAGAGCGAAGAACCCCTCATAAATAGGCCACTCCAGCCGGACTAGAGAAGTCCATGAGTAGAACAGGTTCTTTCTTGGTCGAGCCTGGCCCATGCCTCCGGTTGCGTAGACGCCCCAACACCCTGGCTTCTTACTCGCGCCGGCGACGTCTCTCAAAGCAACAGAGCCCGGGACTTTCGGGTCGATACCGTAGGTCCTTTGGACGCTTGCTATCCCCGTAATCCAGGGTCTAAAATTCCGCTCCCGTTGCATCTCAAGGTGTTGAAAGGTCAGCCCTATGAGCAGTTTTGAGTTACTCCTTGAGTACCTGACCAGGTACTTTCCGATTCTGCTGTTTATTTTCGTGGCGCTGGTGTTCGGCGTGGCGACGCTACTCCTCAGTTATCTGGTCCAGCCGAAATATCCAGAACCAGAAAAGCTCACTTCCTATGAGTGTGGATCGGAACCGTTCTCGGATGCTCGGATGCCCTTCCCGGTTCGGTATTACATCTTCGCGATGCTCTTCGTTATTTTCGACATTGAGGTCATTTTTCTGTATCCCTGGGCAGTGGTCTTCACCAAGATTGAGTTAATCGGGTTGATTGAAATGCTGGTCTTCATCGGATTGTTTTTGGTGGCCTATGTCTACGCTTGGCGCAAGGGAGCCCTGGAATGGGACTGATTCAAATCGGTCGTCATGATAAGGACGGCACTCCCGACGTTGTGACCATGACAGTGGAAAAAGCCGTCAACTGGGCTCGCAAGGGGTCACTGTGGCCCATAACGTTCGGCCTGGCCTGCTGCGCGATCGAAATGATCGCCGCAGTCTCGTCACGATACGATATGGACCGCTATGGTGCCGGTGTCTTCCGGGCCACACCGCGCCAGTCCGATCTGATGATCGTGGCCGGTACCGTCTGCCGTCGGATGGCCCCCGTCATCCGAAAACTTTACGATCAGATGCCCGAGCCGAAATATGTCATTGCAATGGGATCCTGCGCCACGTCAGGAAATATCTACGACAGTTACAGTGTCGTCCAAGGGGTCGATCGCTTTGTGCCGGTCGATATCTATGTGCCGGGTTGCCCTCCAACACCGGAGGCACTCTTTGACGGCATCCTCAAGTTACAAGAACGAATCATGCTGAAACGCGTGTTCCTGAAACAACCGGATCAGGTCAAGCCCGGCCTTAAAATATAGGTCTCGCTCGATGTCATTGCAGCAATTGGCCAGCCGACTCCAAGAAAACTTTGCCACCAGCTTCGTAAAAGCCGTCGAATGGCGTGGTGATCTTGCGGTGACTGTGACGCGGGACCGACTCCATGAGGTCGCACAATTCCTTCACGACGACCCGGCCATGGACTTCGACTACATCGTGCATGTGAGTTCGGTCGACTGGCCCGACGACGAAGAACGGTTTGAAGTCGTGTACGAGTTCTACTCGATCAAGAAACGCCAGCGTATCCGGCTCAAGACCAGGGTACCGGAGTCGGATTGCATCGTGGATTCCCTGACGGATCTCTGGAAAGGCGCGAACTTCATGGAGCGCGAAGTCTACGACATGATGGGGATCCGCTTCCGACACCATCCGGATCTCCGCCGGATCCTCTTGCCGGACGATTTCACCGAAGGCTATCCGTTGCGAAAAGATTTCCCGCTCCGTGGCAAGGGCTGGCGCGACACGTTCGAGTTCCTGGACGAAACGGCTCGGTAGGACAAGACGATGGCCTTTGAAGATCAACGAACAACCGTCTACAAGATCGATCCGGCCCATCCGGAAAGCGAGACCCTCCCGACGCTGCGCACGGAGGAACTCCTGCTCAACATGGGTCCCCAGCACCCCGCCACCCATGGGGTGCTGAAAGTGATCCTCGAATTGGAAGGTGAACGCCTCGTCAAGTCTACCCCCGTGTTGGGATATCTGCACCGCGGTGTGGAGAAGCTCGCGGAAGACGGCACCTATCACCAATTTATTCCCCATACCGACCGGCTCGACTATATCTGTGCGATGTACAACAATTTTGCGTACTGCCGCGCGGTCGAAAAACTCATGAATATCACCGTGCCGGACCGCGCAGAATATCTGCGCACGATCGTGGCGGAGGTCCAACGGATCATCGGCCATCAGTTTTGGATCGGCACCCAGGCTCTCGACATCGGAGCCATGAGCGTCTTTTTCTATTGTTTCCGGGATCGAGAAATTCTGATGGATTGGTTCGACGAACTCTGCGGCGCGCGCCTCACCACCAGTTGGTATCGCATCGGCGGCGTCGAGCGGGACTTCACGCCCTCGCTGCTCGAGAAACTGAAGCTATTCCTGGACTACTTTCCGCCCAAAATCGACGAGTACATGGTCTTCCTGGAGAAGAACCGGATTTGGGTCGGGCGGACCAAGGGAGTCGCCATCATCTCGGCGGAAGACGCCGTGAGTTTCGGTCTCAGTGGGCCGACGCTCCGCGGCTCGGGTGTCGACTACGACCTCCGTAAAGCCGAGCCCTATTCGGCCTATCCGAAATGCGAATTCAGTGTGCCGCTCGGCAAGAACGGCGACACCTACGATCGGTACTGGATCCGCGTCCAGGAACTCTATGAGAGCGTGAAAATCATCCGGCAATGCTTGGAGCAGATGCAGGACGGCCCCATTATGGCCGATGTACCCAGCGTCACGTTGCCGCCGAAGCAACGAGTCTTTACGAATCTGGAATCCATGATCCAGCAATTCAAGCTCTTCTCGCAGGGCTTCGACGCACCTCCGGGAGAGATCTATTGCGGAACCGAAGCGCACAAGGGGGAGCTGGGATTCTACATCGTCAGCACGGGCGGCGGAAAACCCTACCGCTTAAAAATTCGAGCTCCCTCGTTTATTCACATGGGCGCATTCGACCATATGTCCAGAGGCTACATGATCTCCGATGCGGTCACGATCTTCGGGACCTACGACATTGTGATGGGGGAGTGCGATAGGTGACGTGAGTGTGACAGATGAAGAAGAGCGAGATCGTCGGTTCACGAGGAACAGATATGGGTTTGAAACCAGCAACCAATCCTGACGTTGAAGCAGTCGCGATCGAGCTATCGATCGATGGCAAATCCGTGACGGCAAAGGGCGGGGTCTCGCTCTACGACGTGATCTCGAGCACGGGCAAGATCATCCCGGCCATGTGCTACCACTATACCTTCGATCCCTTCGGCTCCTGCGGCATGTGTTTGGTCATGCAGGACGGCAAGAAAGCCCCCGTCCGTTCCTGCACCGCCAAAGCGACGGCCGGCATGATCATCAGAACCGAGGGGGACGATCTCTTCCAAGCCCGGAAGAAAGCGGTGGAAAAACATCTCTCGGTCCATCCGCTCGACTGCCCGGTCTGCGACGCCGACGGCCATTGCGAACTGCAAGACATGGCCTTCCAGCACGGGGTCACGAACCTGGCCAATGCGAAACAGAAATTTATTCCTGAAGATACGCGCAGCCCGGTGCTCGACTTTAACATGAACCGTTGCATTGCCTGCGCGGAGTGCATCAACGTGTGTAAAGACGTGTTGATGATCGACGCGCTCCAGTTCATGAAGAAGGGCGGATTCAATCAAGTTGTGCCGAAGGGAGACCTCGCGCTCTCCTGCGAATTCTGCGGAGACTGCCTCGCCGTCTGCCCGGTCGGCGCCATCACGAACAAGTTCTCCAAATATTTGTACAAGCCGTGGCAGATGAAGAAAACCACGACGACGTGTAACTACTGCGGGGACGGCTGCCAGATGTACCTTGAGACCAAGGACGCTGAAGTCGTCCGCGTGACCTCACCTCTGTCCTGGAAGAACAAATGGGGCGACCGGGCCGACACGGCCAAGGGGCACGGCGGGATCTGTGTGCGAGGGCGTTTTGGGTTCGAGTACATCGATAGCCCTGCACGGTTGAAGCAACCGCTCCTCCGCAAGGGCAATCAGCTCGTCGAAACCCCCTGGCTCGAAACCATGCACCAGGTGGTCGATCGGTTCTCCGAAATCCGACGCAAGCACGGACCCGACGCGATTGCCGGCCTGATCACCGCCCGCTGCACCAACGAAGAGCTGTATCTCTTCCAGAAACTCATGCGAGCCGGGTTCCGGACCAACCATCTCGACAGCAGCGCACGCTACGGCCACCTCAACTTCGTGCATGCCTCCCGGCACGCCTTGGGGATCGGGCGGAGCCCGAACGACTGGGAAGACCTGACGAAAGCCAAGGCCGTGATACTCATTGGCTCCAACATCACGGAGACAAACCCGCTCACGGCCGTGCGCATCAAAGAAGCAATTCGCATCTATAAAGCACAAGTGGTGGTCATCGATTCCGCCGTCACGAACATGGCCAAGCTCGCATCCCATCCCGTCCTGATCAAACCCGGAACGGAAGGACTCGTGATCGACGGACTCGTCAAGGCCACCCTGGAGCTGGACTTGATCGATGAGGACAGCACCAAGAAGCACCCGCAAGCTTTCGAAGCCCTGAAGGCCGCCGTGGCCCACGTATCGTTGGAGCAGGTGGCTGCGCACACCGGCATGTCGGTCGAATCGTTGAAAAACGCTGCGGCGATCTTCGCCGAAGCGCCCCGCTCCATCATCCTCTGCGCTGAAGGCATCGTCCGCCAGCCCGACGGGTATCAGAACGTCTTGAAACTGATTGACCTCGCCTGGGTCACAGGCAAGTTGGGCCAGCCTGGCTGCGGGGTGAATACCCTGACAGAAGAGCCGAACGAGCAGGGCGCCGTGGACATGGGCGTCGCGCCGGAATTCCTCCCTGGTCAAGCCTCGTTCAACGATCAGGCTGGCTCGCGACCGTTTTGCCAAGGCCTGGGACGTCACGCTCCCAGCGGCTGGCTCCGGCGCGAATCTCGTCGAGATTCTCAAGCGCTGTAGGAGCGGCCAGATCCGAGCCCTCTATGTGATCGGAGAAAACCCGCTCGCCACGTTGCCCGCATCGATGGAAGTCCGCGCCGCGTTGGATCGACTGGAGTTGCTCGTCGTCCAGGATCCGTTCCTGACCGACACTGCGCGCATGGCGCATGCGGTGCTGCCGGCTTGCACCTCTGCGGAAAAGGACGGCACCTTCACCAATCTGGAAGGCCGAGTCCTGCGCGTCCGCGAGGCCATCGATCCAATCGGGGAAAGTTTGCCGGACTGGCACATCATGACGGCACTGGCCAACGCGCTGGGCTGTCAATGGGAATACGAATCCTCGAACGATATTCAAGCCGAGATCATGAAGTTGCTGCCCGGGTACTACAACCTCGGACAGCCACGCAAGGTCGTGCCGACGGTGGACCGCTATCTCTCAAACGGCTACGCCACCGATGTGGCGGCGCGCTATCGAACCTCCGCCCCATCAGACTCCAAGAACCAGCGACCCTTCGCGTTGCTGATGGGACAGGTCCTGTATCATTCCGGAAAGATGTCCACCGAAGCCCCCGGTCTCATCACGATCGCACCCAATACCGGGCGGCTCAGGATGAATCCCCAAGATATGGAACGGCTCGCAGTAGGTGAAGGGACGACGGTGCGCCTCACGTCGGACCGCGGCTCGATGCAATTGGCGGTGCAGCCCGATCAATCCATCGCCCCGCAGACCTGTTTCTTCCCGGAGCATTTCAATGAGCCGCCAGTGAAAGACTTGATGTCGGTCCAGGTTGATCCGACGACTGGAGTTCCCTCGTTCAAGCAGACCCGCGTGACGATCGAAAAGGCGTAAGAGGGAGCAGGAAGCGCACATGCGTGTTACCGCACTGATAAAGCAAATCCTCCAGGCCGCATTGTTCTATGAGATCTGGGACGCGATGAAGGTGACGTTCAAGCACATGTTCCACAAGCCCATCACGTTCCAGTATCCACGGGAACAACGAACCCTTCCCGACACCCACCGGGGGGCACTCGCGCTCTTACGCTACGACGATCACCAGGAACGTTGTGTCGGCTGTGACCTCTGCGAAGCCGCCTGCCCATCCCGCTGCATCAAGGTCATCAGCTCGGAAGATGCGGAACGTCCGCTGCAGCGATTCGCCAGCGAGTTTTACATCGACATTACGAAATGCGTCTTTTGCGGCTACTGTGTCGAGGCCTGTCCCGTCAACGCACTGGCTATGACGAAGATGTACGAGTTCTCGACCCATGATAAGCGCACCTTGCTGTTCGACAAGAAGCGGCTGTACGAAATCGGCGAGCGCCATCTCGACGATGCAAAAAAATACTTGTACGCGCACAATCAGGAAAAGAACGTTGAGGAAAGCCGGGAATATCGGTATTACTTCCCGCAATCGGTACTGAAGCCGACCCAACCACCACCCAAGCATCTGGGCTAAGGCGATCGATGGTTTTGGTCTTTTTTGCCTATTTCGCACTGGCCAGTATTGCTGCGGGCGTCTTGACTGTCGCGCTAAAGCACCCGGTGCATTGCGGCCTGGCGCTCCTGGCCCTGTTGGTCCATGTCTCCGGACTCTTCATCCTCCTCAACGCCGAGTTCCTCTGGGCCGTGCAGGTCATCGTCTACGCCGGTGCGATCCTCGTCTTGTACCTCTTCGTACTGATGCTCCTGAACTTGAAGACCGACGACCGGTATTTCCACTCCTCATACCTGTACTTTCTGGCGCCAGCAGCCATCGGATCTTTATACGTGTTGGCCCTCCTGGTCCGTTCACCCTTCGGAGGCGCAAAGGGCGATGCAACTACCGTGGCCGTACTTCAGGACGGCGATACCTACGCGGTCGGGATCAAAATGTTCAGCGATTATCTGTTGCAGTTCGAAATCGTCGGAGTGTTCCTGTTGGGCGCCGTCATCGGAGCGATCGTGCTGGCAAAAACGCCGAAACCGGTCCACGAGGAGCGTAGGAGATAAATGTTGAGTGCTGAATGATGAATGTTGAATTGCGGACTTGAACCACCCACTCATGCGCCATAATTTAACAAACATTCAACATTAATCATTGGGATTTATGGTTCCTTTAAGCGCATATGTCGCCGTCAGCGCCGTGCTCTTTATCACCGGCCTGCTCGGCGTATTGATCAGACGGAACTTCATCATCGTGCTGATGTCTGTCGAGATCATGTTGAACGCGGCGAACATTAACCTCGTAGCCTTCTCCCATTACCTGGAATCCATGGCGGGCCAACTGGTGGCCCTCTTCATCATCGCCATTGCTGCCGGGGAAGCGGCGATCGGGCTGGCCATCATCATCGTCGTGTTCCGTGGAAAGATCTCCACGAACGTGGACGAGATGAACCTCTTAAAGTGGTAACGTGACCGATCTACTCATAAAGCTCATTCCGCTGTTCCCCCTGCTGGCCGTGATCCTGAATGGGCTCGCGGGCAGGCGGTATTCCCACGATGTCGCGCACCGGCTTGCCTGGGGATCAGTGGGGTTGTCATTTCTCTGCACGATCGGGGTGTTTGCCGACATTCTGCGGACCGGCACGCCCCATGAAGTCATCGCCTATCAATGGATCTTCGGCGGCGACCTCACCATCAATCTAGCCTATCTCGTCGATCCTCTCACGTGCATCATGCTGCTCGTCGTCACGGGAGTCGGGTTCCTGATCCACGTCTACTCCGTCGGCTACATGCATGGGGAGAGCGGATTCACGCGATTCTTCACCTACATGAACCTCTTCATGGTCTCCATGCTGCTCCTCGTCATGGGGAACAACTATGTGGTGCTCTTCATTGGCTGGGAAGGGGTGGGACTCTGTTCCTATCTGTTGATCGGCTACTACTATGACAAGGTCTCCGCTGCGAAGGCCGCCTCGAAAGCCTTTGTGGTGAACCGCATCGGCGACGCGGGCTTCCTTCTGGCCATCTTCCTCATCTTCATCAATTTCAAGACGCTCGACTATACGAAGGTCTTTGCCCAGGTCAGCCAGCTCTCGCCGGAGATGGCCACAGCCATTGCGCTCTGCCTACTCGTCGGTGCAGTCGGCAAATCAGCCCAACTCCCCCTCTACACCTGGCTCCCGGATGCGATGGAAGGTCCGACACCCGTCAGCGCGCTCATCCATGCGGCAACGATGGTGACGGCCGGGGTCTACATGATCGTGCGGAACCAAGCCATTTTCGATTTATCGCCGACGGCCATGACGATCGTCGGCGTCATCGGCGGACTCACGGCCTTGTTTGCCGCCACCATCGGCCTCGTGCAAACGGACATCAAGCGCGTCTTGGCCTATTCGACGGTGAGCCAGCTCGGGTACATGTTTCTCGGGTGCGGGATCGGGGCCTATACGGCTGCCATATTCCACCTCATGACCCATGCCTTCTTCAAGGCCCTCTTGTTCCTCACAGCCGGATCGGTCATCCACGCGCTCTCGGGCGAGCAAGACATCCGAAAGATGGGCGGCCTCAGCTCGAAAATCCCATGGACCTATCGACTGTTTCTCATTGGCACGGTCGCCATTGCGGGCATTCCGCCGTTGGCAGGCTTCTGGAGCAAAGATGAAATCCTGGCCCATGCCTTCACGCATCACCACTATCTGCTGTATGGCATGGCTGCCATCGGCGCGCTCTTGACCTCCTTCTACATGTTCCGCCTGATCTATCTGACCTTTTATGGCAGGTCTCGCATGGACCATCATACGGAGGAACATGTACATGAGTCCCCGATGGTGATGGTCGGTCCGTTAATGGCGTTAGGTGTGCTGTCCATTCTCGGTGGGTTCCTGGGGTTTCCCCCTGAACATGGCTGGCTCCATCAATTCCTTGCACCGGTCGCGGGCACGGGAGGGGAGCATGACGCGAGCACCGGACTCGTGCTCATGCTCATGATGATTGCCACAGGGATTGCGTTGCTGGGCTGGGGCCTCGCGCACTATTTTTATAGCGTGAATCTCTCGGCGCCGGACCGCCTGGCTGCAAAGTTTCAGGCGGTCTACAGGATCTTGCTCAACAAGTACTACGTCGATGAGCTCTATGACCTGTTATGGGTGGAGCCGACCAAGAAGTTGGGACTTCTGCTCGATTGGTTCGACCGCACCGTGATCGATGGCCTCGTGCGCGCCGTCGCACACTTGGCTGAATTGGTCGCGGCCGGTTCGACTTGGGCGGAGAAACACGTGATCTACGGCGGCATCAACGTGGTCGGATACGGCAACCATCTTGCCGCCCGCCAGTGGCGGCAGCTGCAGAGCGGGATGGTGCATCATTATGCCGCCATCATTGTGGCAGGGCTCTTCCTGCTGGCGGTCATTATTCAGCTCGTCATGCAACTATAAAGCACTGTGATGTTAGAAGAGCTGGCATCAACTTTTCCGATTCTCACCTGTATTCTTTTTCTCCCCGTCATCGGGGCCGTCGTCCTGTGGCTGTTCGACGACGAGGACATGGTCCGGACCTCCGCCTTGACGATTGCGCTCTTGGAGTTGGCCCTCTGCGTATTCGTGCTCTTACGATTCATTCCCGAATCGGCCGCCATGCAGTTTTCCGAACACGTGCCGTGGATTCCCGCCCTCGGGGTCAGCTATCACCTCGCGGTTGACGGGATCAGTGTCCTCTTCGTTGGGCTCACGGCATTCCTCGCGGTCCTGATCGTCATCTATAGCTGGGACACCGTCCGCCATCAAGTGAAGCTCTACATGATGGCGCTCCTCGCCCTCGAAACGACCACGATGGGGGTCTTCCTCTCCATCGACTTGATCCTCTTCTTCGTCTTTTGGGAACTCATGCTCATCCCCAGTTACTTTCTGATCAAGCTCTGGGGTGGAGGAGCGGAGCGGCACTACGCAGCACTGAAATTCGTGCTCTATACCTTGCTTGGCAGCGTCTTCATGTTGGTGGGCATCGCCCTCTTGGACATCAATTATCACCAGTGGGCGACGCTGCGCCATATCGAGCCGACCTACTCGTTCGACTTGTTGGAACTGCTCTCCGTCCCGATTCCGCTCAGCCAACAAATCCTCATTTTCTGGCTGTTGTTCCTCGGCTTTGCGTTCAAGGCCCCGGTGTTCCCCTTCCACACCTGGCTCCCAGACGCCCTCCTCGAAGGCCCGATTGGCATGGCGGTGGTGCTGGCTGGACTGAAGCTCGGGACATTCGGCTTCATCCGGTTTAGCATTCCGTTGCTCCCGGACGCATCGAAAAGTCAGACCGTCGTCACGGTCATCATGGCGCTGGGATTGGCGGCGATTCTCTATGGGGCCATCATGGCGCTGATCCAGCAAGATTTTCGCCGACTCCTGGCGTTCAGCAGCATCAGCCACCTCGGGTTCGTGGTGATCGGCCTGTTCGCCCTGAACTATCAGGGACTCCAAGGCAGCCTGCTCACCATGATCAACTTGGGATTCAGTACGGCGGGTTTGTTCTTTATTGCGGGCTTTCTCTACTCACGGCAGCAGAACACCCAACTGGGCTCATTCGGCGGCATGGCCAAACAGACCCCCTTGCTCGCAAGCTTTTTCTTGTTCATTGGGCTGGCGTCGATCGGCTTGCCGGGCACCAATGGCTTCGTCGGTGAATTCCTCATCCTCTTGGGAACCTTCAAGGCCAATTGGCTGTACGGTGGGATCGCGGTCACCGGCGTCATCTTCGGCGCGGCATATTTCCTCTGGTACTACGAGCGGTCGATGCTGGGACCGCTCGGCAAGGCCGTCAAGGACTCCATCAGTGATCTGCATCCCCGCGAAGTGCTCATCGTGGTGGCCTTGTCGGTGATGATCCTCTGGATTGGCCTCTATCCCGCTCCCTTCTTGAGAATGATGAACGGATCGGTGCAGGCGTTGGTCGATCGACTGGAACGGGGGACCGTGGCATCGATCGAGTCCAAACAGCCGGTACGGGTGGATTAATTCGTATGGGTGACTACGCACTGCTCTATATCCTGTTTGCCCCCTTCGTGGGAGCCATCGCGCTGATCTTCGTCTCCAACCGGCAAGCGATGCTCGTGCGAGGGATCGCGGCGGGAGCAGCCCTTGTCTCCCTGCTCGTTTCACTCTACCTGTTCTTCGCCTACGATCACGTGAAGGGGGGATTCCAATTCGTCCAGCAATTCGAATGGTCTCGCCAGCTAGGCATCTCGCTCCACCTCGGGGTGGATGGGATCGGCACCCCGCTGGTGCTGGCATCGAGCATCTTGTTGTTCGCAGGAATTTTCGTCTCCTGGCACATCAAGGATCGGACGAAAGAGTTCTATATCTGGCTGCTCATCCTCGCCGCCGCCACGATCGGCGTCTTCATGTCGTTGGATCTGTTCTTTCTCTTCTTCTTCTACGAAATGTCCGTGATCCCCATGTATCTCCTGTTGGGCATGTGGGGAAGCCACACGAAAAAGTACAACGAGATGACGGACCCTGAAGGCCTCAAACAGCGGGATTCGGTCGGGTTCATCTTCAACTTCGGATCCAACAGTAAAGAATACGCCGCGATGAAACTGGTGCTCTTCCTCTCGGCCTTTGCCGTCGTGGCGCTGATGGGTATCTTGCTGATCTACAAGTACTCGGGGCTCAATACCTTCGACATTCTGGTCCTGCGTGAACAGGCCAAGTTGATGAACATCCCGGTCTTGGGCACGACGCTGGACAAGATCATTTGGCTACTGATCTTCTTCGGCTTTGCCTCGATCGCGCCGCTGTGGCCGCTGCACTCCTGGTCTCCTGTGGGCCACGCAGCCGCGCCGGCCGCCACGAGCATGTTGCACGCGGGGGTGCTGATGAAGCTCGGCCATTTTTCCATCATCCGGGTGGCCTTTGAGATTCTGCCGGAGACCACCAGAGAACTCATGCCCATCGCGGCCGTGCTCTGCATGTTCAGTATCGTGTATGGCGGGTTCGTGGCGTTCTACGCCAAAGATACAAAGTACGTCATCGGGTATTCCAGTTCGAGTCACATGGGCTATGTCTTCTTAGGCATGGCCGCCTTGGACTACATCAGCTTGACCGGCGCGGTGATGTATATGTTCGCCCACGCCATGGCCACGGGCATGCTCTTCGCCATGGCCGGGTGGGTGTACGATCAGACGCACAACCGCGACATTCCCTCGCTCGGCGGGCTTTCGAATCGCATGCCGTTCATCACCGGCTGTTTCGTGGTTGCTTGCATGGCCTCGATCGGCGTGCCCGGCACCGTGAACTTCATCGCCGAAGTCATGATCATCGTCGGCAGTTGGAACAAGTATCCGTTCCAAGTCATCGTGGCCGTGGTCGGCATCGTCTTGACCTTGGCCTACTTGTTCAAGATGATGCGCGGGCTCTTCTACGGACCCATGGACCAGAAGTACAGTCACGCGCACGACGCAGTCGCTGTGGCTGATCGTCTTCCGCTCTTGATCATGATCACCGTCAGCATCGGGTTCTTTTTCTTCCCCATGCACCTCTATAATGTGGTGCGGTCGGGCGTCGATCCCTTGATCGCGAAGATCACCCGCGTCGTGCCGGTGGCGGCGCTCGATCGTGAATCGTTACACGTGAAACGTGAAACGACGAGTCCGCCGGGGTCGTCTGACGCACCAGTGTCGGCGATTAACCCCTTACCCCTTACCCCTCACCCCTCACGGAGGTCAGATTGACCTTCGCCTTTACCATGTCTCCCTCCGATCTCCTGTTGCTGTTACCGGAGATCCTGCTCACGTCCTGGTTATGTCTCATCCTGATCATTGATTTCTCGTTCCCTCGGCTGCCCAACGAACAATTAGCCTATTTCAGCATCGCCGGGCTCGTCGCCACCCTCGGCTGCCTGGCCTGGTTCGATATCACCGGCATCACCGGGACCCTCTTCGCAAACATGTTCGCCCTCGACCGGATGGCCCTGTTCTTCAAAATGCTCATCGTCGGATCGACGATCCTCGTCATTCTGGCCTCAATCGATTACATCCATCGATTTAGGTTCTTCCGCGGAGAATATTATTTCCTGATCGTGATGTCGGCCCTCGGGATGATGTTTATGGCTTCCGCGAACGACCTGCTGTCGGTCTTCGTCGCCCTGGAATTTTCCACCATCGGCTTCTATGTCCTCGTTGCGTATCTCCGCGAGGACATGGCCTCGAACGAAGCGGGCATCAAGTTTTTCATCCTGGGCGTCTTCGCCGCAGGCCTCCTCGCCTATGGCATCAGCTTGGTTTACGGAGAAACAGGCAAACTGGTGTTTTCCGATATGAAGACGGCACAGGCCACACCAGGATTGGCCATCGGCTTCCTGCTGATTTTCGGCGCATTAGGATTCAAAATCGGCGCCGTGCCCTTCCACTCGTGGATTCCAGACACCTATCATGGGTCGCCGACACCAGTGACGGCGTTCCTCTCGATCGCACCCAAGGGAGCGGCCTTTGCCATCCTCCTGAGAATGTTCCTCGTCGCCTTGGCGACCTTTAAGCCAATCTGGGCTCTACTGCTTGTCGCTGTGTCCATCTTGTCCATGACCTACGGCAACATCGTGGCCATCGCTCAAAAGAACATGAAACGGCTCTTGGCCTATTCCGGTATCGCCCAGATCGGCAACGTGCTGATCGGTCTCGCAACCGGGACGAAAATGGGCAGCGACGCGATGCTGTTCTACCTCCTGACCTATCTCTTCGCCAATCTCGGCGCCTGGGCCATTATCATCGCCGTCAGCGAAGCCATCGGCAGTGAGGAAATCGACGACTACAGCGGCCTGGGCCGCCGGTCGCCCTTTCTCGCCTTTTCGATGCTGATTTTCCTCTTGTCGCTGGCCGGGGTGCCCCCGCTGGCCGGCTTCATCGGCAAATTGTACATCTTTGTCGCGGCCATGAAAGAAGGGCTCTACGCGCTCATCGCCGTGGGGCTCATCAACATCGTCATTTCCCTGTACTACTACCTCATCGTCGTGAAGAAGATGTACATCACCGAACCCCACGACTCGTCACCCCTCAAAATCTCGGGCCCGATCAAAGTGGTGGTCTACGTCTGTCTCGCCGGCACCCTCGTGATCGGCATCTATCCGCAACCCTTCACCGACTGGGTTGTCTCTGCCATCTTGTCGTTCTCAACCTTGGCTGATCCAACCGCATCCCTTCCCGTTCCCCCTGCCGTCATCCCCTTCGGTGGCTAACCCGCAAGATTCATGAAGGTTCGACGCGAAAGCGTGCGACGCGAAACGAGACGGGCATTCTTCTAAAATATTTCTTGCAGGGTCTTCCGCAGGAGGGTACAGTTTCCATGACATTGGCTTACATCCCCTCGCCCACGCACGCTTGAACCATGGAATCCGTCACGCAGGAACGCCCAGCCACGCCAGCACCCGTTCGATCGGAACCGGCTCCCGACAGCAATCCGGCATCGACTCCCAAGACCGGCAGGCTCAGGGAGTGGTTCACCCATTGGTCGATCGAGCGACGCGTCGGTGCGGGGTTTGGGCTCGTCTTTGCCGGCATTGTGGTCATCAGCGCCATCTCCTACCGCAACACTTCCGTCTTGATTGAGAACAGCCGGCTCGATACCAAGAGCCACGAATTGGTACAACTGCTCGGCTCGGTCGGAGAAGCCCTCAGCGCCGCTGAAAGCGGCCATCGGCGCTATCTCGTCACCGGCGACGAGTCGTACCTCAGATCCTACCGGACCGTTGTCGAACAAATGCCCGAATACCTTCGGTATCTCAGAGGCCTGACGAACGAAGGAGCTGAACAACAGACCCGCGTGGCGACACTCGAACAGCTCATCGCTAGGCAATTGGGAGCAGAGGCGGAAGCTATCGCCCAGCGTGAGCTTCATGGCTATGAAGCCGTGCGCCATCTCGCACTCTCCGGAGCGGCAAAGAACGAGCTCGAGGAAATCCAACGCCTGATGACGGAGCTCGACTCGGTCGAGCAGCGAGCAATTCATGCCCGCGTGGCGCAATCCGCTGGAAGCACGAGAAATACGATCGCCTTGCTCGGACTCGGTGCCCTCCTGCAATTGGTCCTCTTGGCCTCCGTATACTTTCTGATCCATCACGATGTCACCGAGCGCCGCCGCGTGGCCACGGAGTTGCAGAGCCGGGGCGAGCTGCTCCAGGCTGCCAATAAAGAATTAGAAGCGTTCAGCTATTCCGTGTCGCATGACCTGCGCGCCCCGCTCCGTCATATCGACGGTTATGCGGCCCTATTGTCCAAGGCAGCCGGTGAGGCGCTCAACGACAAAGCGCGCCGCTACCTGCAGACGATTTCAGATTCCGCGAAGCAGATGGGACAACTGATCGACGACCTGATCGTCTTTTCCCGTATGGGTCGCCAGGACATGCTCCGCACGACGGTCAACTTGGATCAACTCGTCAAGACCGTCCTTCACGATTTACGTCTTGACTTGCAAGGGCGGACAATCTCCTGGACAATGCACCCACTACCTAACGTTTCGGGAGATCCGGCGATGTTACGCCAAGTCTTCGTAAATCTGATCTCCAATGCGCTGAAATTCACAGCCACGAGGCCGGAGACCAAGATCGAGATCGGCGCCGTCAGGCGGAACTCTGGTGAAGCCGAGGTGTTCGTGCGTGATAATGGGGTAGGATTCGACATGCAGTATGTCAACAAGTTATTCGGCGTCTTTCAACGCCTCCATCGGAACGACGAATTTGAAGGCACCGGCATTGGTCTCGCCAACGTACGCCGAATCATCCATCGGCATGGTGGAAGGACCTGGGCCGAGGGGGCACCGGACCAAGGGGCTACCTTCTACTTTTCGCTCCCGCTCGCGAGGTCTCTCAGATGACCACTGTCAAACCCATCGTGCTCGCTGAAGATAACCCGCGTGACGCCGAGCTTGCGCTGGCCGCCATGGAAGAACATCACATCGCCGACAAAGTGGTGGTCTGCCACGACGGAGCTGAAGTCCTCGACTACCTCTATTGCCGCGGAGTCTTTGCCTCCAGGCAGCAGGGCAATCCCGTGGTCGTGTTCCTGGATCTCAAGATGCCCAAAGTCGACGGGCTCGAGGTCTTGAGGACGATTAAGAACGACGTGAACCTGAAACCGATTCCTGTCGTCATGCTCACGTCCTCGCGCGAGGAGCGCGATTTGGCCCAAAGCTATGCGTTGGGCGCCAACGCCTACGTGGTGAAGCCGGTTGAGTTTCACCAGTTCATCACGGCCGTAAAAGAACTTGGTGTTTTTTGGGGCGTGATCAACGAACCGCCACCCGAAGGCTCTGACCCAATCGATTAGTCTCCTCACAAAGGACCTGTGAAAACCCCGCTCCACCTACTCCACCTCGAGGACGATCCGGTCGACGCGGAACTCATTACGACCACCCTGATGGAGGGCAATATCCCTTGTCAGTCGCAACTCGTCGACACGCGTCAGGCATTTGTGGCGGCCCTCAAGGAGGGCCGGATGGACCTCATCCTGGCGGACTATTCGATCCCGGGCTTCGACGGTATGACGGCGCTCACCTTGGCCCGTCAGCACTGTCCCGATGTACCCTTTCTCTTCGTCTCGGCCACCATCGGAGAGGAACTGGCTATCGACGCCATGCATCAAGGCGCGACGGACTATGTGCTCAAGCAACGGCTCGGACGGCTGGTGCCCTCGGTCCAGCGCGCATTACGTGAGCTAGAAGACCGCGCCGAACGGAAACGGGCTGAGGAGGCCCTTCGGCAGAGCGAGAAACAGTTTCGGCAGTCCCAGAAGATGGAAGCGGTTGGCCGGTTGGCCGGAGGGATCGCGCATGACTTCAATAATCTCCTGACCGTCATCATGGGCTACAGCCAAGTCCTCTTAACGGAACTCGGCCCTCAACACCCCCTTCGCGGGAAGATCGAAGAAACACTGAAGGCCGGCGAACGGGCCGCGACGCTGATCCGACAACTGCTCACGTTCAGCAGCAAACAATCGCTGGACCCGAAAGTTCTTTCGCTCAATACCGCTGTCACGAGTCTGGAAAGTCTGTTGCGCCGCCTCATCGGGGAGGACATCCAGCTCGTCAGTCAACTCGATCCGACGAATGGGCGGCTGCGCGCCGACCAAGCCCAGCTTGAACAGATCCTGGTCAATCTCGTCGTCAACGCGCGGGATGCCATGCCGAAGGGCGGAACGCTCACGATCGAAACGGCCCAGGTCGAACTGACCCGCAGTCCGCTCTACCACCTCACCCCGTTACCGCCAGGTCCCTATGTCCGGTTGGCCGTCAGCGATACCGGCTGTGGCATGGACCGCAAGACACAATCCCATATCTTTGAACCATTCTTCACCACGAAGGGGGAGGGGAAGGGCACCGGTCTGGGCCTCTCCACGGTGTTTGGGATTGTCACCCAATGCGGCGGCGCCATCGACGTCACCAGCCGAGTGGGCCACGGCACGCGCTTCGACCTGTATTTCCCGAGCATCGAGTCCGACATCCTCACCACCGCGCCGACCCAGCCCTTGGGACAGCCTCAGAGGGGCACGGAAACGATTCTCTTGGTGGAAGATGAACCAAGCGTACGTACGCTCGTGCGAGACGAGCTGCGGAAGCTGGGCTACCAGGTCGTAGAAGCCAAGAACGGGATCGAGGCCTGCTTGCTGGCGACGCAACAAGCAGGATCGTTACAACTCCTCCTGACCGACGTCGTCATGCCGGGCATGGGCGGACGGGAACTGGCACAGCATCTCTCCGTCATCAAGCCGGATTTACGAACCCTGTTCATATCGGGGTATATGGATGACATCGGCATCATGGCCGGACAAGAAGAGGGAACGAGCAGTTTCTTGCAAAAGCCCTTCACTCCTGAGGTGCTCGCCCGCGCAGTCCGCAATCTGCTCGATGCCAGCACGCCATCAGATAGGACCGGCACCTCCCCATCGACACCCCAGCCCACCCCGCGCTGACCGTGCGTGGCTCGCATCGCAGCCGTTGCCCCTCTTCCTCGAATGATTTGACGCTCCGTATCGGCTCTCTCTATACTCGATCCTGAGACATTATGGTACAGGACAACAGCTTCCACCGGTCTCTCCCTTTCACCCCTGTCGCCCGGTTTCTCCTGGGTATCATCTTCGTCATGTTCAGCGGATCCTCAACGACGACGGCTCAAACCCTCACGGAGGATCGCCTCGGAGACGGTTTATCCATCTCCGTCTGGAATCCTCAAGCACAATGCTCGGACATCGCACCGTTGATCGCCGTCGAGATCGATCCCAATCGCTATCGCTTTACCGTGCACTATTACCAACAGGACGGTTTCTCGGACCCGCTCGATATTCGCCAATGGCAAGAACGAACCGGCCACGACCTGGTCTTCAATGCCGGACTCTTCCGTGAGAATTATGCGTATCTCGGGCTGCTCTATGGAAACGGCCGCTCGCTGGGGAGCAAGCGGCACGCCATCTGGCTGGGATTGTTTGTGGCAGAACCGGTGGAAGATCGTTCACGCCGCGCGCGGGTGTTGGACTTGACCTTTGACACCTTCGACGAACGACAACCTCCCTATCGAGAGGTTGCGCAATCCCTTATGCTCCTTGACCGGACAGGAAAAGTCCGTGTGCTCCAAACCGGGAAACGCGCACATCAGACTCTCGTCGCAGAACAAGGCAATGGGCATCTTCTCGTCCTGAAGACCACGGAAGAGGTGTCACTCCATGCCCTTGGGGAATGTCTGCGGGACGCCTTTCCCTCCCTACGCCAGGTCATGGCCATGGATGGAGGATCCTCTTCCGACGTCGCCGTCAGCCCCTCGCTCCGACAAGCCACGTCTGAGATGGCCGGGTTACACGCCTGGATACCCCTGTTAGAAGGCAGCACCACAACCCACGTCGGACTTCCCGCTGTGATCGGGATCAGCCCGCGCCGGGACCACCCACACGCCAAGACTCGGTAGACCAGATGAGCTCGTCGAGATATGCGTCGAGCTAGCGGTGCCCTGATTCAACCGGAAAGCCGGCCGCCAGCCAGGCATTCATGCTGCCGGTGACGTTGTAGACATGACGGTAGCCCAAATCAGTCAGCGTTTCTGCTGCAATGTTGCTGCGATGGCCGGACTGGCAATAGACCACCAGATGGTCCTCCAGCTGGGTTTCAACAAACAGGGCAGTGAATCGTCCGACCGGCTCACTCTCATGTGTATGATAGGGACCCCATGAAAATCTGGTCAAGCCTCGCCGTCCTCTTCGTCATCGTCCTAGCCGGCTGTGGCGAGGGGGCAAAACTGGTTCAGGAAAGGGAAGACGGAGGGGTTGTCACCTATCCATTCAAGGGAGAGCAGGGATCGATGCTGTCATCGTTTCGGCAAGATGCCCTTGCCCTCATGAAGGAGAAATGCGGCGGACCCTATACCATCGTGCGAGAAGGGGAAGCCAAAGGCCGAACCCGCATGGCTAGCCCGGTAGAAGGCGCGCAGGAAATCGTACAGGAACGCCGGTGGGGCATTCAGTTTCAGTGCAAGTGAAGGGACCCTGCCAACAAGCTAGCAGGGTTAGGAGTGAGTTGGTTGCGCGCTAGTCAGGTCGTCGATGGTCAGCAGACTCAGGAGGGTCAGCCCTTCGGCTTCAACCTTACGCCGCCCGTCCTGTTCCTTCCGATCTACGATCACCAAGGCATGCGTCACAACTAGGCCGGCACCCCTGGCAGCCGCAACAGCCTTGAGAAGCGAGCCGCCGCTGGTGAGCACATCATCCACAATCAACGCGCGATCACCCGGCTTCACGACACCCTCAATCAACTTCCCCAGCCCATGATCTTTGGGCTGCTTGCGGACGACAAAGGTTCCCCATTCCTGCCTGGGCGCAGCTGTATAGGCATAATCTGAAATCGTCGTGGCAATCGAGATCGCCCCGATTTCCAGCCCCCCAATGCAGTCGATCGGCAGGTGGTTGAGCCTCTGCCATGCGAGCCCCGCGACTAGCGCTCGAGCGCTAGGTTGCGCCATCAACGCGCGACAATCGACATAGTACGGGCTGGTCAGGCCGGAGGCCAATCGAAATCCCTTGTTGGGATCCCACTTAAATGCATGAGTCGTATAGAAGGCTTCGACGAGGTTGTTCTTGAGCATGTGAGTGCTTCACCCTCTCGAATCGACGACTGATACACTCTCCCACGCGCACCGAGCCTCGTGATCGAACGTCACTCGCGCGTCTATACTAGACAGCTTCATCATCCGAAGACATCGCCTTGCCTTTGACCACCATATACATCATCTACATCATCAATTGAAACTCGACTCGCAGTTTGGTCACTTACCTACTCCCCCAATTTAGTAGTTCTCCTCAAAACACCTTTTCCCTTGGGCCATATAAGAATCATACGTATAGTCAACGATACCAATCTCTGAATCTCCGCAACAGTCTGACGTTAGCACGATCCACGCATTGCCGGCGGGCAGAATGTCGGCGGAGGTTTAGGTGGGGGTGTGCGTTCCACTTCGGGAGGAGGTTGCCGTTGTTCCGGATCCGGCTTCGCACCGACCGGTGTGGGTTGAGGAGTCGCGCAACCTGCCGACCAAGACATGAGCACGATAACGACGAGTAGCGATCGGAACATACGGGAATTCATTGACGTTTGGGACATGCACAAACCGCGGTGATGCACTGTACACCAGCTGCATAAGTACGGTCTAGCCCATCCGGACATCACCAGGTTCACAAAGAGCGACGGCAGCGGCGAACGACGAATCAGAGGACCGTGCATGAAGCGCGATTCGACTCCCGATCACCGGCGAATCATACCAGCAGGACTGTTTGCGATCATGCTCGTCTGTTGCTTGCCCATGACCGGATACGGTCAGGAGCTGCCTGCGAAGGATTCTGTGACGAAACCTGTACTCGAATCCCCGGCTGAGCCCAACGCAGAACCGGTCACCCCGTCGACCGTCGAACATCCGGCACCGGCCGAGAATGTCACAGCCCCTTCGTCACCTCCAACGCCAGCACAATCCATCGAGGAACAATCTGCGCCGCCCAAACCGGAATCGAGCCGGCAACCGGCCCGAAGCGCCATTGTCAAAGGCTTCCTGTTCAAGGGCAACACCGTCATCGCGAAAGAACAGCTCGAATCGATTACCGAACCGTACATCGGGCAGGCCCTCGAGCTTCCGCTGTTGGAGTCGGCCGCCCAGGCCGTGACCGACTACTACCGGAAGAAGGGCTACACCCTCGCGAGCGCGTACGTCCCGCAGCAAGACGTCAAATTCGGTGTCGTGGAACTGGCTGTGCTCGAGGGCCGGATCGGCGACGTCACCGTGTCCGGCAACAAGTATTACTCTTCGTCGTTCATCAAAGGTCACTTCGCCCAAGCCATGGAAGAAAACGTCGCCCGGAATGAATTCCTTGGAGCGCGGGCTCCTGCTGCTGAACGAGTATCCGGGGTTGAAGACCTCCGCCACGCTGGAGTCGGGAAAATCCGCCGGTGCCACCGACGTGCATGTCATGGCTCAAGACAAGCGGCCGTTGCATTTCATGCTCGACATGAATAACTACGGCTTCAACAATATTTCTCGCTATCGGTTCGGCGCCGGTGTCGAAGTCGGCAACGTGCTCGTGGACGGAGGCACACTCACCCTAAACGGCATCATGGGCAACCACCCGAACCAACTGCTCTTCGGCATGGCCAACTACAGCATGCCGATCGGCGTCCATGGCACCAAGCTGGTGATCGGCGGTTCTAACGGCAAATTCGACGTTGGGGCGGAATTGGCCGCACTCAAGATTCGCGGACGTATCACCACCGGCGATCTCGCGGTCATCCATCCCTTCATCAAGTCTCGGTTTCAGAATCTCTTGGGTGAATTCGGCTTCTCCCTCAAAGACAATAAACTCACTGTGCTCGACAATCTAATCGGCGACGACGCCATTCGTGCACTCAAGCTCGGCGTGAATTGGGACCGTCTGGATCTCTCCGGCCGGTGGTACGCCTCCGTCTACGGATTCCAGGGGCTGGGCCAGTTCCTGGGCGGCATGAGCGACAATTCGCCGCAAGCGACCCGTCAAGGCGCCGACAACCGCTTTACGAAAGCGACCCTCGCCACCGGACGCATCCAGAGTCTGGGCCACAATGTGTTGCTGGTCGTGAAAGGGAGCGGCCAAATCACCACCGGCCCCGTCGTCGTCATTGAGCAGATGCTCCTCGGCGGACCCGATTCCGTGCGCGGCTATCAGTTGGGTGAGCGCTTCGTCGACGAAGGCTATACCCTGTCCGCCGAAACGCGTATTCCCTTTTTCCCATCCTTGATGCCGACCGCGCTGAAAGAGACGCAAGGTGCCATCTTCATCGACTACGGCGCCGGCCGTCTGCGCAATCCATCACCCGGCGAGCAGCGCTCCACCAGTATGACCGGTACCGGCGTGGGCCTGCAGACGCAATTGCCGTGGTACAGCAGCAGTGTGCGATTAGACCTGGGGTTCCCCATCGGCCCAACGCCGACCGGCGGCACGATTGCCGGAGACCGTTCGCCGACGTTCTATTTCCAGGTCGTGACGCGGTTCTAAATGGACCACTTCACTGAAGACATCCGGAGGTGTATGGCCCCCTCTATTTGTAGCCTGTCGTTGTCGCCATGGTAAACTGGCAAGATCTCACAGGCCACGGTGCTGTAACTTATTGAAACATGGCAATTATTATTGAGATGCCTTCTTATTGATCCCTTCCTTGGTGGTTCCCACTTTTGGGCAATGCTAAATTCCACTTTGACAGCGACACTTTTCCTAAGTGGACGTATTCTCTAACAACATACGGGAAGAGAGACTTTGATGAATATCTCGGCAAGGCGCTCCATGGCGAAACACGTAGGACTGTTCTTCCAACTTCCAGGATCGCGCTTACTTTGTGCGTTGCTGGCCTCCCTCCAAGTCCTCCTCCCCAGCCTTGCTGCCGCGCTTCCAATCGATGGGCATGTTGTTGCCGGGCAAGCCACGATCCAGCAAGTCTCGCCGACGACCCTCTCCATCGCCCAAGCCTCTGACAAAGCCATTCTGAACTGGAACAGCTTTTCCATCGCCTCGAACGAAGCAGTTCACTTTATCCAGCCCTCGGTATCCTCGATCGCCTTGAACCGAGTCATCGGGGTAGACCCGTCCGTCATCCTAGGCCAACTTCAAGCGAACGGCCGGATTTTCCTGATCAACCCCAATGGGATTCTGTTCGGCGCCGGAGCACAGATCAACGTGGGTGGGCTGCTCGCCACAACCCTGCAGACCCGTGACGATGACTTCATGGCCGGCCGCTACCTCTTTGCGCAAGATCCGCTCAAAGGTCTCAAGACGGTGGTGAACCACGGCACCATCCATGTGTCAGACAACGGGTACGTGGTGTTGATGGCCCCCGGTGTGTCGAACGAGGGTGTGATTGTCGCAAACTTGGGTACGGCCCTGTTGGGATCGGGACAGAAATTCACCCTCGATCTGATGGGCGATGGACTCATTCGTTACGCGATCAACGACAAAGTGCTGGGGCAAGTGACGGGCCCAGACGGCAAACCGCTCAGCTCCGCTGTGAGCAACAGTGGAACCATTCAGGCGGACGGTGGACAAGTAATTTTGTCGGCTAGGGCCTCAGGCGACGTCTTCTCCTCCGTGGTGAATCAGAGCGGGGTGATCCGCGCACACAGCCTCGTCAACCGAGATGGGCTAGTCCGCCTCGAGGGCGGTGACACCGGTCTTGTCCAGGTCGCAGGAACCCTTGATGCCTCCGGTACAGAAGCAGGGGAACGCGGTGGACAAGTTTCCGTCCTTGGCCAATCGGTCAGCCTGCTGGATTCGGCCAGGATCGATGTCTCCGGCCATTCAGGCGGGGGGACTGTCCTGATCGGCGGCAACTACCAGGGTCTAAGGATCGGAATTCAACGCGACCAGCTACCCAGGTGGCGGCTGGATCGATGATCAACGCGGACGCGCTCGCGAACGGTCACGGGGGCAAGGTCATCCTCTGGGCCGACGGCCACACAGTCTATGCGGGTCAGATCTCGGCCAAAGGTGGGCAGACCGGTGGAAACGGGGGATTTGTCGAAGTGTCAGGCAAGAACATGCTCGAATTCACCGGGCGCGTGGACACCTCCGCGCCGTCAGGCCACACGGGCACCCTTTTGCTGGACCCGAGTGACATTACGATTTCCACGGCAGCGAACTCCAACATCAGCGCCGGGCCGACCTTCACCGGCACCGCTCTGACCTCGAACTTGAACGTCACCACGCTGCAGACGGCACTCGGAACCAACAATGTCATTGTCGATACGACAAGCCCGTTTGCCAGCGCCGGCAACATCACCGTGTCGAATGCCGTCACATGGGCGAGCGCGAATTCCCTCGACCTGCGTGCTCACAACGACATCACCGTGAACGCGGGAATCTCCTCGACCGGCTTGGGCGTTCTCCGACTTATTGGAAACCAGGATGGCATCGGCGGCGGCAACGTGGCGGTCAACGCGGCGATCTCTGCTCGCCTCGGAGGCATCGAAATTTCGGGCGTTGGGGTCACCGGCAATGCGGCCGGCACGATCACCACCACAGGCTTGGCCAACCAGAACGCCGGTAACGTCACGATCAACGCAACGGGAGCCGTGAATCTGGCAGGAGCAATCACAGCAACCGGTGGCACGGCCGGTGCCGGCAATCCTGGGCGTGCCGGAGGAACGGTAACCATTTCTGGGGTTGGCGTGACCACGGGGACCGTGACCGCGAACGGATCCGCCGGGAATGGGGCAACCCAACTCGGCGGGAACGGTGGAACCATCCAAGCGACCTCGACCAACGGGGTCACGGCAGGGAACATCGCGGCGAGCGGCGGCAATGCGGGGACAGGTACGGCGAACGGTGGGACTGGCGGGACGATTTCCGTAACGAACAGCGGTGCCGGCAACGTGTCTCTGGGCACGGTCACCGCGCGAACCGGGAACGCGATTGGCACCGGATCGTCAGCAGCGGGGTCGGTCAGCGCCACGAACAGTGCCGTCGGAGCGTTCTTGCAGACTGGGACGATCGATACGCGCGGCGGGAATAACGGGACGGGAGGCTCCGTGACCCTCTCATCGGCAGGGGCACTTCAGTTCTCCGCTGCGTCCACCATCCAAACTACGGGCGGCACCGCCCTCGCTGGGACGGCAGGCAGCAACGGTGGAGTCGTGAACCTCTCTGGTCTGACTGTCACCACGACCGGCGCGATCACCGCATCAGGCAGCGCCGGGAATGGCGCGAATCAAGCCGGCGGCCATGCGGGCAACATGACCGTGACGTCCAACGACGCCCTCAATACCTCGGCTGGCACCCTGACGGCGAGCGGCGGCAATGCCGGCACCGGCGACGCAGCCGGCGGCAACGGCGGTGCGATCAGTCTCACGAACAGTTCCGCGACAACCGGCGATCTCACGACCGGCGCATTGACGGCGCGCACAGGCAACGCGATCGGAACAGGCGCGGGAGGGACAGCGGGGAGCGTGGCAGTCACGCAGAACAACGCGACAGCGGGGGCAATCCTGCAAACCGCGGCGATCAACACGAGCGGCGGCACGAAGGGCGCGGGCGGGGCCGTCGTCCTCAATTCGGCGAGTAACGTCAACGTCACGAGCACGATCACCACGACAGGTGGCGCAGCCGTGGCAGGCGGCACCCATGCAGGCGCAGCTGGCGGGAACGTCACGATCACGGGCGTGGACCGCACGGTCACCGGATTGATCACGGCCAGCGGCGGGGCGGCGGTCGGCACGGACCAGGTCGGAGGCAACGCGGGTGTCGTCTCGATCACCGGTACCGGCACGTCGACGACCACGGGTGGAGTGACAACCAGAAACGGAGCAGCGACCGGCACTGGCGCGGGTGGTGTCGCTGGTTCCATTACCCTCGCCGGTACGACGGTGAGCTCCGGTGCACTGAACACGTCGGGACGGCCTCAACGGCGCGGGCGGCGATATCTCCGTGACCTCAACCACCGGAACCACTACCCTCATCACCATCACGACATCCGGCGGGACGGCCAATGCGAACACCTCCGGCCGCAATGCCGGCACTATCTTGCTCACTGGCGCGGGCGATCTTACCGCCACGACAATCACCGCGAACGGATCCGCCGGGAATGGGGCAACCCAACTCGGCGGGAACGGTGGAACCATCCAAGTGACCTCGACCAACGGGGTCACGGCAGGGAACATCGCGGCGAGCGGCGGCAATGCGGGGACAGGTACGGCGAACGGTGGGACTGGCGGGACGATTTCCGTAACGAACAGCGGTGCCGGCAACGTGTCCCTGGGCACGGTCACCGCGCGAACCGGGAACGCGATTGGCACCGGATCGTCAGCAGCGGGGTCGGTCAGCGCCACGAACAGTGCCGCCGGAGCGTTCTTGCAGACTGGGACGATCGATACGCGCGGCGGGAATAACGGGACGGGAGGCTCCGTGACCCTCTCATCGGCAGGGGCACTTCAGTTCTCCGCTGCGTCCACCATCCAAACTACGGGCGGCACCGCCCTCGCTGGGACGGCAGGCAGCAACGGTGGAGTCGTGAACCTCTCTGGTCTGACTGTCACCACGACCGGCGCGATCACCGCATCAGGCAGCGCCGGGAATGGCGCGAATCAAGCCGGCGGCCATGCGGGCAACATGACCGTGACGTCCAACGACGCCCTCAATACCTCGGCTGGCACCCTGACGGCGAGCGGCGGCAATGCCGGCACCGGCGACGCAGCCGGCGGCAACGGCGGTGCGATCAGTCTCACGAACAGTTCCGCGACGACCGGCGACCTCACGACCGGCGCATTGACGGCGCGCACAGGCAACGCGATCGGAACAGGCGCGGGAGGGACAGCGGGGAGCGTGGCCGTCACGCAGAACAACGCGACAGCGGGGGCAATCCTGCAAACCGCGGCGATCAACACGAGCGGCGGCACGAAGGGCGCGGGCGGGGCCGTCGTGCTCAATTCGGCGAGTAACGTCAACGTCACGAGCACGATCACCACGACAGGTGGCGCAGCCGTGGCAGGCGGCACCCATGCAGGCGCAGCTGGCGGGAACGTCACGATCACGGGCGTGGACCGCACGGTCACCGGATTGATCACGGCCAGCGGCGGGGCGGCGGTCGGCACGGACCAGGTCGGAGGCAACGCGGGTGTCGTCTCGATCACCGGTACCGGCACGTCGACGACCACGGGTGGAGTGACAACCAGAAACGGAGCAGCGACCGGTACCGGCGTGGGCGGGGCGGCGGGGTCCGTGACACTGACTGGCACCACGGTCAGTTCCGGCGCAGTGAACACGTCCGGACAAGCGAACGGGGCCGGCGGGAACCTGACCGTGACCTCCACGACCGGAACCACGACCCTCACCACCATCACGACCTCTGGAGGCGACGGCTAATGCCAATACCGCAGGCCGTAATGCCGGCACTATCTTGCTCACTGGCGCGGGCGATCTTACCGCCACAACAATCACCGCAAACGGTAGGAACGGGAACGGTGCCAATCAAGCAGGCGGCAACGGGGGTACGTTCGCTGCTACGTCGACCGGGGGCAATGTCACGGTCGACGCCGTTTCGACCGTCGGCGGCAGCAGTCTGGCTGGAAATGCTAATGGGGGCAATGGCGGCATGGTCTCGCTGGATGCGGGTGGCGCCACACCGACGATCACGCATCAAAATATCACGACAACGGGTGGGAACCGTTTCAGGGACAGGAACGGCAGGCTCCGGCGGTACCATCTCGATTGCCGACGACGCCTTATTGTCCGCCAATACGACTCTAACCGCTACAGGGGGGAGCGCGGGATTGGGAACGAGCGGGAACGTGACCTTCGGCGGGACGGTCAACGGCAACGCCGCCGGTCGAACACTGACCGTCAACACGAACGAAACGACAACCTTCAGCGGCACAGCGGGAAACACAACGCCCCTCACAAGCTTGACGACCAACGCTGGCGGCACAACGGCCATCAATGGCGGTTCCGTCATGACATCGGGAAATCAGATTTATAACGACAACGTGACCATGAACCAGGCCACCACTTTGACCTCCACCGGCGGAGCCATCACGTTCGGCGGCAACGCGACGAACAACGCTGCGGGAGCCGGCATTACGGTCGACGCCCCGACCATCAACCTCACCGGCGGCACCACGTCGCGACCACTGGTAACGGACGCCATCAATTTCTTCACCGATACGCTGAATCCCAACGGAGCGAGCATCAACGTCGGCACGGGCACATTCGCCTTGGCGCCCAATGTTCTGACGAGAACCATTGAGTTCGGTGATGTGAATACCGGACGGGTGACCGATGTGTACTACGGTTCGAATTTCGGAAGCGTCACCGCCGGCAGCTTCACGATTGGTCGTCCGACGCATACTGGGAACATCTATGTCACAGGCGTCGCCGCAGCACTAAGCACGATGACTTTTGTCAATGGTGGGGTCGGATCGGTCACGTTCGAGAACGCGCCCTATGTGAGCGGAAACCAGAACCTCGATGTGGTCAGCGGATCAGGCGGCATCGATCTCGGCACGAATCTGACGCTTGGAACCGGTTCTGTCTTGTTGACTGCACTCACGGGCTCGATCCTCGACGGCAACGGCGGGGCGAACAATCTGACCGCCTCGACCGCCAACCTGAGCGCGGCCAACAACATCGGCACAAGTGGCGATTCATTGGACACGACAGTGAACGTCCTCAACGCATCGACGACGGCCGGCGGCATCTTCGTCAGCGAAGCTGATGCGGTGACCCTCGGCACAGTCAGCGCCACCGGTGGTAACATCGCTATCAGCAACAGCACCGGAGACATGACGATCACCTCAGTGAGTGCGCCGGCGGGAACGGTCGATCTGTCTGCGTTGGGAGGATCGATTCTGAGCGGAGGAGGCGCTGGTCCGCATCTGACGGCGGGAGGCAATTCGACGCTTCAGGCCTTCAACGGTGTAGTCGGCACGCAGGCCGCTCCAATCAATGTGGCGGTAAATCCGGGAACCTTGGGGATTCGGGCAACTACAGCGATTGGCGGGATCTCGGCATTCTTGACGGGAACGGTCCTGCCAGGAAATGCGCTGACACTGCTGAATGTCCCGCCTGGACTGGTCTGTTTCAACATCTGTCCGGTCACCAGCTCGCCTGTTTCGGGTCTTGCGAATAGCACGTTTGGCTATCTCAATCCTGAGACGATCATCCCTGCCTTCTATCCGCAACCTTCCAGGTCAGTCCTCATCTCCGACATCACGTCGGTGTACATGCCAGGCACCCTCTTGCAGCCATCACCGATCTCGCTCTCGTCCGGAAGCCCCGCGGTCCAATCGATGGGACCAAGGGCTAAGTAAGGCCAGAGCGAGCTGTAACCAGGGAGAGACGGTACCCAACCAGCAGGCATCCGCCGCGTCGTTCGATTTCCGTTGCGCGGTGCAGTCGAGTGATCCTCGGCTAGACTGGGCCACCTGTTCCTGTAGCCTCTGCACCACACCACCGTTTCTACCTCCGTGCAGCCAATCGCACGAGCAACGGGAAGAATGGTACCCACGGGACAAGCAAGATCGTAAGTGCCAATGTTTGCTTACTCCCAAGGCTGCGTGCGCCGACGCCTGCCCGCGTAATAACTTACCGGCCCGAAGATTCCTCCTAACTTCAAAGGAACGCCAGCAGAAACAGTTGAAAGAACAGTAGAGCCTGCAAGCAGAACTGGACGCCTCTTGGCTTCAGAGACGGGCAACTGACGTGTTTGGAACAGAGGTCTTCCGCGTCCTCGAACCCACAGGCTTAGCGAGTTTGCCAGGACGATTTTCGAGACATCTCGCCCCACTGGGCTTTCCCCCCTCGTAACCATTTGACTAGACCAATGAGTCTCCAAAGGGCGTTCAATTGCCGATAGCCGAAGTTTTCGGCAATGGCGGCGAGGAAGAGCAACAAGACATGTCGTGGCTTGGGGTAGACATGGAATGAAATCTCTTCGAGGAGCACGGCACTGACCGAGAGCAGAATGCCGAGGCTGATAGCGACCAGAAGAAATAAGAGCGACACCTCAACCGACACGAACCCCATCATAAACCCCACGACCACAAGAACGTATCCCCCTACCTCGATCACCGGTCCGAGCCATTCGAAAAGTGCCATGAAGGGGAAGGCGAGCCACCCCACGGCCCCACCTTTCGGATGGAACAATAGGTCCATGTTTTTCGTCAAACTTTCAGAGAGCCCTCGCTGCCAGCGAATCCGTTGATTCTTGAGCGTGCGCAAGTCTTCGGGAGCCTCAGTCCAACAGACCGGATCAGGGACATATGCGATCCGATACGGCTTGCACTGGAGCCGTAGATGGCGATGGAGCCTGACAACCAGCTCCATATCCTCTCCGATCGTGTCGGGATCGTACCCGCCCACTGTGACAACCGTGTCTTTATGAAATACGCCGAAAGCGCCCGAGATGATCAGCAGCGCGTTCAGAGGAGACCAGCCCAATCGTCCGAACAGGAACGCACGGAGATATTCCACGATTTGAAACAACGCGAGGAAATTGGTGGGCAACCCGACGGCCGTGAGAAAGCCGTTCTTGACTTCGCAACCATTGGCAATCCGCACGGTTCCACCACAGGCGATCGTGAGGGGATCGTCGAGAAAGGGTTGGACGACCAGGCGCAGGCTGTCGCGCTGGAGGATCGAGTCGGCATCGATGCAGCAGAATAGGGGGTAGCGGGAAATGTTGATGCCGGCATTGAGCGAGTCGGCTTTCCCGCCATTAATTTTGTCGATCACCCGCAGGTTGGGAAGCTTGGTGGAATGGTAAATGTTGCGAATCGCCTTGGTAGCAAGCTGTCGGTCATACGCCTCAGGGAAGGGCACCAAGGCAAACTCCTTGATTAACACTTCCAGGGTCTTGTCCTTCGAGCCGTCATTGATGGCAATGATCTCGTACTCCGAATAACTGAGCTGGAGCAGAGACCGGATCGAAGAGGCAATGGTCGCCTCTTCGTTGTAGGCCGGAACGAGCAGGCTGATCTGTGGCTCAAAGCTCGTATACCCGTGCGGGAGACTTTCAAGAGATCGTTCCTCCATGTACCTCCGCAGATGCAGAACCGCAATGAGGTCCAGTATTAAGTATCCTGCGGTTAGGCCGAGAAGATACAGCAGGAAGATCCACTGAGAGATTAAATATAAATAAATGATGTTCGCCCACATGCCCAGGTTCCTATCCGTTAGCGACAGCAGAACATTGCGCAATCAGTCGTATTAACAGCTGACCCATTTCTGGACTTCTTCGAGGGCTGGATTTAGTTGAGCAGCATCTACGGTCAGATTGTTTATTTTACCTGTGCGCTGAACTCCGATTTCGACAACAGGTATCAGTGCACTAGGATAAGACTGATCATCCGTAGGGCCCATATTCGCAGCGCCCAAACCGCAACGAACGGACAGAGCCCTCATGCTCTCCTATAAATCAAACTTCCCCTGAGGATTTCGACGAGCTTCTTGAGGCGTAGGTGAAAGGGGGGAGGCGAAGCTAATTGTCTTCTTCTTAAAGAAGATCCATCCCCACCTCAATAACATCTTCGATGTCAGGATTATCAGCGAAGAAAGCTATAACAATTTTCCGGAACCGGTCCTAGTTGCCAAAACTATTGAAAATATATCACAAAAGTGGGGCTAGTCCAGTTTTGTGCGAGCTTTTTCAATTGTCGACTTATCAGAAGCAGCAGACTCTCATGTTGGTGGTTGAATCGAAACTCCATCTCCTTCAGTAGCGCACAAAGTGGCTCCGTCGGATGCCGACATGGCGCCGCAGTTTGGGCTCGGCAAAGCTCCAGAAGTTCTCTCTCCCCTTACTGTGACGGCGGTGGCTGTGGGCGAACATCTGCGCGTGCAGAATCAGGCGGTGGCAATTACGGTTAGTGAACAGCAAGGCATAGCTGCGGGATCCATCCGAATAATCGTGCTGCCACGCGAGACGTTTTGCCTGATAATTTGTCGCAGTACCACCCGCGTTACATTGGGCACTGGTCTGGCGCACACACGCCTGCCGTCGCTTCAGGAGCCCAAACAGTATGAATTTGCCTTGCGCAGCTCGGCTCTACAGATGGTTGCGGACTCCCCCAATGGAGCTTTCATCAACCTCGAGTTTGCCATCTAGTCGGGCCTCTGCTTTAAAAGCCTGGGCCCCGGCTCGGCGAATCACGTTCTAAAATCGCGCGGCCGTGTGGCGATTGACGCCGACAGTCCACGGTCGACCGGTTGGCTGGCCCCTCCAACACAAACAAACGAATCAAGGTCCGAAGTTGCCGGGTTGCCAAGCGGGTGCTGGGGAGTAACGCAAAGACCATGCAAGAGGACACGAAAGGTCTCCAAATCTAGACAAACTTCCACCAGATCGAATTCTCCATAAAGTAACTAATCTTTGCATGTAGGACAGGCGTGTGACATTTGTACATAAGCGAGTGCCGACGATACCCTTGGATGTAATCGTATCTTTCTCATGTGCAGGCCTCTGTCAAAGGAGGTCCGTGAATGTTCGCAAAGAAGGCGGGCTCGTTATTCTGTTCGATCTTGTTGAAGGTTGTTCTGCTCGTTTAATTTCCCGCACGATTAGTCGGTAATCTGCACCACTCCTGGAGGCGCGAGAGGATAAATTTGCGAATGGGAACGTGGAAGACAGAAAAATGGGAACGGAACATAAAATGAATACAGAGCACTCCCCGGCCAGGGTGGAGGTGTGTTCATCGTGGGGCAGCAGTGGACCTGTCGCGTGGGGGTTCCTGCTGATGTTCGCTCTCGTATTGCAGTCTGCGCGTGCCTTTCCTGAAGAGATCGTTGTGCCAAAGTCAATTTCATCGGAGGTCGACGAAATCGAACTCCTTTACAGAGGTGAGAACCTTGTACCGGGGGTATCCCTGAAGGGAAAGGTCGACAGCCCTCTTCCGCCCGCTTCTTATCGACCATCTGAGCCGACACTTGAGCTGTTGCCCAGTTTTTCGCAGGGAGAGCGGTTTGGAACATGCGAGACCCACACAGAACGAGTCGGCCATACTACAACCATACATCTGGAACCTCCTGTATCCTGTGGCCTGCGCCTGCCCCTGCAGCACCAGGGGCAGCTGCTTGATGCGCTCTCCTACACCACACTCCATCTCCGAGGTACCGCAACAGGACGGGCCACGTTTTCGCTGGCGGATCACGAAACAGACCGGCGGGAAGACAATGTTCCTGTCATTACGGTGACCGGACCGTTCGATCTCCACGTGTCACTGAGAGAGGCAGGACGGCGGCTGGATCTCCGCCGACTGTCTGCCCTCGTTGTGAGGGCGGACGGAGGAGACGTTCAGCTGGCGCTGGAGGAATGTACGCTGATCCGGGAACCCGATACCGCAAGGTCGTCGCCGGGAGTCGGGTTTTGGGTATGGGACTATCGGGCCGCCATGATGGATCCCCACGCCATGATCAAGGCGTGCCAGAACGCCGGTTGCTCGCGACTGCTGATCCAGATTCCGGCAATCTCCGAGGATGAGACCCTGTGGGCTTCCTACGCGACACTATTTCTCTTCGCCAAAGCGAGACACATCGATGCTTTTGCGCTCGATGGCTATCCGGAGGCCATACAGGAACCGGGTGTATTAGCCGCTAAGGTGAAGAGACTCCTCGCACTGGTTCACTGGGATGTCATCGCGGGAGTGCAAGTGGATATCGAGCCCTATCTCGTACCCGGTTTTTTCGCAGACGAGTCCGGACCGCGCCGGTATCTGGAAACCATCGATCATCTCAAGCAAGCGATCGCCGGACGCACACGTCTGTCGGTGGTGATGCCGTTTTGGTTCACCTCGCCGACCGTCCAGGGGAGGCCGATCGCCTACTCGGTCATAGATCGGGTGGATGAAGTGGCTATCATGAGCTACCGTACTGAAATCGATGAAATCCTGGCCATTGCAGACGACACGCTCCGTTATGGCACCCTCGCCCAGGTGCCTGTGTGGCTGGCAGTTGAAACGACCCCGCTGCCGGTGGAGCGCCATGTGGTGCTCAGGCGCGAAGGGCGACGGGAAGTCGCCGATGCCTATGTGGATGATGACCGGCATCGACTCGTGATAGAACCGCCGCCGCGTTCAGTGGGCACACCGAGCCGTCTCGTCTGGTTCCGTGTCCATCACCGGGTGACCGTTCGGCCTGAACGAGTGACTTTCGCAGGTCGCTCACGCACGGAGGTGCGAGCCATGGTCAAGACCATCGCTCAGGAAACTCGGCATCGAAGTCTGGCCGGGGTGCTCATACACGATCTAAAAGGCTTCCTGGCGCTGCAGGAATGATGAGACTTTTTCCTATGCGTACATCTCGACGTCCAGCCCTGCTCATGTTTTTTATTATGCTCGTAGAGGTTCTCCTCACCTGCCCAGTCCTGTTTGCTGGAACAGAACTGCAGACTCCCGGGCAGATACTTGAGACCGCGCAGACCTTCGAGCGTCGGCAAGAGTATACTCAGGCAATTGTGGCGTACCGGGAGTATCTTCGGCTCCGCCCTGAGAACGACGAGGCTCGAGGCGTTTTGGCAAAGCTCCTGTCATGGCAGGGAGAATATGACGAGGCGATCTCGCTCTACCGGGACATTCTGACAAGACATCCCAGCGATTTGGAGATCCGCACGGCGCTGGCCCGCGTCCTGTCGTGGCAAAAACGGTTCGATGAGGCAAGAGCGATGTATGACGAGGTACTGCGGGAAGATCCAAAGAATTTCGATGCAAGGAGGGGGCGTGCCGACGTGGCCTTCTGGCGTGGTGATCGGACGGAAGCGCTCGGTCTCTATGAGGCGATCTTTGCAGAAACGAAGGATCCGGAAGTGCAGCGACAGATTCAATCCGTCAAAGCAGAATTGGTTACGTCTTTGCGCGCGCGCATCGGACAAGGGCTGGCCGGATTACGCCTTCCGTACCGCGACTATGCCAAGGTCGGCTATGGACACTATTCCTATACGAATAATCAACCGGATGAGCGGGATCTGCTGTTCGAAGTGGCGAAACCGATTGGCGACCAGACGTTGGTCGTGCGGGTGGAGCCCATCAATCGGTTCGGCTTTCACGACACGCCGGTGTCGGCGGAATACTATAGTCCGCTGTGGCAACGCGCCTGGGGGTATGTGGCGGCGCAAGGGACGATTAATCCAAACTTTGCGCCCAATTACTCGTTTGTCGGCGAGTTGTCCCAGGGGCTGGGCGGCGTGCATTCCTCGTTGGCTCCGGTTGAGGTGTCGTTCGGCTATCGCCGTCTGAATTATAAGAAAGACGATATCGACCTGCTTCTTCCCGGATTGACCCTGTATCTGCCGTTCAATCTGTGGCTCACCGAAAGGGTCTATATCATCCCGAGCACCGGCGCCACCACCCTGTCTTCGCAACTCACTTGGCGACCGACCGACCGGCTGCAATTCTTCGCGTCCGGCTCGTTCGGGACGTCGAGTGAACGCATTGTGGCCACGCAGGACTTTACCCGCGTCGCCGGCCACACGATTGGAGGGGGAGTGATGTTCCCGATCACGGATCGTTTTTCGGTGGAAGCTGCGGGCTACTATGAAGACCGCGGATTTCTCTATGTCCGCCGAGGGGGCAATCTCAGTCTGATTTATCACTGGTGAGGGTCTCGGGTCTATGGAACGGTCACCGTTCATTCGATTGGCGGGAATGGCCATTGTCTTTCTTTCGATCGTCATCGGGAGTTGGATTCTGTTCGGACCGGGTTCCGTCACGCATGTGGAGATTCCCGAGAAGGATATCCATCGGTTTTCCGGCGTGATGGGTCCCAGCCATACTTCTGTAGTCGAACCGGCTGTGCCTGCGGATTGGACGAGCTATAGTCACGGGACGACAAGCCGTCTGGCGATTCTGTTGACCGACCCGGATTCGAGCTGGCTGGGGTTGGCCCATGGCCTCAAGTCCATTGGCATTCCATTCAAAATCACGCGCGATGTGCGGGAAGCGGTCAGGCACGACGTGGTGCTGGTCTATCCCGTGATCTCCGGGAAGGTGTTGTCCCCCGACGCGTTAACAAAGCTCGGGGACTATCCACGAACTGGAGGCACCTTGATCGGCGTGCAGGTGCAGGGCGGTGGGCTAAACCAGGCGTTTGGATTTCACGATGCCGTCGCCTCGCGCCAGCGATACGACATTCGCTTGTCCGAGACTGATCCCCTCCTCGCATCCTTTACTGAGCCGCGCGAACGACAGCTACGGGTGGGCATCCGGGAGAATGGGATCGAGGTACTTGGCACCTATGGATATACTGAGAGCGTCACGCCGCTGGCCGTGTTCGAGGACGGCACGGCGGCAATCACGCAGAAATCCTATGGCCGCGGGCAGGCCTATGCCATTGGGCTGGATCTCGGCTTTCTGCTCCTCAAGGGCTACAACAGTCGCGCTGACGAAATCGTTCACACCTACAACAATCAGTTCGACCCCACACTCGATGTCTGGTTGCGGCTGTTGAAATCGATCTACCGATCCGCGCAAGAGGGGGCGGTGACGCTGGGGACGGTGCCCTTCGGCAAGTCGCTCTCCGTCATGCTGACCCACGATATCGATTTTACCCAGTCGATCAAGAATGCCATCGGCTATGCGAAGTATGAAAAGAGCCAGGGGCTGGTCGGAACCTATTTCATCCAGGTCAAATATATTCGTGACTACAACGACGATATTTTTTTCAACGACGAGGGTGTCCAGTATATGGCGCGGCTCGCGGAGTTGGGGATGGAACTGGGGAGCCACACGATTGCCCATTCGAATGGCTTCAAACGGTTTCCGATGGGGACGGGGCGAGAGGCGTATCCCTCCTACGTACCCTTCGTGAAGGACCGGATGACGGCCTACAACGCGAGTATTCTTGGTGAACTGCGCGTCAGCAAGTTTCTCATCGAACACTTCTCCAGCCAGACGGTGGTGTCGTTCAGGCCGGGAGGATTATCGAATCCGTTTGGCTTGCCCCAAGCCTTGCGGGCGACCGGATATCTCTATAGCTCGACGGCGACGGCCAACAATTCGTTGACCCATTTGCCGTATCAGCTCAACTATGATCGGTTGACGAACAGCGAAGTGGAGGTCTTTGAGTTTCCCATGACCATTGAAGACGAGGACTTACCGAAGATGGGTGACCGGCTCCCGCAGGCACTGGAAGTGGCGCGCCAGGTGAGCCGGTATGGCGGGCTCTGTGTCGTCTTGATTCATCCGAACATTCTCGACCACAAGCTGGCCTTCGAAAAAGGATTCGTGGAGGGGGTGCGGCCCTATGCCTGGTTCGGCTCCGTTTCACAATTCGGACAGTGGTGGGGCGCACGGAACAGTGTGCAGGTGGACGTGGAGAAAGTTGGCCCGGCCTATGTGGTGAAGTTGGAAATTCCCCAGCCTCTGCCAGGCCTCACACTCGAGGTGCCTGAGGGATGGACACTCGACCGTGGCCGCTCCTATCCCGTACCCATTGATCAAGCCGGCCGGTTCGTGATTCTTCAGGGAGCAGTGGGGGTGATGGTGCTGCGCTTTATGCCAAGCCACGCAGGGGCGCCAAGGCAACGCGGCGCCTAGGCCGCCGGCAAGGCCGAGGCAGTCTTCGTGGCGCAGAGCTTTGTTAGGAAGGGCGTGATGACCTCCTGTGATTCGATGGTCGGCAAGGAAGCCTGAAGCTCGGCCATTTTCGCTTCGGTCATGGACGGGAGGTTCGACAACGCCTCCGCGGCCCGATAGCGAACCCACCAGTAGGTATCTTCCAAAAGACCAATCAAGCGCGCCTCGTCTTCTTCCAGCCCGATCTTTCCCAACGCCGTCGCGGCCTGCACGCGGATGTACCACGTTGGGTGCGTGAGATGGACCCTGACCATTGGAAGGTCTTGCGGATCACTGCATTCCCCGAAGAAGGAGAGACTAGCGGCAATCACATCCTCGGTCAGCTTCCGCTCGCTCATGAGCTGGCGAATAATCGGGAGCGCATAGGGGCTGCGCAGTGAAGCCAATAACCGGATAAGACGGGCAGCAATGCGCGGAGGTGCTGAGACCGTGGCTTGCGCGAGTGCGGTCGCCACCAGGTCGGCCCCAGCCTCGTTCAGCAGCGCCATGACTTTCAACGGAGACCAATCGCTCCGTGTGCTGATAAGGGGGATAAGGAGTGGGATCGCGGCCTTGGGGCGAATGCGGACCATTGCCCGCGCCGCCTCGATGGCGAGAAACGCATTGTGCGCATGGGCCAGCCGGACCAGTTTGTCCCAGACGGATGCCTCTTTAAGATGGCCCAGCGTGGCAACGGCCAGCAGCTGTAGCCGAAGTCGTCCTGTGTGCAAAAGTCGCATAGCCACGGTATCCATACCTACCCGGCGTGCCACGTCGTTGAGTTGCCCTGAGGCATCTCCCTTAATCGACTCCTGCAAGGAGTTCCATAGATAGAGGAACAGGACATGGTCCCGCGGGTGAATGGACGGCAGCGTAGCGGGGGCTTCGACCAGGCTTTCGGCCAGCAGTGGGCGCCAGATATCGACCATGTTCCGTCGACGCCGCTCCGTAATTCGGCGCAGCACCCTGAGGACAAGAATCCACACAACGAGGAGAAGAATGAAGACATGGATGGTAATGGTGACAATCCATCCGACATGGGTCATCGACCCGAACGCGCTTGGCCCTGTCCATCCAGCATCCATGGTACGAAGTCGTCAGGACGCGACCTTGAGGAACCGTTGCAGCCGGGCAGTCAACTCTCGGGGATTGAACGGTTTCACTATGTAATCATTGGCCCCTGCAGCAAGGGCCTGCTCAATATCACGCTCGTTTGAGTCGGCTGTGAGCATGATGATCGGGACATGCTGCCAGCCTGCTTTCTGGCGAATGTGTGCAAGGAGTTGCAAACCGTTGAGGTACGGAAGCATGATGTCGAGGAGCGCCAGCGCGGGCGGAGGCATCTCGTCGATCATGGTTTGTGCCTGTTGGCCGTCCGCGGCGTGCACGACCGTGTAGCCTCCTCGCGCCAGAAGAAATTTGAGCAGGATGGCAGTACCTTCTTCATCTTCGGCCAGGAAGAGGGTCAGTTTTTCAGATCTGGGCGCGGCCGTCATGCTAGGCCTCCCCGCCTGCACTGATTGGGCGGGGTGTCATGCTCGGCTGCATTGAACGTCGACGTGCAGGCGTTGTTTGGTGGAATACATGGCAGCCTAGTGTCCTGTCTCTGAAGCGTGCTGACAATATCGGGCCACGCTGGCAGGATGTCGTCAGCGGTCTTGGTCCACCTGAAGGGTTTGGGCTGTGCGTTCGCGACGGTGCTGTACTGACGGATGGCAGCCTTGAGCGCATGCTGTCCGGGGAAGGAAAACTCTTTACTATCTAGAAGTAAAACTGTTGTCACGCACTTCTCCCCACCCAAGTGCCTAGAACATTCTGTAAGGACCGACCTCAGTTTGTTTCCACGGCTTGCTGCACCGCTGCCAAGAGCTTGTCTTGGTCCACAGGCTTTTGAAGAAACGCGACTGCGCCGCCCTCGATGGCGCGGGCTTCAGCCACCAGTGGGTCCTCAGCGGTCACGATGATGACCGGGATGGACCCCAGGGAGGTATTGGCTTTTAATCTCTCCAGAACCATCAAGCCATTCCCGCCGGGAAGACCCAAATCAAGCAAGATCGCATCCGGTCGCTCCTTCAGAGCCACGGACATCACCTGGAGCGCATCGGCGGCAAAGACGGTGTCATAGTGATTGGCTTTCAAACGAGCGCTGAGTACCAGTCGGGTATCCGTATTGTCATCCACGATCAGGATTGTCTTCTTATCCATGCGAATTCTGCACTTCCTTATGCGTCATCGACAAGCGTGTCATGAGCGAGCGTCGCATGTTCGGCCATCAGGCGCTGGCGCACCAACTCGAATTCGCTCACGAGTTGCGCGAGCAGAGCCCCTGCCTTGGTGAGGTCCTTGGCTTTTCCGAGTGCCTGGAGCTCGACACAAAGCTGGCGCATTCTCCGTACGCCCAGGTTGCCGCTGGCGCCATTCAATTCGTGGGCCACTCGCGCCAACGCCTCTGCATCACCCTGCTGGAGCGCGTCCTGTAAGGTTGCCAGACGGGTGGGAACGTCTTCCAGGAAATGTGTGATCAGTGTGGACAGGAGGCCACAGGAAATATCAAGTTGGCGCAAATCGGCCAACACCGCGGAATCCACACAATCATGAACCGGTTCTCGTTTTTCCGACGACACCGGTTCCTTTTGTCCTTCTGGTGTGGACTGGCCCGGAATCCATCTGGCGATCGTCGCACCGAGGTCTCCTTGCTTCACCGGCTTGGCGAGATAGTCGTCCATGTCTGCATCCAGACATTTCTCACGGTCCCCTTGCATGGCGTTTGCGGTCATGGCGATGATGGGGAGTCGTCGGCTTGCCTGTTCCCTTTCGCACTTTCGAATCATAGCCGTCGCCTCCAATCCATCCATCTCCGGCATTTGGCAATCCATCAATACTACCGCGTACCTGATCCGAGAGACCGCTTCGACCGCTTCTAGCCCGTTGGCCACGACATCGGCCCGGTAGCCGAGCTTTTCCAGCTGACACACCGCGACTTTCTGGTTCACGATATTGTCTTCTGCCACGAGGATACGGGGGCGTGCCGCCGCCGCGACTTCCTTGAGGACGTGGCGGGTCACCAACAAGTCGTTGGGCTGACTCGCGGCCCCAACCACTAGCGGGTCAGCGGCTGATTTCGCAGGCAAGTCCACAATCAGTGACAGACAGTCGTATAACTGTGAGCGATGTACGGGCTTGGTCAGGTACGCGGCAATCCCCGCCTGTTTCGCCTTTTCTGCCTGCCCCCGAAGACCGATCGAGGTCAGCAGGACAAGGCGGGTCGCCGCCAGGACGGGATCAGCTGTGATCGCGTGTCCCAACTCCAGCCCGTCCATGCGAGGCATCCGCAAATCGAGGATCGCCAAATCGAAGGGCTCTCCCCGGGTCACGGCGTCTTTCAGCAGAGCGAGGGCTTGCTGCCCGTCCGAGGCAGAGGCGCTCTGGAGGCCCCACTGAGAAGCGTATTGTTCCAGGATGCGCCGGTTGGTGGCATTGTCATCCACAATGCACAACCGCCGCCCTTGGAGGGACCCTCTCGACAGTGGTGTCGCGTGAGCCTCTGCCGGTTGTTTGGCCAGCCACACCGTAAACCGGAAGGTGCTTCCTTGACCGGGAACACTCTCTATTCCGATCTGCCCCCCCATTTGTTCAACGAGTTGTTTGCAAATGGCGAGGCCCAGACCGGTGCCGCCGAACTTCCGTGTGGTCGAGCTATCCACCTGGGAAAAAGGCTTGAACAGATGAGCCTGTGCCTCGGAGGCAATACCGATTCCCGTGTCGGTCACGGCAAATTCGATCAGGGCGCGGTCGGCAGTTTCCTCGCCCCTGGTCACGTAAACCATCACCTCGCCCTGTTGGGTAAACTTGATCGCATTGCCGGTGAGATTGACGAGGATTTGACGCAAGCGGCCGGGGTCACCTCGTAGAGCCGTGGGCACCTCAGCGTGCAGGAGGCAACCCAATTCCAGGCCCTTGCGCTGCGCCGGCTCGGCAAAGAGGTCCAATGCCTCTTCGACCGTCGTCCGAAGATCAAAGTCGATCACCTCCAACGTCAACCGGCCGGCCTCGATCTTCGAGAAGTCAAGGATGTCATTGATGATGTCGAGCAGGACTTCACTGGACCGCCGCACAGTCTCGGCGTAGTCGCGCTGCTCAGGAGTCATGGGTGTCTCGAGCAAGAGGCCGGTCATCCCCATGATGCCGTTCATGGGGGTTCGAATTTCATGGCTCATGACGGCGAGGAAGGAGGACTTGGCTTGCGTGGCGGCCTGAGCTGCGGCCAACGCACGGTCGAGGGCGCGGTTCTTCTGCTCAAGCTCCTTCGCGTGGGTGTGAACTTTGGACTCCGCCCGTTTCCGTTCGATGAACTGCGCGACCTGGCTGCCGACGGTGCCGAATACCTGCAGCAGATCGTCATCAGGGGGGCGGATCTCATGGCTGAAGAATTCCATCACCCCCAATACCTTTTCGTAGATTGTGATGGGAAAAGCGAAGGCGCCATGGAGGTTCGCCTGCGCGGCGACCAGAGCGCGGGGAAAGTTGGCGTCCTGCATCACATCGGGGATCCAGGTTGGGTCACCGTTCGCCCAGACCCGCCCCGGCAGGCCGAGGCCACGTGTGAAGGCGGTCTGCATGGTCACCCGTGAGAACTCAGTCGCTTCCACTGAAGGTTGATGCCAGATCTCCGCGCAACTGAGGACGGCCGTGTGTTCGTTCTCGTTCACGAACCACAATGCGCCAAGATCCCAACGGGAGAGATCGCAGATGGCACGAAGGACCTTTGGCATCGCGTCCATCAGCGTTTCCCCCTCGGCCAGTATCTTGGTCACACTGTGATGCATGGCCGACCGCTCTTCCGTCCGTTTCAGCGCCGAGATATCCCGCACGAATGCACTGAACATGTAGGCTCCCCCCCGCACCAAGGCCGGCGAGATCGCCAGTTCCACAGGAAGCTCGCGCCCATCCCGGTGGCAGGCCGTGACTTCGATCCGTGTGTTCAGTATCGGTCCTTCGCCGGTTGCGAGGAAATGACGCAATCCGCGTTCATGGGCTTCCCGGTGTTGTGCAGGGATGATGGTGGCGGAGAGGAGTTGCCCGATGGCCTCTTGCCGGGGCCAGCCGAACATCTGTTCGGCTTGGACGTTCCACTCAGTAATGACTCCAGCGGCATCCATCCCGATGAAGGCATCGAGCGCTGTCGAGATGATTCGCCACGTGTGTGCCTGGCTCTCGCGCAGCGACACCTCGACTTCCCTGGCATGCGCACTCTCCTGCTCGAGGTCGCGGGTCTTCTTGAGAATTTCCGCCGTCCGTTCCTGCACCCGCGCTTCTAACTCGTCGTGCGCTCGACGCAGCGCCTCTTCCGCTCGTTTGCGCTGGGTGATGTCAGTGGTAATGCCGCACAGGGCATAGAGTTTTCCGTCTCCACCGTACAACGGAAATTTGAAGACAATACTCGTGTGAGGACCATCGTCGTGCATGTTGACTTCCTCAAATTCGAGCGGCACTCCAGCCTGGAGTACCTTGAGATCATTTGCACGAAATGCAGCGGCCTGCTCGGTCCCACAGATGGCCTCATCCGTTTTGCCCACGACTTGCTCGCGAGTCATATGGAACGTGCTTTCGAACTGGCGATTGACGTGGAGATAGCGGCCCTCGACATCCTTCAGAAACACCATCCCCGGGCTGTTATCGAGAATGGCCTGGAGTCGCGCTTCGCTTTCGCAGAGTTCTTCCTCCGCCCGCTTGCGTTTTTCGTCCAACTGGAACTGAGATCGCGCGGTCCATCCGATGAGGATGACGAAAATGATCATGTTTGTTACAGCGAAGAGAGCCGTCCCAAATCCCGTCTCGAAGAGTCCCGCATCCTGGCCCGTGACTTTCAACCACCCCCCTACCAGGGGGACGAGGATGGCGAAGGGAAGAAGGCGCCGTCCCATGACAGCGCCTACGTTCTCGCTGGTGACAATTCCCATCAGCCCGCGCGTCGTATGGACGCCTAGAATCCCGAAGCAGAGGACCAGAAACGTCAGCGTCGTATGTAACGCCATCGCGGTGTAGGCGCTGCTGAAGCTGTAGAGGGATTTGACCCCATACATGTAGCCGACCAGGGCGATCAAAGACCCCATCCCGGCGCCGAGGACCAGGTATTGGGCTGGCACAATTCCGCGGTTGGTCTCCAGGAGCAGCAGGGCGCAGCCAATCAGGAAGAAGTTCAGGGCGGTAGCCGGCGACATCCGGCGGGGATATGAATCGTCGCTGGTTCCCGAGGGTTCTGTGAATAGAAGTTGGTCAATGCCAAAATCCCAACCGAACTGGCATTCGATCAGCGTGAGCGCTCCGATCAAGGCTACGATGGAGGCACAAGCCCGGGCGATCGGGCGGGTTCTTGGACCGACGTGATCAGCCTGCAGTAACCATAGGGCTAGGCCCGAAAGGATGAAGGCGAGGGCTGTGTTGGCCTTCATCGAGACAAAGCCGGGGGAAATGCGTTTCAGGATTTCGATGTCCATCGCCCAGCCGACGAGCACAAGGAGGCCGACCACGATTGCAGTTGCACTCCCGGCCTGTGGCAAGGATCGCAGCGAAAAAATGGAATGTCTACCGGTCTGAGCAATCATGATGGAATGTCTTTTGCCACGAATTCTTGCCCCCTCAAACCACCCATCATTGTTTGCAACACGATATGCGCGTAGTGAACAGGAGAAAGTCGCGCCGCCGTCCACCTTTTCTTAGGCCCAGGTAACGACTAGTATCAGCACACAGCCTTGTTAGAAAATCGCGGAAGTTGTCGATGTGACGTCGAGACATACCACTTCGATTCTGCAGAAGCAGGAATTAGACATTCCGGAAGCAAACCTTCACTGTTCTAGGTCTTGTTTTAAAGGGTACAACCATCAATAACATCTGGCTATATGTTTTCTTTATTTAGCAAGTCTCATGGTGGGCTCGTTGTTGCAACCGAATTGCGACCTTGAGGGTATAGGATCGTGGGTGCCGTTCATAAGTCGTGAATGGCGACTTCTGATTGCCTTGGTCTCGATCAACATGGTAACGGGTGGTACGTACACGGTGAGAACGCGGCAGGGTGGCGGTCGTTTGCCCCACTGCAATTAATTCGCAGGACGTGTGGCTCGTTGGACGCGCCACTCACGAGATGCCCACCATTGTTAGAACTGAACCCTGCTCTCCCGACCTTTCTCAAAACTGCTTGATCTGGGTCGCGAGCATGGCCGCGATGAGATTCATGTCAAATGGCCAGGCATAGCGGAGTTCGACATCCGGGTGCTGCTGCCGGAGATGATCGAGGATTTCGGGAATCTCAACCTCCGAGTGAGAACCGCCCGGCGTGAACATCGTCGTGGTGACGGTAATGTGCGTCGCGCCCTTCTTAATCAGCTCCTCCACCGATTCTTCCAATGTCGGCGCACAAAACTCGTTGTAGGCCACAGCAAAGAGCACCTCACCCAGGTTGGCTCGCAACTGAGCAGCCACCGCCTCAAGTCCTGATTGATAGGGGTCCGTCTCCGGCGTCCTCGGCCACTGGCGGATCTTGGTATCCAGTTCGATTTCTTCCGGCGAGGGAGGCATCTTCGCGGCACGCCGCTGCGCCTCCAACCGTTTCAGTTTCGTGACCAATTCCTGCGGGCAACCCTTGGGAATGCCCCCGTGTCCCACAAGAATCACTCCCCGTACAACAGTCGCCATCAGCGCACTCCTTTCCTCCGACATGAAGATTTACACATGATTGCGCAACATGACTTCTATTGGATGCGGATTGAGATAGACCTGATCCCGAATGTAGCTCACGTCAAAGATCTGGACATAGTGCTTGATCAGCGTCAGAGGGACAATCAAGGGCGTGAGCCCGTGATGATAATCGCCGATCACGCCCAACAGCTCGGCTTTCTCGTGAGCGCCGAGCCGCTCCTTGAAATACCCCAGGATGTGCTGGAGCACGTTCACGTGCTTGCGCACCGTCGCCTTCACGGCCAACGCTTTCATGAACAGTTCCCCATACCGGTGGGCGAGTTCCTTGGGACGGTGCTGATGAGCCTGACCGATCAGCCGCCCGAGCACCTCGCATTGCTGCGGGTGATGGGCCAATAGCAAATATTTGTGGATCGTGTGGAACTGCACCAGGGCCTGCCTCGTGACTCCGCTCTGAACGAGATCCTGCCAGCGGCGGTAACAGAAGACCCGCTCGATAAAATTCTCCCTGAGCGTAGGATCGCAGAGCCGCCCTTCTTCCTCGACCGGAATCAGCGGAAACTGCTCGATAAAGGCCCGCGCAAACAGTCCGACCCCGTTCCGGCTGGGTATCCCATGCTCATTGTAGATACGAACTCGCTCGATACCGCAGCTCGGCGAACCCTTCTTAAAGACGTACCCGGATAAATCCAAATTCTTAAGTTCCTCGATACGATTCGTGGTCATCGTCTCCAGTGCGCGCGTGTGATCTGTCCCACTCTTGATCGTCACGAGTCGGGGATCCTGAGGATCGCCGACCAGCTTCATCGCTTCGCGAGGAGTGCCCAGTCCTGCCTCAACCTCGGGACAGACGGGTACCCACTCCACATAGCGGCCCAACACTTCCGTCAGAAAATTGTCCCGTTTATGTCCCCCGTCGAACCGGACTTCTTCGCCGAGGAGACAACGGCTGATCCCAAGACGCAGCGGCGCGGTCGTCATCTCGTCCCCTGTTGTGTGCCGAGGGCTAAATACCCCTCCGGGCTTGCCGGTGATCCACGATGGGCGAAAGCTGAACGTTCAACCTCGCATTCGCGTCAAGGCCATGCTCGGAGATGCCAGTCCACCACCTGTGTGGGTTCGCCGTACACCATTGAGCCTGTTGCTGCCATAACCGATCGGCCTCGCTCTTGTTGAGACGGGTGACTATCGCGCCTGCCTCCCATGTGATCCCATCTCGCCCTTTATAGAGTTTTTCGCCAGCGATTCGCGTGATCGTAATTTCGCGCAGCCCCCCGTCTCCCTTCACGCCCAGTTTCACCGCTGTGCCCGCTTCCCCGCGCACCATCTGTCATCACCTGCTCATAGGTCTTACCGGTGACTGCCGCACCATTCACCGTCACCACTTCATCTTCGTGCTTGAGGCCTGCTTGCTGTGCAGGACCCTCCGGATGCGCATGGGCCACGTACAACGAAGCCGGATCGCCGATACGTTCCGCCCCGATATGCAGCGACACACCAATCACACCATTCGGCAGATTCGGCATCGTCCCCGTAGCGGCCGCTGGGTCTGACTTTCATGGGCTTGTCCTGCTCCTCAGCCGCCCTGACCTCACTCGTCTTCCCTGAGATCTGACACAGCACGACAGTCAACACGCTCAGCAATATGGCGGTCGTGACGCTAATCTTCTTGGTTACCATGTGAATACCTCCTTGTGAACGACAATCGATGTGCAAGTCCGACTACGAGAAGAGTCCCAGGAACGCGAGTGGATTCAGATAGACTGATCGATCACTGGGGTTATGACTACATCCTCCTTCATCCCTTCGTCATGATCGCCCGCAAGGCCGGTTCCAGCGTCGGATAGTGAAAGACGTATCCCCCGGAGAGCGCCTTTGCCGGATTGACCCGTTGGCCCGTGGTCATGAGCGTCCCCAGTTCACCCAATGCCACGTGTAACGCGAAGCCAGGCACGGGAAGCCAGGACGGCCGGTGGAGGACTCGCCCGAGCATCTCGCAGAACCGGTTCATCGTCACAGGCTCAGGAGCCACCGCATTGAGGGGACCAGAGACGCGGGGCGTCGTGAGTGCCCACTGGATCAATCCGATGTGATCACGCCGATGGATCCACGACACCCACTGAGTTCCCGGCATGATCGGACCGCCCGCAAAAAGCCTAAATGGCAACAGCATCTTCGGCAAGGCGCCGCCATCTTGTTCGAGCACCATTCCGGTCCGCAACATGACGACTCGCACACCGAACTCCGCAGCCCGAAGCGCCTCCGCTTCCCACGCGAGACAGAGATCGGCCAGAAAGCCTTGGCCGCGTGCGGCGCCCTCATCCAGCACACGGTCGTCACTGGCCCCGTAGTAGCCGATACCGGAAGCGCTGACCAGCGTGCGGGGTTTCAAGGACCGGCGGGACATGGCTTCTACCAGCAGACGAGTGGTAAGAACCCGGCTTTCGCGTGAGGAGTCGCTTGCGGGCATCGGTCCAGCGTCCATCAGCAATCGGCGCACCAGCGAGATTGATGACGGCATCGGCACCTTCGAGACAGTGCTCCCAGGCTCCCGCCTCTCGACCATTCCACTCGACGGCCGTGACGGTTGAGCCACACGACCGTTGCGCCTCTTCCCTCCTTCTCGTGAGGAGAGTGACCCGATGCCCCTCCTGACAGAGCGAGGCACATAAGGGCCGACCGATGAACCCCGTTCCGCCGCTGACCACGATTCTCATGGAATTCCTACTCTCCGGTGGAGCCGAACAGACCAATTCTCTTGCCCATGCCCGCGCTTTCGTAAAGTACGGATTCTACTCTTGAAGAGTTCTAGGGAGCAAAAGGGGGAGGAAGGAATGGTGCCGAAGGCGGGATTTATGAGGGGGGATCCCTTAAGTGCTTGATAAGGGGAGCGCGCAGTCCCCTCTTCCCTCCTGACTTGCTCGCTCAAATCCCTGTGCTTACTTCTCTTTGATCTCTCACTTTGTCGGTGTTCGGCATCGGTCACTGTCATGGTCAAAATAATTCCTTTCGCGTACCCCTGCAGAACGACCCCCCGGCCTTGTTCGGCAGGCGGGGGCTTGTTGGGGACCCCAACGCCTTGCCACACAAATCCACGCGCCTCCCCTGGAACCGTCAGAATCCGGAAACTTCTTGCGGGATGTGGCTCCTAGTGGCACACCTAAAAAATGAGCGGCATGTGCAAAAGGACCTGGATCAGCTTAGGAGGTGGTCTGCTGTGGGCGATCGCCCTGAGTGCGTGCGGAACGCTTCCTGCCACCTCAGTGGACAACAAAAGCGATCCGGCTGCTGTCGACTCAAGTGTTGTGCAGTCGCTCCAACGACAAGTACGAGAGCGAGACAAGCGTATTGCGGAGCTAGAGTCCCAGTTGGATGCCTTGAAGGTGATCGATCAGGACGTGGAGAAACGGAGAAAGTCCAGCCGGCCACCCGCGACGCTGACGCCTATCGAGTGACCATCGTTGCGAACTCGCATTGTCGCTGCCCCACTTAAATTTGGATAGTTCGTTGCTCGTTTGTGACGATCCATTCTGCGGAGAACTTGGCCAGTGATCGCATCCTGAACACGCTGTGCGGTGCCTTGCGATGCATCGTCAGACTCTTCTTCTCCGTACAGAGCAAAAGTCTAAAGACTCAGCTTCTGCTGCTGTCCCTTCTTGATCGCAGCCCCGCTCGCCTCTGTTTGAGCCTTATCGACAATCCCTTTGGCAGCCTCCAACGCCCGTATGGTCGCATCAAGTCCCGTCATGTGAGTGGTGTGATTTTTGATCAGCGTCCCGGGCCCAGCATAGTTAAAACCCTCGAACCCCAAGACCACCTCAAGGAAGATGGCACCACACCTGGGCGCCGACTGTTTATACTCCTGAATCATCAACGGAGACCCTAGGGGCTGAAATTCGACGATGCCCGGTTTCAGTCTGGGGCAGCCGACGAAACTAGTTGCGGGGGTGGGTTTACGCAGTGTTCCATTGCTGTCGTAGCGCCATCGATATATACCGGGGGAATCCGGTAGCAACTCGGTAGGAGGCCCATATTTTTCCACTAGTGACTTCGCGAAGACGTCAACAGTCGGCTTCTTGCTGGCCGGAATATACTCGGTCCGATTGAGCAACACAATTCCCTCCTGTCCAGGAATCGGTCCAAAGAATATGGTAAGAAGCTCACCTGAGTTCTCAGTTGCAGGATATTTTGTGTCATTAATAACACCGGATATCTGGGCTACATATTTCGTGTTTGGCACAGGCTGTGGAGCCTGCCCGGGAAGAACAAATGCCAGCCTGTTCGAGCCCTCAGTATAACTGTCAAAGGGTCTCTTCGGGGATTTGGTCGATGATCCGAAACCATGCGACTTGAACTTCTCGCGGGCCTGATCAGGCGTCATGCCGATGCGCAAACCGATCACGTCCGGCCCCGGCCCGCCGCTCCCGACGGATTTCGATTCGCTTTTGCTTGTCGCGGCATTGCCCGCCGCAGAATCGATGGTATTCGACCTTTGATCGGGTGAATGACCTGCGTTGGCCGATGCTGGCTTCTGGCTATTCGGTTTCCCGCTGGCTGACGCCCTCATGACTGCCTCAGGTGCGGACGACTTCGACGACCCCGATGACTTGGGCGTCGCAGAGTTAGCCCGCCGAGGAGACAATTGGGCAAGCTTGGTGTCCTTGTTCTGTTCCGCAGCGCCAGTAGCCTGAGGTGGCTGTTGCTGGATACGAATCCCCGAGAGGTTGACAGCGCGTTTTATTGCAATCTGACCTGGGACCGCTTGACCGCGAGAGTCCATCTTCATAATGCCAATTTCTCCACGCAGTGAGAAGGTCAGGTCCATATGAGATTGTCCATTTTGGTAGAACGAGATTGCTCCCTGCGTTTCTCGGTCTGGCTCTAAGGGCACTGGATTATTGAGGCCGCCAAAACCTTTGCTATCCCCCATATTCCACTTTCTTCCGCTGCTGTCTGTCAGAGAAGTGAACCCGATCAACGTGATGAAGATCCTGTGCCCAGTTCGGTTCACGAGCGACAGACCGACATCAGCTTGTGTTTCATGACTGAACAGCTGTATCTCTGTCACATTCACACAAAACTCCGGCGCTCCGGTGGAGGACAATCCTACCGGCTGGCAGGGGCTCGGTGAATGACTGACCGCCGCTGACTGGGTCATACCCTGATCTTTCTGCACCTCCGTGCACGACACGAGCCCCACTCCGACTGCCAATACGATGCATGCTTGCAGCAACCAACATGTGTTCATAATCGAGCTTCGTTGGAGGAGAACGTTGAACTGTTTATCCATGTGCCGCCTCTCCTTTCAGGCAGGTGAATGGTTTCGCTTCTGTCGTTCAACACAAAGAAACGCAGCACTTCAAAAAACCGGGCGTGGCAAGCGGCGGAGACGAGAGAGTCAGTCGCGCAGCAAGGAATCAGGAAGCGCGAGGGAATAGGACAGTCAGCGTGGCTCAGCACGTCTTGAGGAAGATGCTAGCACCATGGCGCACACCGTCAAGCTATAAGCTATTCTTGAGCCACAACCAGAAAAGTATTCCTGCAGCCTAAGGAGAGCGGACTCGCGTTGTACGTGACAGCGCGTTGCAGGGAAAATCGACGGTGAGGGCGAACTGAGAAGGGCATAGGGGCCTCTCGGAGAGGCCCTCATCATGCGCGGGGTGCCCTTGGCTACCGTGAGCAACCTCCTGGGGCATACGTCGCCAACGATGACGCTCCGCTATGCCCACTGTTCCCCCAAACACCGGACCTCAGCCGTGAGGGTACTAGACACCCCACCTTCAGACAAGTCACTTGACAATTCAGCCCAAACAGACGCCCGAAAGGGTGTTAGCAGGTGTTCAAAAAGATGGTCTGGAAACGCGGGAACGCCTTGATAGGAGCGGGGAGCGTATGGTTGGTGCCGAAGGCGGGATTTGAACCCGCACACCCTTGCGGGCGCTAGACCCTGAATCTAGTGCGTCTGCCAGTTTCGCCACTTCGGCACATCGAGGTGGAAGCGGATTATCCTGAATTAGTGAGGTCCCCGTCAAGCAAGCGGCTCCAATCACCGAAGCTCCGACTCGCGTGCCGCCCACAGTCCGGCCGATGCGATGTCGCGCCGGTCACCGCTGATCACGATCCGCTCGTGGACGAGCCCGGCGGCGCCGAGCAACGGGGCCGCCGCGATCCATGGCGCCTCATCGGCGATCAAGACATCAAACCGGACGCGACTGAACAGAGGATCGCTCAGCACTCGCGATGCCGTGGTGACCACGAGCCGCCGATTCTGAATGAAAGCCTGGCGGTTCGTGTCTTCTTCAGCCGCGAGTAATTCCCGGATCTTTTTTGTCCCGCCCAGCCGGACGATGTCATCTTTGAGCTCGTCAAACTCCGGCCGCATGTCTTTCGGCACAGCGGCTTCCGGCACGAGTTCCTTGATGCGTGCCTTGGCGACATCGAGTTCCCCTCTCAGCTCGACGCACTGACTCTCATACAGCTCGAGGTATTGATGCAGCGATTCGACGTTTTTCCCGAAGGCCTGCAGGCTGAGCCGTCGGAAGAGCGGGAGGTTCTCATACTCAGCCAAAGTGGCATTCACGTCTTTGATCTTGGCCTGTAGGTCGCTGACCTGCGTCAGCAACCGCCATTCCAGAAGGCGCACTTCGTCGAGATCCTTTTGCTTCTGCCCCTTGTACGCCAGTACGGGCGTCAGTTCGCGGAATCGATCGTACTTGCATCGGAGTGCGGCCTTATCTGCGCGTGACTTGGCATAGAACTGATGCATCTGCGCTTCGAACCCCAGCTCCTGAATCCCGATGCCCTCGACCTGCTGGGCCAACGCCATCTCATAGCGACTCACCCACGTCTTATACATGAGCCCCACGGCTTTCATAGCTCGCGCGATGGTTCCGACGAGTGCATCCGCCGCCTGATGATCAGGACAGACCACCAGGATGCGCTTGTTCGCGCGAATCAGTTCGATCGCAAGCACGGCCAATCGCTGCCGTCGCGCTGAGAGTTCGTCCGCCCAGACGGTCGTGAGGATTGACGAGCCGGTGTCTGCCCCGGAAAATTCCTTCGCTCCCGTCGCCGCCTCGAGGAGGGGAGCCAAGCGGTCTGCCGGACCGAGTCGATAGGCGTCAGGCTGCGCGAGCATGTCGCGCAATCGCTTGGCCGACGTAGCCAGAAGCCCGGCCCAATCAGGAATCACGGTCGCGTCGGTACAGGACTGTCCGATGGCATCGAATGTCTGCACGAGGACCACGTTGCTTTGCCCGCCAAGCACGATGCCTTCGGTTGGCTCCATGTCGTCTGGAGGGATAATCGAGAGGGGAGTGTCATGCTCAATGGACGAGCCGTCTGGGAGCGTCAGCTCATACAGATGAAGCGTACCGATAGTGTGCACAAGTCGGCCTGCCACCTGAGTGATTGGCTGGTCAAGCGCCGTGCCGCTCACCCGTTTCTGCTCGGCTTCAAGCCAGGGCGCCCATGTTTCGAGAAGATCTCGCGCAGTCATAAGATTGTATTGGGAGGTTATCCTCGTATAGCGGCCGCCATCATACGGTCGGCCTCTTACACCTGTCCAGCCTGTCATGGGGAATCTCCCGCTCACCATTGTCCCGCGACCATGACCAGCGAAGCATCTTGTGTACATTGTTCGCACATCGCGAATTGACTTTTTGCCGCCCCCCCAGTATCCTCTTTTCCTTTCCAACAGAAGGAGTTAGGGGAATGAAGGTCATTTTACAAGAAACGATGGACGGGGTCGGGCATCTCGGAGATCTCCTCGATGTGAGAGATGGGTACGCACGGAACTTTCTGCTCCCACGAAAAAAAGCGGTGCTGGCCGACAGTCGCAGCATCAAGGCGTTTGAGCATATCAAGCGCGTAGCCGGCGAACGGGCGAAAAAAGAAAAGCTGGAGATCGAAACCCACGCCAAGAGCATCTCGGCCGTGTCCCTCACGGTGCAGGCCCAGGTCGGCAAGGACGACAAGATGTTCGGGTCGGTCACGGTTAAAGACATTGCAGAAAGATTGGCGGAACAGGGATTTACGGTGGATCGGCGCAAGATCCAGCTGGACCATCCGATCAAAGAACTCGGCACCTTCACCGTGCCGATCAAGCTTCCACGGGACGTGACTGCAACCGTGATGGTCCACGTCGTGAAGAAACAGGAAGCCGAACCGGCTCCCGCTGAGGCCTAACGGGCTGCTGCAATAATATTGCGGCAATTCTGGGATACCAGGAACGACCCCGCTGGATAGCCGCACGAGACACGCGACGTCTGGCTGGATGGCGCGCAGACGAGGTAAAGAACCGAGAGCTGTACCACATCTGCGCCGTTCGTCGCAGGGTCTCGCGCTTCACGCGCCACGGTAACTGTGATGCTGGTGAGACTTTTTCAGTATCCTGCTAACGAGGGAATGAGCTGTCATGAACGATGCGGTCGGTTCTTTAGACGCACTCAAAGCCACAGACCCGGATGTCTATGCTGCGATTGCCGCCGAGGAAGAGCGGCAGCGTGACAGGCTGCTTCTGATTGCCTCGGAGAACTTCGCTAGTCCCGCCGTCCTGGCCGCTCAGGGATCCCTCATGACCAATAAGTACGCCGAAGGGTACCCGGGAAAACGGTACTACGGCGGGTGTCAGCATGTGGACACCGTGGAGGATCTCGCCATCCAGCGGTGTAAGCAGATTTTCGGCGCGGAGCACGTGAACGTGCAGCCGCACTCAGGATCGCAAGCCAATATGGCGGCCTACCTGTCCGTGCTGAAAACCGGCGACACCATCCTTGGCATGGACCTCGCCCAAGGCGGTCACCTCACCCACGGCAGCAAAGTCAATTTTTCAGGGATCCTGTTCCGTGTGTTCTCCTACGGCGTGGACCGTGAGACCGAAACCATCAACTATGACGCGGTGCAGAAGCTGGCGGAAGAATGCCGGCCACGCATGCTCGTCGTAGGCGCCAGTGCCTATGCGCGCACCTTCGATTTCCCACGATTCCAACAGATCGCCAAGTCGGTCGGTGCCTATCTGCTGGTCGACATCGCCCACATCGCCGGGCTGATCGCCGCGGGGCTCCATCCGAATCCTGTTCCCTATGCCGACTTTGTCACCACGACCACCCACAAAACCCTGCGCGGACCCCGGGGTGGCGTCGTGATGTGCAAGGCTGAGTATGCCAAAGCGGTCGACAAACTTATCTTCCCCGGAATACAAGGCGGACCCTTAATGCATGTGATCGCGGCGAAGGCCGTCGCCTTCAAGGAAGCCCTCTCGCCGGCTTTTACGCGTTACCAACAGCAGGTCATCGCCAATGCGAAGGTGCTGGCCCAAGGGCTCCTCGACCGTGGGTACAAGATTGTGTCGGGCGGCACGGATACGCACCTAATGCTGATGAATCTGACCAACAAGGGTATTACAGGCAAAGAAGCGGACGCGGCCTTGGGCGCTGCCGGCATTATCGTGAACAAGAATGCCGTGCCTTACGACGAGAAGCCGCCGGCCGTCGCCAGTGGCATTCGATCTGGGAACTCCAATTGTCTCGACCCGTGGGATGCGGGAAGCCGAGATGAAAGAGATTGTGGGCCTGGTCGACCGGGTGCTGCAGCATCGGCACGACCCCGCGATGCTCGAGGAAGTCCGCACTCAGGCCAAAGCGCTCTGCAGCCGTTTTCCGATCTTTTATTCCTACTAAACCGCGTCAGACGGGGCAGGATCACCGCCTGTGAAATGTCCGTTCTGTGATGAACTCGAAGACAAGGTCGTAGACTCGCGCATGGCGAAGGAAGGTGAGGTTATTCGCCGCCGCCGCGAGTGTCTCGGCTGTAAGCGTCGCTACACCACCTACGAACGCGTCGATGAAATCCTTCCCGTGGTGGTGAAAAAGGACGGCCGCAGGGAGTCGTTCGACCGTTCCAAAATTCTCGCCGGTCTCAAGAAGGCCTGCGAAAAACGGCCCATCAGTACCGCCACCATCGAAGCAGTGACGGATCGCATCGAGAAACGTATTCAGGAAATGGGTGAGACCGAAATCGAGAGCCGGATCGTGGGCGAAGAGTTGATGAAAGAGCTTCATCAACTGGATCAGGTTGCCTATGTTCGCTTTGCGTCTGTCTACCGCGAGTTCAAAGACATTGACCAGTTCATGGACGAGCTGAGAACGTTGGCCCAGCAACGCCGCGAGCGGTGAGGGCCGCAGGGTCCCTCCTCTCTCCTCATCATCATCTCCATGTCCTTCCGCCGTTCGTCGGTCTACAACATGGTGCAATTTTTCAGCGAGTAGGCGTCAAGATGCCGACAACCCAAGCCAAGTCTCCCAGACAACCACGCAAGACCGGAGCGCCGAGCGGCACGCATGTGGCGATCATCGGCGCAGGCCGCGGCGGCACGGCACTGATGGAGATCTTTGCGACAGACCCGCTGGTGCAAATCGTGGGCGTGGCCGAAATCCTGGCAAACGCCCCGGGCATCGCACTGGCCAAACGGCTCGGCATCCCCGTGACCCGCGATTACCGTCGGCTCCTGGACCTCGAGCGCGTGGATCTCATCATCGACGTGTCTGGCGATGCCAAAGTCTGGGAGTTGCTCCAAGACTTCCACCGGATGGGCGTCACGATCATCGGCGGGGCCAGCGCCAAATTTATGTGGGACCTCATTGATGCCCGCATCCGCGCCACGGCAGAGATCGAGAAAACCTTGAACAAGTACCAATCGCTCTATCGACTGTATGTCAAGGAAACGGGTGTGGCGGTGACGGAGGAACGGACACGCATTGCCTGCGAAATGCACGACGGCCTCGTGCAGAGCTTGGCCGGGGTGAATCTCAAACTGGATTTGAGCCAGCAACTGATTCGAAAAGATCCGAAAGCCAGCCTGGCCACCTTGCGCGAAAGCAAAGCCCAACTGAAGCTGGCCATCCAGGAGGCGCGGCAAGTCATCTTCAATCTCCGCCCGCTCCACTACGACAAGATGGCGCTGCTCCCAGCCCTTACCAACTATCTCACCTCGTATGAAACCCAGTACCATATCAAGACACAGTTCCGCGTATCCGGCGATGAACAGATCTTGTTTCCGCGCACCAAGATCTTCCTGTTTCGCATTGTGCAAGAAGCCCTCAGCAACGTGGAGAGACACGCGAAAGCGACTCGGGTAACCGTGGGGCTGGACATCGACCCCGAACGCCTCCGGGTCACCATCGGGGACAACGGCGTGGGATTCGACATGGACACCGTGCTGCGTGATCCCGACAAATGGGATCACTTCGGGATTCGCGGAATCCTGGAGCGGGCTCGACTCGTGGGCGGTGAAGGCAAAATCGAGTCTAAGAAAGGGCGTGGCACAACGATCGTCGTCGACATCCCCCTGGTCAAAAAGGAGACGATACCCCATGGAGAAGATTAAGGTGCTCATCGCGGACGACCATCGCGTCGTACGCGAAGGACTGGCCGCAATCCTCAAGACGAAAGACGACATTCATATCGTAGGCGAGGCCCAGGATGGCATGGAAGCGGTCGAGAAGGTGAAGACGTTGGTCCCTGACGTCGTGCTGATGGACGTGAGCATGCCCCGGATGGGCGGGGTCGAAGCGACCAGACAGATCAAGCGTGAGTTCCCTCACATCGGCGTCGTGGCCCTGACCATGTATGACGAGCAACAATACATCTTCGATTTGGTGCGCGCCGGCGCCACCGGATATCTCTTAAAGGATTCCGAGTCCTCTCAGATCGTCGCCGCGATTCGTGCGATCTACAAGGGCGAGTCACTGATCCATCCATCCGTAGCGAGCAAGATCTTGGCGGAGTTCTCCTTGATGTCCCAGAAGAAGGGGAAAAAGCCTGGGTGGGTCGAGCACGATCTGACGGAACGAGAGATCACGGTCTTACGCTTGGTCGCAGACGGCAAGACGAACAAGGAAATTGCCAATAACTTGGACCTGAGCGAAAAAACCGTCAAGAACCACGTGCGGAATATCTTTCATAAACTCCAAGTCTATGATCGCACTCAGGCCGCAATCCTGGCCATTCGGAAAGGACTCATCGAGTTGGATCCCCGGCCATAGTTGTTGTGGCCACCAAGTGGAAACGTCCCTGGTCTGACAAGCGGCTCGCGGCTTTTCCTAAACTGACCGATCATCACGTATTCCTTTTCAGCCACCAACAGATCGTGGGCCATTTCCGTCAACCCTTGCTGCCAGTCGCGGTGATCGATTCCATGTTCAGTTGCGCTGGTTCGTCATGATGATAGGGGCGTGAAATTACGATTCGATAATCCTTGAAAAGTCACAGGTGTCGTGTTTTTGCAACATGACTTCGTGTCGCCACACTTAAATATTTGTCTTGTAATATCAATGTATTATGATCATTTTTCGCAAAAACACCGGCTGGCACACGAGTTGCTGATACCCCCCTGTGTAATTTACTGAGGTGACTTTGTGAGGGCTCAACAAACTTTAGCGAATGCAGTGAGTTGTGCAGGAGTTGGGCTCCACTCTGGACAGCCCGTCACCCTCACGCTCAGGCCTGCTCCACCAAATACAGGCGTCGTATTTGTAAACCGGAACGGCCATGCCGGAGCCTCCATCGCGGCTTCCGTCGAGCATTTGGTGCCTACGGAACTCTGCACCGCGATCAGCGGCAACGGGTTTCAGGTAAAGACGATCGAGCACATCCTAGCCGCATTGGCGGGACTCGACATCGATAACGTATATGTGGAGGTTGATGCCGGTGAGGTTCCCGTCATGGACGGCAGCGCGGCACACTTCGTTCGCTTAATTCGGTCAGCCGGAATTGTTCCCCAGAGCCGGCGGCAACCCTATCTGAAAATCACACGGCCTCTCGAGGTGGTGGATGGAGCTCGTCGAGTTCGCATCGAACCGTCCTCGACCACCAAGATCACCTACTCCATCCACTACAATCATCCTTTGATCCAGACTCAGACCTACGCCTATGAGCACTCAGCCCATGCGTTTGAGCGCGAGATCGCGGATGCCAGGACATTCGGGTTCTTGCAGGAAGTGGAAGCCCTTTGGGCTCGCGGGCTTGGCCAGGGCGGCAACCTGGACAATACGATCGTCCTCTCTCAAGACGGCATTCTCAATGAATCAGGCCTCCGCTTCGCCAATGAGTTCGTACGACACAAGATCCTGGACCTGATCGGAGACTTTTCGTTGCTCGGCGTACCCTTTATCGGGCACTTGATCGCCGAGCGCTCGGGGCATGCGATACACACGCGCCTCGTTCAACAGATTCTCACCCACCCCGATAGCTGGGTGTTGCTCAACGCCGACGAAACGGTCGCCGCGTCTGAGCCTCGTTCTGCCAAGGCCGCATCGCGATCTGCATCGCTTGTGGCCCTCCAAGCCTCCTAACGCTCATCCTCTTGAATGGAAATCTGCGCGTGGTCTTGCCAAAACAGGCAAGATGATCTGTGACGTGCGGGGTAACTGAGATGTGATTTAACGTCGGGAGCAAGTGGCCTCGCTCCCGACGCTAGAACCAAGGCGGGGACTACTTCTTCTTCTTCTTTGCTGCTTTCTTCGTCGCCAAGACTCTCACCCCCCTTCGTGTACTTTGAGGTCTACCTAGCCCAGACGCACTACACTACGTGGATCAGGGATTCTTCCAATGCCTCGAACGTATTCGGACCCACTTTCTTGAACCGCTTGTCCCGCTTCAAGGACGTGGCCACAGATGTCAGCGGCGTTTTCCCCTTGATCTGGAGCCCCCCCTCGACCAATCGCTGCACAAGCTCTTTTGCGTGCATCGAGCGATTCGCCTCGCGGAGCATTTCGTACGCGGCTTCCGACACGCTTTTCCCTGAATACTTGCTCCGCCCCATGAGGATTTCCCTCGACTGGTCGGTGACATCCGTATTCGGTCGCTGACGAGCACCTTTTTCGTCGGAATAGAATTGACTGGAGAGACTGGCGAGCTTGGCTTTGTCGGCTTCAACGCGATACAGCGTTTCTGCCAACTCCAAGTATTTCTTAATCGTGGCGATTTCGTCATCCAAACGACGACGTTTCTTTTCGAGCTCTTGCAACCGGTTCTTGTAGGCGCTGATTCGCTGTTCAAGACCAACCAATATATCAGTGAGTTCTTCCACGAACTTGCCCCCAGGTGAAGCATGCTTGCTTTATAGCATTGCTTGCATAACAAGTCAATAGAAAAAGTTGCGATTGTGGCTTGCATGGCTGATCGCTTTAAAACTGGTCCTTGCTTGCTCGCAATGTCATCTGCTCGGTCAATAAGAATGTCAAGAAACCAATCGGTTTTGACCGCAATGCGTGGGATTGCTTCTCGTTCTAAAGATCTCTTCACTCAACATGATAGGAACGCAGCCTCGTGCTATGATGCCGTCTCATGTCCCTACCAAATGGCGAGGATATCCCCCTCGACACACTCATCTCAGTCGCCACTGACGCGGCCCGCAAGGCTGGAGCCGTTCTGACGGAATGCACGCGCACCGGTTTTTGCATTGAACATAAGCAGATCATCAACCTTGTCACCGACGCCGACCACCGGGCGGAGCAACGGATCATCGACGTCATCCACGACGCCTTCCCAACCCATCCTGTCCTTGCCGAGGAACGTGGGCTGACTGAGCAACCTCCATCTCGCTACAAATGGGTGATCGATCCGCTTGATGGCACGACCAACTTCGCCCACGGGTTCCCCGCCTACTGCGTGTCCATTGGGGTGGAATGCGACGGACGCGGGATTATTGGGGTGGTCTACGACCCGACTCGAGAGGAACTCTTCACCGCATACATCGGTCACGGGGCCTACCTCAATGGAGTGCCCATTTCCGTGTCCACAACGGACCAGCTCGATCGCGCGCTCCTTGTGACCGGATTTGCGTACGACATTCGCGAGACCCCGAACAATAACTTGAACCACTTTGCACGATTCGCATTGAAGGTGCAGGGATTGCGCCGAACCGGAACGGCAGCCCTGGATCTTTGCTATGTCGCGGCCGGCCGGTTCGATGGATTTTGGGAAGTGACACTGAACCCTTGGGACATGGCGGCGGGAGTCGTCATCCTCCGCGAAGCCGGCGGGAGGGTGACGGACTTCGCGGGTAACACTCACTCGATCTACGGGCAAGAACTGGTGGCAAGTAACGGGCCTATCCATCGGGCCATGCTCGACCCTACTCCAAGAAGACTGTCAACATCTCTCGTAAGAGCATCAGTCCCTCTGATGCTCTCACAAACCAATCAGATGAACGAACAGTCCAGACCAGCCACAGGGGCCTGCTGGCAGATATACAGACAGAATGACGATGAGGTATGATCTCCTCCTACAGAGGGAAGGAGATTGGCTGCATGGCACATTCAACGCTTCCATCGGGAGATTCAAACGGAAATCCACCCGAAGACTGCAGGGGCCGAATCACGCACCAAGGATGTGGAACTGCTTCGGGTGCTCGTGAGCCGAAAGGGAACACAAGTCGATGCCCAATGGGCGATTCATCCTCAACTGAAACAGGATCTTCTGCCGCAGGAATGGCAAGAGGTGACCGACCTCATGGCCAAGGTGACCGGCATCGTCGGGACGCGGTTTTCGCAGGTGCTCACGCAAGCTGATCACGAACCGCCCAGCAACGCATGATCGCAAAACAATGTTGAATGATGAGTTGTGAATGGTGAATGAAGGGGTGCACGCTCATTCAACATTCACACTTTAACATTCACAATTTGGAGTTGCCAATGGAGACCTATTATCATCCGCACGATCTGGGCAAGTTCGCCGAGATGGGTAAGGGCAACAAGGACCTTTGGGATAAATTCATGGCCTACTACAGCACCGTCTTCGCTGAAGGAGCTTTGACGGAACGAGAGAAGGCCCTCATCGCCCTCGCCGTCGCCCACGCAGTCCAATGTCCCTACTGCATCGATGCCTACACGCAGGCCTCCCTTGAAAAAGGGTCGAACATCGAAGAAATGACGGAAGCCGTCCATGTCGCCTGCGCCATCCGAGGCGGTGCCTCGCTCGTGCACGGCGTCCAGATGCGCAACGTCGCCGACAAACTGTCGATGTGATGAGACCGGTGTCTCGTTCAGCTATCAGGATACTGAAAAAATTGTGGGCACAGGGAAACGTAGGATGCAGGTGTCGGGGGCGAACCTCGCACGACACACGGGCTGTTCAAAAAGCCCGTCCAGCAAGGCCGCAGTGAGCGATGAGTCGAGGCGTACTCTCTGTTGTACGTTGAGACTCTGAGCGACACGAGAACGAAGCTAGCGGACTTTTTCAACAGCCTGCTAGAGATAGGGGTTCTCGGGAACGGCAAGGGTAAAGTATTTGCCGCGCTCTTCGTAGAGAATCCGTGCAGCCGTCAGTACACCGAGCGCCCGATCAATCTCTCCGTCGATATTCGCGCTCCTGTCAGGTCGGCTTGCCAGCAGCGTGCGGATCTGGTCTACACTCTTGGCTGCTTCGTTGCAGACCTCGATGATTCCAGCCGCAGGCCACTCGTAGCGCCGCCGTATTGGTGCCTTCGGACTCCGACCATCGTATACGGTGACATAGTCCATCGCCTTTGAGTAATAGAGAAACGGCTGATCGCTCGAACCGACCCGTCTCCGCCACTCCTGCACCAGGTCGACCAATTCTTGGTAGACGTGCGGGTCCACGTTCCAATTGTCCAGCTCATACTCGAAATCGTAGGCGATCTTCTTCAAGTCCACCTGCCGAGCATCGTAGACATACTCGTACGCCGCCCCCGGACCTGTGATGCGGACGCCATATTCGTGTGGGTTGGTGTAGTAGGGGCTGAAACGCTCCAGCCAGAACTTCCCGGTCGACTCCGGTGGCTGCAGATGAAACAACGACGGGATCATCTCGATCTGCCGACGGTAGTCCTCGTTCGTTTCTCCGGGAAACCCGAGCAAGATATTCCAGGACACCGCGACATGATAGTAGGAGCTCCACTTGAGGCAGATAATATTCTGCATCGGCGTCACGCCCTTATCCATCGCCTGCAGCTGATTGAGGCTCAGACTCTCCAATCCCGGCTGCATGCACTTCACGCCCCCGGCGGCGAGCGTTTGAATCTGGCTCTTATGCAGGTTGCTCTTGGTTTCGATGAACACGTCGAGATCACAATGGTCTGCCGCAAACCGACCGAAGAGGTTTTCCACATATTTCATGTCGATGATGTTGTCCACCAAACGAAATCGCACCGTATCGTATCGGCTGGAGAGATAGGCCATCTCCCGGGCCACTCTCTCAGACGATTTGGCCCGAAACTTCATGCTTTGGGCGTTCAATCCACAAAATGTACAGTGATGTTTTTCCCCCCACCAACAGCCCCGCGAACCTTCGTAGAGCAGGATCCGATCGAGCCCATGCGCCGCCTCCCCCAGCTCCGCCAAGAGATGGTAGTAATCGTCATAGTCGGGTGGACCAGTTTTCGCAAAGTCCGAGAAGAGTGAGTTGTTCGGAGTGAACGCGATCGCCGCTCCCTCTCGATAGGCCACGCCGCTGGGAACGATCCCCGACTTTCCCTCGATGAGGTATCGAATCAATTCCGGGAACGCCTCTTCCCCTTCCCCCACCACCACATGATCGATGAAGGGAAAGGCCCGGAAGTATTCCAGCCCCATCTCACCGTCGTAGTTTGCTCCACCGAAGACGATCGTCACGTTGGGATAGAGATCCTTGATGAGTTTCGCCATCGTCAGGCTCGCGACGTTTTGATCGAACGTGGAGGTGAAGCCGACAATCTTATACTGCCCCCAGTCGATGGCGGTCAGAGTCCAGGTCAAGAACTGTGGTGCCGTCCTCGTCGCCATGTCTTCGAAGAACGAGGCCGGATGCCCGCTCTCCTTGGCGACTTGCTCAAACACCGGCTTAAACAGACAGGGATACTCGGCGCGCTTCGGATTGTCGCGGAACAAGAGGTATGAAAAAATCCACTCGCCAAACAGCGCCCGTTTCTCGCAGATCATTTCATAGAGGGGCACGCCGATCTTGTGGGCGAAACGCACGTTCAGATGATGGCAGTCGACGGGGATCCCCCTCGACTTGAGCAGCGCGGAGAGTGTGCCCAATTGGATCGAGGGGTACTTCGAGTAGCTGAACGGCATATTGACGAGCGCTACCTCGGCCTTGTCGCTCATCTGATGCCTCGTGAGGTCATGACACAACCATCTGACTCTTGGTTAACTGGCAGCCCCGCGAAACGGTTCAAATTCGCGATCGGCTTTGGCGGCCATGTAAAAATCGCTCTCCGTCAGGCCGTTGATCTTGTGCGTCCAGATCTCGACCTTGCACTTGCCCCATGCAAGATAGAGATCGGGATGGTGGCCTTCCGTTTCTGCCACGGCACCCACCTTGTTCACATAGGCCAAGGCCTGGGCGAAATCCTTAAATGTGTACAAGCGCTCAAGATGGCCGGCCTGGTTCAGCGACCAGCCGCGGCCGAGTTCCTTTAAGAGCGCCTGCGTCCGATCGGCAGGAAGCGGCGGCACCCCACCCCGGCAAGGCACGCATGTGTTGTCGGCTAAGCTCATGGTGGCCCTCCCTTCAAAAGCGGATTCAGATTAGGGTGTCACGCGGTCGATGGCATCTGCATAGATGATGGGAATCCCTCGAGGATCATTTTCATCCGCGACCGCGACTCCACGGATACGCACACGTTCGTTCTCGACAACCGGTTGCATCGCGTTCGGCTTGCAAGTCCCGGCCACTCCGACCTGGATGGATCCGGACTGGTCCTGCAGCATGAACAGTTGCGCATCGTAGACGGGTCCCCCGGCGCAGCGATGCACCCTGAATCGAGGCGGCAGTTCCGTCACCTCTCTCGCCCTTCCTTCCACGATTACGACTTTGGCCTGATAGTCCGCAGGATGTTCCATAATCTTGGCGATGGGCAAGATCTCGTCGGCCAGCGCCCACGGGTTTAGGCTGAGTCCATACAGTATCAATGACAAGCCAAGAATAAAATAGGGCATGTGACCTCCTTTATTCGCCTTCGTCCGGCACGCCGCCTGTTTTTGCCAGATCGTCAAGCTTGATCTTCTCGGGATTGAATTTCTCCGCGGCTTTGGTCATCCGATCCAGTGCGTCATCGAATGACAGGGGAGGAGCATCCTTTGGGCGGAAGCGGATGGGATTCACCCGCGCGACCACGAAGCTCTTGAGGTAGGGACTCGTCAGACCTTTCGCTTTAAGCGCCTCAACTTGCTCGACGATCTGATCGTCCAGCGCCAGCACCGTCTTCGCTCGTTCGCGCCGCATGGTCATCGCCACATGAAGAGGCTTCTTCAAGAATGCATCCACTCGCTTCAACACTGGATGGTAGGCCCCGCCGCTGAATCTCGGTCGCTCTTCGTAGCACAGACCCAGCGTAATGAAGGCCGGCTCCTCGAACTCCAAGGCATAGGTCTCTTCCGTTGCATCATCGAGCTGCGCCAGTTCTTTGTACATACGGATCACTTCGAGGGATTTCTCGCGCAGATTGTGCGCCTTCTCGGTGTTCATCGCGAGAATCTGAAAGGCCGCAGCCGCTTCAGGCACCACAATCGCGATGATGCTCTTCGCCCCCAGCGTCTTCATCGCCGAGAGCCGATGGTTGCCATTGGGAGTCCAGTATTTCGCGACCTGCTCACTCTTTGGCGCACGCACTGCAATGATCGGATCGAGAAACCGCCCGATCTTGCCGATCACGAGTTCTAGCTTGCGAACGTGCTTGTCGGAGAGATTGCGCTGAAAAGGGGTCGGCTCAACGAGTTCGATCGGCAATGCCGTCAGCACCACCCAGCGTCCGCCATAGGGCTCCCGATAGATCGCGAGGACCTTCCCGTCATCACCCTCGATCGCTCGATGCAGTTCGGCGACCTCCGCCGGAGGAGCCGCGGCTTGGAGCTCCATCGCGGCCAAACCGGTCGACGCATGAGCAGGTTGGCGACGACGTCGCACGACACCAGCGGCACGAGGGACTTTGGGTTGCTTCCCAGGCATCGCTCAGTATGGTAGGGAAGGAGGGGAAGAAAAGAAAGCCCCCGATCCTTATCCAACCACAAACGCCATGAGCCATCCATCAATCAGTGACCCAAGCCTGAAATCAGCCGCGCAGAAGATCGGCTGGTTCACGGCCTCCTGCGTGCTCGTGAGCAACATCATCGGGGGTGGTATTTTCACGACGACCGGGTTAATGGCGCGTGACCTGGGCGATCCGATGCTGATTCTCCTGTTGTGGTTCGTCGGAGCGCTCTTTGCGCTCGGTGGTGCCATGGTCTATGGAGAGCTGGGGGCCGCCTTACCTCATGCGGGAGGGGATTACGTCTACCTGCGAGAGGCCTATGGACCGCTGGTGGCCTTCCTCAGCGGATGGACCTCCTTCACGATCGGCTTCGGCGCGGCAGTCGCGGCTTCAGCCATCAGTTTTTCGTCCTATGCGTTACGAGTCGTCCCGATCGAGGACGAGCGGGGATGGCTGGCGAAGGGACTCTCGCTCTCTCTGTTGTGGATCGCGACCCTCGTGCATTGTCGAGGTGTAGGAACAGGTGGCCGCCTGCAATTGCTATTGACGACCACAAAAGTCGTCGCCATCGGAGGATTCATTCTCGGCGGGTTATGGACGGTAGCGGGCCACGGGGACACTCTCCTCACCAGGCCCACCGTGCAACAGCCGACGCTTGGGGCTGTCCGCCATCGCGCTCGTGATTGTGACCTACTGCTATCTCGGCTGGAACGTCGCGGGCTACATCGCCGGCGACATCGTTGACCCCCAGCGGACTTTGCCCAAGATCATGATCGGGGGCACAGCCTTCGTCGCCGTGATCTATCTGCTGCTGAACGTCGTCTATCTGTTAGCACTGTCGATCACGGAGCTGGCCCGGGAGCCGATCGTACCGGTCGCGGAGAAGGCAGCCGCAGCCTTGTGGGGGCCACAGAGCGGGCGACTGGTCGCCGCCATTCTCTCTCTCTCCATCGCAGGAGCGGTGAGCGCCATGACGTGGGCAGGACCCCGCGTGTATTGGGCCATGGCGCGCGACGGCATAATCAGCCCCTGGCTTGCCCGGCTCCACCCCCGCACCGGGGTGCCGGCCCGCGCCATCGTCTTCCAAAGCCTCTGGGCGTCGCTGCTCATTCTGAGCGGAACCTTCGAACAACTCCTCGTCTACAGCGGCCTCGTTCTCTCGCTGTTTATGGGCTTGACCCTCTCCACGATCTTTCGTCTTCGTCGTATAAGCGGCCTGAACACCGACCAATACCACGCTCCACTCTATCCCTTCTTACCCGCGGCCCTCGTCATCGGAGCCTTCACATTGGTCATCTACAGTCTCGTCCAACGACCTGCAGAATCGTTGTACGGCGCGGCGACCGTCCTGAGTGGAATTCCGCTCTATTACTTCTGGCGCAGACGTCACAATCTTCCCCAGCACAAATCCTGACGAACCTAGCAGGATGCTGAAAAACTATTGTGGGTCCGAAAAGTCCAGGACTGGATGAAGTCACGGAAGGTTCCAGCCGAACCCGCAGGCTTTTTCAACAGCCTGCTAGAACGGCACGGGCGACCCTGCACTAAGGTGGGAGGTCGCCCGTGTGTGGCGCTTAGGACGCCAGATCGGCTGTGTAATTGTCTCGGCCCAGTAAAACTAAGACCCGCGCGAGAGCAAGGTATAGAACTACTGATCGGGGGAAAACAAAATCATCCCAGGCGCTTGTGTTCCTCGCGCCAGCGTCGAGTTCTCCATCACATGTGATCAGGCTAATATCCTGTTGGTCTGTGGTGCCGTGACGGCACAGCCAGTGGAGAACCGGCTAGCACGACCGATCAGAAGCCCGCCCTCGAGTCGGCGGGCCTGTGTGGCCAGGTGGAGTCAGGTCATCCATCGCTACCCTCCTCTCTTGGAAAGTGGGCGGGGGAACCCGTTGACAGCCGCGCGCCCTGTCCAGTCCCCCTGATCGAGTGAATGAATGGGCCGTAAGTTTCTCTTACGCTCATTAGAAAAACGTGTCAATGGAGAAAATCAATTTCCCCGCATTGACTCATTACGCATAAAACATACCCACTCAGAGCGCCGAACACCAGATCAATATGCTGGTCCGAGAAAAGAATACCGCGATCCGCCTCGCCCCAGGGTGTCTGGCAGCTTGCGCTTTTGTGACCCACGGGCATAGTGCGGGGCAAGACCACACGTTCCGTGGAGGCGACATGCTCAACCCCGCGGTCGCCGTGGGCCTCATGTGCAGCAAGCGGTTCCCGGCGCACGAGGTCCCCGGCTACATTGCCGCCCAAGTGGTCGGCGGGATCCCGGGCGCCGGGGTGCTTTATCTCATCGCCAGCGGGCGAGCCGGCTTCGTCCCGGGCTGCTTCGCCTCCAACCAGGTCACCCAGCGGACCGGCCGCTCCGCGTCGACCACAGGCGTCTCCGGTCCGCGAAGCCCCACGGCGGCTCACTCTGAATCGCCGCGACAAACTTCGCAAACCGCCCATTCGTCACTTCGAAGGTGTCCAGATAAAAACTATCGAGGACGACGCGATGGACCGGCTGCTCATCGTCATCGCCCTCGTCGCTTCCCATCGTAAACTCCCCGGCGGGCACCAGCACCATCGGCGCCCCATCCTGTCCGGTGAGCGTGACCGGGGGACGGCGGGGGCCCTTCCCCAAGGGCTTTGCCGCACTCGCGACCCCGCGTTGGGTGGGGGCACGGGGGCCGGGACGGGCTCCGGCTTGACCGGGAGCGCCTCAGTGGCCCGGGCGAGCCCGCTGGTGAGCCAGACCACGGCACTAGGCTGATCACTATCGCTTAAACCAGGTTTCGCACTGGCCTCCTCGCCTCTCTCCGCCTCCGCACGTGTGCGAGGGCCGCTGGCCCCCGCCGCTACCCAGATCGCATCAGAGTACCGAACCTGGCGAGGAGCAATTCAGGGTGGCGATCCGCGGCCCACCGGAATGGGGATGATCACCCAACCCCAGTGGTGGTCTGCGCTCGCCCAGGTTCGTGGCGGCCTCGCCGGACACGAGTGTTTCGGTCACCAATTTTTACGATAGACCGCAGCACCTCCGTGACTTCTGTCTGCTTTTTTAGGAAAAACCTCGCGGCCGAGATCCTTTTCTTGCCAATCCTCACTGTCAGGATGCGCGTATCCGGCAGAGAAAAGACATCTTCATCGGTATCATCATCGCCTATGTAGAGAGCCGCGGTGCAGTTGAGTTGGTACATCAACTCCAATAACGCCGCGCCCTTATGCGGCGCCGCGGCCGGCACCACATTGACAACAGCTTTCCCGAGGACTATGCGAGGGAGGGGAGATAATTCGGCTAAGACGTGGAAGACGAGCGCCCGGGCCTCGTCCTTCCGACCCGCGTTCCGGTAATGGAACGAGAGCGAATAGGATTTGTCCTCCACGAACACACCGTACCGAGCCAGCTTGGTACGGAATCGCTCTTCGATGAGTTGCTTCCATCCTTTACAGGTATTTCGGGCTTGCTGCACGACCTGCTGTGTCACATGAAGACCTTCCAACCCATGGTTCCCGATCAGGTAGGGCACTGTGTTGCCGACACGCGCCCGCAGATCCTCCACGGAACGCCCAGAAATGATGGCCGTCGGAGCGTGCTTGGCCAGCTCTCCGAGCCAGAGGCGGATCGGCCGTCCGAGCTGCGCGCTGTGGCGATCGCGAACGATCTTCGCCAACGTTCCATCAAAATCGAAGGCAAACAAAGAATGGACTTTCACGAGTGCCTCGAGTTCACTCCTGCCCCTGTCCGTCAGAAGATATTTCATGGTCAGTCGATCAACTCACTCATCAAGCTCGTGCGCCCGACCTGCTTCATCACCCGCTCCCGCTGTCGCATGCGGGCTGCATCCATGAGCATGCGTCCTGCCCAACGGTAGACATTGAATTCCTGGATAAGCCCACGCATGCTCTGCATCCGAGCACGTTGCTCTACCTTAGGCATGGTCAGGGCCACGTGGAGCGCGGCGGCAAACTGATCGATGTCGTACGGGTTGATCACGAGCGCCTCAGTCAGTTCACGAGCGGCTCCCGTGAACTGACTGAGGATCAGGACGCCCTGCTCGTCATCGCGGGCGCCGATGAACTCTTTGGCGACCAGATTCATCCCGTCGTGGAGACTGCTGACCACACAGACATCTGCGCCGCGATAACACTCGCAGACTTGGGGCGGCTCGTGATGTTGAACTTTCAGACAGATCGGCTCGTAGCCGTCCCGCCCGAACCGCTTGTTGATCTGCTCGGCCAATGCAAACACCTGGCTCGTGAGATGCTGGTACTGTTCGATGCTCGCGCGGCTGGGAGCGGCAATCTGGATGAATGTGAACTTGCCGATCCATTCGGGCTGGAGTTCCAGCAACCGTTCCACCGCCATGAACCGTTCCAGAATGCCTTTCGTGTAATCCAGCCGCTCGACCCCGATACCCACGAGACGGTCAGGCGGCAGCCCATAGAGATCCCGCACCAGTGTTCGACACTCCGGCACCGGCCGCTGGTCTTGGACCCATCGCAAGGGCCACTCAATGGAGATCGGATAGGGGTTGACTGCCGTCAGCTTGCCTCCATACGACACCGTCGAGCTGTTCCGATCGATGCGCGCCTCAAGGACCCGATCGATACTGTCGATGAAATTGTTGCAGTGGACTCGGGTATGGAACCCCAGAATACTGCTTCCCAGGAGCCCCTCCAGAATTTCCTGGCGCCAGGGGCAGATCCCGAAACTTTCCGCGTTCGGCCAGGGGATATGCCAGAAGGTAATGATCGTCGCGTTCGGCAATTTGTCCCGGATCAGTTTCGGAAGCAGGGCGAAATGGTAATCCTGTACCAGGACGACCGGATTGTCGGTGGTGGCTTCCTCAGAGACGGCGTGAGCGAATCGTTCGTTAATCGCAACATAGTGATTCCAATCCGACGAGCGGAACGTGGGCCGGACGTGGGCGATGTGACACAAGGGCCAGAGACCTTCGTTCGCAAACCCGTAGTAGTAACCGGCCTCCTCTTCTGGGGTTATCCAGACGCGGCGAATCTCATACGCGGGATGCTCCGGCGGCACACCGACATGGCTGCGCGCGTCCACGACATCCTGATCGGCCGTTCCGTTGCCATGTGCGATCCACACCCCGGAACAGGCACGCATGACCGGCTCCAGCGCCGAGACCAATCCGCTTGCCGGTACCTGCACTTCGATCTTCTGGTCTCGCCGGTTGTGGACATACGGTTGGCGGTTGGACACAATGAGCACCTGGTCACCGGCGAGCTGTTCGTGAAGAATGGTCTTGAGGCTGGTCGGGGTCCATGAAATCTGACTCTCATCGCGCATCCGACGGTCGGCTTCGAGCGCCTGCACTAACGATCGCAAATCCTTTGCCAGAGGCCGCAGTTCAGGCGCATGCTGTTCCTGCGTCAGTGGGGTCAGAAGTCCTTCCCCCTTCAGCATGGCTCGCACCCCCGCCACCCACCCTTTCCAACTGAGGTGCGCGACCAACACGGTTACCAGCGAGATGACCGCGCCGAGACCCGCAAACAAATAAAAGACGTACCACTTCGTATCGCTGCTGCGTTGTTGGATGAAACTCATGTCGTGGAGGAGCAGAAGACGTCCGACCGAGTGTCCCTTCGATTCAATGGAGGCCGAAGCCATGTGCAGCGGCCCGCGGTTCAACTTCAGCACGGTAAACGAATCGGGCCTTAGGCCGGCTGTGCTCTCGCAGGTCACTTCGTCGGGGTAGGTTTGGGTCTTATACAGAAGGCGGTTATTCAGATCACAGAAGCCCAGAGCGTACAGCCGCTCATCCTGCATAATGCGAGTGAAGTACGCATGAATCTTGTCTTTCGAGTTGGATGCCAAAAGTTCCGAGAGCGGTCCCTCCATCGTACTGACCATCAGATTGGCCCGAATCTCGAGATCCCGGACGAACCATTTCAACGTCAACGAATCGACGAGTGGGATCACTCCGTACGCGATCAACGCCAACACGAGCGCCAACGGGAGAACGAATCGCAGAGAGAGATGCATAGGAACAAGTTAGTTTACTTTGGCCGCAAAATCAAATACTGTCGTCACATGTATCCGTACGGACTCATCGGCAACTGCCAGATTTCAGCGTTGATCAGCGACCAAGGCTCCATCGACTGGTTGTGTCTGCCGAGGCCGGATAGTCCTCCGGTCTTCGGCAGAATCCTGGACCCGGAAGGGGGACACTTTTCAGTTTCCTCACCCGCCCCTCCTGAAAAAGTCGCCACGACCCAGTGCTATCTGCCGAATACGAACATCCTGGTGACTACGGTCTCGCTTCCAAACGGCGACTCGTTCCAGATCACCGACTTTTGCCCTCGCTTTGAGCAATATGGACGCATCTACCGACCAGCCGCGCTGTTTCGCATAGTGGAACCGCTGAGTGGGACACCTTCTATCCGCGTCTGCTGTCGGCCCGTCTCCGGCTGGGGAAAAGAGCCGACCCGCTTGATTCGCGGCAGCAGCCACGTGCGATACGACATTCGTGGGGAGACCCTACGCCTGCTCACCAACATGCCCCTCACGTATCTCTGCGAGGAATCTCTTGTCGCGCTCACCTCAAAGATGTACTTCGCATTGACCTGGGGGCTTGGGATTGAAGATGACATCGTCAAGACCAGCCACGAATTCCTGGACCAAACGACCAAACACTGGCGGACCTGGGTGAAACATTGCTCCATCCCCGTGCTCTACCAGGAAGAGGTGATTCGCTCAGCCCTCGCCCTCAAACTTCACTGTTACGAAGACACGGGCGCGATCCTCGCCGCACTGACGAGCAGTTTGCCCGAGCATCCCGGAGGAGGACGAAACTGGGACTACCGCTACTGTTGGCTGCGTGACGCCTACTTTTCGCTGTCCGCCTTTCATAACCTCGGCCACTTCGAAGAAATGGAAGGCTTTCTCAAGTTTCTTCTCAGCATCGTCTATACTCTGGATCAATCTCATGACCGTCTCTCGCCCGTGTATTCGCTGAGCCAAGACTTGCCAATCCCCGAAACAGAACACCAGAACTGGGAGGGGTTCGCACACAGCCGACCGGTGAGGAGTCGCAATCAGGCGGCCGAGCACGTCCAGAATGACGTCTATGGAGAGATGATCCTGACCTTGGCGCCGATCTTTTTCGACAATCGATTCTACGATCTTCGAACGAAGGAACACGAAGAATTAGTGGCGAAGCTGGTCCACCTCTGCGTGCGGAGTATTTCCCAGCCTGATGCCGGCCTGTGGGAGATCCGCAACGGGTGGAAGGAACATTCCTTCACCAACCTGATGTGTTGGGCCGGTCTGGATCGAGCCGAACGCATGCAGCGGGCGGGGTTTCTTCAGTCCCTCTCCGTGGATCTGGACGGCGCTCGCACTCTCGCTGTCCAGGCGTTGGAGCGCGCAACCAAGGGAGGCGCGCTGCGCAACGGGCCCAGCGATGACACGTACGATGCTGCACTTGCCCAGGCGGCGATCCTCGGCTTTCCCAACCGGAAGGTCTGTGAAGCCACAACGGAAGAAATCTTACGGGAACTCGTGGTGGGGAATGGTGGTGAGGGACATAGGGTTCGTCTATCGCTATCTGCGACAAGACGATTTCGGCACACCGCAGGCCGGCTTCGTCATCTGCTCGTTCTGGGTCGTCCAGGCGCTGGTGAAGCTCGGTCGCTTGTCCGAGGCTCAACAGGTCATGTCGCGGGTGATGACGGCCGCCAACAGTGTCGGGCTCCTCTCAGAACATTTTCTCCCGCAGGCTCGCCTCCAACTCGGGCAACTTCCCCCAGGCCTACTCCCACGTCGGACTGATCAATGCCGCGTTCGCCTTGAGTCCATCCTGGAGCGAGATGTTGTAGGAGCCTGCCGACATTAACCGTTCTACTGCGGCGAACGATCCACGACCATCTGCGTCGTTCTCAGCCCGCTCCCAAGAACCGTGAAACGTGAGGCGTGAAACGTGAAACGAGGGTCAGCCTCGGAGTTGCGGCTTCGCACCTGGCCGCACCTCCTTCGCCTCGTCACGAAGGCAATGTCGGACGGGCCTGTCGTAGCAACGGATCTGCGATTACAGCAGAATCGTTACGCGCTTTTGAAGCGCGTGACCTTAGCGAAGAGAATCGCAGAGAAAGGAAGAGCCAGGCCTAGGAGCAATTGAAAGATGAGGAGCGAGCCGAGTTGGCTATAGTCGGCAGGCGTTTGAATGACGCCGGAGGCCTGGTCACGGACTTCCCGGCTGACCACATAGATTTCATTCATGTATTTGGTGCCGAGCTGGCTCAACGACAAGGCCAGATTCGTAAATGAAGCCATCACGGCAAAGAAGGTGGCTTTCAAGTTCGCGGGCGCAGATGTTCGCAATCCAGGCCAGCATCGGAATCATAGAGATCTGGCCAAGCGGCGATTCTAATGCCGTATCGATCAGCGCAATGAATCGTGCATCGACAATCCCTCCCGTGATTCTTGCTGTCCATTCGTGCAAGCCGTAGAACATGCTCACGATCGGGAGGGTCAGAATGGTTCCGATCACCGTGAGAAACCCCACGACATAGGCAATCGACCGCTCGGCCATGAAGCGGCGAAAGACGAACATGCCCGCCAAGGTTAACGTGCTGCCGATCAGCGAGAGGACGGAGAGAAACTGCTGATCGAACTTCAGCTGGTCGATCATCCACCAGGTCGTCCCTGGCCCGGTCCCCGGAATCGCGCGGAAGATAAAGACTACGACCGCTGTCCCGACCAGGGTGAATCGCTTGTCTGGCTCCAGCTCTCGCACCAGCCGGGCCATCAAGAACAAGACGATTGCCATCGAGCCGACAAAGACAATTTCTTCGCTATAAGAGAAGCCGCCGAATCCGACGGTCAGCGTGAACAGGACAAAGGCGAGGCTCCCGCCCAAAATCCACCAGTTAGGCTTGGTCGGCTTCATGCGTTTCATCACGCACATCCACCATCTGCTCTGCGTGATCAGGAGAGAAGCCTTGCCGGAGCAGCTTGCCGTTTCTGTCGCCGTTGCAGAATCCAGGCCATGCCGACGCCGAGAACTGACACGAACGGGATGATCAGCGCCATGAGGTAGACCTGCTTGTATAGCCGAACGATCTCTGCCTGTGGGAGCCCTTCGACCCCTGTGAAGACATACACGTTGATCAGCGCCACCAGAATCCCGCCACCGACGATCGCCACGCGCCCGAGCGTCTGCATGGTGGTGTGCATGAGCTTGAGCGTCGGCTGGTCGAACGGCTGCCCCCGCTCATCCACCCGTGGCACGGCATCGACCGTCATCGCATCCGCGACCGCGTCTTGCACTACGTAGCCGATCGGCCCAAGCAATGTGCTGACCACATACCAGGCTTCCGCCGGCATGATGGAGGTCATCGCTTCCCGACTTCCGATCAATGCCGCCATGATCCCAAGACTGGCGGCCAGCAGCCCGGCTCCGAGGCCAACGAGCCAGCCTTTCCAGCGCCACAAGAGATCGACGAGATGTCCGATCGGCATCTTGAGTGCCCAGGGAATGCCGGCCCAAAATCCCAGCGCGGCGAGGAACGAGGCAGAGAGACCGAGGTAGTCCTTGACGAAAAAGGTTCCGACGATCCCGGTGAGACCAGAAATCCCGTAGGCCATGTAGACCATCAGCGGCGGCAGATAGGAGAGCCGCATCTCACGGCCGAGAGAAAGAATGTTGCGGTCGATCCACCGGGCGAGACGCGTGAACATCGCTAGGGCAACACCCTGGTGGTCTGGCGGCGCTCGACCAGCGCCTGGAGCTGTGCGCGCATCTCGCCAGCCGGCAAGCGCGTCCGTTCCCCATGCCCGGCCAGCACCCATTCGAAGGGGTAGTCGAGAAGTTTCTGGATGGAGTTCACCAATACATACTTCCTCCAAACCAGCCGGCTCGGAGCACCGAGCATCTTCTGCGCGGAGTCCCACCAGAGATGGTCCCCCGTGAAGAGGAACCGGTTCTTGTAGAGAAGGGCCATGCTGCCTGCCGTGTGGCCCGGCACAGGAATGATCTGAAACTGCGGCATGACTTGTATACTGTCAGCACCCTCAATGATCCATTCCGCATCCGGAGCCGCTTCGACGTCCGCCCGATGAATTATCCGTTTCGCGCCGAAGTGTGCGGCATACTTCTCGGCATCGGCCACATCGTCTTTATGCGTGAGGAAGATGTATGCGATGCCGCCCTTTTGTTCGAAGGCCTCGACGAGATGTTTGAGATAACGCGGTGAATCGACGAGCCAGTTGCCGTCCGGATGTTCGATGAAGAAGCTATTCGCGCCGAACGACTTCTCCGAATTAAAACCGCAGTAAGACACCTCGTCTTCAAGTTGGAGCGGAAAGCTTGCCATGGCTTCTTTCATCCGCAACTTGTCGCTGTGCTCGGTGCCGATCGAGCCGACCGGGCAGGCGAGGAGCGCTTGATAGGCCTGATGAGTATGTCCCTCCTCGGTCGGCTGTTGGGTGACCGCGGAGAACTCACCGACCTCCTCGAAGCTCGTCGGCGCCAACTGTCTGCAGGTATCGCAATTAATACAGGTCGCATCGACGAAGAAGTTGCCTGCGACATTGGAGTCGAGTCGTTTTTTCTCATCGGCCATGGCACAACCTCTATGTCGAGCTTACAGGATGCGGAAAACTCAGTCTGAGCTCGCAGGATGCTCAAAAAGGCCGTCCAGCACGGCCGCAGCGAGCGAAGAGGCGAGGCGTCCGCTTCGGTACGTTGAGCCTCTGAGCGATGCGAGAACGCCGCTGGCGGTCTTTTTCAGCATCCTGATTCCTTCGCGCGATCGGCCGCCCGCCAGAGATACCAGGCCGCGGCGGTGCGGTAGGGCTTCCAGCGCTCCCCGTATCGTCGCACCTCTTTCGGCATCGGCATCGAACGCCGACCATAGGCGATACGGAACCCGTTGCGTACACCGAAGTCGTCGACCGGCAGGACGTCCGGTCGCCCCAGTTGGAAGATCAGCAGCATTTCGACCGTCCAACGGCCAATCCCACGGACCGCAATGAGCCGCTCGATAATCGCCTCGTCGTCGAGCTTCCGAACGATGGCGCCTGTCGGCACGGTACCATCGAGCGTCTTGGCGGCCAGATCGCGAAGCGCCGCAACCTTGGCTTGTGAAAAGCCAGCGCCACGAATCGCCTGTTCGTTCATCGCGAGCAGATCGTCCGGTTGAGGGAACCGTCCTGTCGGAAACAAGGCCACGAACCGGCGCAAAATACTTTCCGCCGCTTTCTCGTGCAGTTGTTGATAGGCAATCGCTCGCGCCAACGATTCAAACGGCGACCGCTTCGCTTGTGGAGTGAAGGTGAAGGGACCCACTTCACGGATCAACCGTCGCATGACCGGATCCGTCTTGGACAGATGCCTGGTTTCTGATGCCTGTTGATCCATCTGAGCACCCACGCGCCTGCCTCTATGACTCTTCCTGGGTCAGAATGGCATCGGCCTCGATCTCGACCAACATGTCCGGATCGATCAGCCGTTGCACTTCCACCATCGTCGTCGCAGGCCTGATAGTCCCGAACACTTCGCCATGGGCCCGGCCGACGTCCTGCCATTGATCAATGTTCACCACGTACACGCGCGTTCGGACTACATCGGCAAGCGAGGCGCCAGCCTGCTGGAGCGCCGCTTCAATCTTCTTCAACGTCTGAATCGTCTGTGCATAGGGATCCCCCTTGCCGACTAGGCCGGAAGGCGTCATGGCCGTCGAGCCAGATACCTGTATTGAGGCACCGACTCGCACCGCTCGCGAGTACCCAAGCTTGGCCTCCCAAGGACCACCAGTGGAAATATTCTGCCGCCCCATCCGTTGCCTCCTACATGACAATGCCGCCGCCGGCATGAATATTTTGGCCGGTCAACCACCGCGCTTCTTCACTGACGACGAACGCCACCACGTCGGCAATATCCTTGGGGAGACCAAGCCGCTTCAATGGCGACATCTGTATTCCGATCTGGCGAAACTGGTCTGTCATCATGCCCGTCTCGGTAAAACCTGGCGAGACCGTATTGACGGTAATGCCTCGTGGAGCGAGTTCCTGCGCCAGTCCTTTCGTGTACTGTTCCAGTGCGCCTTTGCTGCCAAGATAGGCCGTCGCACCGGGAAAACTCAAATGGGTTCCATCGGTAGAAATGTTCACGATGCGGCCGCCCTCTTTGAGCACGTTGGCCGCTTCCTGCATCGCGAAGTAGGGACCCTTGGCGTTCAAGGCGATGATCTGATCGAAGTCGTCCTCTGTGGTCTCCATGAGGAGCTTAGACATAAACCGCCCGGCATTGTTCACAAGAATATCGAGTCGGCCGAATTGCTCCACCGTCTCGATCACGAGGCGGCGTGCATCGGCCACCTGGCTCATGTCAGACTGGACGGCGACAGCTTTCCCACCCTTGGCCTGAATGCCCGTCACGACTTGCCGGGCCTTCTCCGCACTCGTTCCGTAATTAACCACCACAATCGCTCCGTCTTCGGCCAATCGCTCTGCGATCGCCCGACCGATTCCATTGGAAGCCCCGGTCACAATCGCCACTTTCCCGCTCAAGGATACCATCTGCTTGCCTCCTTCATCACACTCATCACACTGCTACCGCAGTGGGTCTCCCCACTGCCCGGAAAACGTCCACTCTGAAATGGGTTGGCGGCTTCGTGGTTGCAGTTCTCGTTCCCGCAGCCGGTCGGGAAGGGAAGCGAGGTCGCCCGGATAGCCCACCGCGATCATGGCAACCGGCTCGTAGCCCGACGGAATCTTGAGGTCGGCGCGCGCCTTCTCCACGTCAAAGCCCGCCATCTGATGCGCCGAAAGTCCGAGCGCGGTGGCTTGGAGCACGAGATTCTCGACCGCCATGCCGGTGTCGTGAAAGGCATGCCGATTTGGTGTGGAATCTTCCTGAAAGTTCAGGCTCGCCACGGACAGGATTAGGACCGGCGCGCGCCAGGCCCATTTGCGATTGCCTTCCACCAGACAAGCCAGGAGCCGGTTCCACTCCGTCTCATGGTCCTTATTTGCGACGATGAATCGCCAGGGTTGCTCGTTGTTGGATGATGGCGCCCACCTGGCGGCCTCGAAGAGCATGTGGAGTTTCTCCGCTTCGATCGGTTGGTCGGAAAAGGCGCGCGGGCTCCATCGCCGCTTGAGCAGGTCATGAATGGGATGCTGCGTGTCAGCCGGTTTTTCCATCATCGACCCTCATGCCTGTCCTTTCTCTCGGCGAAGCTCATATTCTGCCTGCAGCCAATCCTCTTCGGCATGGCCGTCGGTACCGCCGCGTTCGAGGAAAATCTGGTAGGCGCGCTGCTCGATCTCATCTTGCGATGGCCCGCGAGCAGCAGACGCTCTTTTTCCGAAGATGATGCGCCTCATTTTCGGTGTGTCCTCTTTTTGTGTCGTGCGTTTCGGCATGGCTACCTCCTTCGTGAGGGTCGTGAGTCGACCATCGGTGGGAACTCCCTGCCCTGTGCATCACCTCATCCCCGGCCTCCCGGTGGCACAGACGAACCTGGGCGCTCGCGACCCGCTCCTTCCGGCGACCACCCGCCACCCAGCGCCTTGTAGAGTTGCACGACCGACACCAGATGGAGCCGATGGGTGTCGGCAAGTGCCAATTCCGTCACAAAAAGGCTCCGCTGCGCAATGAGGACATCCAAATAGTTCGCCAAACCGCCTTTGTATCTCAGATTGGCAAGATGCAAGGCCGACCGGAGGGCATTGACCTGCCTTTCCTGGGCGGCCGCCTGTTCACGGGCCGTGCTGACCCCCACCAATGCGTCTTCAACCTCTCTGAACGCGACGAGAATCGTTTGTTCATACTGGGCCACAGCCTGTTTAGCTTGGGCTTCGACGGCCCGCTGTTGAAACCCTAACGTTTGGGCATTCAACAAAGGGCCGGTCAGTACCGGGGCGAGGACTCCGAAATTGGTTTCCGGCGACACAAAATTCGTCAGAGTTGGACTCGCCACACCGAGGATTCCCGTGAGCGACAGTTTGGGAAACCGTTCGGCTTTCGTCATCCCGATCCTGGCGGTGGCTGCAACCAATTGTTGCTCCGCCTGCACGACATCGGGACGGCGTTGAAGCAGTTCCGAGGGAAGACCGGCGGGCACCACAGGCGGCATCATTTGTTCGGTCAGCGATCGCCCCCTGGCGATTTGACCGGGATTCCTCCCCAGCAGCACGCTGAGCTCGTTTTCTTTCTGAATCATATGCCGCTTCAGCTCCGCAATGCGAGCAGCGGCATTTTCCCGCTCCGCCTCAAATTGGTCGACATCCAGCTTGTTGATCAATCCCTGCCGGAGCCGTGCTTGACCGATTCTCACCGACTCCTCCCATGCCGACAATGTGCGCGTGGCGATCTCCAACTGCATGTCGAATTGCCGAAGATCGAAATAGGCCTGCGCCACGCCGCCCACGATTTGCAGAGTGACGGCTCGTCGGTTCTCCTCCCGAGCCAAGAGATCCGCCAGAGCCCGCCTCATTCGCCCTGCGGATTCGCCCCCAGATATCCAGTTCCCAGGACAGGGATCCCTTGCACATAGTAGTTAAAGGGACTGGGAAATCCGGGGAACCTCACGCCGCCCAGGCGAGCGACGGGAACATTGCCCGTCGCGCTGAGTTGAGGGGCAAAGTCCATTCGAGCCGTGGACAGGCGTGCCTGGAATTCTTCGATACTTGCGACCGTTTGTTTGAGATCTTTGTTCTCTTCGAGTGCGATACGGATCAAACGCTGGAGTTCTTCGTCCTGGTAGAGTTCCCACCACGGCATATTCGCCAGGGAAGGCAAATCTTTCGGTTCTTCAGCCATGCGAAAAGATTCGGAGGTGGAAATGTCGGGACGAGAATAGTCGGGTCCCATAGCGCACGCGAGCAGGAGCAACGAAAAGACTGCGACGACGAGGCTGCGCATGTCACTCTCCTCCTTCTATCCCTAACGGAATTGAGCTTGTCCCAGGACGGGGAGCCGCTTGACCGGCAGCACGCCGACTCAGTTTCCGAACCAGCACAAAAAAGAGCGGCACGAAGAAGATGGCCAAGAAGGTGGCGGCAAGCATGCCGCCGAACACGCCGGTGCCGATGGAGTTACGGCTGGCTGCACCCGCACCGCTGGCTAAGACTAATGGCACGACGCCCAGAATAAACGCCATGGAGGTCATCACGATCGGCCGGAACCGAATCTTGGCGGCTTCCATCGCGGCATCGACCAGGGAGTGTCCGGCTTCATAGCGTTTGTTCGCGAACTCGACGATCAGAATTGCGTTTTTGGCAGAGAGTCCGATCAGCGTGACCAATCCGATTTGGAAGTAGATGTCGTTGGACATTCCCATCACCCATACGGCGGACAAGGCTCCGAACACACCAAAGGGCACGGCGAGGAGCACGGCAAAGGGCACGGCCCAACTCTCATACTGCGCGGCCAGCACAAGAAACACCATCAGCAAGCCGAAGCCAAAGACAAACAATGATTGCTGCCCGACCATGCGTTCCTGGTAGGAGATCCCGCTCCAATCGATCCCATATCCTTGGGGAACCAACACCTCCTTGGCTACCTGATCCAGCGCATCGAGCACCTGCCCGGAACTGTATCCCGGAGCCGCTGCTCCCAAGACCAGGGCCGTGTTATATCCGTTGAAGTGGGTGACCGGATCCGGTCCGCTGGTGAATTCCGTCGTCACCACTGTATCGAGCGGAATCATCGTGGATCTCTGTCCAGTCACGGCACGCACATAGATCTTGGCGACGTCCTCGGGCGTGGATCGAAATTGTGCCTCGGCCTCCGTCTGCACCCGATAGACACGGCCGAATTTGAGGAAGTCATTGATGTAGAGATTGCCGAAATAGGCCTGCAGCGTGTCGAACACTTCGGAGATCGGCACGCCCAACGATTTGGCTCGTTCTCGGTCCACATGGGCAAAGATTCGTGGGGCGCTCACGCGAAAGCTGGAGCCGACCGCTCCGATCGCCGGGTGCTGTCTGGCTTTGGTGAGAAACTCCTGGGTCACGCCGGCGAACTTGTTGAAATCCCCGCTGCTCGGATCTTGAAGCTGGAGGGAAAATCCGCCCGTGGCGCCGAGTCCTCGGATCGCCGGGGCGTTAAAGGCCAAAATCAGCGCCTCAGGAATTTTCGCGAACTCTCCATAGGCGGCGCCGATGAGGGCCTTCACGTGGTTCTGCGGTCCCTGCCGTTCGTCCCAGTGATGCAAGGGCAGAAACATCGTCGCCGCGTTCGGCCCTCTGGTGCCGAAGACGAAGTTCTGGCCGGCCAATGCATCGGTCGAATGGATCGCGGGAACTGAGAGAAAGTAGTTTTCAATTTTACTCAGCACCGCATCGGTCCGCTGCTTAGACGCACCGTCCGGCAGCTGGACGATCGTGATGAAGTAGCCCTGATCTTCATCCGGCAAGAAGCTGGAGGGAATCGTCTTGAATAACCCGACGGCGAAGAGGCCGATGATGCCAAAGAGCACCAAGGATAAGACCGAGCGGTTGAGGACCGTCCCCACGACAGCCGTATAGCGAGCCTGCGTCCAACCGAAGAATCGATTAAAGACACCGAAAAAACCTCTACGCTGGCTGTGGCCTGGCTTCAGCACCAGGGAACAGAGGGCTGGACTGAGCGTGAGGGCGGTGATCCCGGAGATGATGACGGAGATGGCGATGGTGATGGCAAATTGCTTGTAGAGCTCTCCGGTAATCCCACCCAAGAAACCCACCGGCACGAATACGGCGCAGAGAACAAGTACGATGGCGATCACCGGTCCACTGACTTCATCCATCGCCTTCTTGGCGGCATCCTTCGGCGAGAGTCCCTCTCCGATGTGGCGCTCGACGTTCTCCACCACCACGATGGCGTCGTCGACCACCATCCCGATGGCAAGGACCATCCCAAAGAGGGTGAGGGTGTTGATCGAAAAGCCGAGTGCCTGCATGCCGGCAAAGGTACCGATGAGGGAGACCGGCACGGCCACGCCTGGGATCAGCGTCGCGCGCCAACTTTGGAGGAACAGATATACGACGAGGATGACCAGCACCATCGCTTCCGCCAGGGTCTTGACCACTTCTTGGATGGACACTTCGATAAATTTGGTCGTGTCGTACGGAATATCGTAGGAGACCCCCTGTGGGAAAGCTCTTCGATACCGCGTCCATTTCCTTCCTGAACTCGCTTCACCGTGTCGAGGGCATTGGCGCCTGGCGACAGGAAGGTCAAGAGAAACACATTGGGTTTGCCGTTCCACCGGCCTTCGAGACTATAGGATTGAGCGCCCAGCTCGATCTTGGCTACATCTTTTAAGCGGATCATCGACCCGTCTGGGAGCGCCCGGACGATCATCTCCTCGAAATCCTTCACGTCCGTGAGACGGCCTTGTGTAATCACCGGGATCGTCAGTTCGGTGCCTTTCGGCGCCGGTTCCCGCCCGATCGTCCCAGCTGGAAAGTCCCGATTTTGTTCGCGGACAACATTGGCAATGTCGGTGGGCGTGAGGCTGAGTTGCGCCATCCTGGTCGGGTCCAGGATCAGGCGCATCGAGTAATTCTGTCCGCCGAAGACCACTGCGTCTCCGACGCCACGTATTCGTTTGAGATTATCGATCACGTTGAGGATCGCGTAGTTGGAGATAAAGACGGTATCTTTCATGGGATCGCTGGAACTGAGCGCGACGACCGCCAGCAGATCCGGCGACACTTTCTTGACCGAAATGCCTTGACGGACAACTTCGGGCGGCAACTGGGGCTCCGCCAGCTTCTGGCGGTTCTGGGTCTGTACCTGCGCGATGTCCACGTTCGTCCCGATCTCGAACGTGAGCTTGATGGTCATGTGCCCGTCATTGGTGCTGGTGGAATCGTAGTAGAGAAGGTTGTCGATGCCGGGAAGCTGCACTTCGATCGGGCGCGCGACTGAATCTGCGATCACTTCCGCGCTCGCGCCCGGATAGTCCGCGTCGATCTGGACGACGGGCGGCGTGATTTCCGGAAACTGGGCGATAGGCAAGCCTTGTAAGGAACCAACCCCAGGACGACAATCACGATGGACAGGACCGACGCGAAGATCGGGCGATCGATAAAAAAGTGCGGGATCATTTTGCCTGCTCCGGCTTCGCATCTGCCGGCTGGCCGGAAGCGGCTGGGATCGGATTGATTATACGGAACGGTTTTCACCGGCGCGCCCGGTGCGATCATGTGGAATCCCGCAATGATCACCCGCTCTCCCTCGCGTAACCCGTCTTCGATGGACCACTGACTGCCGCGCCAGGACGTGGCCCGAACAGGGCGGATCTCCACCTTATTGTCGGCCCCGACGACAAAGACGATGGGTCCCTTGGGTCCCTGCTGGACGGCGCTCTGGGGGACCAGGATGACGCCGGTTCTCACGGCGCCTAAAATGCGGACTTTCACGAACTGTCCTGGGAACAGAGCGCTATCCGGATTAGGGAAGATCACGCGAAAGTCCCTGGTACCGGTGGCCGAGCGGACGCCGACTTCGAGCAAATCAAACTTGCCTTCATGCGGATAGGTACTGCCGTCCGTAAACGTGATGACACCTCGCAGTTCGTAGAGTGTCGCGCCTTGGATCCGATGAGTCGCGCGCTCCCGGAGGCGTTTGAGGACAAACGTTTCCGGGGCACTCGCGTTCACATACATGGGATCTAACTGGTGGATCGTGGTCAGCAGATCGGTCTGCGCGGAGATGAGGCGCCCTTCGTAGAGCCGGCTCCGCTCGATCCGACCGCTGATAGGCGCAGTGATGAGCGTGTTGTCGAGATCGAATTTGGCCTTCACCTGATCGCCCTTGGCTCCCTCCAGCGCCGCCTTGGCGGCCAATTCCTCCGCCATCGCATCGTCCACATCTTTTTGGCTGACCGCCTGTTCCGCCAGCAGCGGTTTCACGCGAGCAGAATTTTGCTTGGCTTGCACCAGCCTTGCCTCTGCCTGCGCCACCCTGGCATTGGCGCTGCTCATGGCCGCTTTGAACGGAATCGGATCGATTTGATAGAGCCGGTCGCCTTGCTTGACGTCACGCCCCTCCGCAAAAAACCGCTCTTTGAGGATACCCGTCACCTGGGAGCGGATTTCGACCGGTCGCGACGCTTCGGTTTGCCCGATGAACTCCGGTTCGTCCGGCATCGTGCCAGGCGACACCGTGACCACCGGCACCTCCGGGATGGGACGAGCCGGCGTGGAGGCCGCCTCCTGCTTGCAGCCAGGTAGTCCGAGAATCAGCAGAAAGCCGAGCATACTGAACATGAGTCTGTGTACTCGATTCTGTGTCGTCATGTTTGCCATCAATCGTTCTTCGAGAATCATCCGGTCAGTTCGCACGTTCACCCCTTCGAGCAACGTGCACAATCTCATTTACGATACAGCTTGTCAGACAACCAGAGGCGATGAGCTTGGCCCCCTGTTGATGGATCTTCTTCAGCAGATCCTTCCCATCTGAGTCAACATAGGTCACGGCTGACAGGTCTACAGACAGCGGATGGTGCGTCGCCATGCCGACGGTAGAGTCCCAACACCGTTCCAGCTCCTGCACCCAGGGTCCGGCCAAACGTCCCTCGAGCCTAAGAACGGTCGATTCTGCATTCATGAGTGTCGTAATTTTCAGCATGGATTCTCTACCTCGTACGTATGGAATGGCAAGGGGCATTCCAGGAGTCAGAAGTGAGTTCATCTCCGTAACACATTATTATTGAATGAAATATCTCGATGTCCATAGCGTAGACACGTCTCACTGACGATGGTGCTCTGTCGATATCCCGGCACATGACGAACTATCGGCAGGAGATGAAAGAACAGATCAGCGAGTGAGCTGCCAGGACTTCTTACTGCTCACAATAGGATCCTCGAAGAAGACGGCGTAGGCCAGTCATTCAACCAGCGGATACTGTCTGCTCAAGCGACCGACCGGCCCCTTCTGTCAGCAGTTCGTTGCGCTCACTTTCCTCGTGTGATGGGCTCGGCTGGTGTTGCGCCGCGATCAGCGAATAGAAGACCGGCACGACGAAGAGAGTGAATACCGTGCCCACGGTCATGCCGGTGACCAGCACCATGCCGATGCTGTTGCGGGCAGCCGCTCCCGGTCCCGAAGCCAGCACCAGAGGGAGATGCCCGAAAACTGTGGCCGCCGAGGTCATCAGCACCGGTCGCAGTCGCGTCAACGACGCCTCGCGCAACGCGGCGGCCTTCGAGAGACCGCGGGCCTGCAGCGTGTTTGCGAATTCAACGATGAGGATGCCGTTCTTCGCGATCAGTCCTACCAGCGTAATCAGCCCGACCTGGGAATAGATGTTGATCGTGGTCAGGTCCAGGAAGCTGAATATCAACGCGCCGGAAATCGCGAGCGGGACCGAGCCGAGCAAGGACGATCAACGGGTCGCGAAAGCTCTGGAACTGCGCCGCGAGCACCAGATAGATAAGCACGACCGCGAACCCGAGCGTGACGATGAGCGCAGATCCCTCGTGACGGATCTGCCGCGACTCGCCCGCGTAGTCGAGGGCGACGCCGGGTCCGCTCGCTGCAGCGGCTGCGGCTTCGAGGACGCGCAGCCCTTCTTCTTTGGTGACGCCCGGCTTGACCCCGCCGAAGATTCGTACCGCGTTGCGCTGCTGGAAGCGGTTCAGGGTGCGCGGTGCGGTGCTCGTTTCGATGTGCGTGAACGTCGAGACCGGCACAAGCTGGCCGCCCGGGGTTTTGATCTTGAGATCGAGGAGCGGATCGACCGTCGCGCGGTCTTTGTCGCCAATCTGTGGAATGACTTTGTAGCTACGGTCGAAATAGTTGAACCGGTTTACATACGCGCCGCCGAGGAGTGTTCCGAGCTCGCGGCCGATCCCCGCCAGGTCGAGCCCTAAGTCGGCGAGACGCTCACGGTCAAGCACAACACGCGCCTCAGGGAGGTCGATCTTGAGATCTGTGTCCACATACAAGAACTTGCCGCTTTGCCAACCGGCGCCGAGCACGGCGCCAACCGTTTCGAGCATCTGCTCGGCCGGCACGTCGTTCTGCAGCACGAGTTCGACGTCGTATTGGCCGGGTGTGGGCAACGGCGGGTCCAAGCGCGGGAACACGCGTAGGCCCGGCACCTGCGATACTGCGCCAAACACCTCACCGTACATCTCCTCGGTCGATCGTGCCCGTCCGTGCCAGTCCTTTGCGACCAAGCCTCCAAATCCACCCCATGCCGCCGTCAGCGACCACGTGAATTCCGTCTCGGGAAAGGACGTGATGGTCTTTACAATCTGCAAATGCTCGCGGTTGGTGGCGGCCACTGTGGAGTCCGGTGACGCTTCAAAAAACAGGCTGATGTGGCTCTGATCCTCCACGGGAGCGAGTTCTTGCCGCGAAAACATGTACAACGGCCATATCGCGATCATGATGAGCAGTGAAGCCACCACGATCGCCCAGCGCATCTCCAGCGCACGGTCGAGAAGCCAGGCGTAGACACGGCGCACCTCTTCGAACCTTCTGTTGACGAAAGCGGTCAGCCGGCCTTCCTCGCCCTGAGGATGCACAAATCGAGAACTCATGACCGGCGACAGCGTAACCGCCACGATCCCCGATAAGACCACCGCCACGGCAAGCGTAATCGCGAACTCCAGGAACAGCGAGCCGGTCAAGCCACCCTGGAAGCCGATCGGCGTGTAGACCGCGGCCAACGTGATCGTCATGGCGATGATCGGGCCGATCAGCTCGCGCGCACCGGCCAGCGCCGCCTCGATCCGAGACTTGCCCAGGCGCACATGCCGCTCGACGTTCTCAACGACAACGATCGCATCGTCCACGACCAGCCCAACCGACAACACGATCGCGAGCAGCGTCAAGAGATTGAGGCTGAAGCCGAACGCAAACATGAAAGTCGCCGCTCCGACCAGCGAAACCGGCATCGCGACGAGCGGCACGAGCGCTGTGCGCACCGAGCCCATGAAGAGAAACACGACCAACGCAACGATCAGGATCGTCTCCGATAACGTCTTGCTGATCTCTGTCAGCGCATTCCGCATGAACATCGTGCCGTCCCAGACGAGCTGCATGTCGACGTCTTTCGGCAGCGTCGGCCGGATACGCTCCATCTCATCGCGCAGCCGGTGCGCGACCTCGATCTCGTTCGAACCGACAAGCGCCCAGATCCCAAGGTAGACACCCTCTTTCCCGTTGTACTTCGCGACCATGTCGGCCTCTTCGGCCCCATGCTCGACCCGTGCCACGTCTCTCAGCCGCACGATCGCGCCTCCCCGGTCGGCGACGATCAGGTTCTCGAACTCCCCGGCAGAGCGCAAGTCGGTATTCGCAAGCAAGTTGACCTGTACGAGGTTCCCTTTCGTTCGACCGACGGCCGCCAGGAAGTTGTTACGCCGCAGAGCCGCTTGCACGTCTCCGGGCGAGAGGTTGAGCGCGGCAAGGCGATCGGGATCGATCCAGATTCGCATGGCGATCTGGCGGCCGCCCTCGAAGGTGACCCGCTGGACACCGGGCAACGTCGAGAGTTGGGGCTGCAGCGTGCGCAACAGCCAATCCGTGACGGCCGGCACGCTGCGCTCCGTGGAGGTGAAGCTGAGATAGAATGACGCGTATGGGCGATCGGCGCGTTGCACTTCGATCGCAGGCGGCTCGGCTTCCGCCGGCAGCTCGGATCGTACCTGTTGGAGCCGCGCTGTGACCTCGGCCAACGCCGCCGTGCTGCTATGGTTCAATTTGAGGTGTACGGTAACGGTGCTGACACCAGCTCGGCTGGTCGACTCCACATAGTCGACACCGCCGATCGCGGAGACGACCCGCTCGATCGGCGTACTGAGAAAGCCGCGGACGGTTTCGGCGCTGGCGCCGTAGTAGACCGTCGTGATGATCACGGATGAACTCTCGATCTTCGGGTACTGCTGCAACGGCAGGGTCGTCAGCGCCCGCCACCCCGCGAGCACGATCACGAGGTTGACGACCACCGCCAGCACCGGGTGCTTGATGAAGATGTCGGTGAACGAGCGCATGCGGATGTCCTTCTCCTGTCGTTCCGGCTCCGCTCAGTGTTCACCGGCGATCACCTGACCCGATCCGCGTCCCATCCTCGGGGCTCGCCGGCGATCGCGACGAGCGCTGCTTCTCGCAGTTTGAAGGACCCCGAGACAGCCACTCGTTCGCCGGCGGACAGGCCGGCATAAATCACGACCTCGTCGCCGAGCATCGCGCCGCTCTCGACCTGCCGCACGTGCGCACGGGTCTTACCATTCTTGTCCAACTCGATCACGAACACCTGATCGCCGCCCGGACCCTTTCGCATTGCGCTCACGGGGACAGCGACGGCCTTGCGTGGTAGGCCGATCGGAACCCGGACGCGCACCGAGGCGCCGGGGGACGGCGCGTTGGCAGCGCCCTCGATTCTCGCGCGCACCATGGCATTGCGTGTCGTGGGATCGATGCGCGCGTCCACCGCGACGATTTTGGCTGCGATCGGGGACGATTGGCCGGCGGCGGATACGTCGACGCTGTCGCCTTTCCGCAGGCCCGCGGCGACCTGCTGCGCGACCGTGAAGTCCACATGCACTGCGTCGTCAATACCTTGCAGCGTTGTGAGTTCGGTGCCCTCGTTCAGATACTGGCCAGGGTGCAAGTCCGCCATGCCTACTCGCGCGCGGAACGGCGCCCGAATGGTCTTGCGGGCGATGATCGCCTTGGTACGCGCGATCTGAGCCAGCGCGATATCGCGGTCTGCGCGCGCACGATCCACTTCCTCCTGGGTCGTGGCAAGGTCATGACTCAAGTTATTCCTGCGGTCGAGCACCGTCCTCGCGAGGGCAGCCTGTGCTTCCTGCGCTTTCAGCTCAGCCTCCTCGACGGACACGTCGAGCGCGACGAGCACCATGCCCGCGTCGACGACTTGCCCGGGTGTGAGACTGACCTGACGGACAGTGCCGGGGAGTTCGTTGCGCAAGGTGATCGACCGCAGCGCCAGAACCGTCCCAATGGACGTGGCGGTTTGGCGGTGCTCAATCTCCTTCGCGAGGGCGACCGTCACCGACTCCATCGGCTCCGGCTGGTTCGCGGAGGCCGCCACGGTTTCCTGTATCGACGTATACTTCCAGGCTGCCAGTCCGACGCCAACCGAGACAACCGTGACGAGCAGTAGAAGAGATCCGATCCAACTACGACGATTCATACGCGACCCCCTCCCGAACGCTTCCTTGAAGAGCCCTTGATCTTGGGTGAACGGCGAGCCGGTGTTGCGCGGGCGAGCATGTCCTCAAGCGCGCGGCGCACCCGAACGACGCGGTCTTGTTCAAGGGGAACGATGCCCAGCACCCAGTCGAGCCAGAGTCCATCGATCGCGGCGGCAACCGCTTCGGCGACGCCCGGCGGCAGGCCATCCTTCGCGATGCGCCGGTGGAGGTCGGCGTAGACCGCGCGCATGGGCTCAATCAACGCGGGGTTCTGAGCGAGCGCCGCGAACACTGCGGAGGAACTACGGCGCAGTTCCTCCGTCCAGCACTTGGCGTCCGAAAGGCAGTGGTCCAAGAGCGCGCGGGCCATGCGCCCGGGCCCTTTCGGCGTCCGTTCGTACGCTTCGGTGTAACAGGATCGCCAACCTTCGGCGGTGCGGATGACCAGCGCTTCGACGAGCCGGTCCTTCGACGGGAAGTGATGCAGCAGGCCGCCTTTGCTCATGCGCGCCTTGGCAGCGACGGCATCGAGCGTCAGGTTCGCGATGCCCTGGCGGGCGACCACCGCTTCGGTGGCATCGAGCAGCATGTCCTGTAACTTCGGGGTTGTCATTTTCATTGGTGAAGAATACCGTCCGGTCGGTCTGGTGTCAACCGTCCGGTCGGTCTGTTTATGTCCTTCGGCATTTGCGGTCGATTCACCCGATAGACTGAATACCATTTTCACACCCCATCGCCGATGCCGACCAACGCCATTGTTCCACTTTAGTTCCTGAGCGCCCGTTGCGCAACCGGCGCTGGTCGTCCGGTCGAGTGCGGTGGCGCCACGGCATACCGAATCGGACGTGGCTGCGCCTTTCCGTCTTGCGCCATGATGCGGATCTCTTCGATGACTCCGCCGCACCGCGCGCAAGTCCAGGCTGTGATCGCTAAAGTCCCGCTGTCGTCCAGCACGGTCCGACCCGTTCCACCGATGACAGTGTCATAACAGTACCGGCACGCGATCTGATTCTTCCGTTGCAAAAAGTCGAGTGCGACTGAGTTGAATTGCTTCGTCTCCGATCTCATGTTTCCCTCCTATGACATTCTCGATGTGGCTATGAGCTCCTGTTTGCATCGCCTACCCAACCGACATATGGCATGGACTGTTCCCAACAGATGACGATTCGACGTAGTCGACACAAGTGATTGAGCGGCAAGGGATCCGTGAGCGAAGAGTGGGGTTTCAAGAGGATCGAAATAGCGCCGTGACGACTTCACGGCTGCCGACATCTCGGCAAATGACGATAGATCGGCGGGGTTATCGTGGTCGTGAAATGTTGAGCTTCTGCATCTTGGATTGCAGGGTCGTTCGCTTCATCCCGAGCCTGGCAGCGGCACCCGCAGGACCACCGATGGTCCAGTTCGTCTCGCGAAGTGACTTGAGAATGTGCTCGCGTTCCGCTTGTTCAAGGGTCGTAGTCCCGGGGTTTGTTGGATGACTCGGCGTCCGCTTCAATTCTGCGAGCGACACAAATAGATCCGGTCCTTGAGTTAGAATCACCGCTCGCTCTATGAAATTTTCAAGCTCCCGCACGTTGCCAGGCCAGTGATAGGCTTGAAGGGCTTTCATAGCCTCCGACGGGATCGTCTCGATGCGTTTCTTCATCCGTAGGGCGAGTTTCTGAGCAAAGTGCCGGACCAACAAAGGAATATCTTCCGCTCGATCGCGCAGGGGAGGGACGGTAACTGGAAAGACCTTGAGCCGGTAATAGAGGTCGCTGCGAAACTCCTGTTCCTCCACCATCCGACCGAGATCGCGGTTGGTCGCGGCGATGACGCGGACATTGACATGAATCGTCCTGGTGCTGCCCAGGCGTTCGAACTCCTGCTCCTGGAGCACTCGGAGCAACTTCACTTGTAACTCCAACGGAATTTCCCCCACCTCGTCGAGGAAGATCGTCCCGCGGTCGGCCAACTCAAACCGGCCGACCTTGGTGGCAATAGCGCCGGTGAATGCGCCTCTTTCATGTCCGAAGAGTTCGCTTTCTAACAGCCCCGTCGGAATCGCGGCGCAATTGAGCTTCACGAATGTTCGCTCCCGCCGATTGCTGCGATTGTGGAGCGCCCGGGCAACCAGTTCCTTCCCGCTCCCGGTCTCGCCCAGGATCAGGACTGTGGAGTCCGTCGCAGCCACGGTCTGAACCTCTTTGAGAACCAGTTTAAGGGCTCGGCTATCCCCGACGATTTCCTCGAAATTGTATTCCGTCTGGATTTCCTCCTCCAGGTACAGCTTCTCCTTCGCCAGCTTGTCCCTCAGCGATGAGATTTCCTGATACGCCATTGAATTCGCAGCGGCGAGTGCAACCTGCGCGCCGATCCAGCTGAACAATTTCGCATCGTCGTCGCTGAAAGCCTCCGCACGTGTACTGACGACGCTCAGAGTGCCCAGTGCTCGCCCGTGCGAGATCAGAGGAACGGCGCAACCGGATTTCAGGCCTGCGGCGGCCCCCCGCTTGATGATCTCCGCGGGAAACTCGGTAAGGCTGAGATTTCTGATCAGCACTAGCTGCTGAGTCGTGAACGCCAACCCTTCCGGGGTTCCTTCCAACGGAATGGGATCTCCCGCTTCGGCAAAGTCTTGATGGCTAGGGAAGTCCAGCGCATGAGTCTGCAACTGGTGAGTAGCGGGATCATAGAGACAAAACCACGCGAGATCGTGCGGGATCACACGCCTGAGGCAGGCGGAGATAGCTTTCAGGAGTTCCCGCAATTCGAGGTGCGAAACGACGGCGTTGTTGATCTCCAACACCAAGCTGAGCCGATCTCGTTCTTGAGCCAGGGACTGCTGCGCTGCTTCCGTGCTGGCAAAATTGAGTACGTTGTCCACCGCCACAGCAACTTGTTTGGCAACTTGCTGGAGAAATTCCAGGTCCGTTTCACCATAGGCTTCCTTCTGCAAGCTCAAAAATCCCATCGCCCCAAGCCGTCGCACTGCGGTGGTCAGGGGAACGACGCAAAACGAGTTTATGCCGTCCTCGTTCATGAATTGAGTGACCTTCGGCCAGCGACGTTCTTCGGCAAGATCTGGAACGAGGATCGGCTGCTGCGTCTGCCAGACCAATCCGGCGGGACTCTCTTCGACCTGCCCCTCATGGCCACCCACGAGATCGGCGGGCACGTTCGCCTGAATGGTGTGCAATCGCATCGTGTTTCGAACAGGATCGTGTAGAGACAGGGCGACAAAATTCACATGGACGACCCGAGGCAGGCGTTGGGCGAGGTCTCGAAAGAGTTCGTGGAGATCGCGGTGTGCGGAGATCGCCTCCGCAACCTCCAGCAGAGCTTGATACCGCTCCGCCAGCGTCTCACAGGGGGACGAGGAATGCCGATCCATAGGCGCTCAGTATGGCCTAATGGCCGGTAACGGCTCAAGAGGGGGGAGGGAGCGGCCAGGCGCCCTCTTTGCTCGCAGAACGCGCACGATAAGAATGTGCTCGTTCGATGCGCGCAGTTGAGGGCAACCTTGGCCACTCCCTTGAAGAACGATGGAGAAGCTCGAAGGGATACGCGCAACGCGCGGCCTCAGAAGGATCGGAAGGGCAGCCTGGCCGTCCACCTGCTCGCGGAACGCGCACGATAGGAAAGTGCTCGTTCGACGCGCGCAATCGAGGATCGACCAGGCTCCCTTGAAAATGAATTGGAGGATTGGGGGAATGCGCGCAGTGATGGACTCATCCGGGCCACCCTGGGAGAAGCAATACACGAGCAAGCTTGGAGGGCTCGTCTGTTCATTTCCTCAACCGCAGCCCGGCAGACATTCGTAGTCTGGTAGACGGGCTTGACCCAATTCACGGAGATGGTGTTATCCTGATCCACATTGCAATAGCCAAGTAACCAATTGAAGGCAACGGGGATAACAGGCCTTCGGCAAGACATTCCAAGGTGTGTTATACGGACAGAAAAACAAAACTCCGCATCTTATGCGGATCAGTCTATCTATTTCTATTGGGCGTCGTACTAGAAGCGCACATGGCTGAACTCGATCCACTCTCCGATGATGGCGAACGGCGCTGCTGCGCGAGTTCAAGCGCGGTAGCTGATCTGATTCTCGACTACTTGAAACAGCGTGATTCACACGAGGCCGAAGATCAAGCACACAAAATTTGGCTGGCTTGCCCGATTACTCTTCTTCCATCAAGATTTCCATCGAGGAATGCTCGAAAATAGAGATCCGGTGCGCAGGCAATCGGCTTGCTGATTGGAAGGCCATTGACCTCATCACAGTGGCTTCCGGTTTCGAAGCCACTTGGCAAAGAACTTCAGTACGAACGCTTGGCCATTGCTCGGCTATGGCAGAAGAGCTTGAGACGCGAAAGCCGGCGACTCGAAGGAATCAGTCGCGGCCTTCAAACGAAGTCTTCAGGACCGATTTCATCAGGCTGAATTCCGCCAAACAGCATCGATCTGTGTCGAGTTCAAGGAAGACCGAGTTCTCGGAGCTACCGAGACGGTTCGTCACAGAGGAAGTTCTAAAAATCTTCTGGGGTCTGAATGACTGCCTTCAGGCAAGTGAGCTTCCCCTATTGGGCTTGTTGCAAACACATCGAGAATGATAATGGCCCCGAGGCTCTCAAAGAGGGTTTCGTAAAGCTGTTTACGGCAAGAAGGCTGACGAGTTCAAGGCAAAGATGCTAAACTCGAACCAGATATCACTGCAGATCCGTACGGTCGCGTAAGGAAAGGCTGAAGCTCAACTGAGGAAGGGAAGCGACGAGAACGCTCCACCGGTTTTGTGGCGAACTGCGGGTCCCAGCCAAATTTTGAAAGGCCATTGAGCAGGTTCTTACGAGACACTTGACACCGACGCCCAACATCCGGCATCCACCTGATATGCTATGGAGGCTTCGGTCCGCTGCCGCCCGCAGGTGATGCGGGTGCGTTAGTGTTTCTTCTCCACGCTCGCACAGGATTCATATGCAAATGAACGATAGAATACGGTAATGGTATGAACTCATATCGTGCAGCTGGAGAACTTGCAGGGATAACGAGTCTCGTCGATGCTTTCTACTCAAACATGGATACCTTTCCGGAAGCCCGCGTTATTAGGAACATGCATCCCGATGATTTATCCGAGTCGCGGAAGAAATTAACTTTCTTTCTTTGCGGATTGCTAGGCGGCCCTCGGCTGTATATCGAACATTATGGCGAAGTCGACCTCCCTGATTTTCATAGGCAATTCCAGATTGGAACTGATGAGCGAGACGCATGGATGTTCTGTATGCAACGTGCCATTTCTGTTCAGCCATATGAGGCATCATTTAAAGAGTATTTATTGGCTCGATTGAGGATTCCAGCGGAAAGAATCAGGCTGGTCAATGAGGCAGACACCTAACAATTGCCTGGAGCTGGGTGCGTCACAGCTCAGCGATGCGCAGCACATGCTTGCCGCGAATAGGCTTCTGGTCATAGGCCTGCCGAAAGTGCTCCATCGAGAAGACCGCGCCGACGACTGGCTTGATAACCCCGGCGTCGATCAGATTCGCGATCTCGATCAATTGAACCCGGTTTGATTCGACGATGAAGAAAGCGTCGCGCACTCGTGGTTGGGTCAACCGTTCGGCATCAGCCGCAATGGTTACCAATTGACCGCCTTTTCTGAGGATCCCCCATGAGCGGTCTCTCGTATCTCCTCCCACAGTATCAAGCACCACGTCCACGTCTCGGACGACAGCCTCGAACGGCGTCGTCCGGTAATCAATGACTTCGTCGGCCCCGAGCGCCGTGACAAAGTCAGCATTCGCCGTTGAGGTCGTCGCAATCACATGTGCACCTTTATGACAGGCTACCTGCACCGCGAAGTTGCCGACCCCTCCGGCTGCACCATGGACCAACACCCGTTGCCCTTGCGAAAGCTTCGCTCGCTCAATGAGTGCCTGCCAGGCAGTCAGGGCCGAGATCGGGACTGCAGCCGCCTGAGCATGGTCAAGCGTTCCGGGCTTCGGCACGATGTTGGCTGGAACCGTCAGGCAATAGTCCGCCTGAGCACCATCGATGAACCAATCGTTCAAGCCATAAACAGGATCACCGATCTGGACACCCACGCAAGCCGGTCCGATCGCATCAACGACACCGGAGAATTCGTGGCCGAGAATAATGGGGAACGGTCTGCTGCCGCCTTGAGAAGTATGGAACGTGGGATACCAGGCGAACTCCGTCGGCGTTATCTCGGTGGCACGGACTCGAACGAGCACCTGATTGTCCTTCGGACTGGGTTTCGTCGCATCCTCACAGGGAATGATTCCGGCCCACGAAACTGATGCAACCGTACGGCTTTCATGAGGATAACCTCGTCGCGCGGCCTTATTTTTCAATCTCAAATCCATCATTCTTCCACCAGCGCCAGCCACCCTCCAGCTCCATCACCGGATAGCCCTTGTTCGCGAACAGGACCGCCGCTGTTGCCGCCAAATGACAGACGTGCGAGTAGCAATAGAGAGCGTTGATCTTGTTTTTGTTGAGACGCGCCTTCACGACCTTGGCGTTGTCCCACTGGTCCTTCGGCAGATTGAGCGCGCCAGGAATATGCCCCTCCGCATAATCTTCTGCCGCACGCACATCCACGATGTTTACCGGCTCTCCCTGCTTGAACCAGCGCTCTAGTTCAACCGGTCCGGTCGTAAAGGCCATCTTGTCCTGGAAATACTTCTTTGCCTTCGAGGCGCTGGGAATCTTGAGCTTGGTCGCCATGGTTGTCCTCCTGTTCGAGACGTTATCCTTCTAACTTCGCATCCATCGTGATAGTCGTGTTCAGTAACCGCGAAATAGGGCAGCCGGCCTTGGCGGCGGCGGTCGCCTTCTCCCAGGCGGCTTGGTCCGCTTTGGGAACCTTACCCTTCACGTCGAGATGGATTTGCGTCACCGTCCAGCCCGCTTCGAGTTTCTCGAAGGTCACCGCCGCCGCCGTCTCCAACTTGTCGGCCACCAGTCCGGCGCTTCCAAGCTGCCCCGACAGCGCCATCGTGAAGCAGCCCGCATGCGCCGCGGCAATCAGTTCTTCCGGATTCGTGCCCTTCCCGTTTTCAAATCTCGTCGTAAACGAATACTGCGTCTGCGCCAGCACGCCGCTCTCTGTAGACACTGTCCCTTTGCCGCTCTTTAAATCGCCCTGCCATACCGCTGAAGCTGTTCGTTTCATGGTGTCACCTCCCTAATTTGTAATGTCGAGAGATCATGGTTGAGCATGTCTCCGATGCGGGTGATCGTCAAGTCAGCCGGTGGAAAACGAGCCAGTACCTGCTGGTCCATGGCATAGTGGCCTTGGCGAGGAAACACGGTCGTGACGCGCGAGGCCCAGGTGGTTTTCACGGCCGAGAGAATACGCAGTTTGTCGTCGATCAAGACGTAATGATCAGCAGGGTAGCGCTGCTCCACGTCGCCCAACTCCTGTTCTTTGTGAATATAAATCAAGACGTTCCCGCCAACGGCTTCAAATAGTCCGGATCGTTCGACTTTTCTCGGCTGAAAGACCACGTCCCCGTCTGACAGGATGACGACAGGCCCCCACTGCTTAACGTGTTCAATCACCTCGAGCGAGTTCGGGTACAGCCGGTCGGCGAATGGATAATTGATCAGGAAATGAGAGACCGTCAACAGATGCGGATCACGAGGATACTCAGTGCGATACCGTTGAAGGGCCCCTAAATAATCCGCGTACCCCAACTCAACCCGCAATTGTTCGAAGATTATCCAGTATCGTTCCTGACGCTCGTGGCCGACTTCGCGCTCAAGATAACGCTGCAAGTCTTCGGTCACCCGATCATTGTCCAGCAGCGTGTTATCCACGTCGAAGAGAAAGACGATGTCGGAAGGCGGCATAGGAAACTCTTCTCGATCAGTATCGCACAGCGCCGTGAATTCGAATCATTCTTTCGATGGCATCCACGTGCGACGAAGTGGCGGTTATTGTGCTCGGGCGCCCAATCATGCCGTCTCAATAACCCACAGTAAAACGCCGGCGGATATGTTTCGGCCTCTCCACCTCATCGATCATCGCCATCGCATAGTCCTCGACCGAGACGCGGCTTTCTCCCTTCGCATCCGCGAGCAGCTGGTCCGTTCCCAAGCGGAATTTCCCGGTTCGCTGACCTGGGAAAAGATCGGCTGAAGGAGAAAGGAAGGACCAATCCAAGCTCGGTTCTTTGCCGAGCAGATTCAGGGCTTCCCGCGTGGCCAACGCGCCCTGCTTATATTCGGCTGGGAAACCAGGCAGATCCACGGACTGGACTCCCGGTTTGACTTCCAAACTGCCTGCCCCACCCACGAACAGCAGCCTCTTCACACCAGCTTTCTTCACACCGTTGATAATGGATCGCGCGCCCTTGACCTGCTGGTTGTAGATGTCCGGATTGCTCCATCCCGGATTGAAGGCGCTGATCACCGCATCGTGGCCCGTGACCAACCGGAGCACTTCGTCCTCGTTGTAGACATCGCCTTTCTTTGGATGAAGCTTCGCCTGTGGGGTCAGTTTGTCTGGATTCCGCACGATAGCGGCCACCTCGTGGCCACGATCCAATGCCTCCTTCAAAATCGCCGAGCCCACAAAACCTGTCGCGCCAATCAATGCGATCTTCATGGTACAGCTCCTCTCCAATCGAGTGGCGGGATCGGGCAGATCTCTCACTTAAACCGCGATCACGATCCGATACGCACAATCGGTGTGCCTTACCCGCTGCGAAACAAATGGAAGATATGCAAACCTTCCAGCGAAATCAGAGCGTCTGGTGTGTGCCGTCGCAGAACGGCGGGGTCTTCGTCTGCTTGCACTGGCACAAGGCGACTTCTTTCTTTTCACCTACCGAAAACTCAACCGGCTCGAACCCGGTTCCTTGGTGGGACCCGTCACAGAACGGTTGGTCCCTCGAGCGTCCACATTGACACCAATAGTAGGTTCCCGGGTCCAACGACAGCACGGCCGGCTGCTTGGCTGCAATGCGTGGTTTCTCCATGAACAGTCCTCCTTTTGTAAGTTACAAATGTAACGGCTTGATGGGCGCCAGCACGGCAGCGGGATTGTTTTTCCACACCGACTCGTCTGCATCCACATAGAGTTCCACTTCGTTGCCGTCAGGATCGCGCAGGTAGAGACTTTGACTGACGGTATGATCGCTCATGCCGTCGATCGGTATGCCGGCCCGTTCCAACTCCTGCTTGGCCGCCCGCAGCTCATCCAAGCTGTCACCGACTTTGATCCCAATGTGATAAAGCCCGCGTCGCCTCCCGGATGGTGGTCCCGGTGCGTCACCGACCTGGATCAGCAGGAGTTCGTGATGCGTCCGGCCAGAGGTCAAGGCTGCCGCGGCACCGTCGAAGACCCGTCCGATTTCCTTGAAACCCAACAGGTCGCGATAGAACGCCAGGGACTGCTCCAGGTTCTTCACATAGAACACCACGTGGCCGAGATAGTTCGCCTTCATGAGTTCACCTTCCGAACGTGATGCCGGCTTTCTGCACTTCCTGGTAGGGAAGGAGCCAGACGAGCGATTCGTCGCTGAGATCGCCGACCTGAATACGGTTTCCCCATGGATCGCGGAAGTCGCAGCGGAAGCCCGGCACCAGTCTTAGTTTGTACTTCTTGATGAGCTTCTTCCGCACTTCCTTGATTTGTTTCTCGTCCCGGACCATGAGACCGAAATGCTTCGTGCGATCCGGTTGCAGCTTGTCCACTTCAAAGATCGCCATGAATTGATGCTCGCCCAGCTTGCACCAGGCCGCTCCTTCACCGCCACGCAACATCTTCAAGCCGAACACATCCGAATAGAACTTCACCGCTTTTTTGGCGTCAGTGACCTCAATAACGATATGGTTACATCCGTAGACTTGGACCGCCATCATGCACCTTCCTTTCTCTGCCATGGCTGCTTTCTCAGCCTGCTGAATGGCAGACACGAAGATATCGGGAGGTTGCGCACCAGAGATCGCAACACGGCCGTTGAGGACGAAATAGGGCACCCCGCGAATGCCCAACCGCTGCCCGGTCGCCTCTTCGGCTCGGACTTCTTGGACCGCCCGGTCACTGGCCAGAAACCGATTCGACCTCCTCACGATTGAGTCCACAGTCGGACGCGATCTCAGCCAATGAATTGAGACTCCCGATCTCGCGCCCCTTCGTGAAGTATGAGTGAAAGAGGGCCTCGACCACTTGATCCTGACAGCCCTGTTGCTCCGCGAACCAGATGAGGCGATGGGCGTCGAAGGTGTTCGGCGTCCGCTCGATCCGATCAAAGGCGAACTCGATCCCGTCAGCCTCACCGGCTTTGGCTACGCGCTCTTCGATCGCCCGCCGGGCCTCTGCGCCGCCGAACTTCGCGTCAAGATAGACGCGCCGGTCCATTCCTTCCTTCGGCATCGTCGGATTCAGCTGGAACGGTCGCCATGCAATGTGCGCCTGTTGCGCGTACCCGGCAGTCTCGAGCGCCTGTTCTAACCGGCGCTTCCCGATGAAGCACCAGGGACAGACGACGTCGGAGTAGATCTCGATCTGCATCATGTATTCCTGCACAGTCTGTCACTGCTCAACTCAAATGACCCATTTTGCCTGCCTGATAATCGTTCACGGCTTGGACCAGTTCTGCTTTCGTATTCATCACGAACGGTCCATAACGAGCTACTGGTTCATCGATCGCTTCGCCCGCCATCACCAGAATCGTGGCGTCCTCCTCTGCAATGATCGTCACCGGCTCTCCTGTCGAGGTAAAGACAGCCAGTTCGGCCTCCGATAACCTGTGCGATCCTTCGACGGATGCCTGACCGCTGAGGACCAACAGACCGACGTGGTACCCGTTCGGGATCCGCAACGGCATCGAATGCCCCGCGCGCAGGCGCAAATCGTACAATTCGATGGGCGTGAACGTCTTGGCCGGGCCTTTTGCGCCTCCCACCGACCCAGCAATCACACGAAGCGAACCGGCTCCCCCGTCCAACTGCACGACCGGAATCTGATCGTTCACAATCGTTTGATAGCCTGGCGCGGACATCTTGGACGCTTTGGGCAGATTCACCCACAGTTGAATCGCCTGCAACGTCCCGCCACGCTTGGCCCATTCCTTCTCGTGCAGCTCTTCGTGCACGATCCCGGATGCCGCGGTCATCCATTGCACATCGCCTGGACCAATGACGCCGGAATTCCCGGCTGAATCTCGATGCGCCACGATGCCCTGATAGACGATCGTGACAGTTTCAAAGCCTCTGTGCGGATGTTCGCCGACCCCTCGCGGGGTGTCCGTCGCCGGATAGAACGTGGGGCCCGCGTAGTCCAACATGATAAACGGGCTCAACTCACGATCCAGGTCGTTGCTGGGAAACAGATTCCGCACGTGAAACCCGTCACCGACGACGTGCTGAGACCCCGGTTGATAGACCTTCACCTGATCCGTCTTCTTTATATTGACTGTCTCTATCGTGTCTCTCATGGTAAACCTCTCTTTCTCCGCCGCTCGCCAAGTGCGGCTTCGGCGACCTGGCATTGGGGTTCGTAACCGCCCTGCTTATGGGGCGCTCATCTGATCCTGAATTCGAGATTCCTCTGCGCTCACCGAGATCGTCCTCTTCTCGCCGCGTCGAAGAAACGTCAACGCCATCGGGATGCCGACCTTCTCCTCGACCAACGACCGGTGCAGATCGTCGATGTCCCGGACGGTCTGGTCGCCGTAGCCAATGATCACATCGCCTTCGGCGAGACTTGCTCGCTGCGCGGGACTGCCGGGCTCAACCGCCACGACGAGAATCCCGCTCTCAGTATCCAGGTCATGAAAGCGGACGACTCGCCGCGGCAGCTCCACGTTCTGGCCCGAGATCCCGAGGAAGCCGCGACGGATTTTCCCATCCTTGATCAGCCGGCCCGCGATGAACTTCGCCGTATTGATGCCGATGGCGAAGCAGATGCCTTGGGCCGATCGGATAATGGCCGTGTTGACGCCGATGACCTCGCCGCGCGAGTTGACGAGCGGCCCGCCCGAGTTGCCCGGATTCAACGCCGCATCCGTCTGAATGACGTTGTCGATCAACCGGCCGGACGTCGAACGCAATGAACGCCCGAGCGCACTGATCACTCCGGCTGTGACCGTGCATTGGAATCCATAGGGATTGCCGACGGCGATGGCCAGTTGTCCCACGCGGATCCTGTGCGAGTCACCAAGCTCTGTATGGTTGAGCAGCGGCGCCTCGACCCGAATCACGGCCAGATCCGTATCGGGGTCCTCGCCGATGAGGTGGGCGGAGTGCCGACGACCATCCGACAGGGTGACATCGATCTGCTCCGCGCCATGCACGACGTGGCTGTTCGTGAGAGCAAAGCCGTCCGGCGTAAAAATGAAGCCGGAGCCGCTGCCGGTGACACCCGGGGGAGTCCTCGCATCCCCGGCCGATCTCCCCGATCGATGACGGACTTCGATGTTCACGACAGCTGGACTGACTTTTCCGGATGCGGTGATCACCGCCTGAGAATAGGCATCCAACAGGTCGTTGTCGGTCGCCACCGAATGAGGTACGACGACGCCGTTGATCATCTGTTCATCGTTCGCGACCAATCGAAGTGTCTGTGTCATGGCCATGTTCTGTTCCGTAAACTTCATCGGTTGCGAATCACGCGCGCACCCGTCCTGCAATCACCTTATCAACCGACCACTTGCCTGCGCCAGTGACAAGGAGCGCGAGACTCATGTCGATCACCAAGAGATGATACTCGTAACCTTCACCCTGTTGCTTGCCGAACCAGTTCATGAAGAATCCGTGTTGGAGATGCGAGGCGGTGATAGCGCCGAGCATAATCACCATAGTTTGGAAGTACGCTTTCATATCACACCCGCGCCAGTCAGAGATTCATTGCATCGTGAGAATCTGCAACCACTGTTGCTCACGCTGACCTCAATATAATAGTTCTAGCTAGAACTAAGTCAAGGGGGAAATTTGCTCCAGGGATGAGCTGCCTAGAATTTATTCGACGCATCAGCTGGTTGCAGCTGACCAGGAGACAGGCTTAGTTCGATGCATCGTACGGTCCGACCTGGACTTTAAGGATGGAAACAACGGCGGAATTCCAGGCCGTTTCGCATGGCTATGGTAGGGTAGGATCAAGGACGCTTGCCGTGAGGCAACGTAGACCCGTGGATAGGAATCATCTGACAATGCCTCTTCTCACCACACGATTGTGTTTCTTCGCGCTCTGGCTTCTTGCCATGATCGGCACGCTGATGGTTGGAGGCCCTGAATCGAGTTTCGCACTCGACCCCCTTCCCCGCTCTCCGCGAGTGGGATCGTTGCAAATTCCTCTTCACTCGTATAACCGCGTTCCCATCTCGAAGCTTCTTTCCAGATCCCACCAGCTACCACCTGCGAGAAATCAGGATAGCCGGCACCATCCACACCGTACAGACACAGGTTATGACGCAGGGATGTGGAGTGCCCTACGAGCTGACGATCATCTCACTGGAGGACGAGAGCGGGCTGATGGATGTCCTTGATAAGGGAGCCTGTGGCAGGAATACCAGCGCGGTGCGAGCGCCGACGCTCGCCGCTGGCGATCGCGTCGATCTGTTAGTCCATGTTCTTGGGGGAATGGACGGACTCGGAGGTTCGCTCGAAGCCTTCGCGCTCTGGATCGAACGGTCCCAAGATTAGTCCCGCTCCTTCTCTTTACTCGCCTCGCTTTCCACTCTTTATCAACATCGCTTCGAACCCTCATGGAAGAGATTTCAGGCGTTCCGTCAGTCGGAGATTCTCTGAATAGTCGACCGGGCAATCGATGACCGCCGGCACCTTGCTGTTCAGCGCGTCGGCGAGGATCGGCCGAAGCTCCGACGGCTCCGTCACTCGATAGCCGACGGCTCCGAAACTGCTCGCATAGCGCACGAGATCAGGATTGCCGAAATCCACGGAAGAGGTCCGGCCGAAACGCACCTGTTGTTTCCAGCGAATCACTCCGTACCCATCGTCCCGCCAGACCAAGATGACCAGCGGTAATCCCAAACGAACCGCCGTCTCAAGTTCCTGGGAGTTCATGAGAAAGCCGCCGTCCCCGGTGACCGCAATCACGCGTCGTTCGGGACTCCACAACTTCGCGGCAATGGCGCCGGGCACGGCAATCCCCATCGCGGCGAAACCATTCGAAATAATGCAGGAGTTAGGAACCTCGCACGGAAACATCCGGGCCATCCAGAGCTTATGGGCACCGACGTCACAGAGCACAAGATCGTCAGGATTGAGCACTGCATGCAGGTCCCGGATCACGTGCTGCGGCCGCAGAGGCCAGGAAGGCGCGCCGGCAAGTTCGGCTTCGAACCCTTCGATGACGGTCTTGCGGGCCCGTCGGGCCCATGGCGAACTGAACGGCGCGAGTCCTTCGGCAATGTCTTCCAACGAAAGGCGGATATCTCCCAAGACACCCACCTCGACAATATAATGCTCGTCGACTTCTGCCGGCGACGCATCGATGTGCACGATGCGCTTGTCGCGGCGTGAATTCCAGAAACAGGGTGCGTATTCCACGAAATCATAACCGATCGCAATGACTGCATCGGCCTGTTCCATGACGACCGCCGCATAATCACGAGCCTGCAGGCCGATCGTATAGAGGGACAGCGGATCGCTATCCGGAAGGATCCCCTTGGCCATGAACGTATGCAGGACGGGAATCTCCAACTGCCGCGCAAAAGTTCTGACCGCTTCATGCGCATGACCTCGAATCACGCCGTTCCCGGCCAGAATCACAGGATGTTGCGCCCCGGCGATCGCCTGGATTGCCCGCGCAACTTGACCCTGCGACGGCTCAGGCGTAACCGGCGCCTGAACGAAGAGCGGCTCCAACTTGCGTTCATTACCGATCTGTTCCTCCGCGACATCTTCCGGCAGTTCAACATGGGTCGCGCCCGGCTTCTCCGTCTGCGCGATCTTGAACGCCTTCCGGACCGCCTCAGGAATGACCTCCGCCTTCGGAATCGAGGTATTCCACTTGGTCACGGGCTTGAACATCGAAATGACGTCGATGTACTGGTGCGATTCCTTGTGCCGGCGATTCATCGAGACTTGCCCGGTGATGGCGACCAACGGGGCACGATCCAGATACGCATCCACGACGCCGGTCAAGAGATTGGTGGCGCCGGGTCCTAACGTGGACAGGCAGACTCCCGCCTTCCCGCTGAGTCGTCCATAGACATCGGCCATGAACGCCGCTCCCTGTTCGTGCCGCGTCTCGATAAATCGAATTCGAGAGTCCAGCAGAGCATCCATCAGTTCCAGGGTTTCCTCGCCCGGCAAACCGAATACCAGTTGGACGCCTTCATTTTCCAGGCAACGAACCAGCAGCTCTGCCGCCTTCATGCAAGACATCTCCTCAACCTGACATGGCGAATCTGCTCACGCCGGACATGACTGCTGCTCCGTAGAGCCAGGATTCCCTCTTTACCCATACTCCGTTGCATCGCTCTTGTGCCACCCGTTGAACCAAACTGCCTGGTACGTCGCGGGAGAGAAAGAAACGGAACTATTCTACTTTTTCAGGACCGGTTTGGTCCATGTTGACATGCGCGCCGCCGAGTTGATGAGACAGAGCCGCTACTATATCTCTGTACTTGATTTCTCGCTCAGCCAGACTTCTAACGCATCACGGAGCATGCGTTTATGGTTCGGTTGGTACCCGGGAATGCTGGAGTAATCTTCCAACTCCAGCATCTTTTGAATCATGCTCACAGTATACGACACACCTTGAGCCTCGTGATTCTTGTGCCACACGGCAAGACGATTCTCGGACTTGCCCGTCTTGACCTCCTCGTAAGACGTGCCACTCACAGTCTTTCGAATATCGAAGGTAGGCCATGGAGACTATTTACTCAGGGTGCCACTTTAGATTGTTAGATATGACCAGGCCGTGACTGTGTATCTCCAAGTAACTCAGAGTTTGATGAAGAATTCTTCATGATCCGTTCATGGATCGATCATGTGACGGAGCTAGAGTACCACGAACAGCTGAGGACACATTGACATTCTGAAACCAAGAGCACATCGCGTCGAACTAATAACCGGGGGGCTGAATCATGGCACGAATGATGGAGTCAAGAGAAGCAATGCGAGACGGAACTGTTCGGTCCCTTCCCACGAGCGAACAGTTCAACACAAGATCCTGCGCTCGTTGCGCGGGCCAGCTCGTGAACGAGTGGTACTACGACTTGAATAACACCGGCGAACACAGCGTCGAGACCCTCCGCTGCGTGCAATGCGGGCACCGTGTCGATCCCGTGATCTTGCAGAACCAAATCCGGCCGTTGGTCGAAAACCAACAAGTACGACAGGTGCGGCAACGGTACTCCACGAGGACGTCATGTTGAGCGAACTCGCATGACCCATAACCAATCTGGGAACACTTTGCGCGGTATTTTCGCACGCATGCTGATTTCCTGCGATTCGGATATCCGCCACACTCAGAGGGACTGTTCGAACTCACAGAGAGCGCTGGAACAGTCGGGCGTGGGGGCTCTATGTCTATTTGTCGATTCGAGTTTTGTCTCACCCCCTCTTCACGAAGCCATGGGTGGCACCGATCTCAGACCCAGCCGCACGGAGCGGGGCCCCACACCGGGCGGGGTGCGAGTACGGCTGGGTTGGATCGGTGACAGGACCCGCAGGCTTCACTTTCTTTCCTTCATCGCCCGTTCCATTTCGCGGCTGGCTTCGCGCGTCTTGATGGTTTCCCGGCGGTCATGCTGCTTCTTGCCTTTGGCCAACCCGAGTTCGACTTTGGCATGGCCCCGCTTGGAGAAATAGATGCGGAGCGGGATGAGCGTGAGACCTTGCTGTTGCGTCTTGCCAAGGAGCTTATTGATCTCCTTGCGGTGGAGGAGCAGTTTCCGAGTACGGAGCGGCTCGTGATTCATGATGTTGCCGTGGCTGTAGGGACTGATGTGGCAGTGGTGGAGAAAGACCTCGCTGTCCTTCACGCTGGCGTAACTATCTTGTAGGTTCACGCGCCCCTCTCGCAGGGATTTGACCTCCGTACCCTGGAGCATGATGCCCGCCTCGAACTTCTCTTCAATGAAATAATCGTGGTAGGCCTTGCGGTTGGTAGCGACGGCTTTTTCGTTCTTCTCTTTTCGCTGCTGCCCCATCAGGCCGCCTCGCCCCGGGAGTCTCAAAGTCGTCAAGTCCAGAAAGTCTTCCGGTCTTCGGAGACCTTTGACTTGATGACTTTCAGACTTTCCAACTGGTTTTTGATATGCTGCCGCCATGCGCGGACTTGGTTCCATCGATTCTGTCTCCATCGTCCTCGCAGGGTTGGCTCGTCGCCTGGGACTCGAATCCAAGTTGCTCGAAAGCCGCTTGCGCCGGAACTGGGACTCCATCGTCGGAGAACCTATCGCGTCGAATACCTGGCCTGACCAGATTCGCTACAAGAAGCTCTATCTCCTGGTCCACAACAGTGTCTGGCTGCACCAGCTCACGTTCCTCAAGCCGACACTCCTTCATAAGCTCAACACGGTAGCCGGCGGGGAACTCATCACCGACATCGTGTTGCGCGTGGGCGAGATCCCCTCACGTGCAGTCGGCTTCTGCCGCGACACCCGCCATTGATAGCGACTTCACTGTCTCCGAGGTCGCACTGGCTGAGGCATCGTTCCCATGTCTCGGCGATACAAGATCCGGATCTCCGCTTGCGGTTTACAGAGGTGATATCGAGATATCCTCAGGCTCCAACTCCGCCGGGATGGGGTCCGTCACGCGTCCCTTGAACAGAATGCGCGTGGCATCGGAGACCTCGTCGCCCTTGGGCATGGGGCCCAGACCTCCTTCTTCTTCCTGATCCTGCAGCCGATAGTACCCACGCATCGCCTGCTTATAGTTCTTGGCCACCACCGCATCTCCCGCCACATATTTCTGTAGCAACTCGGCCTCAGCCCACCCGTCATCATCGAACACATACACCACGATCCGCCTGTACCATCCGCCCGGATCGCCCGGAGTCGTAGGTTGAATCTTCATCGAAGCAAAATGGTGCGTCTGGCGACCGACCTTACGAAAACGCTTCACCAAGGTTTCAACCCCCTGGTCGGTCGTGTCCGAAGGCACATGCGTCGCGACGATGTGGCCGACTTGAGAGCCGACAGTATAGGGAGGGATCGATCGATCGGGACGGCTCAGATACATCCCGCCCCAGATCAGGGCGAAGGACCCGATGAGTACGCCGAGGGCCAGCTTGACGACAGTATCCAGCGGCTTCTTCAGCTTGGGTCCGGGCAGGGGCGTTGGAGAAGTATCCTGCTCGTGCATGGAAGGCCTGCGCTAACGAAGAAGGCGTATGATGTCGCGCGTATCCGTTACCCGCCGCCTTCCTCGGGGAGCACCTCGGCACTTTCCGCCAAACGCGCGACGGCCACGACTCGGTCACCCTCGCCCTCGAGTTCGAGGATCCGAACCCCCTGGGTGTTACGGCCGATCTCACGGAATTCATCCACCTTGCATCGAAGTACCTTGCCGTGAGCGGCCATCAACATGATCTCATCGCCGTCTCGGACTTGAAGAAACCCGACGGCGAGTCCGTTGCGCTCATTGGTCTTCACGCTGATGATACCCTTCCCCCCGCGTCCCTGGACGCGATACTCGTTCACCGGCGTGCGCTTTCCGTAGCCGCCCTCCGTGACCGTGAGGATTTGGGTGGTGGAGTCGGGGGTGATGGTTTCCATGCCGATGACTTCGTTGCCTTCCTCAAGCGTAATGCCGCGCACCCCGTGGGCCGTGCGTCCCATCGGGCGGGCGTCGTCTTCCTTGAAGCGGATCGTGATTCCCTTCTTCGTACCCAACAGGATTTCCCGCTGGCCGTCGGTGACATGCACGCTGATGAGCCGATCCCCGCTATCCAACGACAGCGCGATGATGCCTCCCTGGCGGGGATTGCCGTAGGCCGAGAGTTCGGTCTTCTTGATGATGCCCTGCGCGGTCGCCATCACGACGAACCGGTCTTCGCGGAACTCTTTGACCGGCACGGTCGCGGTGACCTTCTCATCGCCGGAAAGCGCCAGCAGATTCACGAGCGCTTTGCCCTTGGCAGCCCGCCCGGCGTCCGGAATCTCATGGACTTTCAGCCAATAGACCTTCCCGGCGTCCGTGAAGAACAGGAGCGACTCGTGCGTGGACGCGGTGAACAGGGTCACGACAAAATCCTCTTCCTTGACCCCCATCCCGATCTTGCCCTTGCCGCCGCGCCGCTGCGCCCGATACAGGGTGACCGGGTTGCGCTTGATGTAGCCGGCGTGTGAGATCGTGACGACCACTTCTTCGTTCGCGATCATGTCCTCCAGGGTGATCTCCGCTTCTTCTTTCACGATCTTCGTGCGGCGGTCGTCCTTGTAGGCCTCTCGCACCTCGATCAACTCATCCTTGACGATCGTGCGAACCAGCGCTTCGCTGCTCAGGACAGACTTGAGTCGCTCGATCTGCTTCAAGACCTCTTTATATTCCTCGATGAGTTTGTTGCGCTCCAATTGCGTGAGCCGCTGGAGCCGCATCTCCAAAATCGCATTCGCCTGGATTTCGCTCAGCGCAAATTGCCGCATCAGGCCGACTCGGGCTTCATCGGGCGATTGCGCCCGTCGGATCAAGGTAATCACCGCATCCAGGTTATCGAGCGCGATCTTGAGGCCCTCGAGGATATGGGCCCGCTCTTCCGCCTTGCGCAGTTCGAAGGCGGTCCGTCGGACGATGACCTCGCGCCGGTGCTCGATGAAATGATGCAGGATCTGCTTGAGGTTCAACACTTCCGGCCGGTTGTTCACCAGCGCAAGCATGATGACCCCGAAGGTCGTCTGGAGTTGCGTGAGCTTATACAGATTGTTCAAGGTGATGAGCGGGATTTCCCCGCGCTTGAGCTCGATGACGACGCGGATGCCTTCCCGATCGGATTCGTCGCGCAGATCGGAAATCCCTTTGATCCGTTCGTCCCGGATCAACTCGGCAATCTTTTCGATCAGCTTGGACTTATTGACCTGATAGGGCAGCTCCGTGACGATCAACCGTTCGCGATCCGTGCGTTCATCCGATTCGATCATCACTTTCGCGCGTAACGTGAGGAGACCCCGTCCGCTCTCGTAGGCGGACTTGATGCCGGACGTTCCATAGATGAATCCGGCCGTCGGAAAGTCGGGGCCTGGAATCTTTTTCATCAACTGGGCAATTGTGATTTGCGGGTTATCCAAGAATAGGAGGAGCGCCTCGATCACTTCGCCGATATTGTGGGTCGGAATGTTGGTGGCATAGCCCACCGCGATGCCGCCGGCGCCGTTGACAAGCAGATTCGGGATCTTAGATGGGAGCACCAGTGGTTCGACCAGCGACTCGTCGTAGTTCGGCCCGAAATCGACCGTCTCCTTGTCGATATCGGCGAGCATGTCCTCGGCGACCCTGGTCAGGCGGGCTTCGGTATACCGCATGGCCGCCGGCGGATCGCCGTCGACCGATCCATAATTGCCCTGACCATCCACGAGCATATAGCGCATGTTGAAGGGTTGCGCCATCCGAACGAGCGTATCGTAGATCGCGCTGTCCCCGTGGGGATGGTAGTTCCCCATGATCTCGCCGACAATTTTGGCGGACTTGCGGTAGGCCCGGTTCGACGCCAGGCCCATTTCGTTCATGCCGTGGAGAATACGGCGATGGACCGGCTTGAGGCCGTCACGCACGTCGGGGAGCGCCCGGCCGACGATGACGCTCATCGCGTAACTCAGGTACGACGAGCGCATCTCGTCTTCGATGGCGATCTGTCCTAATCGTTCATCAGGTGGCATCTCTTCCCTTTGTCGTGAACCGTTAAACGTGAATTGTAAATCGCCATCAACAGCGACGTCTCGACTGGTTCCTTTTCAACGGTTAACGATTAACGTTTATACGTCCAAGTTGCGCACTTCGAGTGCGTGGGCTTGAATGAAGTTTCGTCGGGGTTCGACCTCATCACCCATCAGAATCGTGAAGATCTCGTCAACGCCGGGCACATCTTCCAGTTTGACTTTCAACAGCGTCCGGACTTCCGGATTCATCGTCGTTTCCCAGAGCTGATTCGGGTTCATTTCGCCAAGACCTTTGTAGCGCTGGATACTGAGCCCTTGCTTGCCTTTATCGAGGATCGCCTTGACCAACTCAGCCGTCGCGGGCTGGAGCTGTTCCTGACCGTCGGCTTTGAGTTTGTACGGCGCCCGGCCCAAGCCGATCGCCGACGGTGAGAGCTTCTGCAGCTCGCGGAATTCGGCAGAGCCGACCAGCTCGTGCGTCACGGCAAAGCTATGAGTGACCCCGTTGGCATGCAGCTGGCAGGTGACTTTGTTCGATTGATGTTCTTCGTCCTCGACGATATCCAGCGTCGATGTGAGCTTCGGATAGACCACCGCGAGAGTTTTCTTCACGTTGGCCACAACCTTCTTGAGGGCCGCCTGATCCTTGAGGTGCTCGCGATCGAGTCCCGGCTCGTTCACAAACGCCCGCACCATGCTGGCCTCGTGCGGTTTCTTGTTGAGCCGGCCAAGCAACGTCTCGAAGGCGATCAGCTTCTTGAGGATGGGCAGGAGCCGCCGTCCCGTGACATATCCTTGGACCCCTTCCACGTACATTTCCACATCCTCGACGGCAATATCGGCCAGATGCTCGTTCAACGCCATTTCATCTTTGAGATACCGTTCCGTCTTGCTCTTCTTCACTTTGAAGAGCGGCGGCTGCGCAATATAGACATAGCCTCGCTCGAGCAACTCCGGCATCTGCCGGAAAAAGAACGTGAGGAGCAGGGTCCGGATATGGCTGCCGTCCACGTCGGCGTCCGTCATGAGGATGATCTTGTGGTACCGAGCCTTGCTGATGTCGAACGAGTCCTTGTCGGCCTTTTCGCTCTCTTCGCGCTTGCGGCCGATGCCGGTTCCTAGCGCCATGATCAACGTCCGGATCTCGTCGCTCGAGAGCATTTTGTCGAAGCGCGCCTTCTCGACGTTGAGGATCTTGCCCTTGAGCGGCAGAATCGCCTGAAACTTGCGGTCGCGTCCCTGCTTCGCGGAACCGCCGGCCGAATCACCCTCGACGATGTACAGCTCGCTCAACGCCGGATCTTTCTCCGCACAGTCGGCCAGCTTGCCGGGAAGCGACCCCCCATCAAGCGCGCTCTTGCGCCGGATCAATTCCTTTGCCTTCCGCGCGGCCTCGCGAGCACGAGCCGCGTCGATCGATTTCCCGATGACCTTTCGGGCCACCGTCGGGTTCTCTTCGAAATAGGTCCCGAGTGCATCGTTGACCGCGGACTCAACGATGCCCTTCACCTCACTATTGCCCAGTTTGGCTTTCGTCTGCCCTTCGAACTGAGGATTCCGGACCTTGACGCTGACGACGGCGGTGAGCCCTTCACGGACGTCGTCACCGGTGAGCGATTCGGTGTCTTTCTTGAGCAGGTCGTTGGCGTTCGCGTAGGTGTTAATCGTACGGGTGAGCGCGGCCTTGAAGCCCACCAAGTGGGTGCCGCCTTCCTTAGTGTTGATGTTGTTCGCAAAGGAAAACAGGTTCTCGGCATAGCCGTCGTTGTATTGAAGCGCGACCTCCAGCACCATCTCCGATTTCTCAACCTGCACGTAAATAGGCTTGTGCAGCGGCATCTTGGCTTCGTTCAGGTGCTCGACGAACGACACGATTCCGCCCTTGTACTTGAATACTTGCTCTTTGACCGGTTCTTTCCGCTCATCCTTGAGTGTGATCTCGAGTCCCTTGTTCAAAAAGGCGAGCTCGCGCAGTCGCTGCGCCAGCACATCGAAGCTGAAGTCGAGTGTCTCGAAGATCTGCCCGTCGGACTTGAACGTGACTGTCGTGCCACGGCGCTTGGTTTTACCCGTCATCTTTAGCGGAGCCGTCGCCTTGCCGCGCTCGTAGCGCTGCTCGAACACCTGGCCGTCCTGCCAAATCTCCAGCTCGAGCCATTCAGAGAGAGCGTTGACCACCGAGATCCCGACGCCATGGAGCCCGCCGGACACCGTATAGGCGCCCTGCTCGAATTTGCCGCCCGCATGCAAGACCGTCAGCGCCACTTCGGCGGCAGACTTCTTTTGCGTGGAATGCATCCCGGTGGGAATGCCGCGGCCGTTATCCACGACCGTGACGCTGTCGTCGATGTGGATCGTCACCTCGATGGTTTCACCGAATCCCGCCATATGTTCATCGACACTGTTGTCGACGACTTCATAGACGAGGTGATGGAGGCCGTCCACACCGGTGCTGCCGATGTACATCGCCGGACGCTTCCGCACGGCGTCCAGACCTTCCAACACTTTGATTTGATCCGCGCCGTAACTGTCGGATTTTGGTGTGGTCTCGGTGTCGTTACTGGCCATCAGTCTCCTAATTCGAAACCGTCATTGGTCAACGGTCATTCGTTAAAATGCAACCAAAGCCCGATTGCCTCATCTATTGACCAGTGACCATTGACTTGTGACTCTCAGATCTTTATCGGCATGACCACGCACTTGAACCCGGGACTGTCTGACTCCTGGATCAAACAGGGGCTCAGCGGATTATCCATTTGCAGGGAGATCGTCTCTCCGTCCATCACCCCGAGGACATCCAACAAGTAGCGGGCGTTGAACCCTGTGTTCAAGGCCTCTCCCTCGTACCGTGCCGCAAGCTCTTCGGTCGCTTCCCCAAAATCAGGATTGCTGGAGAACAGCGTCATCTGTCCGGAGACAAACGACACCTTCACCGCGCTCGCCTTATCACGGGACAGCACGGAGACACGCCGCAGCGCACTTTCAAGCTCGCTGCGATTGACCCCGATTTTCCCGCCGCTCTCTTTCGGAATTACTTGCTGATAATTCGGGTAGTTCCCTTCCATGAGCCGCGAGGTCAGCAGCAGCCCGCTCTTCCGGAAAATCATGAGATTTTTGGTGAACCCGATCAAAGGCTCGCCCTCGCCGCCTTCTTCCAGAAGACGCTGCATCTCATGCGCCGCTTTCTTCGGAATGATGGCTTTGATCTCTTGCGGAGCGCCTTTGGCGCCGGCTTTTCCGACCTCCTGCTCGGCAACGGCCAACCGATGTCCATCGGTGCCGACCAACCGCAAGATCGTTTTCTTCTCCGACGTGATGAGGGTCACCAGCAGACCGTTGAGGATGTAGCGCGCGTCATTGTCTCCGGCAGCGAAGAGGGTCTTCCGAATCAGCTCTAAGAAGCCGGCTCCGGCGAGGGGAATGAGCCCTTCCCGTTCGATCGTGGGCAACGCGGGATAGTCGGTGCTGGGGAGGCCGACGATCTTAAATTGACTCTTGCCGGCGTGAATCGTCGTCCAATTATTGTCACCCGAGGTGATTTCGATTTCACCCACCGCCAGTTCCTTGATGATCTCATAGAGCTTCCGAGCCGAGACCGTGATCCCTCCGGGCTTCTCCACGGTCGCCTTGTAGAGCCCGCGCATGCCGATTTCGAGGTCGGTGGCGACAATTTCCACTCCCTCCTGCTTCGCCTCAATCAAGATATTCGAGAGGATCGGCATCGTGTTGCGCTTCTCGACGACACCTTGGACCCGCTGGAGACCCGTCAAGAGTTCAACTCGCCCCATACGCAGTTTCATCATCTCTTCCCCTTCAGCGACGCCACTCACGCTCGCAGGATCTGCTCCCTCAAGCTGTCCAATGTGGCACTCAATGCACTGTCGCTGTCTTTCGCTTTTATGACCTGCTTGCAGGCATGAATGATCGTCGTGTGGTCTTTGCCTCCGAACTGCCGCCCGATCTCAGGATACGAGGAGTCCGTGAGCTCCCGACAGAGATACATGGCGATCTGTCTCGGGTGCACCAGCGTCTTGCTCCGGCGACGGGATTTCAGGTCGGCGATCTTCACGTGGAAGCGCGCGCCCACCGTTTCCTGAATATCATCCATCGACACGATCTTTTTCTTGGTGCCGATCAGATCCCGGAGCACGCTCTTCGCCATCTCCAGCGTGATCGTTTGGCCGGTGAGCGAGGCATAGGCGCCGAGGCGCACCAGCGAGCCCTCGAGCTCGCGGATATTGCTCTTCATTGTCGTGGCAAGAAACTGGATGACATCTTCCGGCAACGTGACGCCCTCGTCCTCGGACTTTTTCCGCAAGATGGCAATCCGTGTTTCAACGTCCGGCGGCTGGAGATCCGCAATCAGTCCCCATTCAAACCGTGACCGCAACCGTTCTTCGATATCGGGCATGTCTTTCGGAAAGCGATCGCTCGAGAGGACGAGCTGCTTATGCGCTTCATAGAGGGCATTGAATGTGTGGAAGAATTCCTCCTGTGTGCGTTCCTTGCCCGCCAAAAATTGAATGTCGTCGATCATCAGCATGTCGATATGACGATACCGCTTCCGCAGATCCATCATTTTGTCGTATCGAATGGAGTTGATGACCTCATTCGTAAACTGCTCGGTCGTCAAATAGGCAATCCGGAGATCAGTCCGCTCCGCCACATAATTTCCAATGGCATTCAAGAGGTGCGTCTTCCCCAGCCCGGTCTCCCCGTAGATAAAGAGTGGGTTATAGGCCTTCGCCGGCTGTTCGGCGACCGCCATACAGGCGGCATGGGAAAATTGGTTTCCCGCCCCCACTACGAAATTCTTGAATGTATACTTTGGGTTGAGCTGTATTCCCCGTTTCGCCCGCGACCACGGTGTTTTGGCGACTAGTTGCAGCGTTACTCCCACTATTCTCAGTCTGCCTTGTCGCCTGTTTATGAAAGATGACGAACGTGATCGCGGTCTCTTCCCCACCTCGGGCAGCAGAGACGGCTTCAGTTAAGAGGGTGCCGTAGTGCTGGCTTAACCAGTCACCGAAAAACTTATTCGGTACGCCTAGTTGGGCTGTAGAGTCCTCAATCCGTTCGAGGTGAATCGGTGTAAACCATGTGTCATAAACCTGTTTTGGCACTTTCCCTTGGATGTAAGCCAAGGCGTCTTGCCATTCTTTCGTGATAGTCATAATTCCTGTATCATTCTTCATACACAGACTTATTCACACCTGTTGATAACCTGGTTCTTCGTACGTTCTTCCCTATCTTAAACTCGCTCATTATCAGACCTTGGTAAAATCATGGTAATGGCCTTTCCGCGAATTCCCACAGATTATGAACTCTGCATACAGGGGTTACCCAGAGTCAATCCCCAACTCTCTCCATAACGACAGTGGTAGAGAAAACCATAAAATTCAACTCCTTTATCTCTATCCACAATATCCACTGTGCCTACTCTTACTCCTCCTCCGACTCCTATCTTTCTCTAGTAGATAATATTTTAGGAAGAGAGCTCGTAATACACCTATACAACAATGATGTGTTCGGATGTAAAAATTTTATCGATAAGGTTGTCATATGTGATTGTCGGATGTGAAAGGCTAACTTCTATTCCCTCAGTAGCAACTACAACTCCCTTCACAGAAGAAGGGACTATTGATGATGTTTGCTCAATGAAGACGATATCCATATCTGTATCACTAGCTCGAAAGAGTGATGAAGAGATAAGGTCGGGATGTTGTCGAAGAAGATAGAGAGTCGTACCCATGATAATACAGAACAATTCCTTAAAAAACGAGACTTCTGTCAACCGTTCGAACTAATTGTCTGATTTCATCTGCCGTTTGAGTTGTCACAGAAAAATCATCAGACCAAACATCCGTCACCGTCCCTGGCTCGACGATAAAGGGGACAGATAAGTGTTTAAAGGAAGGAAGATATTTTTCAAGAATATCGACATCGACTATCTCTTCTGTATCCTGCATCAAGAGACGGGAAGAGAGTCCTAGGAGAACGACCGTCGTCTCATGGTCTCCAGCACAAAGCCCCAACGCAATACGAAGTGCTTCAACAGGGCGAGCCGTCACGAAAGGATCTTCTGAAATCACCACAGCGATGCGTTTCGACATAGAACACTAAAGGAAGTGACAACAACATCTTATGTAAATGCGAGAAAGCGATCACAACCATCAATAATTCCCGAAAGCACAACCAACCCAGACAAAGAAACCCTCGAATCGACAGTGGTCGTTAGAACACCATGTCGTTGACAGCCATAAGCACAGACAGACATCTTCACCCCAGCATCAATCAAACCAAGATAGCGTTGATCCACAGCGGTCTTTACCCCTTCATCGATGAGATAGAGATAGACCTCAACCCCTCTGCGCAAAGCAGCCTGAGCCAGCTGGACAACAGTCTCAACACTGGGATGAGAAGGGGGTGTGGATAACAAGAGACCCAGCTTCCGAGCCGCCATAATCACAAACCAAAGACATCAATACAATCAATTGTTTATGAAATAAATTATGAGCGAGCCTACGAGGTTTTCAGCACAAAGTCAATATCAAAAAATTGAATATTTTATGAAGAGAATGTACGAGTTTCTAGAAGGGAAGTGAGACCGACAAGAGGGAGTTCCTCTTGAGCCTTCGACTCAAGGTTGCGGAGAATCACGGAGCCACGAGCTGCCTCATCATCACCTAAAAGAATGGCGTAACGGCACTTCGATCGATCGGCTTGGCGAAGGTGAGCCTTGAGCGTAGTAGCCCGATAGTCACATTGGGCCGAAAGTCCGACTCTGCGGAGTTCGTCGAGAAGCACGAGCCCAAGCTTGGTCCCTTCCTCTCCAAAAGCCGCGACATAATAGAGACAGTCGTTTAACGAGGACGATGATGCCTCCGGGAGCATCAACGAAACACGCTCAAGCCCGACCGCGAATCCTACGGCCGGAACAGATGGACCACCAAGCGTTTCTACCAAGCCATCATAGCGGCCACCAGCTCCCACCGCGTTCTGAGCTCCCAAATGACTCGACGTAATTTCAAAACTCGTCAAACAATAGTAGTCGAGCCCTCGGACTAACCGAGGGTTGAGTCGATACGGGATCCCAATGGCAACAAGACCTGCGAGAACCTGGTCAAAATGTGTACGGGCTTCAGGAGAGAGATGGTCCGTCAGCCTGGGCGCTGATTCGGTCGCAGCTCGACAGTCCGGCACCTTACAATCCAGCACCCGCAAGGGATTCGTTTCCATGCGGCGCCGACAGTTTGCGCAGAGGCGGGATTCCTGCTGTGAGAGGAACGAAAGCAAGATAGGCTTGTAAGCAGCGCGGTCGCCGGAGCTTCCCAGGCTATTGATCTCAAGTGTCAGATCAGGCAGCGCCAGATCCGATAGCAGGCGCCACAGCAGTGCAATGACCTCGATGTCTGCACGAGGGTCCGCCGTGCCAAAGAATTCGACACCGAATTGATGGAACTGCCGGAGGCGTCCTGCCTGTGGCCGCTCGTGGCGGAACATCGGACCGATGTAGAAATACTTCTGTGGGAGCGGATCGGCCGCCCGATTATGCTCGATGAAGGCGCGGACCGTGCCGGCCGTACCTTCCGGGCGCAAGGTCAGCGAGGTCCCATCCCGGTCGGGAAAAGTATACATCTCCTTCTCGACGATGTCCGTCGCCGAGCCGATACTCCGAGCAAAGAGCGCGGTGAGTTCGAAGATGGGGATACGGATCTCCTGATACCCATAACTGAGCGCCCAGCGCCTCGCCGCATCCTCAATGAGACGCCACCGAGGCGTCTCCTCCGGAAGGATATCCTTGACGCCCTTGATGCCCTTGATCGTGTCCATATTCAGCGACCATCGTGAAAGATGCGGGACTATAACGATGGGTGGCAGGCAAGTCAACGCGCACAGAAGCGTCAATCGTCAGTCAGTCAAGGGGCAATGAATTAGGTTCTTGCGCAGGCATTCCCGCGGGCGTATAGTTCGCGGCCTACCTGCCGCTCCGGGAGGCCTCATGAGTGTAGATCAACCGACCCGCCGCGTAATCGCGCTCGCACCGATGCCGCCCGAGAAGTCGGCCTACGCCCTGGCCCGTTACAGCCGCTCGCCCGACTCTATCGAGAGCAGCCTCCGCTGGGTGCATGGACATTCTTCTGAAAAGTTCTGGGATCAGTTCTACTTCGACTACGGCCATGCCTCGATCGCCGATCTAGGCCATGTCATCATCTGTTTCGAGGACATCTCCGAACTCGCCGCGATTCGACTCGAAGACGAGTCCTTGTGGGATGGCCAGGCGAAATCGAGCCGATATCAAAACTTTGCCTCCGGCGGGTGGTTCGTGCCGGATTCCATTCGAGGGTCGGAGACGGAAGGCACCTACCACGGCATTCTCCGCAGCCTCGCCGAGATCTACCGGCTCTTACACCAACCCTTGATCCAATCTATTTCGGAGCGGGAGCCCCGCCCCGAGTCGATAAAGCCGGCCGATTACCAACGAACGATTGCCGCGCGCGCGTTCGATGTGACGCGGTATCTCCTGCCCCTCGCAGCCAGGACGAACGTCGGGCAAGTCGTCAGCATCAGGACGTTGGAGAAGCAAATCACCAGACTGTTGTCATCGCAACTACCAGAATTACGCGCGATCGGAGACGAACTCAAGGATGCCTGCCAACGGTCACCGGTGAACCTCTGGGGCGAGCTCTGTGGCCAGCCTGCCGGAGCACACGAGCCCCTCGCGCCGACGCTCGCTCGCCATGCCAAGTCGAACGATTATCAAGCGTCGGTCTACCAGGATCTCGCCAGATACGCGAAGGACGCTCTCCAGGGAACCGGATTAGATCAACCGACGTCCTGGGGCGAGCCGGAGCCGGTAGACCTCATCGACCCTCACGATCCATTGGACGAAATCGTCACCACCCTGCTGTACCGTGTCTCCCATGCCCCCTATCGGAGCCTCCTCGCGGTCGTCCGCACTTGGACGGAGAAACAGAAACAGGAGGCTGTTGACGTGGCGATGAGCGCACGAGGGCCCTACGATGAACTCATCAAAGAATTCCGCAGCGGCTACGCCTTCACGTTCGACGTGCTGATGGACATCGGGGGCTGGCGCGACATGCATCGGCATCGGCGTTGTCAGCAGATTCAACAGAACTTTACGACGGTACATGGGTACGAGGTCCCGCCGCCGCTCGTGCAAGCGGGATTGGATCAGGAGTATCGACAGGCGATGGACGCGGTCCGTTCGGACATCGAACAGCTCAAGAAAACGAGTGCGGAGGGGTCGCTTTACGCGACGCCGTTTGGATTCAAGGTGCGTTGCCTGTTCAAGATGGACTACGCAGAAGCCGAGTACATCGCGAAACTTCGCTCCGGTGTGAAAGGCCACTGGTCGTACCGGACTGTGGCCTGGCTGATGAAACAAAAACTTGCGGCGCGCTATCCTTTTCTCGGTGATCGCATTCAGGCGACCTCGCCGGACGTGGAGGACACCCTCACCAGATAGCTATTACGACCGACCCCGATGGCCGACTACCAAGCACAATGTGAAACGATGCTGTTGGAGGGCCAATGGGATCAGGCGCAGCATGCCGCACTGGCCTGGGCCCGCCATCCCGCCGCCGGCACAGACCGAGATCCTCGACCCCATTTCGCCCTGAACGTGATCCACCTGCTCCGCGGGGAGTTCGCCGAAGCCTGGAATACTCACCCGAAGTGTCTACAAGAACCCGAAGACATTGCCCGGGTCAAAGAGTGGATCGAAGGATTCGTTGCGCGACAGTCGGAACAGGCCTATGCCCATCTCGTGATGGGGTTATTCCTGGCCCAATCAGGCCAATCCGAACAGTCGGTCGCGTCCTACAAGGAATCGGCCAAGCTCGCTCCACAATCCGCCTACCCTCATTATTTTCTCGCACAGATTCATGAGCGGGCCAACCACCTCGAAATGGCCATCAAGGAATACCGTGAAGCTGTGCGACTCGATCCTTCCTATGCGCCGGCGCGGACCAACTTGGGCGTGGCCTATCAAGAACAGGGACGGTTGGAGATGGCGATTCCGCAATATCGGGAAGTAATCAAGCTGACGCCGAACGATGCGACTGCCCATGCGAACCTCGCCTGCGCGCTCGCCGAGCAGGGCAAGTTTGAGCCAGCCTTGCAGTCCTACAAGGAAGCATTGCGCCTGAACCCCAAGGACGCAGAAGTGCATTTTGCGCTGGGAGGTCTTTACGAAACGAGGGGACGCCTGGACCTGGCACAGAAGGAGTATGACGCGGCCCTCATCGCCGATCCGAACTTCGGTCCGGCGCATTCCGCGATCGGCTGGTTGGCGCTGGGCAAGCAGCACATGCAGGACGCCTACGAAGCTTTCAATCGAGCCCTCAAGTCCAACGAACAAGACCCACGGGCCTACCACGGCATCGCCGAATACTATTCCCAAAAGGGGAAGCGAGAGAGCGCACTGGACAATTTTGCAAAGGCGCTCAAGTACTACAAAGATCCCGAAAAGAAAAATGCCATCCTCAATCAGTTGTTTCAAGAAGGACAAATGGCGGATTGAGAAGGGGTAGCCTGGTTGGTCCCCCCGTGCTCACGGAACCCCCACGATGAAGGGGATGGAGCCTGATGATCTTCTGTGCTCGCGCAACGCGCGGCCTCGGAAGGCCCTCGTTGGACGCGCGCAGTGGAAGATCAGTCAGCCTCCATCCCTGAAGAGATAACAAGCGAGCACGGAGCAGGATATGTCGGTCAGTTAACTCAGTAGGTAGCCGGCGGAAGGCGAGGCGTTCGAAAGTTATGGGAACATACCGTTACTGGCAACATTTCCTTGCTCTGAAATCTGATTTCGCGGCGACTTCGAGGTACGTCGAGTTCTCGGACCAGAACTTCGCGACCTTCTCAATCGAATATGCGAAACTACTCCTCGCGATAGGGTCCGAAGTCGATGTGCTATGCAAGATCATGTGCAAGAACATCGAAAGTACGGCAAAGCGAGACAACATCGATGATTACCGAGCATGCATTACCGCCCATACTCAGGTTGCAACCGAAGAAGTTCTGGTCAGACGGTATAATCTCGCTTTCAAGCCGTGGGACGCATAGTCGCACAGCAAGAATCCGGCTTGGTGGCAAAGCTACAATAACGTCAAGCACCAGCGAGATGCGCATTTCAATGAGGCCAATTTTGAGAATTGCGCAAATGCGATCTCTGGCCTATTCGTAGTTGTCCTCTACTGTTACACGGCCGAGAAGAGCGCCCAGGCTCTTCAGCCGTACCCAATTCTCCTCGGAAGGGAGAAGGAGCCGGGACATCTGTTGTTAGAGTCCGGGTATTCGGTGCCTGCATTCACCTGAACACTGGCCTAACCAGACTCTGCACCTGACCGCCGCGGTAGGTGGGCTTGGTCGTTAGGCAGCATCCCACGGTGCGCAACGATCGAAAGCGGCTGCTCAAAATTTCCGCCAGCAAGGCCGCAGGGAGCGGGACGACTGAGGCGTACCCTTGCGGTACGTCGCATTGAGGCACGCGACTGAGAACGAAGCTTGGGAAGGGGCGCGTCTTGGCGCGCTGAGGTTGGGCGGGTGAGAATGTCGGAATTTTCAGCAGCCGATTTCAATTCGCGGATGGCGTCTTGAAGAACGGTAATCCGCGTCACCGGGTCGCCGACCATTCGAATCAGTACGGATCTGACCGCTGAGTAGCGGCGAGGTCCTCTCCACCACCCCATTCTTCTTAAAAATCATCAGCCAGCTTAGCGTTTGGGCAGAATGTCTGCCCTGGCTTGACCATGAGGGGTTGATCCAGTTAGTATCCACAATGGAATCACAATGGAACCACCGGAAAGGAGGCCCATATGGCAACCTTGACCATCAAGAATATTCCCGAGCCGCTCGTGAAACGTCTCAAGAAGCAAGCGGCCGCACATCGCCGCAGCCTGAATTTCGAGGTCATCTCCTATCTTGAGCATATGACGCACAGCGTCCCGGTTGACGCTGATGCTCTGCTCGCGAGGGCACGGGCTGTGCGCCGAACGCCCAAAGGTATCCGCCTGACCGATCGCATGCTCGATGAGATCAAAGTGGCAGGGCGAGCATGATCGTGGCCGATACGAATCTCTTAATCTATCTCTATGTCCAGGGCCAACGGACAGAAGAGGGTGAAGCCGTCTTGCAACGGGATGCGCTGTGGGCGGTGCCGTTGCTGTGGCGTTCGGAGTTTCGGAACAGCTTGATCGGACTTGTTCGCGCACATGCGCTCCAACTGGACGACGCGCTGACCATGATCGACGAAGCCGAGCGATGGCTGACCAGGCGTGAGTATAGCGTGCTTTCACGTCAAGTGCTCACGTTGGCCAGTCGGTCTGGTTGTTCGGCCTATGACTGTGAATTCGTAGCCCTCGCCCAGGATTTAGAAGTTCCGCTGGTGACGACCGATCGGCAAATTCTAAAGGCGTTCCCAACCATCGCCGTCTCTCCGTCGGCCTTTACGGCCTGATCTATTTCAGAGATTCCAGAGGCTGCTCAAAATTTCCGCCAGCAAGGCCGCAGGAAGCGGGACGACTGAGGCGTACCCTTGCGATCCGTCGCACGGAGGCGCGACTGAGAACGAAGCTTGGGAAAGGGCGCGTCTTGGCGCGCTGGGGTTGGGCGGGTGAGAATGTCAGAATTTTCAGCAGCCGACTAGAGTTCGCGGATCGCGCCTTGAAGAACCGTGATCTGCGTCACCGGATCGCCGGAGGATTTCAGTTCTGTGCGGATTTGCTCCTTGAGGTAGGAGGAGTACCCCACGCGGTCGATCAAGAGGTCGAGAAACCGTTCGACGGGGAGTAGACTCTGGGCCTTAAGTTCTTCCACGATCTCATCGGTGACGGGCACGTAGCTGCTTCCCATGTGGAACACCACATTGTAGTGACGGTTTTTCCCGATGCGTTCGAACCGGAGTCCCTTCACGATTTGCCCTCAACCCTGTGAGAAGGGTGCATTCTAGACAAGTTCTGATCGTGAAGACAAGGGTGGGACAGTCTGACCGTTGTTCCTCGCCCCGTGCCATAATCTGGTCATGGATTGGGCCATGTGAGCCCTCGGTCAGGAACTGCTCCCTTTCTTGCCGAAATATTCCTGCCGGCTGACGGCCACGTCGGTGACGAACATCACGCCGGAGTGGCGTTCGAAGAGCGGCCGAAGGCCCGCCAGGATGGGCTCTACTTTTTCTTCCGGGACGACAGTCATGATCATCTCGAGGCTTTCCTGCTCGCTGAACATGAAATGTGATTCGCGCACGCCGTGATGGCCTTTCCCCGAAACATTGCCGATGATCGTGTAGCCGGACGCTTTGACCTGGTCCAACAACTCTGTCACAAACGCCCGGTGTTCCCCCGCCACGATCACACGTATTTCCTTCATCGGATGCAACGTCAACGCGCCCACAGTTGAACTCCTTTCTTGCTGAGTTGTCCCATCATGACCCCGCTATCCGGAGCCGGTTCCATCGTCGATTCTAACCCATTCGCCCGTCGGTCGATAGCGATAGAGGACACCTTCCTCCGGTTCCAGTGCGACGAGGTGGACCCACTCGTTATGATAAAAATGCTGCAACACTTCATGACGCGCAATCAGCTTCTCGAGCCGTTCCCGAGGCGCTTCGACGATGGTGAGCAGCCGCATCGGCTCATGAAACGGCACGTCGCCGTTCATCACGGTTTGCCAGGCAAGGCCGAGCCGGAGATCGCTCCAGGGTCCTGACATGATGCCGATGCGCCCCACGACGTTATGGTAAACCTTACTCCCGCCGCCGTACACCTCGTTGTCCACCGTTGAAAAATAATGTTCCATGTTGATCCATTGCGCCACCACTTGCGGGGCGGTCAACAGGACTTCGAGCAACCGATTGCTCGGGTCTTCGCGATAGTCATACGAATGCAGGAAGACGCGCCCTTCCAGATCGAGCGCCTTCGTGAGATCCCGTCGGCCGACGATGAAAGCCGTATTGCCTGACAGGCCCCACTCCGGTCTCACCTGGCTCCAGTCCATGCTCCGCCGGCGCACATGCGACGCAGCCTTGTGCGCCGGCAGGGTCGTCGTGACTTCGGGGAAACGGGCGCAACGTTCTTGGCTCGTCAGCCTGGTGGCTTCTTTCAGATCTTCGAGCAGCCGTGCGATATCCGCGCGATGAGTCGGCGGCGCATCTTCCAGGTCGAACAGTTGCACGTCATCGGTTGAGGTATCGACCTGGCCGGCGAGAAAGTGTGTGTCGGAAGGAATCGTCGATACCATTCTTTGCCAGCCGCTCCCGCACTTTCTGATTGTTTGCCATCATGGCGAGGACGCGGGCGTTGGGTTTGCCTTCATTACCCCCGCAAGCCCCGCAGTCCAACGCCGATTCGAACGGATTATTCTCCGAGGTACTCCCATGGGCACAGAACAGGACAAGCCGTGCAAAATGTTTCGTCAATCCCATCATGCGCAAGGCCGTGTCCACCGTGAGAATCTGTTCCTCGAGGGTGAAGCCGGTCCGCGTGATCCGCTCCTTGTGCCGTGAGGCCGACCGCGCATTCAGGTCGTACTGCCGCCGCAAGACTGTCGACAAACGTTCCAGCGCTTCCGTCGAGAGTCCGGCCTGCGTGGCCACATCAAGCAACGGACGGCTCCGGGTCTCCTTGCCCGTTCAAGGCGCGTTGCCGCAAGCCCTCGACGAGCGCGGGCGTGATGCGCGAGCTGCGCAGCCCGATCCGTTCGTGCAGCGCCTTCCTGACGATGGCCTGTTGTTCCGCATCCAGCATCTCCGCCGTTTCGGCCGGCGCCAACTTGTCGACCGTGAGCGTGGTGGCCAGCGACGGCACGAACAGATGCCGCAACCAAGAGGTCCATCGTCGGTAGAGCGACGGCAGCAGGGTTTTGCCGACAATCGGGAGGCCGTAAAACCATCCCAACGACTCCACCATGACATAGGGCGTGACGACGTTTTCTTTCAAGTCGTGCAGAAGGGTATGGCCTGCATGGACCATCCTGGTTCGGGACTCGTGTTTCGAGACACGATGTGATCCAGATAGCTGCGGGGGATTTCGCGGACCTCGTTTTTTGCGCGCATGATGACCGGGAATTGTTCGGTGTCATGCTCCTTGCCCCAGGCCCGATAACGGATAAAGGCGGCGAAGAAGCCGGCAAAACCGTAGGTCTCGTTTGCGCCGGTGGATTCTAGATGACGCCGGAACGGTTCGGAGCGCACATCGATGCAGAAGACTGATTGGGAGTGAGGGCGCACGAATGCTTGATTCTCGGAGGGAGCCGGTGCGGCCGACTTGGCCCGCGCCCGGGTCAGCGTTCCGAGCAGTCGGTCCTGATACCCTGCTTCGAAGGCCTTGAGCCAGACAGGGCCATGGTCCGATTCAGGGAAGGCTTTCATCCAATCCACGAGCTGCTTGAGATCGACTGGCGAACTGTCCAGCAAAGCAGCCGGATCGATGTGCAGCGCCAGGGCGAGCGAACGCAACCGCTTGGCAGCGCCATGCCGAGCGACTCGTTCCTGGCGGGGAACGACGTCTGTCTTATAGCGGTCGATCAACCCTTCCCAGCCGTTTCTCTTTTGATGACGCAAGCGGTCGACTTCCTCCGCATACGCGGCCGGTAGACGCCCAGCAACCCGTTCCCTTCTCAGGAAGTACTCGCTTGAATGGCGCTGTATATAGCCCGTGACTGCCTGGTACTGTCCGTCGATGCCCAGTTCCTCCTGGCAAGCCTGCTGAACCAACTCGCGCGCATACCAGAGACGGATCGCGAGGTATTTCACCAGACCAACCGGATAGGCCTGTTGCCATGCGTATTCTCGCTCTTCCGCGCGCCATTTGATGAATCCGGCCCAGCCCGGCAGGGCCGTCAGTTGGAGAGCCAGGTAGTCCTGCCGGAGTTCCGTAGGAATAGCAAGGGCATCAAGGCTCTCCAACAACGCATCTTCCGGGTAATCGGGCAGCCGGGAAATTTTCCTTCGGCTGTCTGCTATCCCGCAGGGCGACCATTCCTGTGCCGCGAGGGTTTTCCAGGCTCCGTACAATCCTTTTTCTCGGCCCGGCATGGGCCAGGTGGCATGGCCTTCGTCCAAGAAGGCCTCGCACCACTTGATCAGCTCGCTGTTGATCTGGCCGACGATCTGCGTGCCGAGCGTCTGGTCGCACCAGTGCGAGAGCGTGATCCAACGGCCGAGCGCGGACTGGTCCCCCTCCGCAATAGCCTGAATCTTCTCACGCAGATCTGGAGAGGTAAGCATGGAGGCGAGGCGGCCGGTGAGCGACTCGACCAGCTGGTGATGGGGATCGTGATCCCACTGAGCATCGAGCGGTTCCTCGATCGGCGTACAGAGCCCTTCGGCCAGGCACGCGCGGAGGACCTCGCCCTGAGAGACCGTGCGAGCCCCGATCGTCAAGCGCTTGTCATGCACCAGCGGCGTGAGGGCGGCATCGAGATGCCCGAGCTGAATCCTGCCGGAGCGGAGGTAGCCGCGATAGAGGTGGCTGGGAAGATAGCCATTTCCCCCTAAGAACTGTTGGCCGCGCCTGACGGCTTCTTCAAAGGGGAGATACTCGAGGCTATGGAGCGGGTTGTGATGCACGAAGGTCCGCATCGGCCAGTACTGGGCAATGACCTCGCCCGCAAGGCGGACCACGCCTCGGAGTTCCATGCGTCTGGTTTCGATGTCGATCGAGTGGTCTATCGATTCCATGTGACGGATTCCATGACGGCTCCAGCGCGCGGCGGCTGAGTCAGAATCCCGAACAGGCTGACCGGCGCGACGCCCAGCGCGATGACGATCAGAACAACCGATCAGAAGAGACGCGAGTTCTGCCGGGCGAAGCGCTTCGTAGCGGAGATCCGATCGCTGCCGGCCAAAGAGCAACCGTTGCACCATATCGAGGATGTACCAGGACGCAGCCAGCCAGGCGATCACAATAACAAGCAGGGCAGCAGATAATGTGAGCGACGAGGTGAGGAGCAGACCCATGAATCCGGCGAAGACCCCGAACGGGGGCAGGCCCATAGCTGCCAGCGCCAAGAGCGACAACAGGACGGCGAATTCCGGCATCGGCGAGGCAAGCCCGCTGATGGCTCGCGGGTCCACGTCGTCCCCATACCGCGTACGGACGACCTGCCAAGCAAGTAGGAGTCCGCTCGTTGCAAGCGCCGCGGCACCCAGAAAGACAGCCGCCTGAGGGGTGACGGCACGCGAACCGGCCACAAACCACCAGAGGATTGAGAAGAACGAGAGGCTGCCGTAGGCGAGGAGCAATCGTACGCGCGATTGCGCCAGCGCCTTGACCGAACCGTAAAGGGCGCCCACCAACGCTAAGATTGTCATCGTAGAAACCGCGACATCCGGCACCGTCGACAACACCGCAGCGAGGCCGTGGAGTCCGATGGCGGGGAGCAGCAGCACGATGAACGGCGGCAGGCTGCCGGGCAATCGTGTGAGCGCGGTCACATAGCCGTCATGGAACGGCACGAGCGGCAGCAAGATGGCACAGGTCACCAACGATGCAACGGAAGAGACGGGAGGGTCGGCGATCACCGCGAGCCCGGCACAGAGCGTCCCAAGCCCAAAAGTGCCGATACCCAACCACGATGTGGGCCAAAATGGATTATGATGCCAGATGAGGAGGAACGTGATGAGACCAAGGAGCGCAACCAGTGCGAGCTGGCCCACGACGTGCTGGCTCGTGAGGACGCCCAATCCCAATCCAAGGAACAGGAGGGTCATGACCCAGGCGAGCCGATATTCCCGATGAACAGGCCCTCCCAAGAGAGAGACACAAGCGGCCAGTGGGAGGAGATAAAGGAAGAGCAGCCCTTCAGTTGTTCCCGTCAGTCGTCCGGACGTTCCGATCACAGCCAGCAGACTAAGCACGGTCACAACAATCGACCAGATCCTCAGCTTCTCCGGCTGAGACCAGACCACGAGGCCCAGCATCGCTCCGATAATGGGAACCGCGGCCAACAGCAACGGAGTGGTCACAATGTCCGTCATTTCGACCACCCCGTATCGCGCTTATCGATTCGATGGACGACACGCATGACCACTCGACCGAGTGCTTGATAGCGCTCATCCGCATAGAGCCGGTTCATGAACAGAACATACAAGCGGAGACGGAGTCCTTCCACCCAGCTCGGCACCCACATAGTCTGGCCATGGGCTTGGGCATTAGATATAGAACCACCCCAGAATGATCACCAGGGCCGTTCCGACGATGAGACCATCAAAGAGCCAATTGGGAAGCGCCGCCGCCTGGAAGTAGGACGCCACCTCTTCCGGATTCGGATAGAGGAATGCGGTGAAGGACTCGACGGCGAACAAATAGATGAACACGACGAAGAGCAGTAGTCAGTAGCATCGCCGCTGATACCTTCCATGAAGCGACTGCGCGCAGGCGGATGAGCGTCAAGATGGCTTGGGAGGACGTGACCCAGATAAAGAACAGGAAGATCACGGTCCCTTGGGATTCCCGCAACGGGATGTGCAACACACCATGGGACACCAGGAGGATGACAAGCGGAATGAGGAGTGTCGTGAGAAATCCGGTAGCCCAGGTCAGGCGCGAAAACTCCTCTTCCTTTGCAGCATGGTTCGGCTGTGGGAATTCCGGTTCCTGGCGGGCCTTGTGGATGACGTTCCCGCAACTCAAGAACACCGTCGCTTTGAAAAGTCCGTGTGCGATGAGATGGAAGACGGCCAGCGAGAAGGCGCCCAATCCACATTCCATAATCATGTAACCCATCTGGCCGATCGTCGAGAAGCCGAGCGTCTTCTTGATGTCGTTCTGCGCCAGCATCGTGGTGGCGCCGAGGACCGCGGTAAGCATGCCGACCAAGAACGCCATATGCAGCGTGGTCGAGCTCAGACCATAGAGCGGGGCCAAGCGGTTGATCAGGAAGCCACCCGCATTGATGATCCCGGCGTGGAGCAACGCATGCACCGGTGTCGGGGCATAGAGCGAACGGGGCAGCCAGATATGGATCGGGAACTGAGCCGACTTACTCATGGCGCCGATGAACAGGAGCAGTGTGATCGCCGTCGCCCCGCCGATCTCGATGCCCGGCAGGGGCGTGAGCGTGACTGCCGATTCGGTGGCCTTGGCAAAGAGCGTTTGGAACTCCAACGTGCCGTACAGCTGATGGGCGAGAACGATGCCGGACAGAAATGCCACGTCGCCGACCCGCAAGAGGGTAAAGGTTCTGAACGCCCCCTCAAGCGTCGCCGCATGGGCATGATTGTGGGCAAGAAGATAGAGCATGTAGCTCAGGACTTGCCAGAACAGGAACAGCATCATGAGGTTGGCGCTGGACACCATACAGAGCAACACAGAGGTCGTGAAACTGATGAGTGCCAGATACCGGCGATCGTGGCGATCCTGATACATGTAGCCGATGGAATAGATGTAGATGATGGTGCCGACGCCGGCGATCAATACCATCATGACCGCGCTCAGGCGGTCGATATAGAAACCCATGGGGAAGGCCAGCGTCGCGAGAGAAGCGGGGTCGTAGAAACGAATGGTGATGGGCCCCTGTGTCGCCACAAGCCACAGGGTCCCGATGGCGCCGAGAAAGGCCGCGCCGATGGGATAGGCCGCGATCTTGGCGCGTTGATGCTGCGAGCGCTCGCTGCCTATCATCACGAGGAGCGCCGCGAGGAGCGGGAGTAACGGAACTAGGATAACAGCAGACACCGGCACCTCAACACATTCATGGCATGACTCTTAGCAGGATGCGGAAAAACTATGTTGGCACGCGAGAACTTCGATGATCAGTACGTCTGGCACAACGAGAGAACTGTCCCGCAGGATGCTCAAACAGGCCGTTCAGCAAGGCCGCAGCGAATGAAGGCCTGAGGCGTACCCTCTGGGGTACGTTGAGGGTCTGAACGATGCGAGAACGCTGCTGGCGGACTGTTTCAGCATCCTGCTAGAAAACACAAAAGCCAACCGGCATCCCCGATGGTTAGTCGAGGCAACTCCGGTTGGCTTGTACTGCAACCAGCCTCTCTTTCGAATTGCCGGTCGCCCTACGGCCCCTGTCTATCAGAAGTCGGCGTCCCACCTGTTTTCGAGGAATCTCGGAACAGGAGACATCGCCGCACTATGAAATCCGGCCCAATCAATAATACGGTCCGTAGACCGTCGTCAAGCGTTAGACGAGAAATTTGTTCCCTCAGCCATCACGCAATGATCCGAAAGCCCCAGGCCGCGAACCATTTTGGATAAAAGCCTTACGTTTGCGCTTGTTCGAGCCAGCTGGCGCTTCTATAATCCTGCACCGGGTCGGTCATCACGGCAGAAGACCTCATTGGACGGGAGACCACGTGGAAAACGCCATCCGTAATATCATCATCAAGTTTGAACAAGAATTCATGGGCCGTGGACCGGATGAAGTGCGTGCGTTCGTCGTGCGGGACCTCGTCGTCGTGCGGCTCAAGGGGGTACTGACGCCGGCCGAACGTCAGCTGGCCAAAACAGTGGAAGGTGTCGATATGGTGAAGCGATTGCGTCAGAACTTGATTGCACTGGGCCGCGACAAACTCTGTGAGCAAGTGAGCGAAATTACCGGCGCCAAAACCCTCGCGCTCTTTACCGACATTGACGTGCAAATCGGCGAACGGGTTTTAGTGTTCACAGTCGATCGCGACATCCAGAACGACAGTCGATAGGGCGGATCCGCACGGATGGAAAAACTCGTCAAAGGCTTCCTCAAGTTTCGCACCGAAGTGTTCGGCAAGAAGAAAGAGCTCTTCACCCGGCTTTCTGAAAACCAGGCTCCTCGGGCGCTCTTCATTACCTGTTCCGATTCGCGGGTCGACCCCACGCTCCTCACACAAACTGATCCCGGGGAGCTCTTTATTCTCAGGAATGCCGGCAACATGGTGCCGCCCTACGGCTCGATGCAAGGCGGCAGCACGGCGACCATCGAATACGCGATGGCTGTCCTAAAGGTTCCACACATTATCATCTGTGGCCATACCGATTGCGGCGTCATGAGAGCGCTCTTGCATCCCGAGGACGTGCATGACTTGCCGGCGGTCAAGGAGTGGGTTGGACAGGCGGAAACCACCCGCCGCCTGATGCGCGAGCACTATACCGATCTCAAGGGCAGCGACCGGCTGATCAAGACGACGCAAGAAAACGTCCGATCACAGCTGGACCATCTTCGCACTCACCCGTCCGTCGCCGTTCTTCTGCGTCAGAAGAAAGTCGATCTCCATGGATGGGTCTATTCCATCTCGACCGGCGATGTGTGGGTCTACGACTTTGTGTCCGAGAGATTTATCTCGCTATTAGACAACGCTTCTCATCGATTGAAAGCGTCGCGCTAGGCCTGGCAAGCTGTACCCATGACCGACTGCCATCTGGAAGCCCTCTCTTTCGACAACTCCTACGCCCGCCTGTCCGAGGCGTTCTACGCCAAGCTGAACCCGACGCCGTTTTCCGAGCCTCCCCATCTTGTAAGCTTCAATCCCTTGGCGGCCGAATTGATTGATCTTGATCCGGAGCAAGCGAAGCGACCGGAATTTGCCGCTGTGTTCGGCGGGAGTCTGCTCGTGCCAGGGATGGAGCCGCTGGCGATGCTCTACTCCGGCCATCAGTTTGGGGTCTATGTCCCGCAGCTGGGGGATGGGCGTGCAATCCTCCTTGGAGAAGTGCGGAACGAACGGGGCGAGAAGTGGGATCTGCATCTGAAGGGTGCGGGGCTTACGCCGTTTTCGCGAGAGGGGGATGGCCGTGCGGTTCTGCGTTCGACCATCCGGGAGTATCTCTGCAGCGAAGCAATGCATAGCCTGGGGATTCCGACGACTCGGGCGCTCTGTCTCGTCGGGAGCGACCACCAGGTCTACCGCGAGCAGGTCGAAACCGGCGCGATGCTCGTACGGATGGCGCCGTCCCATGTGCGCTTCGGCACCTTTGAGATCTTTTATTACCGTAAACAGCATGAGCAGCTCAAAATCCTCGCCGACTATGTCATTGCGAACCACTTTCCCCACCTGGTGGATGCGAACAAGTACGCGCGATTCTTCTCCGAGGTCGTCGAGCGCACGGCGAGGCTGATCGCGCAATGGCAGGCCGTCGGCTGGGCCCACGGGGTCATGAATACGGACAACATGTCGATCCATGGCATCACCCTCGACTACGGTCCGTTCGGGTTCATGGACGACTACGATCCCGGGTTCATCTGCAACCACTCCGACCACAACGGCCGCTATGCCTTTAATCAACAGCCCTATATCGGTCTCTGGAATCTCAGCTGTCTGGCGCAGGCGCTGCTCCCGTTGGCCGAGAAGGAAGATTTGAAGGCCGCACTTGACCGCTATACCCCCCTCTGCGAAGGACGGTACATGGAGTTGATGAGGGCCAAGTGTGGACTCATCGAGACGAAGGAGGAGGATGCCTCGTTGATCCAAGACCTCTTGGCACTCCTGCACCTGCACCATATCGATTACACGATCTTCTTTCGCGCATTGGGCCTGTTTCGAGCCGGGTCCACATCGCTGAACGAACCGCTTCGCGACTTCTTCCTAGATCGTGAGGCCTTCGACAAGTGGGCTCTTCGATACGAGGACCGGCTGCGCGAAGAGGGGAGTCGAGATGACGACCGCCTGGTACGCATGAACCGCGTCAATCCCAAATACGTGCTCCGCAACTATCTGGTGCAGACAGCCATCGAGAAGGCTCAGCAGAAGGACTTCTCCGAGATCGATCGGTTGCTCACCCTGCTGCAAAATCCCTACAGTGACCAGCCAGGCATGGACGCCTACGCAGCCCCTCCTCCCAACTGGGGCAAGCACATAGCAGTCAGTTGCTCATCCTAACAGGATGCTGAATAAGTCCGCCAGCGGCGTTCTCGCGTCGCTCAGAGGCTCAACGTACCGAAGCGTACGCCGTCGCCTCTTCGCTCGCTGCGGCCTTGCTGAACGGCCTTTTTGAGCATCCTGTGCACGGTTCTCCTGTTGTCATAGATGTGTGGGCCATTGAATTCCTCCGTGCCAAACAATAGTTTTTCTGCAGCCTGTTAAGCCATCACGACGACCTGGCATCCTTTATCCTCCCTTGAGAAGCAATGTTCCACCCGGGGGGCCACTCGACTCACTGTACCGGTGGGTTCATAGAGTGGTCCCCCGTTTCAACAGGCAGACAGATGACCTTCGCGGCACACGGCATACTCGTCCGGTCCCTCGGCCTTGCGGGGCTGGCGCTCATTCTCAGCGCCTGCACGGAGAGTGGGGGCGGGGAGAATCCGATCGCCGTGGCGAATACGGTCACAGTCAGCGGGACAGTGGGCGGGACGCGCATTGTCGCGATGAACGACAACGACAATCTGCTCGTCGCGGACTTCAGCACCGGCAGGATTCGCCGCTTTGTTCTCAGCGGCGCCGACTTCACCTAGCCTAGCATGTCCAGCATTGCCTACAATGGCGGGAGCGGCGGCTTGTTGAGTCTTATGCTCGGCGCCGACGGATTCTTGTACGTCTCCAACAGCAACGCCATCTTCAAGGTCGTCCCGCAATAGACCTGTCTCCATCGACCACATCCAGGTTCCACGCCGTCCGCACTTATCACCTTGCAGTCCCCCTCACTGTCTGTTGTAGAGTGGCGGAGATCGGCCTAGCGCGTCCCCTGTGCTTGCGCAGTTGGAGACTCATCCAGGTCTGCTGTTGGGTTGGAGAGGGCTTACCACCACCGGCGGCTCATTACAGAAGACGGATTCTTCCATGGCAAAAGGAAGTGGAGAGTCGAAACTCGCCCTGGTGGGTGTGGTCACCCTCGCAGTTGCGCTCGCCGGCGTGTTGTTGGTGAAAGAGCCTCTGCGCAGTTCGCGGCCGGTAGGGACCGGGTTGGATGTGAAACAGACCACCGGTGAGCAATCGATCCGCGCGCGGCTGTGGGAAGATCCGGTGGCAGCGGTGCAGCGGGGTATGCGAGACGCCCGGCCACCAGCAATCGGGTTGCTCAAGTCCGCGGCCAGCCAGTCAGCTGAATCAACCCTCACTCAGCGCCTGAGGCCACTGAGGCTCGCGATTGCCGACCGAGTCAAGAAGGGTGAGCAGGTCACAGTCCTACTGGTAACCATGAGCGGCGATCCCTATGCGGAGAGTACGGAGTCCCGCATTCGAGATCGCTATGCGGTCGGCACCGCGCTGGGCGTGGCTTGCTATGTCCCGGAAGACGAGGGGCATCTTTCGTTCATCGAAGGGGACAGTCAGGGTGCCGGTCATGCGTTGCCGTATGAGTGGTATCAGCTCCGCAAGACCAGGGTCTGTGGCGAAGGACAGGATCGAGCCCAGAGCACCCTCGTGATCTGGATTCCCGACGACGCCCTCAGCCGAGGGTTCTTGGCCACACTGACCTCGTTGTCGCAAACCCTGGTGTGTGAAGAGTCGAAGCAGAAAAGCGAATGCCTCCTGACCGGCGACCGGCGCAAGCTGGTCCGTCTGAATCCGGCGTTGCAACAGGCCGTCACGTTCAAGCTGGTGGGGCCCCGCAGTTCCTCCGCCCTGCGTCATCTCCTGGATGAGGCTGGAGCCTTGTATGCGGAGCCCCATGAAGGGGTCGGGGTCTGGCCGAATACGGACGGGACCATCGAGCTCTATTCGCCGTGGGCCAGCGCGATGAAAGGGATCCTGGCCTATGGGCTGAAGAAGGAAGAGGGGAAGGGCCTCGCGTGTCAGACGTATGAAGCCTGCGAGCAGGAGTTTTTTCATCGGCTGGCGGCCGCGAATGTGCGGCTCATCTATGAGATCGGATCTGACGACCGGCTCTTCGACACGCTGATCGAGGAATTAGAACGTCGCCAGGTGCGGCTCGGCTGGGATGCGGTGATCCTCATTGGAGAGTGGGATTCGTTCTATGGCCGAGCGTTGCCAATCGAGTTCCGCGCGGCGGCTTGTGCGAAAGTGGCGACCTTCACGGAGGCCGAGCTGAGGCAGATTCAAGTGCCGACGACGATCAAGGTCTGGTGTCCCACCGTCCCGCACGCGATCGATCTACAGATTAAACGCTCGGCGGACTACGAATCCCTGACCTTAAACATCCACCGGTATAGCTACCTCAGCGGTCTCGATGGCGAAGTGCCGGGCGACGACAGCATGAAAGCCGGGCGTGGAGAGAAACCCAAAGCCAATGAGACAGCGAAGGATGCTCTGGCCGGTGGGCTGAAGGAACGCCCCGAAGGCACCAGTCAACTTGATTATGTGCGCGCATTGGCCGCGAGGATCCAAGACGAAGGAGAAGGGGCTAAAGCGATCGGCATCCTGGGCACGGATCCCTATGATGCATTGCTCATTCTTAAAGCGCTCCGGCCTGCCTTCCCGCACGCCATTTTCTTCACCGTCGATCTAGACGCACGCCATCTCCACACAAGCGACTACAAGTGGACCAGAAACATGGTCGTGGCTTCGCCGTTCGGCTTGCAGTTGGACGGCGGGTTGCAACGCGATGTCCCTCCGTTTCGGAGCAGTTATCAAACCGCCACCTACTTTGCCGTGCTCCGGGCGGTGAATCACGTTGCCTGTCGCGCTGCGGGCGATCAGCAGAAATCGGCGGCGCCCTGCCAGGCGGGGTATCACGTGGCACTGACCCCGGAAGACAGAGTCTACGACGCGGCTGAACATCCTCGGATCTTCGAAGTGGGTCGAGAGGGCGCTGTGGACTTAAGCGTCGTCGATGTCGAAGGTGTGAGAACGATCCATCCGTTGCGCATGGATCTCGAGCATTCGGACAATCAGGGTCAGCTGAAGCAGGGCATCAGTCCCGGCAGGGCAACTGTGATGGCGCTGGTCGCGATTGGGCTGTTCGTCGGGACGGTGCTCGCCTGGACCAATCAGCGAATCTGGCTCCGGGTCTCGCGCTCCTGGCGTCTGTTCGCCGTGCTCGGCCTCATCATCCTGGTCGGGTCGGCGGCCTTTTTGACCACGGGTGGCGTGACGGCTCTCATGGCCAATCACGATGAAGGTGAACCCTTTTCGTGGACCGCAGGCGTCAGCATTTGGCCCGGCCAGTGCCTCCGGCTTCTCGCGGTGATCTTGTGCCTCGTCTTCCTGGTCAAAGGATCGCGCGATCTAGTCAAGAACAGCGACCAACTCACCGAAGAGTTCCGGTTCCGTGTCGATCAAGGCAATCGCTCGCGATTCACCTTGAGGACGTTCTGGACCAATCTGCAACGGGTCTATCATTCGGCTGCTGCCAGAACTGCCCTCACCGTGGATCAAGCCTGGTCCTGGTACCTCGATGCGTCACGCCCGCTGCAGCGGATCGCGCGCGTGCTGGTCCTGTCCCTGTTGTATGGCGCGATCATGTTTTCCCTGGATCGCTGGGTCCTTGACGAAGAGATGATCCACCCCTGTCGGGGTTGGCTGAGTTGCCAAGTGGACTGGACCATGGCGCTGAGCACTGTGACTTTGGTGGTGTTGCTCAATCTGGCGGTGTTCGATGAGATCATGTTGTGCCGTCGGTGGATCAGCTGGGTAAGCCTCTCGAGTGGCGGGTGGTCGGAGCAGGTTCAGGAGGAGTACCTGAGCGAGTACGGATTAAGCCAAAGCCACAAGGCCGAGTTTGAGAAGCTGAAGTATCTCGCCGGGATCGACCTGATTGGCCGACGGACGGAAACAGTCAATCGCCTTATTCGATACCCCTTCATAGCCTTGCTGATTATGATCGCTGGGCGCAACGACTACTTCGATATCTGGAACTACCCACTCCTGCTGCTGCTGGCCTGGGCATTAAATGTCGTCCTGGCGCTGAGTGGGGCGTTGTTGCTCTATCGATCTGCCGACCGGGCGAAGCTGGCGGTCTTGGCCGGGCTGAGCAAGCAAATGATCCAAGCCCTCGGGCTTGGCAAGGACCACGAGATCCGTGCGAAGCAAGTCCAGTACATCATCGACCAGGTAGAGGCCAACCAGAAGGGCGCGTTCGTTCCCTTCTACCAACAACCCGTCGTCGAATCCTCACTCTACGGCGTGGTCGCGTTGCTGCAATATTTGTATCTGAGATAACTGGCAACTCATGCGCGAAGAACAATTAGGCGGTCTGCGGGCGCGGATCACAGGCGGCACAGATGGAAAGGGTGGAGGTCGCGGTCCTCTCGTCCTGCTTCTGCACGGCTTCGGCGCGCCGGGGGACGATCTTGTGTCGCTGGCCGACGTCCCGCACGTGCCGGCCGGTACAAGGTTTGTCTTTCCCGAAGGCCCGCTCTCGCTGAGTTTTGGGCCGAGGGACGCACGCGCTTGGTGGCTCATCGATATGGCACGCATTGCAGCGGATCAAGCGGCAGGCCGGATCCGCGATCTCTCGAACGAGATCCCCAAAGGCCTCGCTCCGGCGCGCGAGACTGTGCTGGCGTTCCTCAAGGAAGTCGAACAGAAATTCGTAGCAGACCCGCGCAAGACTGTTCTCGGAGGATTTTCCCAGGGCGCGATGCTTTCTTGTGATCTGATGCTCAGAACGGCGCAGCCCTATGCCGGGCTGATCCAACTGTCCGGAACGCTCCTTGCCATACAGGAATGGGCTCCGCTGCTCCATAAACGCAAAGGGTTGCCGGTCTTTCAAAGCCATGGGATGCAGGACGAGCTCCTGCCGTACGTTGGGGCAGAGCGGTTGCGAGACACTCTTATTCACGCTGGAATTTCGGTTGAATGGCATAGCTTCCGTGGTGGCCATGAGATTCCAAGGACGGTTCTGCAGCGACTGGGGCCGTTCATCACCAAGGCGGTCACCCACATATGAGTAGCCCTCACTCGTTCGAACTCGCAGCCGCTGACGGCAAAATAATTCGTGGCGATCGCGCCGAAGGGAAGAATCGTCAGATCCTCTTCATTACCGGATTCCTGTCGAAACGGTGGGGCAACAAGAGCAAGGCGCTCGCCGAGTGGTGTGAAGAGAACGGGTGGGGATTTTGTTGCTACGATGTGCGGGGGTTCGGCGACTCAGGGGGGACGTTCACCGATTACACGTTGTCCGATTGGATCGCCGATGCGCGGCTCGTGTTGAATATGCTGCGAGATGGACAACATCTCACCCACCCATCCCAGGCGCGCCAAGACGCGCCTCCTCCCACAATCACCATAGTCGGCAATTCATTTGGTGGCTGGATTGCCTGGATGATGGCCCAGGAATGCCCAGCAGTTGAAAAGCTTATTCTCATCGCCCCGGCCTTCGATGCGATCGGCGTCAGAGCCAGGGAAATTTCGGCCGACCGACGAAAACGTTGGAAAGATACCGGCTGGATGCCTTGGGATGACGAGCCCGCTCACAAGGATTGGCCTCTCTCGTGGAAATGGGTCGAGGAAAGCGAAGCCTATTGGAAGACCACCTTCGCTCCGACTCAGGCCGGTGAAAACGACGATCCTTCACGGTCTCCAAGATACAGTGATTCTACCGGGCGGAAGCAGTCAGTTCGTCGAGCAACTACTCTCGCGCGACCCCACATTCCCAGTCGAACTCCATTTGGTTCCGGGTGACCATCGACTGAGTAGTCCCGAGCATCTGGACACATTTCGGCGTCTTGTGCTCGACACGCGCGCGAGGCGAGCATAGCGTAAAAAGCGCGACAGGGGGAACCAGGTTTTGCCCGTCCCGCGCGTTTCGCTTTTCCCGCACGTTCGCGCAGCGCATAGGAGGGCGACATGCTCGTCTTGATTCATAAAGAATGCGGCGGGCCCGCCCTGGACGAATCGCCGGTCGGCGAAGTCTGCGCCATCCCCATCGACCGTTTCCCCTTTTCCTGTTTCACCTGCCTGGAAGAGATTATCGATGAATCGGAAGTCAGGCTCTCCGAGGAATTGGGCATATGACGGGCCGAGCCCTCTCTCAGACTCCATCCCGCCGGTTGTGCAACAGGATAGGCTTTTGCTATCGTGGGCCTTTCAGCGGGGCTATTTACAAGGAGAACGGACGATACATGGCAACCAATGACAAGCAGGTGATTTTCTCACTCGTCAATGTCGGCAAGGTCTATCCGCCGAAGAGGCAGGTGCTGCGTGAGATCTATCTCGGCTTCTACTACGGCGCGAAGATCGGGGTGTTAGGTCTTAATGGATCGGGGAAAAGCTCGCTGCTCAGGATCATCGCCGGAGTCGATCAGAACTACACGGGTGAGATTACCCGCTCGAAGGGCTACAGCGTGGGTCTGCTTGAACAGGAACCGCAGCTCGATCCGGACAAGACGGTGAAAGAAATCGTCGAAGAGGGTAAAAAAGCACTCGTGGCCATGCTGCACGAATACGACGCGGTCAGCAATAAGATGGGCGAGGCCACTCCCGATGAATTGAAAAAGCTCCTCGAGAAGCAGGCCCAGCTGCAAGAGAAGATCGAAGCGGCGAACGGGTGGGAATTGGAAAACGTGCTCGAACTCGCCATGGACGCGCTGCGTTGTCCACCGCCGGATGCGAAGATCGAGGTCCTCTCCGGTGGCGAGAAGCGCCGGGTAGCCCTGTGCCGCCTCATGATCCAGGAGCCGGATATATTATTGCTCGACGAGCCGACGAACCATCTCGATGCCGAATCGGTCCAATGGCTCGAACAGCATCTTCAGCAATATAAAGGCACGGTCATCGCCGTGACGCACGACCGCTACTTCCTCGACAACGTGGCCGGCTGGATTCTCGAACTCGATCGCGGCCATGGCATTCCATTCCAGGGGAACTACACATCCTGGTTGGAGCAGAAGCAGGTACGGCTGGAAAAAGAAGAAAAAGCCGAATCGAAGCGCCGCAAGTCTTTGGAACACGAGTTGGAATGGATTCGCATGTCGCCGAAAGCCCGTCAGGCGAAGGGCAGGGCGCGGCTCAACCGCTATGAGGAATTGGTCAATCAGAGACAGGACGAACAGGCCGAAGATTTGGAGATCTACATCCCGCCGGGCCCACGGCTGGGCGATGTGGTCGTCGAAGCCAAGGGCGTCAGCAAGGCCTACGGGGACAAGGTCCTCTACGAGAATGTGAACTTCAGTCTCCCTAAAGGCGGCATTGTCGGTGTGATCGGTCCGAACGGAGCCGGTAAGACGACGATGTTCCGCATGATCATTGGGAGTGAAAAACCGGATGCGGGAACGATCAAGGTTGGTGAGACGGTCAAGCTGGGCTATGTGGACCAGGATCGCAGCTTGGACGCGACCAAATCCGTCTACGACATCATCTCCGAGGGCCACGAGACGATCAAGCTCGGCAAGGCCGAAGTCAACGCCCGCGGCTATTGCGCCCGCTTCAACTTCGCCGGGACCGATCAGCAGAAAAAAGTGAAGGACCTCTCCGGCGGCGAGCGCAACCGGGTGCACCTGGCCCGTATGTTGAAAGAAGGGGCGAACCTCATCATCCTCGACGAGCCGACCAATGATCTCGACATCAATACCTTGCGCGCACTTGAAGAAGGATTGGAAAGTTTCGCCGGTTGCGCCGTCATCAGCAGTCACGATCGCTGGTTTCTGGACCGGATCGTGACCCACATTATGGCGTTCGAAGGCGACAGCAAGGTGGTCTGGTTTGAAGGGAACTATAGCGAGTACGAAGCGGATCGGAAGAAGCGGTTGGGCAAGGAAGCCGATCAGCCGCACCGCATTCGCTACCGGAAACTGACACGCTAACCTTCCTTATGGCACCGCTCGTTCTCATTACGGGTGCGGCAGGGCTCATCGGCCACTATTTCATCAAGACGGCGCCACGCTGGGCGCCGCAGTGGGACGTACGTGGAATCACCAGGCAAGATGTCGATCTGACCGATGCCGGGTGCCTGACCGGCGTCGTTCGTTCGCTGAAGCCCCTGGTGATCATTCACTGTGCGGCTCTCAGCCGAACGAAAGACTGCGAGGAAAATCCTGAAGCAGCCCGCCGCATCAATGTGGAAGCCACTGCGCACCTCGTGAAGCTTTCACGGGACATCCCCTTCATCTTTCTCTCCAGCGGGGAAGTCTTTGACGGGAAGACCGGCTGGTATGGCGAGACGGACGAACCGAACCCGATCAACGTGTACGGCCAGACCAAGCTGGAAGCCGAACAGGCCGTCTTGGAGAATCCCGGACATTCAGTCGTTCGAATTGTCCTGACTGCCGGAACTTCGGAGACCGGCGACAGGAGTTTTGTCGAAGATATGTGTCGGACCGCTAAGGCCGGCAAGGACGTGATGCTCTATGCCGACGAGTTCCGCTGCCCGGTTCCTGCCGGTGTCATCGCCCGAGTCATCTGGGAATTAGTCGATCGCAAGCAGCCGGGTCTCTATCACCTGGGCGGGAGCGAACGGCTCTCGCGCTGGGAAATTGGTGAAACCTTGCTGCCTTGGTGTTCGGAGTTGAAAGGTTATCTGAAAAAAGGCTCCGCAAGGAGCCATGTTGGGAGCCCCCGGCCCGCCGACCTATCGTTCCGCTGCGACAAGATCCAGAACCTTCTGTCGTTTCGCATTCCGGGGTTTCGTGAATGGCTCGCCGGACGTTCACGCCGAGGTTCGGACCTGTGGGACTACCCCGACGGAAGTCCGTGAGGCGTGAAGCGTGAAACGTGAAGCGCAGGAACCGGGACATCGGAGGACGCGATGATGGGATCGGATCCTCTGTCCCTCGTCCTCACTGCGTATCTGGCCCTGGCTGTTGTCATGATGGGCCTATGGGTCCTGCAACTTCGCGTGCGCAATGCCTCGATCGCAGACGTCGGCTGGTGCGCGGGTCTCATTGCGGTCGTGCTGTGGTACGCCACGCAGGCCACCGGCGAGACAGAGCGAAAATTGCTGGTGGCTGCCTTGGCTGTGCTCTATGCAGGGAGGCTGGGATTCTTCATCTTCCTCAATCGGGTGATCGGTAAGACGGAGGACGCTCGCTATCGCCACCTGCGCGAGCAATGGGGTTCTTCAGAACCGGTCAGGATGTTCGGGTATTTTCAACTGCAAGCGCTGGCCGTGACGGCCTTCTCCCTCCCGTTTCTGGTTCTAATCCAAAACCCACGACCCCCATTTGCGCTGATCGAGTTCGTCGGGTTGCTGATCTGGATCGTCGCTGTTTCCGGGGAAACGATGGCGGATCGGCAGCTCACGCAATTCAGATCCAAGTCGTGGAATCGTGATCGTGTCTGTCGTGATGGACTCTGGCGCTATTCACGTCATCCGAATTATTTCTTCGAATGGTTGCACTGGTGGGCCTACATTGTCATGGGAGTGAGCACGCCTGGATGGCTCCTGACCTGGATCGGCCCGATCGGCATGGGTTGGGCGCTCCTGAAAGTTACGGGCATTCCCTGGGTGGAGCGACAGGCTCTCGCGAGCCGGGGAGAGGACTATCGAGCCTACCAACGGACGACGAACGCATTCTTCCCATGGTTTCCTCGGGGCTCGCAGTGAATGCAGAAAGAGCGTGTTACCGAGATCTTACTTCTACCAACTGGCAGGACAACTCGTCTCCCACCTGATCCAGAAACCGAATCAGCCTGGCACGCGATATCGCATCAATCGTTTGGATTTCCCACCCAGCATCGCGTCCGTTCGACCACCGGACGATAGCGGAGTCGATCAGTAAATACTTGGACTCTCCATCATCGGCAAGTTCGAGGTAGACCGGCATACTCATACCTGGTGCGACCGGGTGGTCTCCTGTAGCTCGCCAGCCGGATGCCGACAGATCCCAGAGGTGCCCTTTCCCGTGGAATTCCTCGCCATGGTACAGAAAGGGACAGCGGACCGAAATGCGCTGTCCCGCTCGAACGGCATAGGCCCTGGCCATCTCACCCTCTCTGTTAATCGCCCTTCCTTCTAAGGTGTCTGCGCGAAGCGTAGCAGGACTGCTCTTCGGCGCTATGCCTCGTAGGGGGGGTATAGGTGATCTTAAGAAGGAAACTCTGCTGCAGTTTGATCGGAAGAAGTGAGTGCGGGAGTGGCCAGAGGGTGGCCAAGATAAGTGAACTACTGACTCTGATTGAGCGAGGCGAGACGCGCCCGTGCCGTTTCGGCTTGCTGGCTGTCGGGATAGAGCCGGACGAGGTCTTCGTACAGTTGCTTTGCGTGGACCACGTTATGTTGCCGCTCTTCCAGCTGGGCTGTCTCGAGCAGTTCCTTCGGCTTGTCCCCGTTGCAGGCGGCTAGGACAACACAGAAAACAACGGCCCCTATGTGGATCCATTGTCTCATTGTTTCTCCGATCGCCCTCACAGTTTCTGGCACCAGCGTTGGTCGCGTGGCGTTTGTCTCGTCTGATTAAGAGACATCCCGCCAATGCCTTCTATTCTACGCTAATATAAAATGCCGAGGAGGCCAAAGAAAATGCGAAACGTATCAGGCGGAGAGCTACTCAAGCTGCGGCGCAAATAGATCGATGCCATAGCGTGGTGCCGCAATGGCTTCGCTTCGACAGTGAGGGCAGCGGCATGGGCTCGTCAGACGGCTGCGGTCACGAAAGACAAAGTCACAGTCCTGACAGCGTGCCGGGTCCAGGATGAACCGCCTTGTCTTGTCGCGCGCGATAGTCTTCACGACGTGGGTCAAATGCTCCTCGACCTGTCGCTCTGGTATGCCCAGCATCTGTGCCAACTGGTGAGACGACAGCCTGGTGCGCGTGATCAAGTCGATGATCCGTTGACGCGGCGTCCGTTCGGGAGGCAACATGACGCGACATCGTAGGGAATCGCGTGAGAAAAACCAAGGGTGAGTTGAACGGCGTCGGCGCCTCTGGCAGGATACAGACACCATGCCCGCTCATCCGAATCCTCATCAGGACGAACTCGCCGAACTCGCGCTGAAACGCGTGGTTGCTTCCGGGGCTGAGTACGGCGATATCCGCCTCCTCGACAGCACGACCCAGACCATTCGCGGCGAAGATCGCCGCATCGCTTCCATTCGAGAAGCACAGGACAGCGGGTTTGGGATCCGCGTCCTCTATCACGGAGCCTGGGGGTTCGCAGCGAGCTCTATTCTCTCGCTGGAAGAAGCCCCGCGTGTGGCTGAATTGGCGATCGAGATCGCTAAAGGCTCCGCGTCCCTCGCGAGTGAAAAGGTGAAACTTGCCGATGAGCCGGTCCATCGGGACCGGGTCGTCACGGCACGGCGGATCGATCCGTTTGCCGTCGAGCTCGAAAACAAAACGGCACTGCTCCTAGAGACGATGGAGTATGTCCATCGTCAGCCCGGCATCGTGCGGAGCAGCGCAAGCCTGTGGGCCCGTCAGGACCGCAAGCTCTTTGTGTCGACCGAAGGGTCGCGCCTGGAATTCGACCTCCTTGCTGTGAACGGGGATTTCGATGCCACGGCAGTTCATGACGGGCGGTTCGCCTCGCGGAGCTTCAATACGCCTCATCTTCGGATGGGTTATGAATTGATCGAGGGGGCTAATTTCCTGGCCGAGGCCCCGCGCATCGCGTCTCAGGCCGTCGAGAAAGTGAAGGCGCCCACCACCAAGCCAGGTCTGTACGATCTCGTCCTCGATCCTGAACATCTGTCGCTCACGATGCATGAGTCCTGCGGCCATCCGAGCGAGCTCGACCGCGCGCTCGGGTACGAGGCCAACTATGCCGGCACCAGCTTTCTCACGACCGAAAAACGAGGAACCTTTCGATACGGTTCTCCGCACGTGAATCTCGTGGCCGACAACTGCGAACCGAAGGACCCTTGCCGCAACCGGCTACGACGACGATGGCGTGGCCTGCCAGCAATGGGACATTGTGCGCGACGGCATCTTCGTCGGCTATTGCACGAACCGAGAGGTTGCGCCGATAATCGGCGAGACGCGCTCGCGCGGCTCCAATCGGGCGGACAGTTGGGGCAGCGTCCCGATCGTCCGCATCGCCAACATCGGCCTTGAGCCGGGCACCGCCACTCTCGACGAGCTGCTCGCCGATGTCAAACGGGGCATCTACATCGAAGGCCACGGGTCCTACAGCATCGATCAACGACGGTATAACTTCCAGTTCGGAGGCGACGCATTTTGGCTGATCGAGAACGGGAAGCGGACATACATGGTTCGTGATGTCATCTACCATGGGATCACGCCGGAGTTCTGGGGCAGCTGCGACGGTGTCGCGGATCGGTCGCACCGCCGGCGGTATGGGTTTATCACGTGTGGCAAGGGCCAGCCGGGCCAGTCCGGCTGGATGACCCACGCGGCGTCCCACGCGCGGTTCCGCAACGTGAACGTCATCGGAGGGCAGGCCGGATCATGAGTACGACCGGCCACAAGACCTGGCCGAAGCTGACGAGCCGGGACGAGTTCCGGTTTCTCGCGGAGCAGGCCCTGAAACGTTCGACCGGCGACCACACGCTTGTCGCGTTGCATGATCAGCATAGCGGGACGACGCGGTTTGCGAACAATCAGATTGTCCAGAACGTCGATACGAGGCGCGGGTCTTTGAGTGTGACGGTGGCGTTCGGGCGGCGTCGCGGCACCGCCGGCACGACGGACTTTACCGCGGGGGCGGTGCAAGAGACGGTGACCAGAGCCACGCAAATCGCGCACCTGTCGCCCGACGATCCGGAATACCTCCCGCCGGTGGAGCCACAGCCATATCTGACGCCTCCTACGACGCGCGCTGAAACTGCCGCGGCTGGCCCGGCCCGTCGACTGGAATATACGAACGAGGCGATCGGGCAATGCCGGATGGAAAATCTTGGCGCAGCGGGGATTGTGTCCTCGTCGATTGCGACGGTCGGAGTTGCCGCGAGTACGGGACTCTTCGCCCACGAAGAACGGACTGATGCACGATTCAGCCTCACGGCTCAGGCCGGCGAGGCCACCGGCTGGAGTGCCGCGGCCCATCGGTCCATCGATCATCTGAGGGTCCAGGAGCGGACACTCACCGCGATCGATAAGGCCAAGCGGGGCCTGGAGGTGCGCGAGCTGCCGCCGGGGTGCTATACCGTGATTCTTGAGCCGGCTGCTGTCGCGGGGCTGTGGTCCTCGCTGCTCTGGATGCTCGATGCGAAGTCCTACGAGAAGGGCACGAGTGCATTCTCAGGCAAACTGGGCCAGTTGATCGTCGACAAGCGACTGACGCTCCGCAATCTGCCGGCGCACGAGGATCTCTTGGGCATTGGGTTCACCGCTGATGGGTTACCGACCGTGGCATCCGACTGGATTGCGGACGGGGTGCTCACACAGCTTGCGTACGATCGGTTTACAGCGAAGGTGCGAGGGATCGACAAGATCCCCACGCTCGACGCCCCCTGCCTCTCAGGAAGAGGATCGTCCTTGCCGACGCTACAAGAATTGATCAAGGCCACAGAGCGCGCCATCCTGGTGACGAACTTCTGGTACATCCGGACGGTCAATCCGACCGATCTCACCCTGACCGGTATGACGAGAGACGGCACGTTTCTCGTCGAGAAAGGAGCGATCGTGTCGGCGGTGAAGAACTTTCGGTTTCACGAGAGCCCTCTGCGGGTCTTCAACCGGATCGCGGCCTTCACCAATCCGGCTGAAGCGATCACGTCCGAAACCGGCAAACTTCTCGTGCCGGCGATGACGCTCCGCGACTTCAACTTTTCCAGCGTTACCCGATTCTGAAGTTTGTCTGCCATGAGTGGACCACCCACCATCAATGTGTTGACTCGACGGGAGACCCAGGGTAGACAAGAGAGGGCGAGTATATAGATGCGTATGACAAGTTGGTGCCTCATGGTGGTGCTGGGAGCGAGCCTGCTGGGCGCGGGCTGCAACATCGCGGGAACTTCGAAGCAAGAGGATCTTGGACAAGGCATCGTGCAGGGCACGCTGGGGGCCCAACCTGGCGGCGATGTGCGGCTCACAATTCCGGCAAATGCCTTTTCTCTAAAAGGCCAGGTGACGGCGGTCGAGGGTGGGGCCTATGTGCTTCAGGAAGTCAGTGGCATCGAACGTCGCGTGGCGCATGACGAAAATACTCGAATCGATCGACCGGCCCATGTCGGGGACCGGATCGAAGCTTTCGTGGATGACAAAGGACGCGCAGTCCTTATTCGGAACATTGATCAAGAAGGATCGCAGTAGACAAAGATTGGATTGACCTGGGCGAAGCAACGGCCTATGGGAGGATCGATGTTCGCTACGCTCTTGGTTGTAGGTATGTCGTGTTGGCTTGCGATGTTCTCACTGGCGGAAGCCGATCCTGGCGACCAGACTGCCGCTCCAGCCGCTCTTCGACAATCTGGGTTCCCTCCACCATCCCATTACCACCACATCGGAACAGGCCCAACGTTATTTCGATCAGGGGCTCCGACTCGTCTATGCCTTCAACCACGAAGAAGCGATCCGGTCGTTTGAAGCTGCGGCGCAACAGGATCCGCAGGCGGCCATGCCCTATTGGGGAATTGCGCTGGCGCTCGGCCCTAACATCAATAGTGCGATGGAGAAGAAAGACGAACGTCGCGCCGTCGAGATGGTCCAGAAGGCTCGGCAACTGGCAGACCACACTACTCGTGGGGAGAAGGCCTACATCGAAGCGTTGGTCGCACGGTACGTGGGCCGGAAGGGGACCAAGCGAAGGGGACTCGATGAAGCCTATGCGAAGGCCATGCGATCAGTGGCGCAGCAATTCCCCGAGGATCCCGATGCTGCCACGCTGTTTGCCGAAGCGCTGATGGATCTGCGGCCCTGGGACTTGTGGAAGCCGGATGGAGGACCGCAGCCTGGCACCGATGAGATCGTCACCACGCTCGAGTCCGTGCTCGCGCGAAACCCCGATCACCCGGGGGCCTGCCACTACTACATGCACGCGCTCGAAGCATCGTCGTACCCGGAACGGGCGCTTGCCCTGTGCAGAACGATTGCCTGGCCTGATGCCGGGTGCCGGGCATCTCGTGCATATGCCGGCCCACATTTACATGCGGCTCGGGAAGTACCATGAAGCCGCCGAACGGAATCGAACATGCGGCCCACGTCGATCAAGCCTATTTGGCCTGCCGACACCCGACCGGGGATTATGCAGACGAGTATTACTCGCACAACCTCCATTTTCTCTGGGCCTCCCTGATGATGGAGGGGCGCAATGCGGAAGCGATGAAGGCGGCGCGGGATCTGACGACGACCATTACTGAAGACGAAGCACGTAAAGACCAGCTGGAAAGAACTCTATCTCCCGACGCCGATCTTCTCGACTGATTCGATTTGGCCGGTGGGACGAGTTGCTGAGGGAACCGCCGCCACCAAAAGGCTTGCGGCTGATGGACGGTATGTGGCGGCTTGGGCGGGGGCTGGCCCTTGTCTGCGACCGGTCGATTCCCCGGGGCCGAGGGAGAGCACGTATGCGTTGGCCAACCTCACGAAGCAGATCAAGCGAGATCGGAGCCAGGAAGAAAAAATCGCGCGGATACTTCTCAAAATTGCGGAACGGATGCTGGCAGGTGAATTGCCGCGCGGCGGCAACACTACGACGACGCGATCCGTACGCTGAAGGAAGCGATCAAGATGGAGGAAGCCTGCCCTACTCGAACCTCCGCATTGGCCATTGCCGTGCGTCAGTATCTTGGGGCTGTGCTCTTGATGGCCGGTCGCCCGCCGACGCTGAAACCGTATATCGAGCCGACCTCTGAGAAATCCCGAAAACGGGTGGGCGCTGATCGGATTGATCCAGAGCCTCCGGGCCCAACAGAAGGACGACCAGGCGGCTGAGGCCGAGGATCGTTTCAAGAAGGCCTGGGCCCATGCCGACTTCATTCCGGCTGGTTCTCGAATGTGAAGGGCTCGTGACGAGGCAATCGGGGTTCGCCTTTCATGAACCAGAAGGCGCACACGGCCGTGGCGACAAGACAGAAGCACGCGAGGTAACGCGCCACGATCCGCATGGGACCCGATCATTCAGGAACATCCGAATCGAAGCCATGCACCGTAGGAAAGTGTAAGGCCTGACAAAGCTATTCGACTGAGTCAGTGAGGAGGACCGTCTCATGAGAAGACAAGCCGCTCCATCAGTTCTTACCGTGGCCATTGTCCTAATCGGAGCTTGGAACCTCCAGTCGACCAGCCAGGCTGCAGCGGACGCGACTGCTCGGCAAGGCCTACTTCGCGGGGGGCTGTTTCTGGTGCATGGAAGAAGCCTTCGAGAAGGTTGAGGGGGTGCTGTCTGCGACCTCGGGATATATGGGGGGTAAGGTCGCCAATCCGAGCTATGAAGAGGTGTCCGCTGGACGAACGGGGCATGCGGAATCGGTCGAAGTGGTCTATGACCCGGCCAAAGTGAGCTACCAGAAGTTACTGGATGCCTTTTGGCGCAACGTCGATCCGATCACACCGAACGCACAGTTCTGCGACCACGGCAGCCAGTATCGCTCCGCCGTTTTCTTTCAGACCGACGAAGAGAAACGTGCGTCGGACACCTCCAAACAGGCGATCGAGCAATCGAAACGATTCACAGAGCCGATCGTCACGCAGATTGTGATGGCCTCGCAGTTCTATCCTGCCGAGGAGTACCATCAGGACTTCTACAAGAAGAATCCCATCCGCTACAAATTCTACAAATACAATTGCGGTCGCGCCCAGCGGCTGGAAGAGTTGTGGGGGAAACCTTAACGTAAGCTGGGCGTCTTCTCCTATTGTCCTGACCTTCGCAAGAGTCGCGCGACAAGTCCCCCGCCCTCGGTGTATATTTCTGACCCTAGCAACTTGTGCCAATACCTTTGCCCAGTGAGGTGCGGTCCGTGAAACGTCCGATCCGACAATCGACCAGAAAACCAGTGATAGGTGTCATGGGTCCGGCCAAGGCCGGTATCCGAGAATTGGCCGACGCCAAAAGCTTGGGAGAACTCATCGCACGTCAAGGATGGGTGGTGTTGACGGGAGGGCGCGCGAGCGGTGTGATGGACGCAGCCAGCGAGGGGGCGAAGTCGGTGCCCGGCAGCTTGACGATCGGGATTCTGCCGGATGGCAAGGCACGGGTGTCTCGGTTTGTGGACGTGGCGATTGTTACGGACCTGGGCCAGGCGCGCAACAACGTGAACGTCATGTCCAGCGACGTCATCGTGGCCTGTGGGCTCGGCGGCACTGGAACGGTCTCAGAAGTTGCACTGGCATTGAAGGCAAAGAAGACCGTGATTCTGTTGGGGGCCGACAAGGCCGGGGTGGGCCTGTTCAAAAATCTCGCGCCACATCTCGTCCATGCCGCTGCCTCGCCTGAAGAGGCGGTCAAGCTGATCGGCGATCTGCTCTAGCGCGTGAAGTGTGAGCGAGACAAGCAAGACGTGCGCGACAGGCGCTGACTCGAAGTTCCGAAAACTTCAGCCTTCAGACCATCTCACCCTTCCCGCTTTTCCCGCCAGTCTCGCGTTCTCGCGCGGCTATCCTGCGGGCAAGCCAACAGTTCCCAAACGTCCACTCTGTGCAGATCACGCCACAGTGCGTCATGTGGCATAGCCGTCGTTTTCCCTATCCTATCCGCACGTTAGTGGAGACCCATCTCGGCACGGATCTTGAGCCCTTGTAGGCCTCTATGAAGGTTGTCTTGTGCACCGGGATATAACCGCACACCATGGCCACCGACAACACAAGGAGCGGACCGCTCTGTTCACGCCTGCTGCGCACCCTCTGTGCGCTGGTGATGCTGTGCTTGCTGATTGCCGCCGTTCCCACGCCAACGCGGCCCGACTACGACGGCGCCCACCCTCGGTATTCTAAACAGGAAATCCATCGGGCCATCGCGTGGTACGCCAAGAAATATCGTCTTGATCCTGCCCTGCTGCGCGCTGTCATCAAGACCGAATCGGATTTTCGCCAGCATGCCGTGTCTCGCAAAGGCGCGGTCGGCTTGATGCAGCTGACGCCGGCTACCGCGGCCACGTTGCGTGTGAGCGACGTCTACGATCCCATCCAGAATATCCGCGGAGGCGCTAAGCAGCTGCGGCATCTGCTGAACCTCTACCAAGGCGATCTTCCCTTGGCCTTGGCGGCCTATAATGCAGGGATCCATCGGGTCAAAGAGCGCAGAGTTCCGCGCATTCGAGAAACCCATGCCTACGTAAGGAAAGTGCTGCGGTACTATGAGGTGTTCCGTTCTCACCCGCAGCCTTCTCCCAAGAATAAGAAGAATGGAGAGAGGGCACGCGAGGAGCCATCCTTTCACGCGGTGGAGAGAAGGGGAGATAGCTGGAGCGGAGGGAAAATCTAGGCGGTCGGTTTCTTAGAGCTTGGCCTTCATAATAATGGCTCGGACTCGTTCACGTTGGGCCGACCTGATCCCCGTAAACTCGAGACCGAAATTTGCGCCTTTGACCCACCGCACCAGGGCTTCGTCGATGCGCAGAGGCCATTGCTGGTCGTGAAGGAACAGGGACAGGCGGAGCACCATGCCAACCCGCACCTGGGTAAGGGACGTCGCCTGACAGCCGTTCGTGGAGAGATCCAGGATCGTCGCCTCGCCCTCGAAGTCATCCTCTCCAAAAAAGAATAGACGGCAACTCAGGCTGAGACGGCGGCCCCGACGTTCCGCCATCGCGGCCTCGTGGTCAGAGCCTAAAGCTCGGCTGGATCTGGGGTCCTCCGTGGCCATGGATCATGTCCTTCCTCTCAATCACCCAGAGAAGAAATAAAATCGATCATAACAACTACTGTACCGAACGACTTGTCGGCCCGCCTTCCTCAGGGGGAGTAACCCGGAAGAGGGGCCAACAGGGTCCTGATCGCAGTATAGCCAATTAGTTTACGCATGTAACAAAAACCTCTTAATCCGCAATCGTATCCGAACCGACCTCTTCCACGGTCTGCGTAGAAAGAGGGCTTGACCTATCTGGAACTGCTCTGCGACAAGAGAGACTCTTTGATCAAGGAGGAGTGCGACGATGAAACAGCACATCAACCAACGAATGGCCGCATTGGCCCATTCGGAGATTCGAGCGATGACTCAAGCCTGTGTCCAAGCGAAGGGCCTCAACATGGCACAAGGAGTCTGCGACACGCCGGTTCCACCGGTGGTGCTTCGAGCCGCGGCGCAGGCGATGGAACGCGGGAAGAATGTTTACTCGCGATTCGATGGGTTGCCCGAACTGCGGCAGGCGATCGCCAAGAAGCTCACGCAGTACAACGGTATCGTGGCTGACCCCGAAACGGACGTGACGGTCAGCGCGGGGGCCACCGGGTCCTTTCATTGTGCCTGCCTTGCGCTGCTCAATCCCGGCGACGAGGTCGTCCTCTTCGAGCCCTACTACCAGTATCACATCAGCGCGCTGCTGGCGGTTGAGGCGGTTCCGGTGACGGTAAAGATGCAGGCTCCCGATTGGACCTTTTCCGTAGCCGATATCGAGCGCGCGATCACGCCCCGAACCAAGGCGATCATCGTGAATTCGCCGGGCAATCCCTCCGGGAAAGTATTCAGCCGGCAAGAACTGGAGAGTATTGCAGCGATCGCACAACAATACGATTTGTTCGTGTTCACCGACGAAATCTACGAGTACTTTCTGTATGACGGTCGGACACATGTGAGCTTCGCAACCTTGCCGGGCATGGCCGACCGGACGATTACCATCGGCGGTTACTCCAAAACCTTTAGTATCACCGGCTGGCGCATCGGCTACAGTGTCGCAGCAGCGCGGTGGGCACAGGCGATTGGAGCTATGAACGACCTGCTCTATGTCTGTGCCCCGACGCCGTTGCAGGCGGGGGTGGCGGTGGGCATCCAGGAACTTCCGGACTCGTTCTACCGCGACCTGGCGCGCGACTATCAACGGAAACGCGATCGGTTCTGCCAGGCCTTGGCCAAGGCCGGTCTGACGCCGTCCATTCCGCAGGGCGCCTATTATGTATTGGCCGACACGTCGCGCCTGCCTGGCACAACGGGAAAAGAGCGGGCGATGTTTCTCCTCGAGACGATCGGTTTGGCCGGTGTGCCGGGTGAAGCCTTCTTTTCCGGGGCTGAGGGGAGGCAGTTCATTCGATTCAGCTATGCGAAAATCGATTCCGATATCGACGACGCTTGCCGGCGGCTTGCGCGGCTTGGTTAGGAACTGGCCTCAGACCTTCTGCCGTGCGCCCATTTCGCTCGACCCCTTGTCTGGCCGTTCACCAAATGGTAAGTAGGAAGAAGCGATACGAGTTGACAGGCCAACATGCTCCTACGATACGTCGGTTCCCCTCTCCTTTTCGCCTGGGCATTGCTCGCAGCAGCTTGCGCCAAGCCGGCGGTTCATCAGGCTATTCCCATGGATTCCCTTCCTCCATCGATGGTGTCTCAGCCGGGTGACCGCCATGTCCTCGCCGGTGAATGGGAATATGTATCTGTAGACGGCGCCTCTGTCCCGCTGATACTCGATGAGCAGGGTAACGGTCACTATGATTGGAAAGACGGGCGATTCGAGACACACACTCTCATCGATCATACCTGGCACGGCATGTGGTTTCAGAAGGAGAATGACCGAGATGGTGGATTTATGGTCGAGTTCTCGCCAGATTTTTCAGAAGGGGAGGGACGCTGGTGGTACAGCCGCATCGGAACCGACCATGCACCCACGCAAAAGGGCGGAACGTTTCATCTCAGCAAGAAGACCGCACTTATGAACCACAGCGATACTCCACCGGCACCGTGAGAAGCTTCTCACGCCATAGCCGATGATCGGCAGGGAGCCTCATGGAAGGACGTAAGCATACCCGCTTCGCGGTGCAACTTCCTGTGTCGTTCAGGGGAGACCAGCTTTCCCACGGGGGCACGATCTTAAATTTGTCTGCGGAGGGTTGCGCCATCACTTCGGAAACCGTCGCCAGCGCTCCAGTATATCTACAGCTGACGATGCAACTCCGGGAGCGAGAGGAGCCGGTCCAGGTCGATCTGGCAGCGGTCCGGTGGTCTTTCGCGACGAGGTTCGGTGTTGAGTTTATTAAGATTCGTCCTGAAGAGGGGGAGCGACTGAAGAAGTTCGTCAAGGCGCTGGAATCAACGACCTGAGCGCAGGCGACCGTAACGAGATTCGAGCAGCTATTTCATGGCGACGGCCCGGACTTGTTCATAGGTGGTCAGGCCGGCGAGCACTTTCAGAATTCCGTCCTGCAAGAGTGTAATCATCCCTTCCTTCGCGGCCAGGCTCTGCATCTCCGTCGTTTTGGCGCGGTTCTGGATCAGGTTTCGCAGTTCATCCGATCCGCTTAGGAGTTCGTGCAAGGCGACCCGACCTTTGAGGCCTGTCTGGTTGCAGGCTTCACACCCACGCCCTCGATAGAGCTGAAAGTCCTCGCGATAGCCCACTCCGAGCGCCTCCCATGCGTGTTTACCGTACCCACGCACCAGTGTATCGTACTCTTGCGCCGTTGGATGGTACGTGTCTTTACACTTGACGCAGATCCGCTTGCAGAGGCGTTTGGCGAGCACTCCTTGCATGGCATCGGCGAAGTTGAAGGAATCGCATCCCAGGTCGAGGAGGCGGACCACAGTCTCGACCGCCCCATTCGTGTGTAATGTGCTCAAGACCAGGTGGCCGGTCAGCGAGGCCTCGATGGCCACATCGGCAGTTTCCTTGTCCCGCATCTCACCGATCATGATGACATCCGGGTCGGCTCGTAAGAACGACCGCATGGCGGCGGCAAAGGTAAACCCGATTTTGGGATGGACCTGCACCTGCCGGAGGCCTTCCTGGGTGATCTCAATGGGGTCTTCCGCCGTCCAGATTTTCCGTTCGTCTGTGTTGAGATGGCGAAGCAGGGCGTGCAGGGTCGTCGTTTTTCCGGATCCGGTGGGGCCCACGCACAATATGATGCCGTGTGGTTTCTCCACGATTTCCAGGAGCGTCTTGAGCGTGGCCGGAGCAAACTCCATGGCATCGAGAGGAAGGGGCTCCTTCGCCGAGAGCAACCGCATGACGATGTCTTCATTGTTGCCGGCGGTCGGCAGTGTCGCCACGCGCAGCTCGATTTCCCTATCCTGGTTCAGCTTGAACCGGATCTTCCCGTCCTGCGGTTTCCGGCGTTCGGAAATATCCAGATTGGACATGATCTTGATACGGGACACCAACGCTCGGCGATAGATCGCGGGAATCCGCATATAGGTGGAACATGTACCATCCACGCGAAAACGAATGGCTGTTTCCTTGCGATCCGAGTACGGTTCGATATGGATGTCGGACGCCTCGTGTCGGTACGCCTCGACAATGATCTGATTCGCGAGCCGTACGATCGCGGAATCGTTCTCGTCAATGCCGTCAGAGTCGATGTCGAGAAGACTGCTCCTGGTGAGCGTCGTTGACCAGCTCGCCCAGCGTGTCCGCAATGGACCCACTGTCGGTTTCTCCGATCGTGGCGTTGAGGAACCGCTCGATGTCACGCCGCAGGCCCAAGGCATACCGTATTGTCAGGCCGGGGAAGGCGCGCTGGATGTCATGACCTCTATCGAGATCATGGGGGTTGTCGATCAGGACATCCAGGATGTCACCCTGCTGCTTCAGCGGGAGCCAGTGGTGTTTGCGAAGGTAATCGTGACTTAGATTATTGAGGAGTTGGGGATCAGCCAGGGTCCGTTCGTCGTACGGAATATAGGGGCAGTCGAAGAACGTGCTCAGTGTTTTGCCGAGCGCCGCTTTTGGGATTCGGTACTTCTCGATCAGCAGGCCTTCCAAGTCGACCCATCCCTCCAGGGACTCCTGAACAGCTTTCACGAGATCCGCCTGGCGGATGAAGCCCTCGTGGATCAAGGGATCGTAGGCACGTGGTTCGATGGTTCTGTGGGCCGGCTTCTGCATTGTTCCTATTTCGTGGGTCCCGGAAGGGGCACGATGTCCGTTCCAGTGCACCGTTGGCCGTTCGTCACAACGGTAAGTATAGATGTATTTTCGTCGTTCACAACGAATATCACAAAGGAAACGCGATCTTTCGCAAGCCTATCGGACGCGGGAGCCGGTAACAAGCTTGTGGGGGGATGGTGAGGCTATGGAGTCGTGAGCGAGACAAGCAAGACGTGCGGAACCTGCGCGATTTTGCGACGAACTGCCATGAACTTTCGGGCTAACAGGGCGATGGTCATGGAGCGGCTCGCTTTCGCTCTGGTTGCGAGCGGGCATGTTCGGCGTGGGTCTGGAGGTTGGCACGCAGGTCCTTGTCGGCCGTGGCGGCCACAGCGATGACGCCACGAAACCTCGGCGTCGGCTGATTGAAGACGAAGGGCTTACCGGCCGCGTCGCTGATGGCACCGCCACTTTCTTCAATGAGCAGGACTCCGGCCGCGAGATCCCATTCGTTTTCCGGCTCGATGGTGAAGGCGGCCTGGACGCGACCGGCAGCGACCAGGGCCAGTGCGTTGGCGATGGAGTACATGGGGCGGCACCGAGTGGTCTCGGCGAGCGTCGACCATCGGTCGCTCCGGAATTCCCACGCACTGACCATGATGACGGGATTGAAGTCAGGAGCGGGCGAGGGGGTGACGCGTGCGCCGTTCAAGAACAGTCCGCCGCCGCGCACCGCAGTGAAGAGTTCGTCGGTCGAGGGATTGAGGATCGCGGCGACGACCGGTACGCCTCGTTCGACCAACGCGGCAGAAATGCAGAACTCCGGCATCCGATTCACCAAGGCCTTTGTGCCGTCGATGGGGTCCACAATCCAGACGCGCGCGTGGGTGAGTCGAGCCGGATCGTCGGGGGACTCTTCCGAGAGCCATCCATCCTGTGGAAACTCCCGGCGCTGCATCTCCTGCAGGATGCGGTTGACCTCGTGGTCCACAGTGGTGACCGGCGAACGGTCTGACTTCGTCTGCACCTCGAACCCAACCCTGACCAGTTCACGCACCTTCGCGCCGGCGTTCCGGACCGATTCGACCAACGTTGCCAATTCTCGTTCCATGTTGCATGCCTCGCAGAGTGGAACAGAAAGAGTAGCAGGTCTCGCTGGATCGGCAAAGCGGAAAGACGGCAGCCGGCGACTTGCGCCGACGGCCCTCTTGACCCTTGCGGAGAACCTGCGTACAAGCAGGGGGTCTTGCGAGGTCTCTACCGATGAAGCTGGTCCAGAAACGATCCAGAAAGGCGGGGCTTCCCCCGGGCACCCTTGTCCATATCGGCGAGAAAAAAACGGACAAGGTCACGATCACGGCCTTCAACTATGCCGGTGCCCGCTGCGACGAACGCCAGGACCTGTCGCTCGATGTGCTTGCGCCACCGACCGATGAATCCGTCACCTGGGTGGATGTCGGGGGCGTCCACAAGATGGACATTCTGGAATCGTTCGGGAAGCAGTTTCACCTCCACCCGTTGCTCCTCGAAGACATTGCCAACACCGATCAGCGGCCGAAACTCGACGATTATGAGACCTGCTTGTTCCTCGTGATGAAGATGCTCTCGGTCACCGACCGACAGGATATCATCGTCGAACAGGTGAGTCTGGTCCTCGGACGGAACTTTGTGCTGTCCTTCCAGGAAAACGGGACCGACGTCTTCTCACCGGTGCGGGATCGTCTTCGTGGGGATAAGGGACGCCTGCGGCACTCCGGGGCCGATTCCCTGCTCTATGCACTGATCGACGCGATTGTGGATCAATACTTCGCTGTGGTGGAGGTTTTAGGCGAGAAGATCGAAGCGCTGCAAGATCTGGTGGTCAGCGATCCTAAGCCGGAGACGCTGCGCCAGATTCACGCCCTCAAACGGCAGTTGCTGTTTCTGCGGCGGGCGGTGTGGCCACTCCGTGAAGCGACGAACAATCTCTCCCGATCGGAATGCCCCTTCTTACAGGAATCGACAAAGGTATTCTTCCGCGATGTGTACGATCACGTGGTTCAGATCGTGGATACCATCGAGACGCTTCGCGAAATGGTCTCAGCCAGTCTCGATATCTATCTGTCGAGCATCAGCAATCGGATGAACGCTGTGATGAAGGTTCTGACGATCATTACGACGATTTTCATGCCGCTGACCTTCATTGTCGGTATCTATGGGATGAATTTCGAGTACATGCCGGAGCTGAAGTGGGAATGGGGCTACCCGCTGGTGCTCGGCGTGATCGTGGCGATCGCGATCGCCATGCTGGGATTTTTCAAACGAAAGAAGTGGATCTAGCCTGCATTATCCATGAGCGTTTCTGTGCAAACGCCGACCCGCTGTTCTTGCACGTGAAGCGTGAAGCGCAGGACGGAAAGAGTGTGTCCGTATCGTCGCTTGCGAGATACGAGACACGCTTCACGAGGAACGCAGGTTCGGGCAATTTCGCGGCGAGCCGCATGAATAATGCGGGCTCAAAGAAGGAGTGATGAAGAGACGACGGTTTTTCACCGTCACGATGGGCGCGCTGATGGTTGGTGGGCTGCTCATGGCAGGCCGTGGTAGTGCAGACGCGCCAGCGGGTGCGCAGGGAGTACCAACCGATCTGCCGAGCGTTACCCAGAACCGGGACAAAGCCCTGCCGGCGACGCAGCGGTTTGTCATCCTGTCGGCCTTCAACAGCGAGGCGGTGTTGGATAAAGAAACCGGCCTGGTCTGGGAGAGGTCCCCGCAGACGACGAGCGCCAGATGGAGCGTGGCTCGCCGTACCTGCATCGAGAAAAGTGTCGGAGGCCAGAAAGGCTGGCGGCTGCCGTACCTCGAAGAGCTGGCCAGTCTGGTGGATACCTCTATAGTCCCTCCGGGCCTGGCTCTTCCGCCGGGCCATCCATTTCTGACGGTCCAGTCGACCGTCTATTGGTCGGCGACGAGGGTCGATGAGAATCCCAGGGGTTCGTGGGCCGTGCATTTCGGATTGGGCGGCGGATCGACCTTCATCAATTGGGCCCACAGCGTCCAATCCTGGTGTGTTCGTGGTGGCATAAATCCGGATCAGTAATGTTAGACGTCTTAACGAGGTTGCCACGTCCTGTTGCTTTCAGCGGGAAAGTCGAGAGAGGCGAGAGCTTATTCAGTGACCTCGACGCGATCGACGAAGTAGGCGGTCTCTCCGAAACAAGTCGTGGGGAGATAGCGATACTCTTTGTAGTGCAGGACCAATCGTTTTCCCATGGCCTGCGAGAGTTGTGACGCCACTTTATCATCCCAGACTGAAAAGGCCCACAATACCGGGGCGACACCCGGCACCGTGGTCATGGCCAGCTCCCCTTCGTTCGTCTTGCAGATCCAGCCCTTGTGGGAAAATTTCTGAATGTAGCCGGCTCGACTGCCGTCGGAATAGCTGTAGTTGAAGGCGACGAGCAGATAGGCCACTCCCAGAAACAGGAGCAACGTCAGCATGAATTTCGGGAGCCACAGCCACTTCATGGGAGAATCTATTCAGTTCTCGATTGGAGATCGGCGAATAGCCAGGGAGCCTCAGCCTTCCGTCGCGCCTCGTATGAGGCAATGGTTACCTCGTGTTGCAACGTCAATCCGATGGCGTCGAGACCCCGATACAAGCAGTCTTTTCGGAAGGGGTCGATCTCGAAGCGACAATGGGTATTGTCCGGTGTGGTCACCGTCTGGCTTCCGAGGTCCACCGTCAGTTGGTACCCGGGCGTCGCAAGGACGTCTTTCATTATCGCCAGGACCTCGTCGGCCTTCAACACCACGGGCAGCATGCCGTTTTGGAAGCAGTTGTTGTAGAAGATGTCGGCAAAGCTCGAGGCGATGATACAACGGAAGCCCTGGTCGAGGAGCGCCCAGGGGGCATGTTCACGCGACGATCCGCACCCGAAGTTATCGCGCGTCAGGAGAATCGTCGCGCCCTGAAAGCGCGGTTGATTCAAAAAGAACGCCGGGTCCTGCGAACCGTCCTTCTGCTTACGCCAATCGTAGAACAACCCTTCGCGGAGCCCGGTTCGCTTGATCGTCTTCAGAAATTGCTTCGGGATGATTTGATCGGTATCGACATTGACGCGGTCCAGTGGCGCGACCAATCCGGTGAGTGCTGTGAAAGCTTGCATCATGTCCCTCGTGAAACGTGCGTAATCTCTTGAAATCTGTTCGTCAATCTCCTCACGCCTAACCCCTTACGCCTCACGCGCTTCACGCCCAGTTTCTGATATCGACGAAATGGCCTTCGACCGCCGCGGCTACTGCCATCGCCGGCGACACGAGATGGGTCCGGCCGCCGGCTCCCTGGCGCCCTTCGAAATTTCGATTGCTGGTCGAGGCGCAGCGCTCTCCGGGTTGAAGCACGTCAGCATTCATCGCCAGGCACATACTGCAACCGGCTTCGCGCCATTCAAAACCGGCCTCTTTGAACACCCGGTCGAGCCCTTCCCGTTCCGCCTGCTGTTTCACGAGGCCGGACCCGGGGACCACCATCGCGTGAACGGTCTTCGCGACATGCTTGCCCTTCGCCAAGCTCGCGGCCAGGCGAAGATCCTCGATGCGTGAATTGGTGCAGGATCCGATGAACACCGTATCGATCTTGATATCAGTCATGGGCATGTTCGGGATGAGGCCCATGTATTCCAAAGCCCGCTCGGTCGCCTTGCGAGTTTTTTCGTCCGCCATCGTTCGCGGATCCGGGACCTTCCCGTCCACGCCGGTGACCATGCCAGGACTGGTTCCCCAGCTCACTTGCGGAGCGATGTCTTCCGCCTTCAAGTCCACCGTCGCATCGTAGGTGGCATTTGCATCGGTCTTGAGCTGTTGCCAGGCGCGCACGGCCTGTTCGAATGAATCCTCCTTCGGCGCCATGGGACGGCCCTTGATGTAGGCGATCGTCTTCTCGTCTGGCGCCACCATCCCGGCCCTGGCGCCGGCCTCGATCGACATGTTGCAGAGGGTCATGCGCCCTTCCATGCTGAGGGCGCGGATCGCCGAGCCCGTGTACTCGATGACATAGCCGGTTCCGCCGGCCGTTCCGATCTTTCCGATGATTGCTAGAATTACGTCCTTCGCCGAACAGTGAGGCGACAAGACCCCGTCGACCCGAATCTCCATGGTCTTGGGCCGTTTCTGCACCAAGCACTGGGTGGCCAGCACATGCTCCACTTCGCTGGTGCCGATCCCGAAGGCCAGCGCCCCGAACGCGCCGTGTGTCGACGTATGCGAATCGCCGCACACGATGGTCGTCCCAGGCAGCGTAAAGCCCTGTTCCGGTCCGATGATATGCACGACGCCTTGGCGGATATCATTCATGCCGAAGAGTGTGATGCCGAAGTCACGGCAATTCTCCTCCAGCGTCTGAATCTGCTTCGCGCTGATCGGATCGGCAATGCCGAATTTGCGATCCGTCGTTGGGACGTTATGGTCCGGTACCGCCAAGGTCGCGCCCGGCCGGCGAGGCCGTCGGCCTGCGAGCTTCAATCCTTCAAAGGCCTGTGGCGATGTGACTTCATGGACCAACTGGCGATCGATATAGAGCAGGGTCGTCCCGTCAGGCTCTGCGCGGACGACGTGGGACTCCCAGATTTTTTCGAAGAGGGTCTGAGCGGCCATGGTGACTCCTCAATGATCGGTCACACTCGAAAGGGTTCATTCGAGAGGAGGCCACATTATACAGAGTCCTCCTATGATCTGTACAAGAGTGCACACCATATTCTTGCGTTGACCGAACGGACGTGGTACCACCGCCTAGCAGGATGTTCAAAAAGGCCAGCCTTCTCACCCGCCCAACCCCGGCGCGCCGAGACGCGCCTTGTCCGATGCAAGGCCGCAGCGAGTCCGGCAGGCTGAGGGTGAGGTCAAGGTTGAGAGGAGATCATATTCTCCCCATCTCCGTCTTGAGCCTCGAGCCTTAACCTTCTGGAAAGCCGGCAGACTTTTTCAACATCCTGCTGGTCGGTGGGTACGAGGCCCCTTCCCTGCGGCTGCCCAAGAGGATTGTGCCGTGACTTCTCAGATATGGACCAATCCCGCCATCATTGAGTGGTCGCAACTGCTCCTCAACAGTTTCCGTCACTGGACCGGGCGTGAACTGCTCGAACGAGCGGGCGATCCGGACTACCAGGCCCACGCGCTCTTCCAGTCTCCCTTTGTCGTCGTCTCCCACGGGATGGAAGAGGACCCTCTCCTCAATTACGGCAATCAGATCGCGTTGGAGCTATGGGAAATGACCTGGGAGGACCTGACACGGACACCGTCGCGGCTGACGGCGGAGTCCACGAATCGGGCCGAACGCGAATGGATGTTGGAGCAAGCCAGAACACGCGGCTATCTCGACACCTATCAAGGTGTGAGAATTGCTTCAACAGGACGCCGCTTTCTCGTCGAGAACGCCCTTATCTGGAATGTCGTGGATGCAGAGGGACAGAGAGTCGGACAAGCTGCCACCTTCTCGCAATGGACCTGGTTGACCTGACCGACTAGCAGACGCGAAAAAACTATTGTGACACGGTGGAAATTCAATGGTTCGCACGTCTAGGACAAGCCCGGTCTGTCTGGTTCATCTGGTTAGTCTGGTGCAAGCAAATAAACAAGACAGGCCGGAGGACCTGCCAATTCCTTCGGGAAATTAGGGCGTGCCGACGAGGCGGTCTCGCTGGAGCTGGGTGCCAAAAACTTTTGCGCGAAGCGGAGTTGAACCGGCAGTGCCATCCAGTGTAGCGTACCCCTATGGCGATGCACAACGAGCCGGCTCCCATCAATTTGCGCATGAATGGGATGATCGCGCGATTCGTGGGGATCGTGGCGATTGCCCTCGGGTTCGTCATCGGGATCTATGGACTGGAAGACACAGGAGCACCATGGCTACAGACGGCGTTGGGTTTGCTGGCCACCGGCATGTTGGCCCAAGGCTATGCGCTTTATTGTCGCGTGAAGCACATGCAAGAACACAAGGACCAGCCCAAGTCATGAGACGAGTGTATCAGCATCTCTTCACGGTCGGGATGCTCCTCCTCGCAGGGACGATGCTCGCCTGCGGAGGTCCATGGCGCGACGGCTATTTCAAGAAGGGCGTGGATCGACTCACGCAAGACGAGGTGACGGAGAAGTTGGGGCCGCCTCATACGGCGAAGACACCTGTTCTCGGGGGGGATTCAGTCTGGACCTATCGCGTGCCCTTGGCCGAAAAGGAATTGAGCTCGTTGCATTTTGCAGGTCTGGCCAATGCCACGAAGCAAGCCACCTCGTTGATGGGAAAAGCGGGGGAAGGGCCCAAAGAAATGTTGTATTGCTACCGCTATACCCTGAACTTCGACGAGCAGAAGATTCTGAAACAGTGGAAACGGGAAGAATGTGTGCCGGGAACCCATGATACGCTCAACGCTAAGTAATGCTCTGATCGTCAGATGAAGTTGTTGGAGCAGACCACCAACTCGAAGCTCCGTCTCCGGAGCCTCGGATCACGACTCAACTGCCCGAAGCCGGCCGCGTGAATTTATCCTGAGATTACCCGCCCTCCATCGTGGTCGCTCGCGCGTCGAACAGGCGATTCTCTTGCGTTACCTGGTCTCCATGTGGCGAACGAAGCGTTCGAGAGCGCGTCGCAAGGCCGGTCCTGGCGGTCCTTGACAGGTCCAGAAAGACGTGCAACGCTGTGGCCGGCTTTACCTGATCACGACGCCGTGGGTTCATCTCACACTCATGTCCCTACAAGGAGGTGCCGCATGCAGAAATTGATCGTCGTCGCCTTTGCCGCTCTGTGCCTGATTGGTACCAGCTCGCTGGCCCTGGCTGAGGAGGCCATGAAGGGCGAGATGGGTAATATGAAGGACGAGATGAAGGCTGAGAACGATGCGATGAAGGGCGATATGAAGGCGAGTAAGGAAGAGATGAAGGGCAAGACGAAGGAACAGGAGAAAACGAAAGGTAAGACGAAAGATCAGGGGAAGGCGAAGGGCAAGACGAAAGATCAGAAGAAGACGAAGGGCAAATCGAAGGAACATAAGGAGAAGACGAAGACGCACAAAGACACGGCAAAAGCCGCTCCGGCAGCTCCTACTCCGATGTCAGCCCCCGCTCCTGCTGCCGCGCCATAAGTTCTCGCAGTCGCGTGAGTAGATTACCTGGCCTTCGGGAGGTATTTCCTCCTGAGGGCCGTTCTATGTTAGGGAACCTCGCCCCTATCACTCGCCTTGTTCCCCTGTGGGCCTTTTGCTAGGATGCGGCCGCCTGAACATCGATGGGTCTTTGAATGAAGATCGCCACCTTCAACGTCAATTCTCTCCGCAAACGCTTGCCGATCGTGCTCGACTGGCTGGCCCAGCAGAAGCCCGATGTGCTCTGTCTTCAAGAAACCAAAGTCCAGGACAGCGAGTTTCCGCTGCTGGCATTGGCGGAATCCGGGTACGAAATCACCTACCGGGGGATGAAGTCTTATAATGGCGTCGCGATATTGAGCAGGGAGAAACCGGAAGCGGCGGCATACGGGTTTGATGATGGAGGCGAATCGGAGGACGCGCGGCTCTTGCGTGTGGTGATCAAGGGGCTTCCCATCGTCAATACCTACGTGCCGCAGGGGTTCGAGATCGACTCACCCAAGTATCAATACAAGCTTAGATGGTACAATCGACTCCGCAAGTATTTCGAGAAGCATATGTCGCCGAACAAACCGGCTATCTGGTGCGGTGACATGAACGTCGCTCCGCGGCCGATGGACGTGCACAGCCCCGAGAAACATCTCAAGCATGTCTGCTATCACGAAGATGCGCGGCGGGCGTATGAGAACATGTTGGCGTGGGGATTTCAGGACGTGTTCGTGAAACTCTATCCGGACCGGCAGCAGTATACTTTTTGGGATTACCGGGCGCCAGGCTCGCTGGAAGCGAATAAAGGCTGGCGCATCGACCATATTCTGGCGACGGCCTCGTTGGCAGAGCACTGTGTCAGGGTAGAGGTGGACGTCGAGCCGCGGCGAGCGAAAGACCCCTCAGATCATACATTCTTATGGGCGGAGTTTTCAGTCTAACCACGAGCGCAACGTCCACACCTGCCCAATTCTGGCGGTTCGGCAAATCGTCCGCACCGACCGAACTGGCTCACGCGTTCGAACGAACCATCAAGCTGCATTCAAGACCCGCTGTTTCGCGCGCAACAGGCTCACGCGATTCTGTGCAATCAACGGATCGAGGACCAGCCCGCAATTGATACAGCGGAGCACCGCGGCCTCCTGCGAAAACTCCGGCCGCCACTCTTTCACCATCAGCCCTTTGCACTTTTGACAGGTCATCGTGTCCACCTCCCGCTCTCATGTGTTTCAGCGCCGACGAGTCGGCCTTGCACGAGAGAAACTCTAGCATTGCAAGATTAATAGGGTGTTAACTGGCAGTTAAAATTCTCTAATGTCTATACATGACGACATGTATGATGTTGCGGTGATCGGTGCAGGCGCCGCCGGGCTGGCGGCCTCGATTTTCGCGGCAGAGGCGGCCGCGAAGGGCGATCGTCCACAGAACATCGTGCTTCTCGATGGCGCGAAGACGATCGGCGCCAAGATTCTCGTGTCGGGAGGGGGGCGGTGTAACGTTACGCACGATGTCGTGACACTCACCGATTTCTTCGGCAATCGCCATATCATTAAGAACGTGCTGGCCGCGTTTCCGGTTCAGGCCACGATCGACTGGTTTGCCTCTCTGGGTGTCGACCTCAAGCGCGAAGAGACCGGCAAGCTATTTCCGGTGACCGACAAGGCGCGAACTATCTTGACCGCACTCGTCGATCGATGTCACGCGCTGGGTGTCATCATTCATCCTGACCATCGCGTGACGGGCATCGATCGTCTTCCTGGTCCCCAAGCCGAGTTCTTAGTTCATCATACTCACGGAACTCTGCATGCCAGGAAAGTCATTCTGGCGACCGGGGGCCGATCGATTCCCAAATCGGGGAGTGACGGGTTTGGCTATACCATCGCTCACCGACTCGGCCACCCCGTGACCGCTACCGTCTCGGCCCTCGTGCCGCTCATTCTTGAGGACACGATGTTCCACATGCACCTCTCCGGCCTCTCGCAGGATGTCGGACTGACGACGGTTGTGAAGCGTCGCAAAGTCGACTGCCGAACAGGAAGCTTGCTCTGGACGCATTTCGGGATTAGTGGCCCAGTCGTGATGGACGCGAGCCGCTTCTGGACACTCGGGCATGAGCAGGGAGAAACCGTCGAGGTCTATGGAAACTTCTTGCCCGGTCAGACGCAAGAACAGGCGAAGTCATGGTTTATCGAGCAAGCGAGGGACAATCCCCGGCGATCATTGCTGAAGACATGGGCTCAACAGATACCGGAGCGGTTTGCCGAGGCGCTCTGTTCCCACGTTGAATGTGATCCCAGGACGGCGGTTGCACAACTGCCGCGAAAAGACCGAGATCGTCTACTCGCTGCGCTAACCAAGTTTCGATTTCCCATCGTGCAGGATCGCGGCTGGAACTATGCAGAAGTGACGGCCGGTGGGGTGCCGCTCGAAGAAATCAACTTTCGGACGATGGAATCGAGGCTGGTGCCTGGTCTCTATCTGATTGGCGAGATCCTCGACTGCGATGGTCGGATCGGCGGCTTCAACTTTCAATGGGCCTGGGCGACGGGATTTCTGGCTGGCCTGGCGGTCGCGCCCTGTAACTGATCAAATCACCTGTAAGACTGCTGAAATGCCCTCTCCGGACTAGACAGACTGCCGGTGGTGTTCCTTTGTCTTAGGCCGCATTGGCTTGTGGTCTGGCGTCGTCCTTCAACGCCCCAAACTTGGACTCATATTCGGCGACCACGCGAGTTGAGCACGGCAGCCAACCGCTTCGCCGCGTAGGGGTTCAGCACGATACGGTTGGTCAGCTGAACCTGGATATTCGCCTGCCCCCGCTCCCACACAGAATTGACGCCAAAGGCCAGCGCCACTTCTTCACGGGTCGAAGACACGTTGCACACGTTGGCGTAAGAACTCTGAAGGTTGGAGACATCAAACTGGACCGTCGGAGCGGCATTGGTGGGCTGGCTTGGCTGTGTCGGCCTTGCCTGGGGCATCCCTGCTGCATTCGCTGTTGGTCCTGCGTCTTTCATAAAGATCTCCTTGGTGATGGATGGAGCTGTTTCAATCGAAAGGGATACATTCCCAACATCTCTTACGCAAGCTACCAAGAAATGTGGCCCACAAGAAGGGAAAACAGGGTTTCTGCAGCCGCTTCTGTGCGACCGAGGAGGTGTCTGCGACGATGTGGCCATGATCGAACTGATGAAGAGATGTACCAAAAGTGAAAAAATGATGACAAATTACGGCATTCAAGTACCTTGATTAGAATCTGAATAGGCATTGACCCGATCAGTGATCGGTCAGGAGGGCTCCGTTGTCTGGTGCTGTGCGAAACAGGGGGGCTCAACGAATGTGCCTGAGTAGGGAGTGACGTAGTGAACGGTCCGAGTTCTCCGTCTAAACGATCTTGCGGCATGACCAGCCCTTTGCTGGCGGTGCTGGCGACCGTTACCGTCATCGGCTTGAGCAGCTGTGCGATCAAACCGATACCGTTGACGACGGACGAGGTGCGATCACGAGCGAAAGAAGACCGGGCCGTTCTGACAAAGGATCAAGAGCCCGTCTCGGGCCCGATCGATCTCTACGAAGCGATGGCGCGGGCGCTGAAGTATAACCTCGACGCGCGCGTCGAGCTGATGCACAAGATGCTGGCACAGACCCAACTCGACCTGTCTCACTATGCAATGTTGCCTCGTCTCGCGGCGAACGCAGGATTCGACGGCCGCAGTAATTTCTCGGGAGGATTTGCGAGGTCCTTGATTACGGGGAACGTGCTTCTCGAACCCTTTACCTCGTCTGAGAAAAATGTTTTCTCGGCCGATCTTGTCGCTCAGCTGGAATGTCTTGGATTTCGGAATGTCGTACATCCGGGCGAAGCAGGCGGCCGACGACGTGTTGATCGCCGAGGAAGAACGACGGCGCGTGGCCAATCGCGTAATGCAGGATGTGCGGGCCGCCTATTGGCGTGCCGTCAGCGCGGAGCGGATTCTTCCGTCCCTAAAGATGATGGATGAATGGGTAAAGAGCGCGCTCGAGAAGGCCCAAGCCGTCCAGGACGAAAAGCTCAGTACTCCGCTGGTACCCTTGCAATACAAGCTCGATCTCCTCAATACGCAACGCTTCATTCAACAGCTGTTCCGGGAGCTCTCCACGGCGAAGCTTCAATTGGCCGCGCTGATGAATCTTCCCCCCGGCCAAGAGCAAGGGATGGTACTCATGGTTCCGGAGCGAGAGGCCAGAACGATGAACCTCCCGCTCGATATGACGGTGCTGGAGGATCGGGCTTTGGAAGCACGCCCGGAGCTGAGGATGATCGATTACCGTCGTCGCATCAACGCGCGCGAGACCAAAGCGGCGATCCTCGAAATGCTACCCAGCCTGAATCTCCAATCCGGCGTGAACTACAACAGCAACAGCTTTCTCTTCAATAACAATTGGGCTGCCTATGCCGCACGGGCCAGTTGGAACTTGCTGAACATATTTCGGTATCCGGCCCGGGCGAAGACCATTGAGGCGCAAGATAAGGTTCTACACACGCAGAATCTCGCGCTGACTATGGCCATCATGTCGCAAGTGCATGTCAGCGTGGCGCAGGTGGCACAAGCGAAGAAAGAAACCTCGACGACGAGGCTCTATCACGACACGCAGTCCCAAATTACCGAGCAGACGCGCCTGGCATGGCGGACGGCCCGGTTGAGCGAACAGGCCGTGCTGCGCGAGCGAGTCAATCAGGTGGCGGCGCAACTGCGATACGATGCCGCGGAGGCGGAACTCCAAGCCGCCTGGGCGTCACTCTCTGGCCGCGGTTGGAGAAGATGTGCTGCCCAACGATCTGACGCAGGTACAGAGCGTGTCCGACCTCGCCCTCGAAGTTCGTACGCGATGGGCGAAGAGCAAGGAGTTGCTCAAGTGACCCGTATCGGCTGGCCTCTGGTCGGTGCCTCTCTCATGGGTCTGTGGCTCCTGATGCCGATGTTGCTCGCGACGGCCGGCACCAAGTCAGATCCCAAGCCCGCAAGCAGCGCGGCAGAACTCAGCACGATCCGCGGGGTGGTGAAGGCGACCGCACAAGCCACCTTAGCCAGCCAGGTCCAGGGCCGGATCAGCCAGCTGCCCTTCAAGGAGGGACAGCGGTTTAAAAAAGGAGCCCTCCTGGTTGCCCTCGACTGTTCGAAGTATGAGGCGGAACTGGCGAGCGTACAGGCGGAACATCGCGGCAAAAAGAAGACCTACGAGAACAACCTCCAGCTCGCCAAACATCATGCCGTTGGTGGTCTCGAACTCGCGGTCTCTCAGGCCGAATCCGAAAAAGCATTCGCCGCCGTGAAGGTCGCGCAAGTCAATGTGAATGGCTGCACGGTGCGCGCACCCTTTCCCGGACGTGTCGTTAAAATGATCGTAAACGAACACGAAAATGTATTTCCCAACGACCAGCTCATAAGTCTGTTGGATGATAGCCTGCTGGAGATCGAGATCATTCTGCCGTCGAAGTCCCTCGCGTGGCTGAAGGTCGGCACGCCCTTCGAGTACGCCGTCGATGAAACGGGACTCCGGTATCCTGCCGTGGTTCAGGACATCGGCGCGAATGTCGATCCTGCCAGCCAGACGGTGAAGGTGAAGGGCCTGTTTCGCACCCAACCTGACAATGTGCTGGCGGGGATGAGCGGGACCGCCTCGTTCGCTGAACTCCCACGCTGATATGATCGCAGCAGAAAGTAAGCCACAGAGCCTGCCGAAGAACGCAGTGGTCTACACGCTGCTTCAGGTGGAAGGGAAGGTTCGCGGCGTCCAGACCCAGCAAGAACTGCAATTTCTCTTCGTCAATGAAACGCGCCGGTTGGTTCCCTATCAACAAGCCATTTTACTGATCCCGCCGACCCCGTCGACACAGAGTTATCAGGTAAAAGCCGCATCGAGCGTCCCGGTGGTGGATCGCACCGTGCCCTTGATGCAATGGACCGAGCGATTGATTGGAAGTCTGCGCAAGATCTCGACAGGGCCGGACATGTGTCACGTCACGGAATCAGATTGTCCTGCCGAGCTCAGACCAGACTGGAAGGAATTTACTCCAGGCTATGGATTGTGGTGCCCTCTCAAGCATCCTGGAGGACAGATCCTCGGCGGCTTGTGGCTGACACGGGACCAGCCATGGGCGGACTACGAAGTGCCGATCCTGCAGCGGCTCAGCGAAGCCTATGCTTACGCCTGGCGTGCCGTCGGTCCATCGAACAGTCGTCGGTGGCGATGGGGGCTGAGCCGGACTATGACGTGGATACTCGCGGTCGCAACGCTGGGCGCACTGGCCATTCCTGTCCCCATGTCGACGCTGGCGCCTGCAAAGATTGTCGCAAAGGATCCTCTGATCGTGAGCGCGCCGATCGACGGTGTCATTGCCGAAATTCTCGTCCTTCCCAACACCGTCGTGTCCGAAAGCCAAGTGTTGTTGAAGTACGAAGACACCACGTTCAGAAGCGAGTATGAAGTCTCGGAACGGAACCTCGACGTGGCGATGGCGCAGTATCGACGCGCGGCGCAAGGCTCATTCGGGGACGCTGAGAAAAAAGCCGATGTGTCGCTGTTGAAAGCCGAAGTCGAGTTGCGAGAAACCGAGCGGAACTACACTTATGAACGGTTGGCGAAGGTCGAGGTGAAGGCAGAGCAAGCCGGGCTGTTGCTCTACTCGGACAAGTCCGATTGGATCGGGAAACCGGTCGTGGTCGGCCAACGCATCATGGAACTGGCGAACCCGCAACAGCTGGAGGTGCGGATTGATCTGCCGGTGGAAGATGCCATTGTGTTACGCGAAGGTGCACCGGTGAAGCTGTTTCTGAATGCCAATCCCTTTTCCAGCGTCTCTGCCACGGTCAGTCATGCGAGCTACCATGCCGAGGTCTTGTCGAACAATAAGCTGACCTACCGCGTGACGGCACAGCTTGAGCAGGGGTCGTCGGAATTCCGCATCGGCTGGCAAGGCAGCGCCAAAATATACGGGAAGCAGGTCATGCTGTTCACCTATCTGTTCCGTCGTCCGATATCCGCCATCCGGCCATGGATCGGCCTATGAAACTGACCATGTCTCCCAAGCAGGATGTCGCGCTGCCGCCGGTGCGCGAAGATATCCGGATCATCGATGGTGCCTCGTCCGCCGACGGTTCGCCGACATGGGTCATCGTCGATCCGGTCCGCGGGAAATATTTTCAGATCGGTTGGGCCGCGTATCAAATCCTATCCCGTTGGAGCGCCCAAACCGCTGAGGCCATCCTCGCGCAGATCCACGCGGACACGACCTGCCGAGCCACAAAGCAGGATGTCGAGAACCTCCTCCGGTTTTTGTACGCCAACCATCTGATGCGCGATCCGCCGCAGGGCGGGTATCGGGCCTATGCCGAGCAAGCGGAGGCTGCTCGCCCGGCTTGGGTGATGTGGCTGGTGCATCACTATCTGTTTTTCCAGATTCCGCTCTTCCAACCGGATCGGTTTCTCCGTGCCACGCTTCCGTTCGTGGGCTGGCTCTATTCACGGGCTGTGGCCTGGGCGATCGGCGGGATCGGGCTCATCGGGTTGTACCTGGTCTCGCGGCAGTGGGATACCTTCACGGCCACCGTCCTGCATTTCTTCACCCCGCGTGGCCTCGCGCTGTACGCCCTCAGTCTGGCCGTCGTCAAGGTCTTCCATGAACTCGGGCATGCCTACACGGCGACGCGCTATGGCTGTCGGGTCCCGACCATGGGCATTGCCATGGTCGTGATGGTGCCGATGCTGTATTCGGACACCTCCGATGCGTGGAAACTGACTTCCCGTCACCAGCGTGCTGCCATCGGCGCCGCCGGGATGGTCGTCGAATGCGCGTTGGCCGCCCTGGCGATCTTCGCTTGGAACTTTCTCGACGACGGCGTGGCGCGGAGCCTGGTGTTTATCGTGGCGACCACGAGTCTGATGGTCGGCGCGGCCATTAATCTGAGCCCATTCATGCGATTCGATGGGTACTTTGTACTCTCCGATTGGCTGGGCATTCCCAACTTGCACGACCGAGCCTTTGCCTTCGGGCAGTGGCAACTCCGGCGACTCCTGTTCGGTCTGGAAATGCCGATGCCCGAGCCGGTCGCCGCTGCCCAACGCCGATTCTTGGTCTGGTTCGCCTGGGGGGTGTGGGCGTACCGTTTCATGCTGTTTCTCGGCATTGCGCTGATGGTGTACCACTATTTTTTCAAACTCCTGGGCCTGATCCTATTTGCCATTGAGATCGGCTGGTTCATCGTGCTCCCGATAGTGCGCGAGCTCAAGGCTTGGTGGGCCTTACGGGGAGCGATTCGTGAACAGGGCCGAGCATGGGTATCAGTCGGTATCCTGGCCTCGCTGGCGGCGGGGTTGCTCATTCCCTGGTCTGATCGCATTTATCTTCCTGCCGTGCTCGAAGCCAGCCCTCATGCCACGATCTACGCGCCAGCTGCGGGAAAAATCGTGGAGTTGGCGGTGAAACAAGGCCAACTGGTGCAGGCCGGGGATCCGCTCGTCATGGTGGAAGCTCCGATGTTAGAGAAAGATATCGCTTTGACCCAGAAGCGCATTGAAGTCGAACGATTGAGAGCGCAACGACAAAGCGTCGATCGAGAAAAACTTGCCAAGACCCAGGAGACGCTGGAAACGCTGCGGACCCACCTGTCCGAACTCGAGGGACTCATGGAAAAGCAGCAGACGCTGCACCTCACCGCACCCATTGCCGGTCTCGTCACCGATCGGGCCGAAGCGCTACATGTGGGACAGTGGATCAACAAAGAGCTCCCGCTGGCCTATGTCGTGGATCCCCAAGGTGAGGAACTACACGCCCTAGTGGAGGAAACGAATGTCATGTACCTGCAAGTCGGACAATTCGCTCGGTTTATTCCCGACGATGCCGAACGGCCCAGCCTGGCTGCACGCGTCGAAGAGATTCGAGACAGCGACGAAAGCAGCTTCACGGTACCCTACCTCGCATCTCTCTATGGCGGAGACGTGCCGGTTCGTGAAGATGCCAATCGCAAACTGAAACCGGAAACCTCTGTCTATCGCGTCACGCTGCACCTCGTCGAGTTGCCGCCCCGATGGAACCAAGCCGTGCGGGGGACCGTGCTGGTAGAAGGCCCTCGTATCAGCTTCGCCCAACGTGCCTGGGAACAGACCGCCCGCATCTTCATTCGTGAAAGTGGGGCGTAGAACATCTAGCAGGCTGAAGTCGAGGCTTCGAGGAAGGTTAAGGTCAAGGTTCAGATCAGGGCCCAGCTAACGGATCGGATTTCCCAGCAGTCTCTATCTCACTCAGCCTTAACCAATCTACCTTGTCCGAGCGAACGAGCGCGTACAGCCCTCACTGTTGCCCCCCCCCCTCTAAAGTGTCAGACCGGAAAACGTCGTACCGAGGCGCATTCCGTAGCCCCCCGACGAACCTCCCCACCGAGTACATTCTAATTGGGCAGTAAAAAGGATGAATTTGCTACGTGAATTGGCACAGCCCTTGCTAGATTCTTTATGGTGAGAATCAAGGACGCGTAGTTCCGTCACAATCCCATGAAAACACCACGTAGGCAGAAGAAAACGACAGTTAAGCCAGCGCGAGGGCCCAGTCATGCCTCCGCGGATGCGGCCGCCACCCCGTCGACATTCGTCGGCTCATTGCTTTCGCTCGAATCGCGATTCATGTTCGACGGCGCTGCCGTGGCCACGGTCAGTACCGTGACCACCGAGCAGGTCGCGCAAAGCCAGGCTGATGCGTCTGTCTCAGATCATGACGCGGCGACAGCTGACACCGCGCCCGCTGCGCCGACGGGCGAACCGCAACCCAACACCGGCGACCAAGCGTTGTTCGATGCCCTGGCGGCGTACGACACATCAGTCGCCCGCCAGGAGATCGTGTTCCTGTCCTCCAGCGTCCGCGAGTACCAGCAGTTGCTCGACGGCATCAGCCCCAACGTCGAAGTGATCGTGCTCGACCCTGCCCGCGATGGCGTGGAGCAGATGGCGGAGACTCTCGCCGGTCGTACGGGCATCGACGCGGTTCACCTGATCGGCGATGGCACCGAGGCCGAGATGCATCTCGGCACGAGCTTCCTGACCCAAGAGTCGATCGGCACGCGCTACGCCGAACAGTTTCAACAGATCGGTCGGAGCTTGTCGGCGTCCGCCGACCTCCTGATCTACGGCTGTAACTTTGGCCGTGGCGAAGCCGGGCAACTGGCAATGGACACATTGGCCACTCTCACCGGCGCCGATGTGGCCGCGAGCACGGACCGTACGGGCCATGTCGCTGAGTACGCAGACTGGCAGCTCGAAGTGTCGACAGGCATGGTCGAGAGTTCGGTTGTTATAGAAGAAGCGACGCAATTCACTTGGGAGGGTGCGCTGGCCACTTACACGGTCACGGGCACCTTCGATGGGGTGGGAGCTGATACCACAGTCGGCGCGCTGCGGTGGGCCATTACGCAAGCGAACTCCACTGCAGGGACGGATACGATCGTATTTAACATCGCGGGGGCGGGACCGCACACGATTTCCGTGCAGGATCCCGACGGCGCGGGTCCCTTGAGGGGTCTTCCGAATATCACCGACACGGTCACCATCGATGCCACCACGCAAACCGGTTATGCGGCTGGGTCGCCCGTAATCATTCTCGATGGAACGGGGGCAGGGGCAGAAGCCAGCGGGTTTGTGTTGCAGGCCAGCAACAGCACCATCACAGGGTTCCGCATCCAGAACTTCGTCAATGGGACGACCAGTATTACCGGTACCGGCATCGTGATCGATGGCACCACGGGCGGCGGCGACAACAATACCATTTCTCAGAACTATCTCACGAACAATAGCGAATCCGTCACTGGTGCGGTCGGAGCGATTTCGATCACGGGTGCCGCGGACAACAACCTCATCACGGACAACCAGCTCATCAACAACAATAGTGACGGCATTCGCTTTGCCGATGCACTCAGCACCGGCTCGCAGGTCACGAACAATGTGATCACCGGCAGTGGTGACGACGGCGTCAAATTGGTCGGTGCCAATATCACCTTCACCGGGAACACCGTTTCGAACAGTCAACGCCTGTCTGCGACAGCGGCTGGAGTCGAACTAGACACTGTCACCGGCACAAGCGTCATTTCGAACAACACGATCACCAATGACGGCACACGCGGCATCGAAGGCGGTGTGTGGATCGCTAATAACTCAACGGGCGTCACAGTGAGCAACAACACCATCACTGGCTGGAGCGGTTCGGGCATTGCAATCGGAGGCAACAGTACTGGCATCCATATTACGCAGAACTCAATCACTAACAACGGCCTTCTGGGAATCGACCTGGGTGCAAATGGCGTCACTGCCAATGACGCGGGCGACGGGGACACAGGAGCCAATAGCCTGCAAAACTTCCCGGTGCTGACCTCAGTCCAAGTCTTATCCAGCAGCCAAGTGACCCTCGCCGGTTCATTGAACAGTACGGCCAGCAGCCAATTCCGCATTGAGTTCTTCAGCAACACTGCTCAGGACGGAACAGGCTTCGGCGAAGGCCAGACGTATCTGGGTTTTGTCGACGTCACGACAGACGGTAGCGGTAACGCGAACTTCAACACCACATTGACAGCAACTGTTTCCGCCGGCAGCTTTGTCAGTGCCACCGCCACCAGGAGTAACGCCACGTTCACGACCTTCACTGACACATCTGAGTTCGCCCAAAATGCTGTGGCAGCGAACACCGCACCTGCTCTTGATGTCAGCCGGAGTCCGGTGCTGACCGCGATCAACGAAGACGCCGGCGCTCCAGTAGGCGCGGTGGGCACGCTGGTCAGGAACTTGGTGGACTTCGCAGTTCCGGCCGGCCAGGTCGACAACGTGACTGATGTGGATAGTGGTGCGCTCCTGGGCCTCGCGGTCACGGCCGCCGATACGACGAACGGGACCTGGCTCTACTCGACCAACAACGGCGCCAGTTGGAACGCCCTGGGAGCGGTGGCCAATAACAACGCCTTGCTACTGGCCGCCGATGCCAACACGCGGCTCTACTTCCAGCCCAACGCCAACTTCAATGGGGCGATAGTCAACGCCATCACGTTCCGGGCCTGGGATCAGACCAGCGGCGGCAACGGCACGCTGGCGGATACCTCGACTAATGGCGGCACGACTGCCTTCTCCACAGCGACCGATACGGCCTCTCTGACCGTCACGCCGGTAAACGACGCTCCGCTCAATACGGTCCCGGGCGCGCAGAACACGAACGAAGACGCCATCCTCGTCTTCTCGGCAGGCAACGGCAACCTGATCAGCATCAGCGACGTGGATGTGGGCGGGGCCGCGCTGCAGGTGACGCTCACCGGAACCAATGGCCTGATCACCCTGAACGGCACGGCGGGCCTGACCTTCACGGTGGGCGACGGCACGGCCGATGCGACGATGACCTTCACCGGCACGGTCGCGAACATCAACACGGCCCTGGCCGGCATGAGTTTCGGTCCGACGCCGAATTTCACCGGCGCCGCCGGCCTGCAGCTCGTGACCAACGATCAGGGCAACACTGGGTCGGGCGGGCCGCTCAGCGACACCGATACCGTGAACATCACGGTGAACGCGGTAAACGACGCACCGATCGTCGTCAATCAGGGACTGCTCTTCGACGGTGTTGACGACGTGGTCGTAGTGAATTCGTCGGCGAGCCTCCAAGTGACAACGACCGTCACAATGGAGGCGTGGGTCCAACGTCAAGGCACACCGACCGGCACGCAGATCCTCGTGAACAAGGAAGGCGAATACGAGTTTGGCATCACTTCAACGGGCGTCATTCAGTGGGCCTTTGCGAACACGACCCCAGGCTGGAACTGGGTGAGTACCGGCTACACGCTGCCGGCGAATCAGTGGACCCACATCGCGATAAGTTACGACGCTGGCGTCGTCAACACGTATGTCAACGGCGCGCTGGTGCATTCCTACAACGGCAGCGGCTCGATCGGCGACCAATACCCGGCGCTCAACGAGTTGACATTCGGCGGCCGGCAGAATGCCTCGACTCAGCGATTCGAGGGCCTGATCGACGAGGTGCGAGTGTGGAACGTCGCACGAACCGGCGCCCAGATTTCGACGAACTACGACCAAACACTTGCCGGTTCCGAGTCCGGGCTGGTCGGCTACTGGCGATTCGCCGAGGCGACCGGAACGGCGGCGCTCGACCTGACCGCGAACGCCAATAACGGTGCCTTGGGGGGCGGCGTGCCTTCCAACGAACCGACCAGGCAATTCACCTACTCGATGCTCGAAGATGGCTCGCTGTCGGTCTCGGCTGCATCAGGTGTGCTGGCGAACGCAAGCGACGCGGAAGGCTCGCCGCTGACGGCCGTGCTCGTCACCGGTCCCGCGAACGCCGCGTCGTTCACGCTCAACCCCGACGGATCGTTCAGCTACACACCCGTGGCAGACTATTATGGAAGCGACAGCTTCGTATTCCGAGCGAGCGACGGTTCACTATTCTCACAATCGGCCACGGTCACGCTAACTATCACACCGGTCAACGATGCGCCGGTGAACACGGTGCCGGGGGCGCAGGTGGTGAACGAGGATACGGCGCTTGCGCTCGGCGGCATCAGTGTCGACGATGTCGATGGCAACTTGAGCACGGTGCAGCTGGGGGTGACGCAGGGCACGGTGACGGTGAACCTGGCGGGCGGGGCGACGATCAGCAGCGGCGCCAACGGCACGGCCACGCTGACCCTCTCGGGCACCCAGGCCCAGATCAACGCGGCCCTGGGGACGCTCAGCTATCAAGGCACGCTCAACTACAACGGGCCGGACACGCTGACGGTGACGAGCACGGACGGCAATGCGGTCACCGATGTGGATATGGTGGCGATCACGGTGAACCCGGTCGATGATCTGCCGGTGGCGACCGCCGACATCTACGCGGCGACCGAGGACACGGTGCTCAACGTGCCGGCCCTCACCGGGGTGCTGGCGAACGACACGGGGTTGGGCGACGGGGGCCTCACGCTTTCGGTGGTGGGCCCGGTCATCGGAGGGGCGGTGGTGCTCAACAACGATGGCAGCTTCAGCTTCACCCCGACCGCGAACTTCAACGGGGCGGCCTCCTTCACCTACCAGGTGCAGGACGGCGACGGGGATGTGTCGAGCGCGCTGGTGACGATTAACGTGAGCCCCGTCAACGATGCGCCGGTGGTGGACCTGAACGCGGGCGGGGCGGGCAATGATGTGACGACGGCGTTCACCGAGCAGACGCCGGTGCTGATCGCGCCGGTGGGGACGCTGAGCGATGTAGACAGCGCCAATATGAACCGCTTGCAGGTGACGCTGACGGCGCGGCCCGATGGCAATGCGGTGGAGTCGCTCGCGCTCAATGCGCCGGCGACGGCGGCGGCCTCCGGGGCGGGCTTGACGGTGACCTACACGAGTGCGTCGGGGCTGCTCCAGATCACGGGCGCGGCCACGACGGCGGTGTACCAGTCGATCCTGCAGGGCATTCAGTACAACAACACGAGCGACACGCCGACCACGAGCAACCGCTCGATCACCGTGGTGGCCCGTGACAGCACCAATGTAAGTAGCACGTCGCGAACAGCGACCATCACCGTCACGGCGGTGAACGATGCGCCCACCGCCACCAACCTGAGTGCCGCAGAGACCTACACCGAAGATACAGCGCTGAACCTGATTAACATCGTGGTGAGCGACGTGGACAGCGCCAACGTCACCGCCACCCTGACCCTGTCCAACGTGGCCGCCGGCAGCCTAAGCACGGGCACATCCGGCGCCGTGACCTCGACGTTCGTGGGAGGGGTCTGGACCGCCAGCGGAGCCCGTGCCAACGTCAACACCTTGCTCGCGGGCGTAACCTTCAATCCGGCCCTGAACTTCAACAGCAATTTTACGATCGCCACCAGCGTCAGCGACGGCGTGGCCCCCGCGATCACCGGGGTGAAGGCCGTGACCGGTACCCCCGTCAATGATGCGCCGGTGGTGGATCTGAACGCGGGCGGGGCGGGCAATAATGTGACTACCGCGTTCACCGAGCAGACGCCGGTGCTGATCGCCCCAGTGGGGACGCTGACCGACGTGGACTCGGCCAACCTGACCTCGTTGACGGTGACGCTGACAACGCGGCCCGATGGCAATGCGGTGGAGTCGCTCGCGCTCAATGCGGCGGCGACGACGGCGGCCTCCGGGGCGGGGTTGACGGTGAGCTACACGGCCGGGACGGGGGTGCTCTCGATCACGGGCGCGGCCACGACGGCGGTGTACCAGTCGATCCTGCAGGGCATTCAGTACAACGACACGAGCGACACGCCGACCACGAGCAACCGCTCGATCACCGTGGTGGCGAACGATGGGGCCACGGCGAGCGTGACGCGGACGGTGACGTTGACCGTGGCGCCCGTCAACGATGCGCCGGTGGTGGACCTGAACGCGGGCGGGGCGGGCAATGATGTGACGACGGCGTTCACCGAGCAGACGCCGGTGCTGATCGCGCCGGTGGGGACGCTGAGCGATGTAGACAGCGCCAATATGAACCGCTTGCAGGTGACGCTGACGGCGCGGCCCGATGGCAATGCGGTGGAGTCGCTCGCGCTCAATGCGCCGGCGACGGCGGCGGCCTCCGGGGCGGGCTTGACGGTGACCTACACGAGTGCGTCGGGGCTGCTCCAGATCACGGGCGCGGCCACGACGGCGGTGTACCAGTCGATCCTGCAGGGCATTCAGTACAACAACACGAGCGACACGCCGACCACGAGCAACCGCTCGATCACCGTGGTGGCCCGTGACAGCACCAATGTAAGTAGCACGTCGCGAACAGCGACCATCACCGTCACGGCGGTGAACGATGCGCCCACCGCCACCAACCTGAGTGCCGCAGAGACCTACACCGAAGATACAGCGCTGAACCTGATTAACATCGTGGTGAGCGACGTGGACAGCGCCAACGTCACCGCCACCCTGACCCTGTCCAACGTGGCCGCCGGCAGCCTAAGCACGGGCACATCCGGCGCCGTGACCTCGACGTTCGTGGGAGGGGTCTGGACCGCCAGCGGAGCCCGTGCCAACGTCAACACCTTGCTCGCGGGCGTAACCTTCAATCCGGCCCTGAACTTCAACAGCAATTTTACGATCGCCACCAGCGTCAGCGACGGCGTGGCCCCCGCGATCACCGGGGTGAAGGCCGTGACCGGTACCCCCGTCAATGATGCGCCGGTGGTGGATCTGAACGCGGGCGGGGCGGGCAATAATGTGACTACCGCGTTCACCGAGCAGACGCCGGTGCTGATCGCCCCAGTGGGGACGCTGACCGACGTGGACTCGGCCAACCTGACCTCGTTGACGGTGACGCTGACAACGCGGCCCGATGGCAATGCGGTGGAGTCGCTCGCGCTCAATGCGGCGGCGACGACGGCGGCCTCCGGGGCGGGGTTGACGGTGAGCTACACGGCCGGGACGGGGGTGCTCTCGATCACGGGCGCGGCCACGACGGCGGTGTACCAGTCGATCCTGCAGGGCATTCAGTACAACGACACGAGCGACACGCCGACCACGAGCAACCGCTCGATCACCGTGGTGGCGAACGATGGGGCCACGGCGAGCGTGACGCGGACGGTGACGTTGACCGTGGCGCCCGTCAACGATGCGCCGGTGAACACGGTGCCGGGGGCGCAGGTGGTGAACGAGGATACGGCGCTTGCGCTCGGCGGCATCAGTGTCGACGATGTCGATGGCAACTTGAGCACGGTGCAGCTGGGGGTGACGCAGGGCACGGTGACGGTGAACCTGGCGGGCGGGGCGACGATCAGCAGCGGCGCCAACGGCACGGCCACGCTGACCCTCTCGGGCACCCAGGCCCAGATCAACGCGGCCCTGGGGACGCTCAGCTATCAAGGCACGCTCAACTACAACGGGCCGGACACGCTGACGGTGACGAGCACGGACGGCAATGCGGTCACCGATGTGGATATGGTGGCGATCACGGTGAACCCGGTGAACGACGCGCCCGTGAACACGGTGCCGGGGGCGCAGGTGGTGAACGAGGATACGGCGCTTGCGCTCGGCGGCATCAGTGTCGACGATGTCGATGGCAACTTGAGCACGGTGCAGCTGGGGGTGACGCAGGGCACGGTGACGGTGAACCTGGCGGGCGGGGCGACGATCAGCAGCGGCGCCAACGGCACGGCCACGCTGACCCTCTCGGGCACCCAGGCCCAGATCAACGCGGCCCTGGGGACGCTCAGCTATCAAGGCACGCTCAACTACAACGGGCCGGACACGCTGACGGTGACGAGCACGGACGGCAATGCGGTCACCGATGTGGATATGGTGGCGATCACGGTGAACCCGGTGAACGATGCGCCCGTGAACACGGTGCCGGGGGCGCAGGTGGTGAACGAGGATACGGCGCTTGCGCTCGGCGGCATCAGTGTCGACGATGTCGACGGCAACTTGAGCACGGTGCAGCTGGGGGTGACGCAGGGCACGGTGACGGTGAACCTGGCGGGCGGGGCGACGATCAGCAGCGGCGCCAACGGCACGGCCACGCTGACCCTCTCGGGCACCCAGGCCCAGATCAACGCGGCCCTGGGGACGCTCAGCTATCAAGGCACGCTCAACTACAACGGGCCGGACACGCTGACGGTGACGAGCACGGACGGCAATGCGGTCACCGATGTGGATATGGTGGCGATCACGGTGAACCCGGTGAACGATGCGCCCGTGAACACGGTGCCGGGGGCGCAGGTGGTGAACGAGGATACGGCGCTTGCGCTCGGCGGCATCAGTGTCGACGATGTCGACGGCAACTTGAGCACGGTGCAGCTGGGGGTGACGCAGGGCACGGTGACGGTGAACCTGGCGGGCGGGGCGACGATCAGCAGCGGCGCCAACGGCACGGCCACGCTGACCCTCTCGGGCACCCAGGCCCAGATCAACGCGGCCCTGGGGACGCTCAGCTATCAAGGCACACTCAACTACAACGGGCCGGACACGCTGACGGTGACGAGCACGGACGGCAATGCGGTCACCGATGTGGATATGGTGGCGATCACGGTGAACCCGGTGAACGATGCGCCGGTGAACACGGTGAATACGGGCTCGACGGTCGTCCAAGGATTGACCGATCTCATTACGTCAGGTGAATTGCAAGTGACGGACGCGGACAACACGCTGGCTCAACTGATCTACACGGTGACGACTTCGCCTGTGAATGGCCGACTCGAACTGACCACTGCACCTGGCGTGGCGATCACGAGCTTCACGCAAGCGGACATCAATGCGGGTCGACTAGTCTTTGTCCACAGCGGAGCCGTTAGCACGAATGATAGTTTCACCTTTACGGTCAGCGATGGTGCTGGAGGCACGATCGGTGCGACGACGTTTAATATCACGGTTACGCCATTTGCACCCCCGCCCCCCCCGCCTCCCCCGCCCCCGGGCCCCGTTCCTGTCCCCATTCCCATCCCGGGCCCCTCTGGGCTGCCCCCCAGCGGAGTTGTGCCGCCTGTGTTGCCTCCACCACCAGTGCTGATTAGGGTCGTGGGCGCAACCGACGAACCAGCGAGGAAAATGGCTGTGTTGGCCCGAACATTCGCCAGGGTGGAGCAACCGGAAATCGTCCCCGAGGAGCCGGCGGCCCTTCCACTGGAGCCGCTCTCGCTTCCGGTCAAGACGATGTTGGCCATGGGTCACAAGCTCGCTGAGCATTTGACCAGACTGGCCGACAATCTCGAGCGAGCGATGCAAGAGCGTGAACAGCAGGCGCACCTCGTTGGGAGGGTGGCGTCGTTCTCCGGGATCGCCTTGTCTGTGGGATTCGTGGCGTGGATTCTGCGTGGCGGGTCCCTACTGGCAAGTTTTCTCGTCTCGATGCCGGCCTGGCGCCACTTCGATCCGTTGCCGGTGCTGGGCTCGGGTACAGGAGATCGCCGGAAACGCGACCGCAAGGCGCGCGAGGAACATGAACTGGAGAACAAGCAGTTCCGCGGTCTGGATGAAGTATTGAAATCGTCGGAAAAGCCGGCCAAGCAGAAAAAGACAGGTCACGTGAGGAGACCGAAGTCATAACGCGAGTGACGCCGCTAGCGTGGGTAAGTTTTGGGCTGGTCAGTCTTACGCTCAGTCTGATAATGGCGGGCAATTCGCTCTTTGATTTGGTGCCAGACCATGATCGCCAGGTCTTTGAATATCGTCGTAATTTGGCAGAGTCGCGCGTGACAAGCGCGAGGAGCGAGACTCGTATGACGTGTGAGCCACGTCCTTGCAGTCGCGCTTTTCTCGCCCGTCTCGCTTGAGTCAGACATCCGCGATTGCAGCAGCAGCGTTCATGAATAATGCGGGCTAGGACATATGTGTATGTTCAAGCCCTCACTGTTGACTTCCCCTCCAAATGGTCAGACCAGAAAAAGTCGGCCTGAGACGCATTCCGCATCCTTCATGAACCTCCCTCCCAATAGCGCTGTAACTCGGCTGCTCAAAAGAAGAATCTACTGGGTGAAATGACATCATCCTTGCTAGATTCTTATGGAGAAGAAATAACGTATGGATTCCCTGCCTATGCCATGAGAATCCTACGTAGACAGAAGAAAAAAGCGGCGATGAAGCCAGGGCGCGAGGGCACCGTCATGCCTCCACGGACGCGCGCGCCACTCTACTCGCAAGGCGCGCGAGGAAGGTGCACAGGAGAGCAAGCAGTTCCGCGGTCTGGATCGGGTGTTGAAATCGTCGGCCAAGCCGCCAAGCGGCAAGAGACGGGCCGCGTGAGGAGACCGAAGTCATAATGCGAGTGACGCCGTTAGTGTGGGTAAGTTGTGGACTGGTCAGCCTTACGCTCAGCGTGATGATGGCGGGCGATTGGCTCTTCGATTTGGTGCCAAACCGCGATCGCCAAGTCTTTGAATATCGTCGTGATTTGGCAGAGTCGTTAGCGGTTCAGTACTCGGCGCTTGCGGAGCGTGACCAGATCGAGACGGTGAAATTTGCGATGGAGACGTTAGCCAAGCGGATTCCTGATATCTTGTCGCTGGCGCTCCTCCAGAAAAGCGGGACGGTCGTCGCACAGATTGGTGACCATGCGCAAGTGTGGGTCCAGCCGCCCGGTGAAGAATCCACCCTCGAGTTTCTCCAAGTCCCGATTTTTTCCGGCGACGAACGGTGGGGCGTGCTACAGGTTGCATTTCGCCAAGTGAACGTATCCGGTCTTCAATGGTTGCTCGCGGATCCGTGGATGCGCTTCCTGGCATTTGTCAGTGTCGCGGGATTCGTCGGCTACCTCCTTTTCATGAAACGCACACTCCGTCAGCTCGATCCCTCCGGCATTATTCCCACTCGCGTGAAAGCCGCACTCGACGCGCTCACGCAAGGCGTGGTCATGATCGATACGCGGGATTTTATCGTCTTGGTGAACGATGCCTTCTGCCATTCTGTGGGAAAGCCAATGACGTCGTTGATCGGATCCGACCTCGGCACCCTATCGTGGAAGTCACCCGCGTCATCTGCCAAGGTGTTGGTGCATCCCTGGACAGAGGCGATCATGGACAAGCAGCCCAAAGACGGCACGCCCCTTCTCCTGAGCCTTCCTGATGGTGAATCACGAAAGTTCATTGTTAATACCGTGCCGATTATGGACGACTCGTCCACGGTGAGAGGGGCCCTGGTCTCCTTCCACGATATTACCGAACTCGACCGAGCGAATTCTTCCCTCCGGGAGGCGAACAGCGAGTTGGATTCGTCCCGCTTCCAAATTCTGGAAAAGAACCAGGAACTCGAAATGACGAATACGAGTCTCCAGGTCGAGATGAGCGAGCGGAGAAAGGCTCAGGCAGAGAGAGAAGAACTGCATCAGCAGCTCGTGCAGGCGTCGCGCCAAGCCGGTATGGCGGATGTGGCGTCGAGCGTGCTGCACAACGTCGGGAATGTACTCACTAGCATTAACGTGTCGACTGATATTTTGCTGAAGACCCTCAAGAAGCCGATGGTGGGGGATGTCTGCCGAATTGCTTCGATGTTTCATGAGCATCAGGACAATTTACAGGCATTTTTGACACAAGATGCGAAGGGCAAGCAGATTCCCTCGTATCTGGGCATGGTTGCCGAGTCCCTGAGCGGGAGTCACCAGACCATCCAGGGCGAAATCGACTCCCTCGTGAAAAAAATCGACCATATCAAGCAAGTGGTCGTGGCGCAGCAGGATATCGCCCGCGCGGGGGAGGTTCGTGAGGCGACGGAGGCCGAGGACCTGATGGAGCAAGCCTTGCTGTTGGGGATGCCCGAGCCGGAGAAGTACAGTATCCGAGTCGTGCGGGAGTATGCCCATGTTCCGACAATCATGACGGATCGACATCGTGTCCTCCAGATTCTGGTGAATGTGATCACCAATGCCAAGAACGCCATGGTCGAATATCCGGGGAACGCTCATTGCCTCACGGTCCGAATCGGGTTGCCTCCCGACCGCAGAAGATCCGTGCGATTTGAGGTGACCGATACCGGTGGCGGCATTAAAGCTGAAAACCTCCCACGCTTGTTTGCTCAGGGTTTTACGACGAGAAAGGCCGGACATGGCCTTGGTCTTCACAGTGCCGCAATCTCCGCCAAGAATCTTGGCGGAACCTTACAAGCCCAGAGTGAGGGAGAAGGGCGCGGCGCCACCTTCAAGCTTGATCTCCCATTGAACTTGGCGGATGCTGCTGCATGACGAATGACAAGACGACTGACAATCGACGCATTCTGGTGATCGACGACAACGCGTCCATCCAAGAGGACTTTCGCAAGATCCTGATGCCGCCGAAAGATACTGACTCGCTTGATCAGGCGCGGGTGGCCTTGTTCGGAGAGACACCGAGTCTCCCGCCACAGGAGCGCTACGAGCTCGAGTTCGCGCATCAGGGGCAAGAGGGGGTCGGTCTGGTCCAGAGTGCTCAGCGAGAGGGCCGCCCCTACGCAATGGCCTTCGTGGACATGCGTATGCCGCCGGGATGGGACGGCCTCGAAACGATCGAGCATCTGTGGCATGTCGCGCCTGACCTCGAGATCGTGATCTGTACGGCCTATGCCGATCATCCATGGGAAGACGTAAGCCGCAAAATCGGGAACACCGATAAGCTGCTCATCCTGCTGAAACCCTTCAACAGCATCGAAGTTGTCCAACTGGCAAATTCTCTCACGAAGAAATGGAACCTGACACATTCGCTCAATCTGCAGGTTGAATGCCTGGCGTCCTGCGTGAGCCAGCGAACTGCCGAATTGCACGAAGCCAACGACCGCCTTCAAGCAAACATCGCCCAGACAATCGCGGAGACTGTGAAGGATCAGCCTCAGGACGATGCCGCGGCAGCGTTCCGTCAGAAAGAAGAGTTTCTGGCGATCATGAGCCATGAAATCCTCACGCCCATCAATGAACTGGTTGGCAAGGTGAATCTGTTGTTCGAGAGCCCACTCAGTTCCGGGCAGCGAGAGCATGCGACGACCATACAGAAATGCGCGCAGGATCTCCTGGCCCTCCTCAACGACATGCACGGGTTCATGGCTGGCCGGAGACAAGAAACTCGGGCGGGCGGTCGTCAATGACGACGGCTATCCCATCGGCGCGGGCAGAAAGAAAAGAATGACCAGGGATGCCAATAATCAAAACCTTCGGGTCTTGGTGATCGACGACAACACGTCCATCCACGAGGACTTTCGCAAAATCCTTCAAGCGAAAGCCGGGGAGGAGGGTTTCGATCAAGCGCGGGCGGCGTTGTTCGGCGATCAGCCGCGTTCGCTGGAGATCGAACGGTTCGAACTGGACTGCGCCGATCAGGGGCAAGCCGCTCTCACCTTGGTGCAGCAGGCACGGAATGAAGGCCGACCCTATGCGGTGGTGTTTGTTGATATGAGGATGCCGCCCGGATGGGACGGCCTGGAAACCATCGAACACCTCTGGGAAGCGGACGCAGCGCTTCAGGTGGTCATCTGTACGGCATTCGCCGACCACCCGTGGGACGAAATCAAAGAACGTGTCGGCCGGACCGACAAGTTGGTGATCCTCCACAAACCGTTTAACGGCATTGAGGTGTTGCAGCTTGCCACCGCACTCTGTCGAAAATGGGATCTTGCACATGAGGTGGCAGGACAACTGGATGAATTGAACAAGCAGGTCGACCAACGTATGGCAGAACTCCAGTGCGCGAACGAGCAATTGACACAATCCAATGCGGCATTGGTACGAACCGTGGCGGATCTTGAGGAGGCTCAAGCGGTAATTTTACGACAAAACGACGAACTGGGGCGTCTCGCGTCTCGAGATTCACTCACCGGCTGCCTCAACCGTCGCGCCTTTTACGCGCAATTTGAGACGGCGTTGGCTGAGAGCCGCAAACATGACATCGAACTGAGCTGCCTAATGGTGGACATCGACAAATTTAAACGCATTAACGACCAATTTGGACATGGGGTAGGGGATCAAGCCATCCAAGCGGTATCCAACTGCCTGAGCACCGGGCTACGGTTGATGGACATCATCGGCCGCTACGGGGGGGAAGAATTCTGTTTACTGTTTCCGCGCACCACGCTGGCTGAAGCCGCTAATCTGGCGGAACGTCTTCGGATTCGTGTCGAAACAGAGGCTGGGGTCAGGATGCGAATGGCATCCCGCGTGGTGATCACAATGAGTTGCGGCATTTCATCTACGGCGTTTGGAGCGCGGACGCCTCTGGAGCTGATCGATCAAGCGGACAAGGCTCTCTTTGCCGCCAAGGAAGCTGGGCGAAATTGCGTCATGGCTCTTGATCCGATTATTGCCGGGGCGAACGCTCCCGATCAGGTTGAGCCGCAAGTCAGGCAGATCACTCCACGGGTGTCGAGCCCGCAGGCTTCCCGGTAAAGGAATCTTGAGTAGAAAGGTCACTGTAGACGGGCTCCTAGCCCGCAGGATTCATGAAGATTCGTTGCGAAAGTCTGCAGACGCGACGCGAGACGGGCACTCGGAGACGTGAAGCCCTGAGGCATGTTCGTGCAGTATGTCGAAGGGCTGAACGGCGAGACTGTCCGTCACAGCCGCGAATCCTCGCTTGCAGCAGAAGCGTCATGAATCATGCGGGCTAGAGGGAACAGATGATATGGGGCGTATCCTGAGCTGTCCACGGTGCCAGAAGGAAGGCCTCTTGCGGTGTCACCCGCAATCGGCACGCGAGCACCTCGCCTCTTTCCTCTTCGTGGCGCCATTCCGTTGTCCATCGTGCAGTCACCGTTTTCTAGCGTCTCATCTTTGGCTGGACCATTCCACGCATCCGATCGATCGCCGCGAACACCTCCGGATTCCCGTGCGACTCTATCTCTCGTTCTCCGGGGGCAAGGTCCGTGGTGAGGGAACGGTGCTCGATCTCTCGATGGGCGGCTGTATCATCAAGAGCGAGACCCAGGTCCATACGAACGACATCTTCTATCTGCAATTGTCGATTAGTGAAGGTGAACTCCCTCTTGAAGTGGCCGCGATGGTCCGTTCCGTGAGCGCTCGCGGCATCGCCTTCAAGTTCCTTCGAGCCGCACAAGAGAACAAGCGCCTGCTTGCCTTTGTCCAGACCCGGACACCAGATCAGCCGGACAAATCCTCGCTCAACCCCGGTGTCGCCGCTTAAGCAGGCCGGCGAATCCCTTGCCTCGCCATACCATCGTCAACAGAATAGGGTTCGACGCGATTGCAGGCTCTAGAACTTATGGCCAGCCTTCGCATCCTGTAACACTTGATAGGAAAGACGCCTCCCGCAGGATGCTCAAAAAGGCTGTCCAGCAAGGCCGCAGCGAGTGAAGACCCGAAGGCGTACCCTCTGGGGTACGTTGAGGGTCTGAACGATGCGAGAACGATGCTGGCGGACTTTTTCAGCATCCTGCTAGATCGGAGTTTCCCAGGCAGAGGGAAGCGGATGGTTGTTGACCAGTTCCTGGTGTGCGGCGAGATCATAGGGTTCAATGGTGAGGTCGTGCTCATTGAGCGGCTCCGGGCAGGCAGGGGAACAGAGGTACGTACGATACGATTCAGCCTTCTCCTTCGTGGCGAACCGGCACAGCCCATATTCCGGCATCCCAGATGAGGGATACCAAAATGCCAGCTCAATTGCACTCCCCTGGTAGATGCCGAGGGTACGGTGCTTGATCTGAAACCCGCCGGGCAAATGTGAAGAGGATTCAAGCGACATCGGACGGCCTTGCCTCCGTATCATAATGGTTTTCCTCATGATAGCATGAGCGACCCCCTGCGCTATAGACCGGCGCGGGCGAGAAGGAGGATAGCCATGAGCCGTCGCATTTCGGTATTTGCCACCATCGCCATCACGGTTCTGATCGTAGGACTCTCAGGGTGCGGCTACAACGATCTCCAGGGATTAGATGAAGACACCAAGGCCGCCTGGAGCGAAGTGGTCAATCAGTACCAGCGGCGGGCTGATCTGATCCCGAACCTGGTTGCCACCGTCAAAGGCTATGCCGCGCATGAGAAGGATACGCTCGAAGGGGTGGTGCAGGCGCGTGCCAAAGCCACCGGGATTCAAGTGACGCCCGAGACGTTAAAAGACCCAGCGGCGTTCGAACAATTCCAGAAAGCACAAGCCGGATTGACGTCGGCGTTGGGCCGCCTCATCGCTATTGCAGAGAATTACCCTAATCTGAAAGCCGACCAGAACTTCCGTGATCTCCAAAGTCAACTCGAAGGAACAGAGAATCGCATTGCCGTCGCGCGTAAGCGCTACATCGAGAAAGTGGCGGAGTACAACAAAGGTGTCCGCTATTTCCCCACGAACCTGACGGCCAAGTTCCTCCTCCATATGGAAGAGAAGCCGAACTTTACCGTGGCAGATGAAAAGGCTGTGGCGAAGCCGCCAGAGGTGAAATTCTAGGAGGTAGGGCAAGGTTGAGGTTGAGCCAGAGAAGCTGGAAGGCAGTGTTCTTCCTCGTCTTATCCTCAGCCTTAACCTTGGCCTCACTTGTCTTTGCGCTCGACGTGCCGCCACTCACAGGGCGCGTCATCGATCTCGCCCACGTACTGCCGCCCAACACGGTCGAATCACTCACCGCGCGACTCAAGGCGCACGAAGAGACCACCAGCAACCAAGTCACGGTGCTCGTGCTCCCGTCCCTCGAAGAGGAACCGCTCGAATCCTTCTCCCATCGTGTCGCGACGACATGGAAGCTGGGTCAGAAAGGAACCGACAACGGAGTCCTGCTCTTGGTGGCCATCAAGGAACGCAAGATTCGCATTGAAGTCGGCTATGGATTGGAAGGCGCATTGACCGATGCACGATCGGCGCAGATTATCAGAAATGAGATCGTCCCGCGGTTTCGTGCCGGTGATGCACCGGGCGGGGTAGCCGCCGGGGTCGACGCGATTCTGAAGACGATTGAGGGAACCTATCGGGCCTCCGACAAGACAGCTCCCGGGCTGGACAACGATGCCATGGGACAGGTCGTGGTGGCGGTGATTGTTGGATTAATCGTCGGGTTGGGCCTCATGAGCGTCCATCGCCTCCTCGGTCCAGTCGCCGGCACAGGACTCTCTGTATTGCTCGCGCCATGGCTGGTGCCTGCCCTGATTACCGGTGGCGTCACCCTCTTGCTGCTCACGTTGATCAGTGCGACCGGTGCCGGCGGGAGAGGTCGCGGACGGCATGGCGGGGACGACTGGGTTTGGTATAGCAGTCGCAGTGGCGGATGGGGCGGCGGCTCGTTCGGCAGTGGAGGGGGTGGTTTCAGCGGCGGCGGGGGCGATTTCGGAGGAGGAGGCGCCAGTGGAAATTGGTAACAGGCTGGAGTTGACCGCTGAAGAACGAGAGCGGATCCGGCTGGCCGTACAGGAGGCGGAGCGGCGGACGAAAGCAGAAGTCGTTCCGCTGATCGTGGCGCGCTCGGGGCTGTATCGCGAGGTCCGGCATTGGGTCGGTCTCGCACTCGCGCTCTTGGTGCTCACCATTCTGCTCACGATTGAATCGCACTGGCTTCCGTGGGGTTGGCATGCTTCGAACGCGGCCTGGCTCCTGCTTTCGACGCTGGTGGCTTACGGATGTGGCGTGTGGCTCGGGACCCTGTGGCCGGTCATTCGTCTCTGCGCCTCCGTAGAGCGGATGCGGCACAAAGTAAAACTCAGAGCCGAACACGCGTTTTCTCAACATGCCGTGTCGCACACGCGGGAGCGCACGGGCGTGCTCATCATGCTGTCGATTCTGGAACGACAGATCTACGTGTTGCCGGATCGATCGCTGGATGGCCTGGCCTCACGTGACCATTGGGCGCAGGTGGTCCAGGCTGCTGTCGATCGATTACAGTGTGGCGATATCGTCGGCGGGCTCTGCCAGGGAATCGAACGATGCGGCCTGCTGCTTGCCGACATCTGTCCTGGTCGTCCGGGTGACAACCCGAACGAATTACCGGACGAATTGATTCAGGAGCCATAATCGTCGGCTTGATAGACTGCCCGGCGTTGTTCCGCTAGAATCCCGATTCATGTCCGATCCTACCGTGGTATCCCCAGCTCCAGCGAATGCGCAAGATGAGACTCGCTCGGTGGTCAAAGCGGCCGGCTTGATCGGCGTGGCCACCTTCTCCAGCCGGATTCTCGGCTTCGTCCGCGACATGGTGTTGGCGAGGATTTTTGGCGCGACGCCTGCGGCAGATGCCTTCTTCGTGGCCTATCGTGTCCCCAACTTGCTTCGTGAGTTATTTGCGGAAGGGTCGATGTCTTCCGCCTTTATTCCGGTCTTCACGGAATATCAGACGCTCAAGTCGAAACGAGACGCCTGGGAACTGGCGAGCGCCGTCTTCACCACGCTGCTCACAATCGTGATATGTATCACGATCCTGGGTATTATCGCTCGCGTCTGGAATCGTCTGGCTCCTGGCGCCGGGGTTTCATGACGATCCAGCGAAGCTGGGCATGACCACGCTGCTCACGCGGATCATGTTCCCCTATCTGATCTTTATCAGCCTGGCCGCGCTGGCGATGGGCATCCTGAATTCCCTGCGCGCCTTCGCGGCGCCGGCGTTTTCGCCGGTGTTCTTTAATATTTTTATCATCGGCTGCGCACTCTTTTTATCGCCAATGATGGCGGAGCCAATCCTCGGTGTGGCCATCGGGGTCGTGGCGGGAGGCGCGGCGCAGTTCGCCATGCAATTGCCCGGCTTGAGTCTGCGCGGCATGCTGTTCGGATTCCGGTTCAAGCCCAGCCATCCCGGCGTGCGGCGGATCGGCGCACTGATGGTGCCGTCGCTCCTCGGTCTATCCGTGACGCAGATCAACATTACCGTGAGCACGATCCTCGCCTCCTTCTTTGCGGGCGGGCCGACCTATCTCTTCTACGGCATGCGGTTGATTCAGTTTCCGCTCGGGATTTTTGGCGTGGCGTTGGCCACGGCCATTTTACCGACACTCTCGGCGCAGGCCGCGCGCGGGGCGCTGGATGAATTGCGGACGACATTAGGATTCGGCCTTCGCATGATCCTCTTTATCATCCTACCGGCGATGCTGGGCCTGATCCTCTTGCGTCAGCCGATTGTCCATCTGTTCTTCGAGCACGGGACCTTTACGGCGCACGATACGGCAGAGACCGCACTGGCGGTGCTCTGCTATTCCGTCGGCCTCTGGGCCTTCGGAGGCGTCCGCATCATTGTCTCGGCCTTCTATTCGCTGCAAGACACGCGAACGCCGGCCATCTCTGCGGCGATCGCCGTCGCAGCCAACCTCGTCTTCTCTTTCCTGCTGATGTCGTCTCTCGGCGCGGCCGGCTTGGCCCTGGCCACAGCCCTGGCGGCGATGGTCAATGGAGGCATCTTGGTCGCAGTGCTGCACCGTCGGTTGGGCGGCGTGGAATGGGGCTCTGTGGGACGATCGTCGCTGCGTGTGCTGCTCGCATCTGTGCCGTTGGTTGTGGTCTGTGCCTGGGTGGCAGCGGCGCAGGTCTGGACGCATCCCGGTGAATGGACGGCGAAATCGGTCATGCTCTGCGTGGCCATCGGATTGAGCGTGAGCGGTTATCTGGGCGTCCACGCCTTGCTGCGGTCAGAAGAACTCGATCTGGTCTGGGGGATGGTCAGACGGAAACTGAAGCGAGGAGTAGCCTGAGGCCATGGGCAAGAGACAATCTTCACCCAAACGCTTCCCACCTGACGCCTCACGCTTCACGGCCTTCGTCTTCCACACGCCATGGGGCTGGATGGGTATTTCCGAAACGACGAAAGGGATCGACGCGGTGGTGTTGCCGAAGGCGTCGCGCCAGGCCGTGCTGTCCGAGTTGCAAGCGGCCTCAACCGCGCTGCTGGACGCCCAGGTCTCTTCACGATTGCAAGAGGCGCGGGCACAACTGACCGACTATCTGGCCGGGACGCGCAGGTCCTTCGATCTGTCGCTGGATCTCTCTCGAGGTACGAGTTTTCAGCAGAAGGTCTGGCGGACCCTTCGACGTGTCTCCTACGGTCGGCTTCGATCCTATCAATGGGTGGCTGTCCGTGTTGGAGGCAGACAGTATGCCCGTGCCGTCGGCAATGCCGTGGGGGCGAATCCGATGCCGATCGTGATTCCTTGCCATCGAATTGTGGCGCAAGATACGTCGCTCGGCGGATTCTCAGGCGGCTTGCCCACGAAACGAAAACTGCTCACTCTCGAAGGAACCCTGACGGACCTGCGACCGGGACGATCCTAACCCATGAAGGCCGTGATTCAGCGGGTGACCTTTGTGCTCGATAGCCGCGGCGCGAGCTAGTTCCGATCTGTACTCAAGTCCGTCTCGTGAAGGCCGAAAGTAGGTTCGTGGGGGACAATATCGGCATATCGACCATCGTCTGCTATACTGAGTTTATACGTGTTCGGAATGTGTGAGAGGTGGATATGGGAACGCAAGTTCCGCCACGGCATCCGCTCCGTCAGCTGTTCGGCGCCCTGACCGAGAAAAGTTTCACGGAACATCTCGGGTGGCCCGACCTCAACGTCACCAGCTACGTCTCCAACCTGCTCGTCGACTTTACCCACACAGACCAACTATATAAAATAAAAAATCAGCAGGACAAACCGGTCGATACGGTGGTGGACCTCTTGTTTGAGTCGGAAGTGTTGCTCCAGGCTCAGTCCATGGATCGTGAACGAGACGTGCATCAGCACATCGGCGATTTCACACTCTTTATGGCGGGACTGTTTCCAGAATATCTGCGCCGCCTCAAGACGGCCGGATTGGTCTACCACAAGGACTTCCTCGTGGACTATATGAAAACGGGAAAGCGCTCCTACGGGATTGTGGCGCGAATGGCTGACGGCCCGTCGAAAGATGAACTTCCTCTATTCCGAAAACTTTCCGACAACTTCGAGCTCTGCGTCACCGGGCTGGGGTTCGTGCGATCCGATCTGGATCGCATGAAAGATCCGGCGTACCGTCAGGCTCGGAATCTTCTCCTCAATTGACCAGCCCCCGTCCTCTCATTCTTGCTCACGGAGGCGCCGGTTCCCGGCGTTTGATGCCGAGGCAGGCCGCCTGTTTGGCCGATGCGATCGCCGCCGGCTACGGCATCCTGGCGCAAGGAGGTCCTGCCCTCGCCGCTGTCGAATGTACGATCAGTCTCCTGGAACAATCGGGATTGTTCAACGCAGGACGGGGCGCGAATCATCAGCTGGATAGGGTCCAGCGGATGGACGCTGCAATAATGGAAGGGGCCCACCTCGAAGCCGGAGCCGTCGCCTCGATCGAAGGGATCGCGCACCCGATTACGGCGGCCCGCCTGGTCATGGAAAAGACGGGCCATGTTCTGTTAGTCGGTCCGTTCGCCGGCAGATTTGCGCAGCATTTCAAACTTGATCGGCATTGTCCCACTGGCGTGCCTCGCCGCCTCTCCTACGACCGGATTCTCATGAAACAGAGACATTCAACGAACAGAACGGCACGGGACCGTCGGCGCTGTTGCCTTGGATCGGTCCGGGACGGTGGCGGCAGGAGTCTCAACCGGAGGCATCGATTCGATGTTGCCAGGGAGGGTTGGCGACAGCTCGCTTATCGGCTGTGGAGTCATACGCGGACAATCAAAGTGGTGCTGTGTCGATGACAGGCATCGGTGAAGGCATCATCCGCCTTGTAATCGCCAAGAGTATCTGCGATCGTCTAGGTATGGGGAAGAGTCCTGCGGTCGCCGCTCGACAGGTGTTGGGCATGCTCGTGTCTCGGATTCATGGATCGGCTGGAGCCTTAGTCCTCTCGCCGGACGGGCGATTTGCCATCAGGCATGTGACACCCCACATGGCTGCCGGTTGGTGGAATGGGACCGGCCAGCCGACCGTTCGAGGACAATTTCCATGAAGGACGCGCTCTTTCACCTGGCTTTTCCCACGCAGGATGTGGCGGCGGCGAAACGTTTCTATGTCGATGGACTTGGTTGTACGTTGGGTCGGGAGTCGAGCCACGCCGTCACGTTCGGACTCGCGGGGCATCAACTCGTGGCGCATCTGACTACGGAACCCCTGCCATCGCAACAAGGCATTTATCCCCACCATTTCGGCCTGGTATTCTTGTCGAAAGACTCGTGGCAACAGTTCTTGGAGCAGGCCCAGGCGAAAAGACTGCCCTTCTATCAACAGCCCCGCGTCCGGTTCCCCGGCACCAGCATCGAGCACCACACGTTCTTTCTCGAAGATCCCTCCGGGAACCTCCTCGAGTTCAAACACTATCACACATGAGTCGGCGATCTTCGGCGAACGAGACTATCGTGAGGTCGGCGACTCGTTGTAGCCTCCCGCCTGCTCCTGAACTGGGGGCTCTGCCGAATGTCTGGTCTGGTTCTAGGCTCTGGTTACTAACTCTGGTTCTGAGTCTGGCTCTGACTTTAGGTTCTGGTTCTAGCTCGGGCTGAGATCTGGGGAGATCCCCGAGTAATCCGTTTGAGGATACGGTCGTGGCGACGAGCCAGGGCGGTCGTTTTTCGCATTGGATCGTATCGACGTGGCGACGGCAAGATGGCCGCCAGCCACGCTGCCTCGTCGACCGTCAGGTCGCGCGAGGACTTCTTGAAGTGATGACGGGCCGCGGCTTCAGCCCCATAAACGCCCTCTCCCCACTCGGCGACGTTGAGATACAGCTCGAGAATACGCTCCTTCGTGAGATGATGTTCGAGGGAGCGCGTAATCAGAGCTTCCCGCGCCTTTCGAAGCAGGGACCGTTCGGATGACAGGTAGAGGTTTTTGGCCAGCTGCTGAGTAATGGTGCTCCCCCCACGCTTGAGTTTGCCCGCTTCGAGGTTATACAGAGCCGCGTCCTTGATCCCTTCCCAGTCGAATCCTTCGTGGGTGAAGAACGACGCATCTTCCCCCGCCACGACCGCCTGGTGGAGGTAGGGGGAGATACGTGAGAGCGGTACCCACATCCAATGGCGTCCGATGGTGTGGCCTTGTGCCTCAGCCTGAGTCTGTCGCGCTTCCATCAGGGCCGTCACGGTTGGATTGGTCGCGCGTAAGACCGAGACGTCGGGCATCTCGAGTAACCAGAGGAGGAGAACCGCCCCGATCGGGAGGCAGAGGCCGATGATCAGGAAGGCTTTCACGCGGGACCGGGATTGCGCGGTTGACTTCCGCATTAGAGGCTGCGTATCACAGAGACGATGAGTGTCTGTGTCACTGCCTTGGTGTGTGATAGGTGAATGGCTGGATATAGCATGAGAATCCTTACGGCAGAGTTTATCAGAAGTTGTGCGGGGCCAGAACAGTTTCTGAAAAGCGAACTCCCGGAAGTCGCCTTCATCGGGCGGTCGAACGTTGGAAAGTCCTCTCTCATCAACTCCCTCTTGCAGCGCAAGGGGCTGGCCAAGGTGAGCCGCACGCCGGGAAAGACCCGCTTGGTCAACCTCTTTCGGATCACCAGCGACGATCCTGGGTTGGCGCGCTTCGTGGTGGTGGATTTGCCCGGGTATGGATATGCGAAGGTGTCAAAAGCGCTGCGGGCTCAGTGGGCCCCATTGATCGAGCAGTATCTCGACGGCAGTGAACAGCTGCGCGCGGTGGTGGTGTTGGTGGAAAGCCGGGTGCTGAGCGAACAGGACAGGGAGACGATCGCATGGCTTCTGTCCGTCGGACGACCTCCCATCGTGGTGGCGACGAAAGTGGACAAGTTAAAAATGAGCGAGCGCGTCGGTGCGCTTCGTCGGCTGCAGGAAGGGTTGGGATTGGTCGAGGGCGACGAAGTTATTCCTTACTCGTCGGTAACGGGCGAGGGGCGGGAGCGGTTGTGGGCGGCCCTGAAAGAGCGGATTCGAACTTGATTTCGATGTAGGCCTTGTTCTTGAGGTCCGCCAGCCACGCTTGGAAGACATCTTCGCTTTTCTGCTGAAAGACGAGTCCCTGGATTTCAGTGCGGACTTGCTCATACGGGCGGAACTGTTTGGGTTTCTTGTCCTCCAGGCGGACGATGTGAAAGCCCTCTGAGGTCTCGATCATATCCGAGATGCCGCCGGGCACCAGGTTTGCGATGGTGCGCTCTATCTCCGGCAAGAGCTCTCCCTGCCGCACCAAGCCCAGGCGCCCTCCGTGCGAGGCGCTCGGGCCGTCTGAAAAGCGCAGCGCCAAATCCTCGAAGGACTCCCCCTGCTTGAGCTGCGCCATCACCTCACGAACTTTTCCCTTCGCGTCGGCCGTATCGTCCGGTGAGCGGGGCTGAATGAAAATCTCGCTGAGCGTGTATTCCTCCGAGAGCGCAAACCGATCGCGGTGTTCCTGGAAGTACCGTTTCATGTCGGAGTCTGCGACCATCACCCCACTCCGCACCTCGCGGTCGACGATCCTGAGCAGCGTCAGCTGTTCTCGGACGTTTTTCATGTCTGCCGGGTTCGTCTCGTCGATCGTTCGCCCCTGTTGCTTCATCTGCTGAACCGCTTGCCGGACTTCCTGATCGGTGACCGCGATGCCTCGTACCTTGGCTTCCTGGAGTTGTAACTTGCGCTCAATCATCGAGGTCAGCGCCATGTACTCCGCCGTCTTGAGCCGACGCGCGAGGGCATCGCCGCGATACTCTTTCTGAATCCGCTCCCGCTCCGGGGCGAGTTCCCGTTTCATCTCGGACAGCATGATGAGGTCCGAGTTGACGATCGCGATGATCCCATCTTCCACCTGCGCGGCTGAAAGAAGGGACGCCTGTGCGATCAGCCCGAGCGCGAAGAAGACCGTGTGTCTCAACCAGGCTGGTACCATCGTGATGAACGGACGGATCGTGATCATGGATATAGGACTCGCCACGCGCCTGTGGGATCGGCCGGTCGGCGAGGGTTCGATGGATTGTACACGAATTGCGAGGGACTTGAGGAGCCTGAGTGGGGGCAATTTCGATCCGCGACGATTCAGCGTCTGCCGACGTCGTCGGCGACATAGCGGGAGGCGTCGGCGAGGCGGATGATCGCCTTCGCACGGATGTCGGCGATCACGCCGTCAAAACGTTTTCGGCGCTTCTCGTTGAGCAGTTCCTGTCGGAGGCGTTCCCGAACGGCCACGTCCGCCTGAATAATTTCCTTGTCGAGCGCCGAAATCATGACGAGGTAATAGCCGGCGTCCGTCTTGATCGGCGCACTGACCATCCCGGGCTTGAGGGTATGAATGACTGCGTCGACTTCGGGGATGACCAACCCCTTGCGATAGGGGCCGAGATCGCCTCCTTTCGCTTTCGTTTTGAAGTCGACGGAATAGCGCTGCGCAAATTTGGCGAAGTCCCCCCCTTGGTTGACCTGCTTTTCGAGATCCTTCGCGGCAGAAATATTGGGCAGCAGCATCTGCGACACATTCACTTTCAATGGTGTTAAGAGTTCGTTGGCATGCTGCTCGTAGAAGGCGTCCAATTCCTCCTTCGAGAGTTCGACCTTGGCTTTGATCCGATCCTTGAGGAGTTCGTCGAGGATCAGTTGTTCCCGGTAGCGTTGCGCTCGATCTCGGATGGCATCGTTCTGGTCGAGTCCTAGCTTGCGCGCTTCCTGCATGAGCAGTTCTCGGGTGATGAGTTCGTCGAGGAAGAGGCGTTTCCCCCCTTCTTTCTGGTACCGAGCCCTGGTGGCCTCGGCCAGTTCTCCCCAGCGGGTTTCGAATTCGGTCTGCGTGATCTGTCGGCCGTTGACGAGGGCCAGCACACCTTCCTCGGGCGGTGGCGTGCAGCCAGTGAGTAATAGGAAGGTGCCACCGATGGCGCCGGCGAGCAGAGTGACGAGGCGTACAGCGACGACGTTCACGGACCCGTTCGATGATCGAGTCATAGGCGCCTGAGACCTTGTTAGCGAGATGATTGCGGGGACCTCGTGGTGTTGGTATCACAGCCTCCCAGGCTTTGCAAGGTTGCGGTGAGTTCTCGAAAGATGGAAGGCCAGTCCTGATGCGGCATCTGGAGCTCGAACGAGAGCGGAGACAGGAAGCATATCCGCTTCTTGTACCGGTCCATCATCTGGTGAATCGCTTGGCTTGAGACCCGGCTCTTGGCATCGAGCGTGACGACGACGGAGTGGGTCTTGAGTTCGATCGTGCTCAGGCGCAAGGCCTTGGCCTGGAGCCGCACCTGCATGACTTCGAACAGTCGCTCGACGGAGTCCGGGGCCAGCCCATACCGATCCTGTATTTCGCCATGGAGTAAGGCGAGATCTCCGACTTGGGTGCAGGAGGCAAGTCGTTTGTAGCACGAGAGGCGCTGGTGGGGATCGGCGACGTAGTCATCCGGAATAAAGGCGGAGACGTTGAGCCGGAGGACGGGGTCCGGCTCTTCTTCCACAACCTGGCCTTTGAGGCGCTGGACTGCCTGCTCCACCATCTGCATGTACAGATCGAGTCCGATGGCAGCGATATGTCCAGATTGTTGTTTTCCGAGAAGGTTGCCGGCGCCACGGATTTCCATATCCGCCGCGGCGATGCGGAAGCCGGCGCCCAGTTCGGTAAATTGCTGAATGGCGGTGAGGCGCTTCTGGGCGTCTTCGCTTAACCGTCCCTCATCGGGGACCAGGAAGTAGGCGTAGGCTTGGTCACCGCTTCGTCCCACTCGCCCGCGCAATTGGTACAGCTGTGCGAGGCCGAACATGTCAGCACGATTGACGAAGATCGTGTTGGCATGGGGCACGTCGATGCCCGATTGGATAATGGCCGATGCGATCAACACATCCGCTTCTCGGCGAAAGAACTTCAACATCACGGCTTCGAGTGGTTTGGCGTTCATCTGCCCATGGGCCATCACGATGCGCGCGTCGGGCACCAGTTGTTGGAGCCAAGCTCCCGTCTTCTCCATCGTTTCGACCCGGTTATGGACGAAGTAGACCTGCCCGCCCCGCCCCAGTTCGCGCAACATCGCCTCTCGGATGAGCGTGTCACTCGATCGGACGACCTGCGTGCGAATGGACAAGCGGCCCGCCGGAGGGGTCTCGATGATCGAGAGATCACGCACGCTCGCCATGGCCATCTGCAAGGTGCGAGGAATCGGGGTGGCCGTAAGTGTCAAGACGTCGACTTGAGTCCGGAGTTGCTTCAATCGCTCCTTGTGTTTGACACCGAACCACTGTTCTTCGTCAATGACCACCAGGCCCAGATTGCGGAACACCACATCCTTCTGGAGGAGCCGGTGCGTTCCGATCACCACGTCGATGTTTCCGGCTGCCACGTCTTTGAGAATGGCTTTGGCCTCCTTCGGTGATTGGAATCGGGAGAGCAAGGACACGCGAGCCGGAAACGGCGCGAACCGTTCTGAGAAGTTGTCGTAATGTTGGTGAGCCAACAGGGTTGTGGGGACGAGTACCGCCACCTGGCGATTATCTTCTACGGCCTTGAAGGCTGCTCGCATGGCCACTTCCGTTTTTCCGTACCCGACGTCGCCACAGACCAGGCGGTCCATCGGTTTTCTGGACCCCATGTCGTGCGTAATGTCTTCGATCGCTTTGAGTTGATCCGCCGTTTCTTCGTACTCAAACGCAGCCTCGAACTCGTGGTACATCGTGCTGTCGAACCCATAGGCATGGCGCGTCACAAGTTCACGGTTGGCATAGAGGTCAACCAACTCGTGGGCCATCTCCTCGATGTCTTGCTTCACACGCGCGGTCGTTTTGGCCCAACTAGTGCCGCCCAAACGTTCAAGGCGCGGCGCATGGCCTTCCGCTCCGCTATACCGCTGCACATGGTTGAGCCTCTCCAGCGGGACGTACAGCGTGTCGCCGCCGGCGAATTCCAGGATCAAATAATCGCTGTCGAAGTCTTGCACCGAGAGGCGTTTGAGGCCTTGATATTTGGCGATGCCATGTTGGACATGGACGACATAGTCGCCCACGTTGAGATCTTCCAACGAGGAGAGGAAGGTCGCGGCTTTACTCTTGGCTTGCGGCTTGTGGCGAGCGCCTTTGGCAAACAGTTCTTCTTCCGTCAGAACGACCAAGCGCAAGTCCGGTGCGAGGAGTCCAGCAGATAAATCGCCGCGCAAGACGTAAAACGGCGCTTTGGTTTTACCGGAAGCGGTCCAGGCCCCCACTGTCCATTCCATCGCCGGCACATCGTGTTCGCGTAAGAGCGCCAGCAAGCGATCCACTTGACCGCGACTTCTTGCGACGAGCACCACGCGGCACTCTTCTCGCAAGCGATCCATGATGGCCAGGGTCTGACTGAAGGGCATCCCACGAGCCCCGAGACCAGCGCTGGCCGGGATCTGAGCGGGAAAGGTCTGGACCGGATTCCAGGACGCATCGCTTGCGGTGAGCGGCTCGAGGGCGAGCGTGGGCCAGCCGTTCGTGCGATCCATGAGTTCCGGCCAGGAGAGAAACAACCGCTCCGGTGACGGGAAGGGGGCGCTGGTCTCCCGATCGGCGTGGCGGAGATAGCCGTCGTCGATCTTGCTCCAAAGGTCCGCGCAGGCCCCTGTCAACGCAGCCGGCTGATCCAGGACCAATACAGGCTGTTCAGTGAAATAATCGAAGAGGGTGTCCATGTCGGGATAGAGGTCCGGCGCGCGCCACTCGGCATCCGCCGGAATGGGAACGAGGGCATCCGGCGAAGTCTCTGCACGGAGATATTCCCGCGCGGGAAGGACGACCGCTCGATCCAGCTTCGCGGTGGATTTCTGCGTGGCGGGATCGAACAGGCGGAGCGAGTCGACGGTTTCGCCAAGAAATTCGACACGGAGCGGGTCGGCATAGGCCGTCGAGAAAATATCCACAATGCCGCCTCGAATACTAAACTCCCCCGGGATTTCCACCACCGAGACTCGGCGGTAACCGAGACGTAAGAGCCCTCCGGTGAGGGCCTCTCGCTCGATCGTGCCACGCAGTGTGAATTGCAGGGTAGTGCGGGTGAAGGTCGTGACGGGCAACAGCCGTTGCATCAGGGCCGCGATGGAGGTGACCAGGCAGGTCTGTGGCGCGGTGCGGATGTGACGCAGGGCATTCATCCGGCGCGCGATCAGACCGACATGGGGCGCGCTGCCTTCGTAGGGCAAGGTTTCCCATCTCGGGAACAGGGCGAGGGGAGCCGTCGAAAGACCGATGAGATCATGGAAAAAGTGCAGGTCATCAAAGAGGCGTTCAGCCGCCTCGTCCGACCCGGTAACGATCAGCCACGATCGATTCCCCAATGTGCCCGACTGAGGATGCAGGAGAGTGGTGAGGGCAAGCCCGGCGGTGGAACCGTACAAGCCGGTGATAGAGGGACGGCCTGTCTCGTCTGCCAATGCCGCGGCGACAGGAATGTACCACTGGGACACTGAATGGGTGTGGGTAGTATCGGACACTGCTTGGGCTAGGTTGTGGTTGAGCGAATGCGATGGATCAGCGATGTGGTGGAGACGCCGGGGACCAAGGGAATGGTACGGACGACTCCGCCGCGCGCTTCGACGATCTCGCGCCCGACGATGCGTTCCACCGCCCAATCTCCGCCTTTGACGAGGACATCCGGCTGCAATGCGGCGATCAGGCCTTGGGGGTCCGGTTCATCGAACAGGATCACATAATCGACACAGCCGAGCGCAGCGACCACTTCCGCCCGCTGCGCTTCCGAGACGATCGGCCGATCCGGTGCCTTGTTCAAACTCCTGACGGACGCGTCGCTGTTGACGGCGACGACAAGCAGGTCGCCCAGGTCTTTCGCGGCCTGGAGGTAGCGCGTATGGCCCACGTGCATGAGATCGAAACAGCCGTTCGTGAACACGATACGTTTCCCTTGGGTCCGCGCTGCTTGTAGAAGTAGGACGAGCTGGTCTCTGGTCATCACTTTCATTGACATATCCTGCATCATACCGACTGTGTGCGCGGATGGAAAGAGACAGAACGCTACTCGGTGTCGTCGTGGCTCACGCCGCCTAACCCAATCACCGACGACCCGTGCTTGGCAATCAGCGCGTCCATCGTCTCGATGGCTTTCGTCCGCCGTTGGTCGAACAGCCCGGGCGGTGCGGGTGTCAAGGAGGAGAGCGCGAGCCCGGCCAAGCGGTACTCGGTGCCGGGCCGAATGACTTCCCGTAGTCCTTGTTGGACGCGTCGGCCACATGTCGGGATCGTAGTTCAGCGGGTGCGGAAAGCGATGCTGCTTGGTCGTGATGGCGAAACGGGCGTTTTTCAGCTTCACCGTGCAGGATCCGGCGGCCAATCCTTCCTGTCGGAGATCCCGCGCCAGGTCGCGGAGGAATCCGCGCAGGGTTCGCTCAAGAAACAGGCGATCATGCGTATCGTGTTCGAATGTGATCTCATGGCTGAGGCTTTTGGATTCGCGATCGGCCACCACCGGTTCGTGGTCGATCCCCCGCGCCAGTTCTCGAACCCAGTGGAGTCGCGTGCCGAAGATATGACGCAAGGGTTGATCCCAGCGTTGGTCCAACAGCTCGCCGATTGTCTTGAGTCCGAGCGGTTCCAGGCGCGAGGAGGTTTTGGGACCGATCCCCGGCAATGCGCGCAGAGGCCGCAGCGCTAAGGAATGCTTCTTCCGTACCCGGTGGGACCGTCACCAGTCCATCCGGCTTGTGACTATCCGCTGCAATTTTGGCGACGGTCTTGCCGGTCGCGACGGCGATGGTGCAGCGCAATCCCGTGGCCTCGGACAGCGCATCCTTCACGAGTTGTCCGAGTGAGCGAGGATCGGGATGGCGGGTCTGGAGCTGTGTCGTGTCGGCATAAAACTCGTCGATGCTGCTCCATTCGGTGAGCGGGAATAACTGATCGGTCACGGCCCGCATCGCATCATGCAGTTGTCGATACAGGGGCCGATCAGGAGGAAGCAGAATGAGGTTGGGACAGAGCTGGAGGGCTTTCGCCGTCGGCATCGCCGAATGGATGCCGAATGGCCGCACGGCGTAGCTGGCCGCGGCGATGATCCCACGTGGCGGTGGACCGCCGACCGCGACCGGTTTACCGGCGAGGCTCGGGTCCTTCACCACGGCCGCTGAGGCGAACATGGCGTCGACGTCCCCGAAGAGGATCTGGCGCGACCAACGCATCGATTGCTCCTGAACAGGAGGCTAGAAGGTAAAGGACAATTGAAGAAGCTGCAAGGGGCGTTGAGGGGGAGGCATTGTGGTGTGGGAAGAACGTTGCTGAATCAGTCGGAACCCGACTGACCGATCCGCACCAGCTCCTGTAACAATCCCCGGCAGATGCCGCAATGGTGCCGACGCGGCTGAATCGTCCGTCGCTGGCGTCGGTACACTCGGCCGCATTGCCGACAGCGCCAGGCAAATCGCGCCAGGGCGAGGACTTCCTTCTGTAACGAATGGTAGATGGTGATCGCCAGGGCGCCGTCCCGATTCATCTCGGTCATCTTGCGGAGAAAATTCGCCCCATGATTCGGCCGCCGCTTCAGGATGTCGTACTGCCATTGATGAATCATTTCGTGCGCCAGCGTGCTCACGATCTCCTGCTCGCCATACTCGCTCCGCTGGACAACTTGATGGAGCAGGGGAAGGGACAGGCGAATCTCGCGCCTGGTTGGCGGGCGAAGACCATCCCGATCCAGTCGGGGCCGCGGCCCTCGACGGCTCACGAACATGCCGACCGAGGAGGTCAGCCGGCGGCTCCAGACGAGATCGATCGGGGGCAGCAGGCCCGCGAAGTAGCGGCCATTCAGTTCGCTCCACATCTGGGTCAGATGCTGCGAGGTCACTGGAGGGGATTGGCGTCGAGACATGCGAAAGGGATCACCCCAATTCTTCGTGGATCGCCGCGGCCAGCAACGGCACCATGATTTCGTGGTGGCCGATCAGAGAGTAACCTTTTCCGCCCTTCTGGGTCGGCCGACGCACCACGTTTGTGAGCGGGCGGTAGTGAGCCAAGAAGTCCATGTCCACTGTCGTAATGTCGGTCAGATCATGACCAAGATTGCGTCCCAGTGACACCGCTTTGAGGAAGACTTCCGGCAAAATGACGGCGGAGCCGAGATTGAGATACACGCCTCCCTCCATCCCTGACACGACGGCCGCAAGCCGTCGAAAGTCCAACAGCGAGGTCGCGCCAATGGCGGATCCGTCCGCGGCAGGATGCATATGGATGATGTCGGTACCGATGGCGACGTGCACGGTCACCGGAATACCGAGCCGCGCTCCGGTCGCCAGGATGCTCGTTTCGCGATGGGGAAACTGCCCCTGACGTCGGTTGATGTAGTGGCCGACGGATTCGCCGAGCCCCTCGCGATCGTGGGCCCCGCGGACGATCGCCTCGTTCAGCATGCGGCCGGTTTCTTCCGCCATCCCGAAGCGTCCCTCGTCAATCTCCGCGTCGACTTCCTCAGACGTGTGCCCCATGAGCGCCAATTCGAAATCGTGAATGATCCCGGCGCCGTTCATGGCCACGGCCGACACGATTCCTTGCCGCATGAGATCCACGAGAATCGGACTCAATCCGACTTTGACGACGTGTGCGCCGATTCCCGACGATGACCGGTCGGCCTTTGCGATGGGCCCTCGCGACGGCTTTGGCGACCGCGCGCAAAGTTTTCACGCCGAGGATATCCGGCAGCGAGCGACAGAATTGGCTGAAGCTGCCCCCACGGTGCCAGGGGCGAGCACAGTCGGAGACGCGGACTTTGCTGTACCGCTTTCTTGAGCGGATAGGTCGTGAGATCCGTCACGTTGATCGGCGGGATCAGGCTCGGAGCCGTGACAGGGGGCCGCTGCCGGTCAGGAGGCTTTGCCAAGGAGCTGTTCCTCGATGAGTTCACACAGGACGTGGCCGAGCGTGATGTGACTTTCTTGAATGCGGGCCGTGACCGTTGAGGGCACGACGAACGGATATTCCACCAGACCAGCCAGTTTCCCGCCGGTCCCCCCGGTCCAGCCAATGGTAGTGAGGCCACAAGCCCGCGCGGCGTCCACGCCCTTCAACACGTTGGGTGAATTGCCGCTGGTGCTGATGGCGATGGCGACGTCGCCTTTCTGTCCATGGGCGCGAACCTGGCGGGCAAAGAGTTCGTCGAAGCCGTAGTCGTTGGCGATGGACGTGATGGCGGCAATGTCGGTGGCCAGGGCGATGGCCGGGAGCGGGGCACGCTCCCGTTTATACCGCCCGACGAACTCGGCGGCGAGGTGGGCCGCATCCGTGGCACTGCCTCCGTTGCCGAAGAGCAGCACTTTGTGTCCGTCGCGAAAGGCCGTGGCGATCAGCTTTGCGACCTGCACGATGCGATCGGCATGCTCGCGCGCGAACTGTTGCTTGACGGTCGCGCTTTCGGCAAACGCACTGAGTACGTGCTCTTTCATGGGAAGCGATTCTAGGCAACCTGCTGCCACCTGTCAAACGTGACTCGCAGGCCGGTTACGACTTTCGTCGTGGTGATGGGGCCTAGTCTGCCGGATGGCGTTCATCGCCAAGGCAATCATGGAACCGACATCGGAGACCGCTCGCCGGCAGGATGAGGGTATTGGTCGTTTTCGCCAACTCTCCAAACTTGCGTGATGTACTGTTCCGCCACGCGCAGCTGAACGGCTTCCTTGCCTCCCGGCACCTGGATCGTTTCCGCGACCTTGCGGAGCCCTTCAGCGGTGGCTTGGGCAATGGCGAGGATGGCTGCGGCCGCTCCTTCTGCCTCGTTGATCTGCTGCTGCTTCTTCGCTTCTGAGGCTTTGATGACTTGTTGTTTTTCGCCCTCCGCCTGATTGATCGCCGCATCGCGCTCGCCCTCGGACGTGAGAATCACTGCCCGCTTTTCTCGCTCCGCCCGCATCTGCTTTTCCATCGCGTCCAGCACGCCCTTCGGCGGGGTGATGTTCTTGATCTCGTACCGGAGGACCTTGACGCCCCAGGGATCCGAGGCCTTGTCGAGTTCGTTCACCACCTGGATATTGATGTTGGTCCGCTCCTCGAACGTCCGGTCCAGTTCGATCTTGCCGATTTCGCTCCGCAGCGTGGTCTGCGCAAGCTGGATCAGGGCGAAATTGATAGTCGCTGATGCCATACGACGCGCGCTGAGGGTTCAAGACCTTGAGGTACAAGAATGCCGTCCACCGACACCTGCACGTTATCGCGCGTGATACAGACCTGTTCCGGGATGTCGATGGCGGTTTCCTTGAGCGAATGTTTGTAGCGAATGCGGTCGATGAAGGGGAGGAGAATATGAAACCCGGCATCCAGCGTGGCTGCATATTTGCCGAGTCGCTCGACCACATAGGCGCTCTGCTGCGGGACGACCACGGCGGTCTTGGCGATGATGTAGCAGCACCAGCAAAGCCAACAACAACACGACAAATAATCCGCCGGTCATGCGTTACCTCCTCCATAGTCGTTCGCTCTTCCAGACTGTGCTCGCTCATTCGGCTGTAATCCACAGGGTGAATCCCTCGACCCGTTCGACCTTGCATCGTTGGTCCTTTTTCAAGAGAGCGCGGCCCGGCATTATGGGCGGTCCATGTGGTGCCGCGCAGTTCCGCTTTGCCGGTCGCCGCCGACGGCGAGCAGATCCTCGAGCGGGATGGCGAGTCTCTCCTCGCCATCGAATCCACGGTCGGGCATCTCCGACCGTCCTGGTCTTGATCCAGGCCAACAACGGTCCGCGGAAGACCAGCAGTGACAGAATCGCGAGTCCTGAAAACAACAGCCACTGGAGCCATTCCGCCTGGGCGAATCCCAGGCCGGTCAAGCTGCCGACGATCAGAGCCGCGAGCCCAAAGAAGAGAATATAGAAGCCCCCGGGCGTCATCATCTCGGCGCCGAGCAGCACCAGACCGAGCAGCATCCAATACCACCAGATCATCGGGAGCCTCATTTACAGTTCGATAGAGCTGCGAGGAGTGGCGAGATCGTCAGCGAAAGTCTAAGCGCGTTTCCGTAGGGCCGTCAAGCGGAGAAGAACCGGCGCAAGGTGAATTTATCGCCGTGGAGCCGATGCTATAGTCCGCGCGCAATGGCGCACGACCAACCAGTCAAAGCCTTAGTGATCGCGCTCACCGACCATGCGGCGGCGGCGGTCTATTCGATTAATCGTCTGCAGCCGGATTCGCTCTGTTTCGTCTTGCCTGAAGCGGCGAAATCGCTGGTAGAATCCGAGGTCCAGCCGAAGATCGAGCACATGCCTAGACGGTGGGATTGGGTGGTGATCGCGGAGACCGGCGAATTTGTCGGCTGTTATCAGACGCTCGCCCGGACACTTCCGGAGATGTTGCGTACATGGGATGTGCAGTCAGGCGAACTCGTCGTCGATGTGACCGGGGCCACCCCAGCCATGGCGGGAGCACTGACGTTGGTCACCATGCCGATGAGTTCGCGGATCGTGTCGCTCGTGCCGGCGCAAGAGGGACAGGAGGGGGACAGGATTGATATCGCCGGGCAGCCGTTCGTATGGACGCAGGGGAATCCGTGGGATGAGGCGGCATCTGTCTCACGTCGCGAGGGCTGTGAGCTGTTCAACCGGAGATTGTTTGCCGCAGCGGCGAAGCTGTTCCGCGAGATCGAAGCACGGGTGAGCGGCGGGCAGAAACCGCTCTATCGTGCCTTTGCAGACCTGGCTGATGGCTACGATCTGTGGGAACGATTTCACTATCGTCAAGCTTGGGAGAAACTCAAGACTGCCGTGAAGGCTTTCGAGATGGCGTCCCTGTGGGGCGGACCACCAGGACTCACGTCGCTGTTACCAGCCATCAAAGCGAACGCGGGATTTTTGGAAAAGCTCGTCCTCGATCCTGCTCCCGTGAAAGACATGCAGGCCCCCGATCTACTGGCCCATGCCGGTCGGCGACTGCATGGCCTGCACGATCCGGAAGCAGCCATGGTCTCGCTCGTTCGTGCGCTCGAAGCCTTTGCCCAGCGACAACTGTTCAAGCAATACACAGATCAAGACCTGGGACGTGCAGCTGGAGCAATTGCCGCAGGCGCTACGAGAAACCTGTCGATCTTGTTGGCTGGAAGATCTCGACGGCAAGTACAAATTGCCGTTGCAGGCGCAGTTCCGGGCGCTGGCCGGATTGGGCGACCAGATGGGCCAAGCCTTTTTGCGCGAGTGGCCGACGATGAAACCGCTGCTCGACGCCGCCAACCATGCTGTCCTCGGCCACGGCTTCGAGCCGGTCAAAGCCGAGCGGGTGCAGCAGCTGTACGAAGTTGTCGTCAAGCTATCGGGCGTCAGCGAGACGGCACTACCGAAGTTTCCGATGCTGAGCCTCTAGAGCACGTGCTTATGGCGTAATCTGAGGACAGGGAACAGGGTTCAGAATGGCGTCGAAGGCGGTAAGGCTTGGTCTAACGGAATATCTAGCGTTTATAGGATCCCGAGATACCGGGTTCAGTGAGTTCAGACTTTTATGGTTTGAGAAGCTCGAAATCTGGCAGATGGCCAGAGTTGACTGCGCGATCACGTTTATGCCGTACGCAATTTTCCACACAGTTTGTCCCACACTGCCTGGCATGACTGGTACCCACTTACCTACTTCTGAGTTGGTATAAACCACCGTTCCACTTCCCATATTGCCCGAGAATTCCTTGAGCGCTAGCACCCGACCGCGCTCTTCTGCGCAGTCGAATTCCCATTGTTCCTTGGCAGTCAAAAACCTGATGCCCCCCACGGTTTGTACAGTCTTGTAGTCGTAGAATTGCCAAATCTTCACCAGATTACTGTTGCGGCGTATGGTGGCTGGATCCACGTATACAGACTTCCCTGCTTCGTCGCCGTCACTAACCTCGATCCACTCCGCATACGCGTGGACGACTACTCAACACCAGGAGAGTTATCATGATCAGTCGTTTCATATGCCTCACATTGACCAGTTAGGTTGACCGCGAGATCACTTCTTCTGCAGGCAACTTTCCACAGAGTTTGGTCAAGATACCTGGTGAAACTGGTAGCCACTTGCCTTTGCCCGAACTGCGATCAAGAAAATTATCACTCCCTATATTGCCAGAAAAATACATGACCGCAAGTCCCCTAAAGCGTTGTTCTGCACAGTCATATTCCATTTGCGCGTTTGCCGACGAATATGAAACACCCGCCTTCGTTTGTCTTGTCTTGAAGTCGAACAGTACCTCCATCTTCACCAGATCCCCTTCGCGGTTCATGGTGACTGGATCCGCGTATGCGCCCATTTCTGCTTCGACGTTGCCACCACCCGTTACCCAATTGGCATACGCAGGATTACCACTCAGTCAGAGAAGGATGGTTATTAGGAGCAGTCGTTTCATTGGATCGCCCCCGCATAAGGTCGTCACTACTGCTGGTGGAATTGCGGCAGTGTGCTCCCGTTTGAGGGTGCGGTCAAATGAAACTCGGAGCGGCTTCGCGTACCCTGTGGGGGCAAGGGCTGATCGCTGCGAGCGATTGCGAAGAGTGTCAGGGTGTCTACTGCGAGTGTGGCGTGGGCGTTGCGGCGAGGGGGCGGTCAGTTGAAACGTTTGAGGCAAGTGGAACGAAGTGAAAGTCTGTCAGGGGGAGATGAAGGAAAGTTGTGTTTGTGGAGAGGGGAGACGATCACTACTTCACAGTTGTTTTCTAGACAATGGTGTATTACCGTTGGGTTGTCTTAGATAGGAAGATGGAAAATTGGATGAGATGTTTTAGATTGTTATAAGCGAACACTTGCAGTCTGAGAGTCGTTGAGAATAGCATGGAAATTCGCATCTACTACGAAGACACTGACTGCGGCGGGGTGGTGTACTACGGCAATTATCTGAAATATTTCGAGCGGGCGCGGACGCAGTATCTCGAAGAACGAGGGTTATCGGTGGCCGGGCTCATGAAAGAAGGCACGGTGTTTGTCGTGGTACACGCAGAAGTGGATTACCGATCTCCAGCCCGCTATGGCGACCGGCTGATCATCGAGACGGTCGTCTCCGACATGACGGCAGCCTCCTTCACGTTTTCGCACGTGGTCCGAGAACGGGAGAGCCGGCGTGTGGTCGTTGAAGGATCGGCCAGGTTGGCGGCAACGGATGGAAATGGGAAAGTGAAGCGACTCGACAAGGCGATGAGTGCCGTATTAAAATAATCGTCGTCAATAAGGAGTCATAAAATGGAAACGGAATGGGTGGGTTCTGGAATGTCGCTGGGAAGCTGGCTCATCCTGGCCGGCATGGACGATCGGTATATTCGTACTCGGCTGGTGGTTTTTCATGCCAAACCCGATGGCTAAAGACAGGAAGGACAGGAATAAGAAGCCCTAACCCAACTGTAAGTATTCTCCTCCACCTTGGTCTTCGCCATCGCAAGAGCGCACAGCACGAAGGGTACCCAACGGCAACGATGTTGGGCCGTCCGGTTCAACTCTCTGGTTGGGCACTTTCACCGAGTAAGTGCTGATTTAGCGCGACGCCGAGTTCTTGGCACTTATTCATGAGACCTTCATAGATCTTGAGGTTGGCGTTGTACTCAGCCATCGGATACTTGCTGAGATCACCTTGGCTCTTCTCGTAGAACCGCCCGCAGATCTCCCGGAGAGCTTGGATAGCTTCGAGCAACGCCGCCGTGTACTGGTGGGAACCCTCCAAAGATCCTGGCTCTGCCTTCAATGCTAATGAAATAGCAGCCAGTTCGGATGCCAACCGACCGAGGTTTCTATAGTGAGCCCCAAAGTCAGTGGCCTTGAAAAGTCCTGGAATTGGGATTGCCTTGCGCCACGAAAACTTAAAGATCGCGTCGTGAATCGCGACGTACTCACGAAGGATTGCATTCGCTCGGATCAGTTCCTCGGGAAGGTCGGCATGTGTCATCCACGAGAATGGGTCTAACTTCGAGCTAGCGAGCTGCTCACGAGGAGCGTGGACAACCACAGTCGAGACGGCAGAGCCAATCACGCCTCCGTGTGCCCGTCTCGCTTCGCGTCTACACGCTTTCGCGATGAGCCTTCATGAATAGTGCGGGCTAGGCATCACCTCTGTTTCGTTTCTCTTGTTTCCAAGCTCCCCAGGCAAAGAAAAACCCTACCGGCGCACTGATGATGCAAACCCATGCCAGAGGGGACGATTCTGCGAACAGCCAAACGGCAAGAGCGGTATAGATAAATGCTCCGACAAGGTAGACATACCAAGGAATCTTGCTCTTTTTGCTCGAAGGTGTTTCGGTTGGCGATGTCATTCGTATGCCCCGATGCGTCCGGTGATGCCTAACTATGTATTATCTGGTTTCGTATAACAAGCCACGTGGTCTGCTTCCGAAACCTTTCACGTTTGACGATTCACGTTTCACGGATTGCTAGACGGGTTAGCCATCAACTTTGCCGCCTGACTCACGAACGCGCTGCACAATATACGCCTGCGTTTCGGGCGACAAGCACGCGAGCGGCAACGTACTGAACTGTGCCTTGGAGTACAGCAAAAGCCACACGCTAGGGAACTGCCACAGCTCTTTGACGGCGGACCACTGAAGCGTTGTAGGGCCAATGTCCGAACTTATGGTGAACGAGGACTCGTCAGCACGGAACGTGGCTTGAGGCTTGTCCATCTGGTGGAACTTGCGGAGCGAGTTGCGGTAGTGAACGACGTAGACAACCGTGGCGAACGCGATGCCCAGCACCAGCACGGCCGCAAGCGTACCGATGAGCCAAGAGGCCTGACCTAGCGCCACGAGTACGACGAGACCGAGCGCGGCAATGAGCAGCGCAACAAAGAATCCGACACCTACAGAGCGTCGCCAAAACGCGAATACCGCCTGACGAAGCAGTGCCGTACTATATATGAGTGTGGCCTCGTGGGGCATGGTGCTTTTTAAGCCCCTAACGCATGCTAGAAAGTGAAAGTCCGCTCCTCAGCGATCAAAAAGATCGGGCTTCCTCCGGTGGAGATAGACACGGCATGGGCCAATGTCTCCTTCGCCCCTGCTGAACCAGCGCAGGCTTCCAGGGCTTCAATCGACGGGAAGTGAATCTCGGCGATACGATAAAAAGGTGGGATCCCCTGAGGAGATGCCAGCACCTTCGTCGCCACGAGGTTTGTCTTGCCAGCCAGCTTTTCAACCGCCATGGGTACGTGCTCGTCCTAATACACCTTCTCGAATGTTTCAATGTCAGTCGGACGAGGGTTGATCACCATGAATTTTACTCCCGCCATTTTTCCCTCCGTTTCATGTGTTTCTCACGCCAAACGGATGAGTCCGCAGCAAGCTGCCTGCGTGCAGCAGAGCGCGTTCGCCTGAACACTGTGATAGAAGGCGAGTCTACTTGAGAATCCAACACTTCTTCAATAGTGCGGCCGGCCAGAAACGGGACGCATTTTTTCCTTTAGTGAAAAGCTGTCAACCCCCAATTTATCCAATCCAATGATATACAGTCACATGCTTTCTGCTTTAGCAAAGCATCATGCGTCAGAGACACCTACGTACGCTGCTGACGTGGCACAGGATTGAAATGGGACACCGGTTTTTTGCGCAATATTTGAGGCTGTCCTCCACACTACACAGCTGGGCGAGCATGATTAATGTATGGGACAGCTATGGCGCCCGATATGAACTCAGCAGGAAAACTCTCATGCGCTTGGGGTATCGATCGTCGAGCTGACAGGAGTCTTGCAGCTGCCGTGTCGCGCACACGCAAAGCAGAGAGAGCTGCACTGATTGCGCGGGTTCGCCGGCTAGTTACTCACCTGGGCCGGACTCAGAAACGGGAACATTCCGAATTCCTGGCGGCGGCTGATCACTACCTCTGCTGAGGATACTTCAATGACTGTAGTGTTCGGCGTTGATGGTGGGCCTGCTCTCCCGGCATCGGGCAAATCAATGATTTCTGGAATCTTTATCAGTTCTCTGTTTGCGAATCCTGCTGTCCCTGATCTTCTGGGGGCGCGAGTGGATGACGAGGCAACGTCGACTTGAGGCTTTGGTCCAATGAGCGATGGGTTCCCTTCGCGTCTTGTGCGGACGCAATCCTTTCTCACGGTGAAGTCGATGAGGCTTGATGTCACTCCCTGCCCTTGCATCTGGTTTCCTGCAGAGGTCACAGGACGGGCGAAGTTCGGACTCAGTTGACCCAGGAGCCAAAGGCCTTGTGGACAGTGAGGAGGGTGGGGCAGTCGATTGTTGTGCCGGGATCAGATGGGGGCAGACCAGGATGACTCCGACGGCTATGAGTACACCGAACATGGTTCGACCTAGTGCCATGATGCTCGCGGGAACGCACACTCCATGCCAGAACGGTCTGGTTGACAATACAAAAATCCGCATGCTGCAATAGCGGAGAACTCGTCGATGGTGAAGGCCGTTCGTATCTCGTAGAAAGACAATCCGTGGTTCATCATCAACGAGATACGCTTCACGAGATACGCTACGACGCATCTACGATTCACGGAGGCTTCTATGGATATGATGGGACGTGTGGGGCTGATCGAGATTCCGATCTTGATCGCACCCGATCAAAAGGTCTGGATGGATCGTATGATTAAGGAAGGCAAGATCGCCATTCCTCCAGGCGGGACGCTGGAAAAGGGCTCGCTCTATTCGATGTTTGTCCGGATGCTCCTGCATAACGCAATGGAAGAGCAGAAGCGACAGGAGGTGCTTGACGCGGAAGACGAGGACGACGAATAGGAAGCTGTTGAAAACAACCGCCAGCGTCGTTCTCGCTTCGCTCAAAGCTTCAACGTACTCAGAGTACGCCTCAGCCTTTCGCTCGCTGCGGCCTTGCTGGACGGTCGTTTTGAACAGCTTCCAAGGAAGGCTACGCCTCGGGCTCTCGCTCGTTGTGACCTAGCAATAAACTCGTATTGAGCATCCCGCAGGGTTCAGCGGCTGTATCTGAAACGATCCAGAACTGTATCAACCGAGATATGAACGACGCTTCACGAAGGCACGCGATTAGAGGCTCTTCATCGCTGAATGTGCGGCTTTGATCGTGTATTCGATATCGCGGGTTGAATGAGCGGTCGAGAGGAAGGCGGCTTCGAATTGAGAGGGGGCCAAGTACACCCCCTGTTCCAGCATCGTGTGAAAGAATTGCCCGTATCGCTTCGCGTCTGACAGTTTTGCGGTATTCCAATCCACCACCGGGCCTGACGTAAAGAAGGCCCCTAGCATTGAACCGACTCTGGTTTGCGTGAGCGGCACATCCGCCTTTTTCGCGGCGTCTCCAATCCCTTTGGCCAGGGCTGCTGATTTCTCTTCCAGCTTCTTATAGACCCCATGGGCTTTGAGCTGTTTGAGCGTTTCAATGCCGGCGGACACGGCCAACGGATTTCCCGACAACGTCCCCGCCTGATAGACCGGCCCCAACGGCGCGATCAGATCCATGATCTCTTTCCGCCCTCCGTAGGCGCCGACCGGCAATCCTCCGCCGATGATTTTCCCCAGCACCGTCAGATCCGGAGTAATGCCGTAGAGTGTTTGGGCTCCCCCGTAGGTCACGCGAAAGCCGGAGATCACCTCGTCGAAAATCAGGAGGATGTCGTTTTCTTCAGTGAGTCGACGGAGTGACGCAAGGAATTCCGGCGCCGGCGGCACGACGCCCATGTTCCCCGCGATCGGTTCCAGAATAATGCAGGCCAACGTGTCCCGATGTCCCTTGACGATCTGTTGGACCGCTTGGAGGTCGTTGTACGGGGCAGTCAAGGTGTGCTTCGCAAAGTCAGCCGGAACTCCAAGCGAATCCGGGATCCCCAACGTGGCCAAACCTGAACCGGCCTTCGCCAGCAAATAATCGCTGTGGCCGTGATAGCACCCTTCAAATTTCAGAATATTGTCTCGCTTCGTAAAGCCACGCGCGACACGAATCGCGCTCATGACCGCCTCGGTGCCGGAGCTGACGAGTCGGACCTTTTCCATCGATGGGAAGGCGTCGCGGATCATGCGGGCGAGCATGACTTCCAGCTCGGTCGGCGCGCCGTAACTGGTTCCGTTTGCGGCAGCCTTTTTGATCGTACTGATGACCGATGGGGCGGCATGACCCAAAATCATCGGGCCCCATGACAGGACATAGTCGATATAGGTGTTCCCATCGACGTCGTAGAGGCGGGCGCCTTTGGCGCGCTTGATAAACCGGGGTTGGCCTCCGACGGAGCGAAAGGCGCGCACCGGACTATTTACGCCCCCGGGAATCAACTGCTGCGCGTCGGCAAACAGCTTGGCGGAACGAGTGGTTTTCATAATGGGGGCGCACAGTACCACGCAGTCGAGCCTCGGTCAAGAAAGAGGAGGTTTATGCGGTGTGATAAGGCGACTGGGGCCAAAAAATGTCTGAAGAGATGCGGTTCTCAACATTTTTGGTACAGGCTGTTTTGCTGCGAGGCAGGGACTGTTCGTAATCCCTTGCAAATGTGCCGAGTCATGCTACCAATCGAGTGCGGCTCGACTCTTGCCTAATAAGTGAGTAATATTCGGAAGTCTAGACAGCGATTAAGAGATCAACGATGAAGATTGTCTGTTCGTGGTGCCGACGAGAAGGGAAACCCGAGCTGGTAGGCGAGAAGGTGCCTCTCGACGATGCTCGGGAAACGCATGGGATTTGCGTCGTTCATCGCCACGACGTCGAAGCCCGCTGGCAGGCATCGATTCACACTGCCTCGCACTCTGGAGTCGCGACCGGATTATCTTCTGCGCTCTTCCGCTGGACAGGCTTGCTGAACATGACCAAGAAGATGCGCCCGTAGGACAGGCAGCATCTTCTTGTCGATCTACCGAGAGTTACGCTTCGATTTCCCCTGAAACATCTTGAGCAACTGGTCAATCCCGCCGGTTTCCCACAGACCGTGCGCGTTAAGCGCGAGAACCGGATGAACCAGACAACTTCATCCGTCTCGCCAGTCCCGCGAGCGACTCTGTGGATTAGGTCCGTCTTGAAGGAGTCCGGCGCCGTACTCCCGGCTCCCGAGTCGGTTCCGCATTGATTTCGTTCATCCCCCAGTGGGCCCGCTTGGCTTTCTCCCGCTCCGATACAGCGAACAGCACGTGAAAGGGCGTTGCTCGTTGCGCGCCCATTTCCGCCTGTCCGTTTCCCCAGGCTTCTCCCGCATCACGCAAGATCTCAAGAAAGGTTTCATACTCTGCTTCGTCGTCGGATAATACATGGGCCGCATCGGTGATGAGCAGAATATAGCCCTTGGCCGGCAGCCATTCCAGATCGGCCAGACATTCCTCCAAGGCGTCCCAGTTGTGGCCGAAGTAGTCGGGGAACTCCAATGCCCGTGCGAATTCCGCAAACAGATTTGCCGGCGTCTTGCAGTGACGGCCCTTAATAATCTTCAATACCAACCCGGTCGGTGGGCGCACCAGCGACTCGGCGCGCTGCCCGGCTGTGACCATAAGTAATGAGGTCCAGGGGGCCTTTGTCGATTGGAGATAGGCGGTCAATGTCAGTGTGTGTTTCGGAGTCATGGTGTCTCACTCAATGGCATGAACGTTCGGTAATGGTTACCGGTATAGTAGGCCCTGCGGACTGAACGGATGGGACAGAGGCAGACGGTACAGTCGGTTCAGACGACGAGTATTCCATAAATCTTCCAAGTTCGATCCATAGTTTTGCGTTCGTATCACGAGGCGAGGCAGCACGGTACGAACCCTAGCACGCACGATCTTGGAGGATCAACGGGCGTGAGAGGAGCGGGCGCTCCTAGCAGATGCTGAAACAGTCTCTGTTTTCACCCACCCAACCTCGGTGCGCCAAGACGCACCTTTCACCAAGCAGCGTTCTCGCATCGTTCAGACCCTCAACGTTGAGTAGGAGTTTCTCGAAGGTCCGAAATGCTGAAGGGGCTTTTCCGTTCGCCAAGACCCATTGCAAGGGCGAACGGCCCACACGAAGTGCGGTCTATACCTCCTCGCCTTTCACTCACTGCGGCCTTGCTTGGGACAAGGCGCGTCCCAGGGCGGAGAGTCTGTCTTGGCAGACTCAGGGCGGGCGGCTGAAATAACCGCCAGGGTTGGGCGGGTGAGAAGTCTGGCCTGTTTGAACATCCTGCGGGAGTGCGCTCCTGTTGTGCCATATGTGGGGACCATCGAAGTTCTGCTGCGTCGAAATGTTTTTTCCGCAGCCTGCGAGGCCGGGAATTGTTGCTATCGCTCATTCGCCAGCGTAGCATCCAACGTATTCATCCTGTTGAGGATGTTCTCCAGACCGGCATCTCCCGGCCACCATACGGGCAGATCGGACAGGCTCGTAGGACGAGTCAACGAGGTATAGATTGGAATCCGCAGTGGACCGGCTTGAGTTTGTGACAGTCGAAGGGCTCCTGGCCTATGGAGAGATGCTGGCGCGTCGCATCGCCGGTGAGGGAATTGCGCTCCCACCCATCCCGACTTCCTCAGTCGATCGACCACAGCGAACCCGTGACGCCATGGAGAAGATCAGGGCGTTTGTGCAGGGTGCGCAAGGAGGGTTTCCTGGGGCAGAGGAGTATCGGGCTACCCGTCGCGCTGTAATCGAAGAAGGTTGCCGGGGCGACGAATTGGTGTTCTTTGCCGCCTGGAATGCTCTTCTCGCAGCAGGCGAGTTGGCCCCGCTCTTCCGCGTGCCAATCAGGTCAGTGCAGAAGCCGGCGCATCGCCGGCCGGTGGCGATCGTGCCGCGCGCGCAACTGACGCCGCAGTTGGTCGAGGATCGTATCGTGCTGGACTTGGGCGAGGATCGGTTTTGGCTCTTGCCGCGCGATTTAACCGGTCGCACGCTCCTGTTCACGATGCGTCATGGTATCTCACGCGTGGAGAGCGGCACCTATCGAGTCGGGCGCCGCCTCGCGAACGTGCTGGATCCTGAGCGAGGCGTCCCCAAAGCCGACGCAGTCGGTGCAGCCCTGGCTCGGATGCTGGGCGTGGTCGGGCAACAATTAGACTTCCTGCACATTCACAACTACCTCGATCCGCGCACCTTCGTCCATCTGGTGAGCCAGAGCCCCAATACGCGGCAACTGTATGAGCGGGTGATCGCGGCGCTGATGCAGGCGCACCTCATGCTGAGGCACTCCCACCCGCCTGCGATCCCGCCTTAGACTCCCAGGATTTCGGATGGGTCACAGGTCTGGAGAAGAAGGTGGAAGCCGAGGAGGCCGCAAAGGCATTCGGCGTGGACGTGCAGACGGCCAAGCGCCTGATCAAACATCCCCTCTACAGCTACCCGGGCGGGCATTCCTTCTTCGATGTCTATGTGGATATTGTCGATGGCTTCCGCCGGTTAGGTCAGTCCCACCAGGGGAAGGCCGTGTGTGTGTATAGCCACAGTTCCACGCTGCGGGCGCTCATGATTTATCTCGATCCTCGTCCCTTTCGCGAAGCCTTCACCGAGTTTGGCGAATATAAGGAGGGACAGGATAACGTCGTTCTGCTGACCTACGAACAGGGACTCTTATCCGGCTATTCCACCGCTGTGGGTCTGTCAGCGCGGGAACGGGCGGCGCGGGAGACCTGGGTGAAGGTCGAGCGCGAACGCAGAGACCGGATCACGCTCAAGCCCCGACAGATCAAGCGGATCGTGGCATTGGTCTCGGGTGGCGATTTCGCCGGTGCCGGCGCCGCGTTGAAAGAACTGCGCGTGACAGGACACCGGTTTGGCCTGGAAGTCTACTTCGTCCGTCACGGGTTCTTAGGTCTGGCCAACAACTGGATCGAAGCGGTGACCGAGGACAATACTCGTGGTATGGGCAGCCATGCGAGCAGTCCGATTGGGAGCAGCCGCTTCGAAGATTTCAAGGACGAGCAGGTGCAGCAGGCCACCATGCGGCATCTTCAGGCCCTATATGGAAGATGGCGCCTTGGTGGTCATTGGTGGGGACGGGAGTCTTCGAGGCGCGCGGGCGCTCTACGAAGGATTTGGGGTCCAGGCAGTAGGGATTCCTGGCACGATCGACAATAATCTCGCGGGGACGACCTCCCTGGGTTTTCATTCGGCCGTGTCTCTGGCGAATCAATCCATCGAGTCGCTGAAGGCCACCAGTTCCGCCATGGGCAGCGTCTTTTTCGTCGAGATTATGGGGGCGGGGTCCGGCCATCTTGCCCTCGCCTGTGCGTATCAGGCCAGAGCTGAAGGCCTCTTGGTCAACGAGCATCCCGATCCCGACGCGTATATCGACGACTTCATCCTGGGCACGCTCAACCGCACCTTGGGCGTCCCGAACAAGAGCCATCTGTTTGTGGTGGCGGAACAGACGCCCCATCGCCATCACCCGGATGGCGGCGTGCGCGGTCTTGTCGAGTATGTCGCCAGCACACTGAGCACGTGGCCACAGTTTCAGGCACGCCCCGGTGAATATCGCCTCGCCCCTGCAACCAAAGCCACGATCCTCGGGCACACATTACGGGGGGCACCCCCGACCCCCGAGGACAAGACCATCGGACAAGATCTGGCCTATGAAGCGATTCGCCGTCTCGTCAAGGAGCCGGAGCGGGTGGTCGGGTGCATGTTGGCCTATCGCGGGCCAGGCACCATCGAGGCGATCCCACTCCATGCTGTGGCACCGAAGCAGTTCGACTGGGAGATCTTCGCCCGAATGCACGGAAGCGAGCTGCCGTAGCGGGGTGAATGGAGCGTGGCGATTTACCGTGAAGGCCGTGCCCTGATTCCATCTGCCACTCATCGTCACAGGGCGACTCGATCATGGATTAACCAGGCTGTCTGCGCCTGAAACGGCGGTTGCGTTGTGGGCTTGGAGGTCGTTTGCTAGAATGGCATTCCTGGACATCATCGCGAGAAGAGCGGGAAAAGCGGGACGCGAGCAAAATGCGGGATGAGTCAGAATCTCATGTCCCGCTCGTCTTGTCTGTCTCGCGCGGCGCGCATCCCGATTGACCAATGACCAGTGACAGCATTGTCTATGCGTAAAGCCAAAATCGTGTGCACCATTGGCCCCGCCAGCGATTCGCCCACCTTGCTGGATCAGTTAATTGAGAGCGGCATGGACGCGGCGCGACTCAACTTTTCTCATGGGACCCACGAATCGCATGCGCGTGCGATCAAGGCCATTCGCGAAGCAGCGGATCGTCGGCGCGTGGCGGTAGCGATCATCCAGGACCTGCAAGGACCGAGGATCCGTGTTGGAGAAGTCGATCAGGGCGGGCTTGATTTGGTTGCCGGCCAGACTGTGAGGCTCGTGACGACTCTGCTCCGGTCCGGCGGTCAACTCGGCGCACAGTCTATCGCTCCATCCGGCATGCTTGAGATCCCGGTGACGTACCAATACCTGGTGCGGGATGTCCAGCCAGGCGCCCGCATCCTGATTGACGATGGGTTAATCGAGCTGATTGCGGATCGGATTATCGGCGGCGCCGTTGAATGCGGAGTCGTGACCGGGGGACGACTCACCTCGCGCAAGGGCATGAACCTGCCGGATACTCGCATCAGCGCTCCCACTCTGACAGACAAAGATCGGGACGATCTCCGGTTCGGCATCGCGCAGGGGGTGGACTATGTGGCCCTCTCGTTTGTCAGAGGTCCCGATGACGTGGTGGCCGCAAGGAAGTTAGTAGCCGACTGGGGCGGCGACGTGCCGATTATTGCGAAGATCGAAAGGCCGGAAGCGGTTGAGTGCTTGGACGCGATTCTTGATCAGGCGGATGGTGTGATGGTTGCACGGGGCGATCTGGGAGTGGAGATGGGGCCGGAGGCGGTTCCGCTCCTACAGAAACGCATCATCGCCGAAGCCAACCGCCGCCGCCGCCTCGTGATCACGGCCACTCAGATGTTGGAGACCATGACGTACCGCACGCGCCCGACAAGGGCCGAAGCGTCGGATGTGGCCAATGCCGTGCTCGATGGGACTGATGCCGTCATGCTTTCCGCAGAAACGGCGATCGGGCAGCACCCGGTTGAAACAGTCCGTGTCATGGACCGAATCGTTCGAGCCGCAGAAGGAGGGACTCGATCGTGGCGTACGCGCTCGTCCGACGCGCCACAGGGGGAAGGCTCATTCCCGGAAGCCATTTGCCATTCGGCCTCTTCGGCAGCCTCAGTCATCGGGGCGAGCGTCATCGTGGCATTTAGCGAACGGGGTACGACTGCGCGGTTGCTGTCGAAGCAGCGACCTGACGCGTCAATTATTTCATTCACACCATTTGAGGCCGTACGGCAGCGGATGGCGCTGTACTGGGGTGTGATCCCTCACACGATGCGGCAGATCGCTCAAACTGATGAGCGGATCGATGAAGCGGAACGCCGCCTCAAGACCGAGGGACTGGCGACAACGGGACAGCGGATCGTGATTCTGTCGGGGACCAGGATTGGTCAGCCCGGGGAGACAAATTTGATGAAGTTACACAAAGTCGGGTGAGCTGAAGCGGCTGAGCGGGCCCTGTGCCCGCACATGACGCCCACGCGCATGCAGGCTGTTCAAAAAGGTCGTCCAGCAAGGCCGCAGCGAGCGAAGAGGCGAGGAAGACGTACTTCGTCCTCTTTCCGTACGTGAAGCCTCTGAGCGACGCGAGAACGCCGCATGGCGGACTTTTTCAACAGCCTGCGAGGGAGGCTTACTCAGTTCCCTCAGGAGGAGTACAGATTGGAAGAAAAGAGCACACGATGACACCCAACGTTGTGGGGCGGCTAGTGTTTATTCTGTGTCAGTTGCTTGCCCTGGTATTGTCGGCCGGAGATGGGCTCGCGCAGACCGGATCCCTCACGCACTCACCGGCTGACGTGGTGAAACGATATCTGGCGCTTGATTATAAGGGGGCGCGGCTTGATGCCATCTCGGTCGAGACGGTCACGTCCTACACGAGTTGGAATGAGGAGCCGGTGTGGGGGCATGTCGTCGTGACGCGAGGTTTTGTGGTGGCGGAGCAGTATCGCCAATGGGAGGTGATCGATAGTCTGGAAGTCGTGATTCCGGTCACCTTTCAGGTCATAGGCTCGGTATATCTGGAAACCGCCGGTTTCGTCCAGGAGGTTGAGACAGAAGAGGTACGGTTTCGCGTGAAAGCCGTGAAGAATCGATGGAGGATTGTCGAGCCGATGCTTCCCCCTCACGTGGGACTGAAGCGGATGGTGAATCTCGTGCGCGAAGCCTGGATGAAGGAAACCGATCCGGCGAAGCGAGACCGTCTTGGGGCGTTGCAGGACGAGTTACGAAAGGCAAAATAATGATGGGCAAGACCTCGGTCGAGCTGTTGATCTTCGATCTGGATGGGACGCTCATCGAGTCCAAATGGGACATTGCTGCGTCGGTGAACCTGACGTTGGCCGAGCTGGGGCTGCCGCAGCGGCCAATCGAGGAAATCTTTGGGTTTGTGGGGGATGGGGTGAAACAATTGTTGCGCTTGTCGGTCGGCGAGGGCAGTCGGGTCACCTTCGATGAGGCGTTGCGGGTGTTCAGGGGCCAGTACTTGGCCCATTGCCTCGATCGCACCACGTTCTATCCCGGCGTTGGAGAGATGCTGACGCATTTCGCAGGCAAGCGAAAGGCTGTGGCCACCAACAAGTCGATCGAGTACACAAACGTGATTCTCCAAGGGCTGGGGGCGAATCATTTTCAGTACGTCGTCGGCGGGGACAACGGGTTCGGATTGAAGCCGGAGCCGGGCATGCTGTTGCATGTAATGGAACAACTGAATGTGCCGAAAGAACAGACCGTACTCGTCGGGGACAGCACCAACGACATCAACGGCGGCCACAATGCGGGTATCCGCGTCTGCGCAGTCGGCTATGGTATGGGGAATCGTGAGAAGATGGCCGCTTGCCGGCCGGATTGGTTTATTGAACGACCGGAAGAATTACTGGAGCTATTCATATGACGACTCAAGCGTTCGCTCGTGAGATCTGAAGTCTAGCCACGGAGGACTGCTGTGAGCAATCGGGATCTCTTCCTCAACAGAGCAGTTCTCAATCCTCGCCACGATTCACGCTTCACGCTTCACGATGTTTCTCTTCGTTCTCGCTGCCAGCCTCAGCCTGAACCTTAACCTATTGCATGCCGCCTCGCCCGGCCTGGCGGATCGTGTGGTGGAACAGAAATTGACGAACGGATTGACCATCCTCATGGTCGAACGACATCAGACGCCGGTGGTCTCCCTCAACATGACCTTCGGGGTCGGGGGAGTAAACGAACAGGCGGGGCAAACTGGCCTGGCACACCTCTACGAACATATGGCGTTCAAGGGCACGAGGACGGTCGGGACGAAGAATTACGAGAAAGAACGCCCCATTCTCGAAGAGTGGTATCGAGTGGGGACCGAGCTGGAGCAGCGGCAACGGGAGCTCGCACGGAAGAGTCAGGAGAGACCGGCCAGTCCCGAGGATCGGGCCGCCATCGAGGGGCTGCAGAAACGATTTACGGAACTACAAGAAAAGGCGGGACAGTTCGTGGCGGGCAATGAGATGGCCTTACTCTACCAACGCCACGGGGGGGTCGGGCTCAATGCAGCGACCGGCAAGGACCTGACTCGCTATATGATCAGCCTCCCGGCGAATCGTCTGCCGCTGTGGGCTGCGCTCGAAGCCGATCGAATGGCGCATCCGGTCCTCCGCGAATTCTACAAAGAACGCGGAGTGGTCATGGAGGAGCGGCGGTTGCGGAATGACGACAGCCCCAGCGGGCTGTTGTTTGAAACCTTCACCTCGGCTGCCTTCCGCGCACATCCGTACGGCATTCCGACGATCGGCTGGGAGTCGGACATCCTGTCGCTCACGCCGGCCGACACCGAAGCCTTCTTCAAAGCCTATTACGGTCCCGGCAATGCGACGATTGCCATCGTGGGCGATATTAATCCGAAGGACGTCATGACCTTGATCGAGCAGACGTTCGGCAAGATACCGGCCGCACCTCCGCAACCTCCGATCGTCACCGTTGAGCCGCCTCAACGAGGGGAGCGCCGCGTGGAGGTGGAATTCGATGCTGAACCGTCGGTGGCCATCGGGTTTCACAAGCCGGCGTTGGGCCATCCCGATGACTATGTCTTCGACGTGATCGACGCGGTGTTAAGCGACGGACTCACCTCCCGGCTCTATGCGAATCTGGTCCGCGAGAAACGGATCGCCGCCTCGGTGAACTCCGATTCGAACTATCCGGGGGTCCTTGCTCCGAATCTGTTCGTGCTCAGTGCCACACCGCTTGCGCCCCATACGACGGCAGAAGTCGAAGCGGCCATCTATGCCGAGCTCGAACGACTCAAGACGGAGCCGGTCTCCGCCAAGGAGCTTGAGAAAGTGCTGAATAACCTCGATGCCGATTTGGTGCGGGCGCTTCGATCCAACGGAGGCCTTGCTTCTCAATTGGCGCTGTATCAGACGGTAGCGAGAGACTGGCGCTATGCGTTAAAGGCTCGGGACAAAATTGCGGCCGTGACGCCGGCGGATATCCAGCGAGTGGCAGCTGAGTATTTCACAAAGTCGAACCGAACAGTGGCCACGTTGGTGAAGAAGGCCGGCGAGAAGAACGTCGCGACGGCGCCGCAGCACGAGGTGGCGCGATGAGGGACGTGAAATGTGAAACGCGAAACGTGACGCGATGGGGTTTCGTTCTGTGCTCGATGATCATGGCGGTCGCCATCCCGGTGCTGGCTGCCTGTGCTGGAGACCTTGCACTGGGCGATCCCAGGCAGATGACGTTTAAGCCGGTAGAGTTTACCCCGCCAGAACCGGATCGCGTGGTGCTCGAGAATGGGATGGTCGTGTATCTCCTTGAGGACCATGAGCTGCCCTTGATCAGCATGACTGCGACTATGCGAACCGGCAGCTGGCTCGATCCGGCAGAGAAGATCGGCCTGGCTTCGTTGACCGGTTCTATCATGCGGACAGGCGGGGGCGGCGGTCTGTCGGCTGAACGAGTGGACGAAGAACTCGAACAGTTCGCCGGGGATGTCGGCATCTCGATTGGACGGCAATCCGGTTCCGCGTCGCTCGATGTGCTCAGCAAGGACTTGAAGCGGGGGCTCCAGATTTTCGCGGGACTCATTCGGACACCCGCCTTTGAGCCGGCGCGGGTTGAACTGGCCAAGCTGCAGGCCATCGAAGGAATTCGCCGCAGGCAAGATAACCCCGGTTCGATCGTCGGACGCGAGTTCGTGAAGCTCCTGTACGGAGCGGATCACCCGTCGGCGCGTGAAAGCAGCATCGGGTCTATCACCAGCCTCACCAGAGACGATTTGGTCGCCTTTCACCGGAAGACCATTCATCCGAACGGCATGATGTTGGGGGTGACGGGCGACTTCGACAAGTCCGCGATGCTGGCCCTGCTGCGCGAAGTATTTGGCGATTGGAAAAAAGGCGAGGTTCCGGTGCTGACGATTGCCGACGTGCCCCAGGATCCGACGGCGAAGCCCGTTGTTCGGTTTGTGAACAAGGAGACCTCGCAAACGCATCTTCGCCTCGGTCATCTGTCGATCAAAGAGCAGGATCCCGACTATGTGGCTTTGGCGATCGCGAACGATATTCTGGGGGGCAGTTCCTTTCGCAGCCGTCTCTTCAACGACGTGCGGACCAAGCGGGGCTTGGCCTACTCGGTCGGCAGCCGCTTGAACTCCGGGGTGCACGATCAAGGCGTCTGGCTGATGCGCGCAGAGACGAAGTTGCCATCGACGCAAGAGGTCATCACTCGGTTTGTCGTGAACATGGAGCGGATGCGGACCGAGTTGGTCACGGACAGCGAGCTGGCAGAAGCGAAAGAGGCCTATGTGAACTCGTTTGTGTTCTCCTTTGCCAGTTCGTCCGCGATCGTGGGGCGGTTGGTTGAACTGGAATATGATGGGCTTCCCAAGGATTTTCTCCAGCAATTGCGTGCCCGCGTGATCGCGTTGACGAAAGAGGAGATCCTGGCGGCGGCGAAGAAACATTTCCACCCCGAGCGACTGACCATTGTCGCCGTCGGGGCCGGCGAGGCCCTGCCGAAGTTGCTGTCGGGATTCGGGGAAGTGAAGGAAATAAAGTTAGCTCCGGAGGGCTGAGAGGAGAGTGGACGTGGGGCTCGACCATCCCCCCTGCTCCCAGAACGCGCACGATCAGAATGTGCTCGTTCGACTGCGCGCAATAGGGGAATCAACAGAGCCACCCGTCCTAGGGAATGAAGGCCTCCGGAGCTTTGGTGGGGAAGGTGGGCAGATGGTCCAATCGAGGTTGGTGCTCGCTGGACGTGCGCTGATGCTGAAGGTCCTGTGTCAAGGACAGCATCCTCCATCTGGATACTCTGGATGCTGAGATGACTGCGAATGTGGCAAGTCTATGAAAGGAGGCCGCCATGGTGACCTATCTGATGCTCCTCAATTGGACGGATCAGGGAATTAAGAATGTGAAGGATTCGCCGAAGCGGCTGGATGGGGTGAAGAAGCTCGCGAAGGACTTGGGTGGCGAGGTCAAATCCTTCTACATGACGCTGGGGGCGTATGATCTGGTGCTCATCGTCGAGATGCCCAACAACGACAAGCTGGCGAGTTTCGGCCTCAAGTTGGGATCGCTCGGCAATGTGCGGTCCACGACTCTCAGAGCCTACTCCGAGGATGACTATCGCCGCATCATTAGCGGCCTGAGCCTAAGATGGCACAGGCGTGGAACAGAAGCGATAGCTGAAGGCTTGGTTATGCCGCTCGAAGACGATTTCTGTGACATCATCAAGAAGGCCCGCATTGGACAGGCATGGTCCGTGGCGGATGTGGCGCGGATGACCGGATTGTCCGGTGGCGACATCACAGCGCTGGAGCGCGGCGTTCGCCCACCTGATCGCATTGAGGTTCGGGCGCTGGCGAAGGCGTTAGGACTTCGCGCTGGTCCGTTGGAGCAGATTGTCCTAGAGAAGTGGGTTCCTCAACCGATTCCCTCGATCCCTGGCATCGAAACCATACAGGGCGACATCAACGGCTATGCGGTCAACGGCTATATCGTGCACGACTCCGGTGAGGCGCTTCTCGTCGATACGGCGTACAACGCTCCGGCCATGATCGCCTGGCTCGAATCCCATCGACTCCGGCTGACCGGCATCTGTCTGACGCACGGGCATGCGGATCACGCCGAGGGGATTCAAGAACTCCTGGCGCGATGGCAAGTTCCGGTTTATCTGGGGGCTGACGATGTCAGCCTCCTGCGCTGGAAGCCCTCGGAGGATCGTCTTATTGCCCCGAATGACGGACGCGCCATCTCGGTTGGGCGTCTCAGCGTCCATTGTATCGCCACGCCGGGCCATACCCCTGGCGGGATTTGCTATCGAATGGATGCCGAGTCACAGCGCGCCTGTTTCGTCGGCGATACGTTGTTTGCCGGATCCATTGGCCGCTCGAATCCCAGTACGCTGTATGAGACCCATCTGGGGTCGGTCTGGACCCAAGTGCTCGAGTTGTCACCTGAGTATCGGTTGTTGCCGGGTCACGGACCGGCCACGACGGTTCGCGAAGAACTCGACCATAACCCCTTCGCATCGGATCATTGAAGTTGGTAGCCATGAATCTCGATCAGCGGAACGATGACCAGCCGATCCGCAGCGGAGAGCTGCCGGTTGTGGCAGGACCGTCTGAGGACCTCAGTGATCTCCCTGCGGATGACGAATTCGAGGAGACCCCATTCTCGAAATGGATCCTTCCCATCAGCCTCTTTGTGGCGACGATCTTTACCACACTGTGGGCTGGGGCCTATCAGGCCTACGACGGACCAATCCATGGACCGGTGAATTTTCTGCTTGAACACCCCGAGACGCTCTGGCGCGGGATTCCCTTCGCTGCCACGCTGCTGATCATTCTGGTGACCCATGAATTCGGGCACTATGTGCTCTCCCGCATCCACCGAGTTCCGGCGTCGCTGCCGTTGTTCATCCCGGGCCCTCCGTATTTCATCGGCACATTCGGGGCGATCATCCGCCTGCGCGGGCCGATCGTGAATCGGCGCGCGCTGTTCGACATCGGCGTGTCTGGTCCGCTTGCCGGCTTCATCGTCGCGGTGGTGGCACTGGTCATCGGTCTGAACCTGTCAACGGTCGTTGATCGGACGGCGACCCATGGATTGCAGTTGGGCGAACCGTTGCTCTTGCAGTTCATCTCCTGGCTGGTCGTCGGATCCATCCCTCCTCAGGCTGACATCGTCTTGCACCCCATCGGGTTCGCCGCCTGGTTCGGTCTGTTTGTGACGTCACTGAATCTCCTTCCCATCGGCCAACTCGATGGCGGGCATGTGGCGTACGCCCTGTGGGGCTCACGCCAACGCACGATGGCGTTTATCATGGTGCCGATCCTCATCGTGCTGGGATATCGTGGGCTGGCCCGGCTGGTGGCTCTGGGCCTTCATGGCAGGACTATGGGGTTTCGGGCATCCGCCGGTGCGCGATCTTCACGTACCGTTGGGCCGGAGAGCGGATCGTTGTCGGATGGATTGCATTTGCCGTGTTTGTGCTCACCTTTGCTCCTGTTCCTTTCTCCTTCCACTAGCAGGATGCTGAAACAGTCGCCAGCAGCCCGAGGGGCGCGCCGGTCGGTCCCCCTTGCTCACGGAACCCGCCACGATAAGCATTCGTTCGACGTGCGCAGTTGGGGACCAAGCCAGGCCACCCCTTGAAAGAAGATAACGAGCAAGCTTGGAAGAACCATCTTTAGTCCCTCGCTGCGGCCTTGCTTGGGACAAGGCGCGTCTCGGCGCGCCAGGGTTGGGTGGGTGAGAAGTCTGCCCTGTTTGAGCATCCTGCACGCGGACTCCATGCAGCGCCTTGGATCAATCCAGAGATTTTCTTGTCCGATCGCGCACTCGGCACTACAGTGTGCCTATGGAGTCCACCGCAGACCGCGACCCTGTCGTGTCCCAAGTGTCAGGCTGACCAGCCTGAGGGAGCGACGGAGTGCGTGAAATGCGGGATCATCTTTGCAAAGTATCGGCCGCTTGTCTCGCTGCATCGGCAGCAGGCGCTACGAGATTGCTCGCGCTGGGTGTCCCTTGCCAAGGAGTGGCTCGTTGACTCAGATACGTCGACCGACTCGTTGACGTTTGCCGGCCGGGTCGCAGTGTTTCTGTTACTTCTCTGGTGGGGCCGAGCGTTCATTTTCACGCCGCTCGAAACCAACTACACAGGGGAATCGTTTCTCCATCTGATCAATCTGCCGTTCCACGAAGCCGGCCATCTTCTATTTATCCCGTTGGGGCGCTTCATGACGATTCTGGGCGGGAGTCTCGGCCAGATCCTGATGCCGCTCGTCTGCCTGGCTACCTTTCTCATCAAGACGCGCGACCCCTTCGGCGCCTCAGTGGCCCTCTGGTGGACGGCGGAAAGCTTCATGGATATCGCCCCCTATATCAACGATGCGCGGGCGATGGATCTCATGCTGCTTGGTGGGGTGACCGGGAAGGAAACGGACGGGCATGACTGGAACAATATCCTGACCATGTTGGGTTGGCTGGAGTATGACCATCGCCTGGCTCACCTCGCCTACAACCTCGGCATTCTCCTGATGCTGGCCTCGTTCGCTTGGGGCGGGCTGCTTCTTCTGAAACACTACCGCCGGCTTTCGCCGTAACCGTCCTTGCGTGCCCGATCGAGCAATGGTTGCGCCTTCGACCGTACCGGCTTGTAGCAGATGGCCACACATCGACGATCCCATCACGCCGGTGCCGATCCATCCAATCCTTGTGGCCGCCGTATGGCAAGTCGGAACGTCATCGTTCGCCTGCCCGTTTATTCGGCGAGCGGGGTGATTCGATCCGCCACCGCCTGAATGACGCCTTCTCGCTCTCCCGCCACTTTCACCCCTTGAAAACTCAAATAGTAGCCCCCGTGACTCGGCGACTGGATCGTGGCAGTGAGTTCAATCCGTTGCCCGTCTTCGACATCGGGGTCTTTGACGGTCGGGATCCCGCAGCGTCCGTAGACGGCGACGTTGATCGAAGATGTCTCGTCTTCCAGGTAGAACAAATAGGCGCCGTAGCACGTCGTGCCGGCCGGGAGCTTGTAGGGATCGAGCGGCGTCACATCGCGAACAGTGCCCCGCAACGTGACCTGTTTCAAATGAAACGACTTCGGCTCGTCGAGGATCTCGCGAATGGTGATGGGCTCCGCGGCTGAGGCACAGGAAGAGCCGACCACAGACCACCCAAGCCAGAGGACGGCGAGGAGACTCACCAACGTTCGTGCACGAGATGCGCTGCCTGGTGTCACGGTTCTATTTTACAGAAGGTCGTCGCAGAAGTCCCTTCCGCCCCCTCGACGAACTCGTTATAATCCGCCGACCTTTCCTGGAGAATCACCCATGATCGATCGCGCGCGCCTTGAACGCTACGTCACAGACAGCCGCCGGCGGTTTGAAGATCTGCTTGGGCCAGATGGTGGAGATTCCTTCGATTAGCATGGACCCGGCCAAGGCCCCCGACATCCGGCGCATGGCGGACTTCGCACGGCAGGTCCTCACGGATCTGGGGGCGGAGGCCCAGATTGTGGAGACCGGCGGCTATCCGATCGTGTCCGGCGGCTGGATGACCGGAGCCCATCATCCGACGGTCACCATCTATAACCATATGGATGTGCAACCGGCGCAGGAGCCGGAATGGAAGCAGGCACCCTTTGCGTTCAAGAACGAGAACGGGCTGTATCACGGCCGTGGCGCGACGGATGACAAGGGTCCGGCACTCTCGGCCCTGTTCGGCGCACGGTACGCGATCGAGCAAGGATTCCCGATCAACGTTCGGTTTCTCTGGGAACTGGAAGAAGAAATCGGCAGTCCGCATTTTGCCGCAGGACTGAAGAATCGTGAAGCCATCCCACGTCCCGATTCCGTGGTCGTGTCGGATACTATCTGGATCGCAAAAGGAAAGCCCGCCATGCCCTATGGTCTGCGAGGTCTGCTGGGCGCGCGTCTCACGCTTCGCACTGGAACGAAAGACGCCCATTCTGGTTTGACCGGAGGCGCCGCGCGTAATCCGCTCGCGGAACTGATGGAAGTGGCGCAAGCCTGCGTCGATGCCAAGACCGGCAAGGTGAAGATTCCCGGGTTCTATCAGGATGTGGTCGAACCGACCAAAGCGGAGATCAAGAGCTTCCTTGCGTCAGGTTTCCAGGTCAAGAGCTTCAAGCAGGCCTATGGATTTCAGACGCTGCGCACGCAGGATCCCGCCGAGATCATGCGCCGGATTTGGGCCGCGCCGACGTTTGAGGTGCATGGCCTGACCGGTGGCTATCACGGCCCAGGGGTGAAGACGGTCGTGCCGGGCCATGGCGAACTCAAAGTGAGTATGCGGTTGGTGCCGAATCAAACTCCGGAGAAGGCCTTTGCGTTGCTCAAGACGCATGTGGCGAAGCTGAATCCGAACGTGAAAGTCGAACGGGAAGGGATGCTTCAGCCGTTCAAAGGACTGTTTGAGGGGCCCTATGTCGAAGCGGTGAAGCGGGCGGCGAAGGCTGGGTTTGGGAAAGAACCGGCGTTCATCCGCGAAGGCGGATCCATCGGCGCAGTGGTCACCATGCAGAAAGCCTGGAAGGTGCCGATCCTATTCATGGGATTGAGTCTGCCTGAGCATGGGTACCATGCGCCGAACGAATACTTCGACTGGGGCCAAGCCTCCGGCGGGATGAAAGCCTTCGCACATTATTTTGCGGAGCTGGCGAAGATGGGAAAGGGATAGGGCAGCCTGGTCGTCCTCCTGCTCGCGGAACGCGCACGATAAAGCAGTGCTCGTTCGACGCGCGCACTCGAGGATCAACCAGGCTGCCCTGTGAAGAGAGACATGATCGAGGTCGGAGGGAGAGGGGTTAGGAATATGCTCGGTCGATGCGCGCAGTGAAGGCCAGCCTGGCCACTCCTTCCCAGGAAGAGATTGGAGTGGGCGTGCACAGTGTGAGATCAGACAGAGCTATAGCTCTAATTGAGCTGAGGAAAGCAGCCGCAAAAATTGTTCTTGGTCGAAAGCTTTTTCGCTATTAGTGAGGAAGCTAAACGTAAAAAGAACGGTTCCTTCTGACATGGCCCCTTGAGTCATGTACTTGTACTCATTTGGGTGAGGAGCTTTGTCTGTTAACCGGTAATAGTATCCTTTCCATTCTCCTGGCCCGAGTTCTTTGACGTCCAGCCTTTGCTCAGCCGATTGAGACACTGCCATCTGTCCACTTTCTCGAACAATTTGGAGGAGACGTTCAGGGGTTACTGGTTCCTGTGCATCCTTTCGCGGAATTCGACTGATTAGCATTTCGAACTGCTCACCTCCATTGGGCCAAACCTTGATTGTTGAGGTCATCCCGCTCGGGTCCTGTCTCATCCCTGCTCGCCAGTTCGCAGGAAGTGCGAGCTTAAGCCGGTTCCGCTTCGACACGGTAAAACGATAGGTCATGCGATCTGTAGGCTTTGCCGTAATCTGTGCGCCAGATGTCGGAGGAGCGATTTCCTTGTACTGGATGGTTCTAAAAATTTCCCCAAACACGGACTCTTCGCCGGGCTTGAAATAGATCTTGGACATGTGAACTTCCGTACACACATTGTCCCGTCCGAGGAAAAAATGCATGTGTTGTTGATCGATCCGAGCACCTTGATGGTCAGGTTGCAACCACTTGATCAACGACATCTGGCCAAGGTCTGACAATTCGACATTAGTCTTTTTTGATGGCGAATCTTTTCCTTTTGTCCAATAGTCATCACGACAAGATTTTGAGGTTACCGGCGTGAGTCGTGGTTCCATAAACATCGACACATAGGTTCCCCCGTTAGGCTTCTCTCCCATCATCCTGGCCCCTTGAGCTTGTGCTTGCACCTCTTCCTGCTGGATCACAAATCCCGGCAACCCAACTTCGATCGCCCAATTTCGTCCCGGCAACTCCATATGGTAGACATCGGAGCTGGCCGGAGGGATTGCATCCAGTGGAGCCGAGTAGCCTTGAACGGCCAGCTGAAGAAATAAAAGCGCAATCATTCCTGCGGAAATGACAATACAAGTGCGAGATGTCATGACGAGCCTCCCTTTCAAGCTAGTAATATAGAAAGGTTAGCAGAGATCAGAGGGCTGTCAATCGGATCTCAAGCTTGACGGCGATCATTTCATGCAAGAACATTTTTAACTTCGAGATCGTTCCGGTGATTGCCTGGTGTAATCAAAAGTAATCGAACTGCCAGCGTCCACGCCGTTCAGGCAGGGTGAGCGCTGCAGCCGAGGTGATCGAGAAAATCGCGGCGGGGAATGTCTTCGGCACCGAGGGCCGTGATGTGGAGTGAAGATTGTTGGCAGTCTATGAGACGAAATCCCCAGGCCTGCAGTTGGCGCACGAGCGAGACCAACGCGACTTTCGAGGCATCGGATGCACGGGTGAACATCGACTCTGCGAAAAAGGCGCCTCCTAGCGCCACGCCATACAGTCCGCCAACCAACTTTCCTTCCTGCCAGGTTTCAACGGAATGGGCGTACCCGAGTTCGTGTAAGCGCGTGTAGGCTTCGAGCATCTCCGCAGTGATCCACGTGCCGCCGTCTGGATATTGCGGCCTTGGTCCTGCGCAATGCTGCATCACGTCACGAAAGCACCTGTCGAGCGTGACGCTGAATAGGCCGGGACGAAGACTTCTCTTTAGGCTGCGCGAGATATGGAGTTTGTCGGGAAAGAGCACCGTCCGTGGGTCGGGCGACCACCACAAGATGGGCTGGTCGTCGTTGTACCAGGGAAAGATGCCGTGCCGGTAGGCTTCGAGCAATCGTTCGGGTTGCAGGTCGCCACCGATGGCGAGTAAGCCATCCGGTGAGGCCTGCTCAACGGGTGGAAAGCGCAGATCCGATGGGTGTGCGCTTAGCCTGAACATGACTAAGCCAAGGTACGCGACGCGACGCAAAAAGCTAGCAGGATGCTGAAAAAGTCCGCCAGCAGGGGGGAGGGGTGGCCTGGTTGGTCCCCCTTGCTCACGGAACCCCCACGATGAAGCAGTGGTCGTTCGACGTGCGCAGTTGGGGACCAAGCCAGGCCACCCCTTGAAAGAAGATACTGAGCAAGCTTGGAAGAACCATCTTTAGTCGCTCGCTGCGGTCGCGCTGGGCGGCCATTTTGAGCACCTGCGAGTCATTCTTGGCCATTACCATTCGTAAAATCACAGCGGAGCGTACGCACAAATTGAGTTTTTCGCAGCCTGCTAAGTCTCGCGAACAGGACCGTCACCCTCTTCTTTTCCTCCGCTTGAGCCAAGATCGGCTGAAAGATGGGATCTGCGTCCAGCACCGCCTTCAACGATTCTGCCCCGATGAAGAATTGCCAGATGTCCGGAGTCTGCCCGGGAATTTCAGCAAACCATCGTTTGGCTTCCGTCAGTCGCTCCGAGAGTGCCTGATTGTCTCGGTCCGGGGTGAACAGCAAACTGTAGGCTTTGGTGTATTCGGCCATGAATTTATCGAGCGGCAGGTCGGCGAGCGTGAGCGCCTCGTCGGCATCCTGATAGGCGACCCGAATATCCGGGTCGTCGAAGTTGCGGTTCCAGGCCACTTTGTTGATGCGGGACCAGGCCAGTTGGAGCAGGGCTTCGGCTCTGCCGGCTCTTCGTGCAGCCGGGATGGCTTTGACCAAGGATTGGTGGGTTGCGATCGCGGCTTCTTGATCGTTGTTCCATCGATAGGCCACGCCTAACCGAAAGAGGTTATCGAGTTGTTCCGGCCGTACGATGGCCAAGGTTTGCATGGCTGAGAGCATGCGGTACAGGTAGTCGGCGGTCGTCGGTTTGTCGAACCCACCCATCTCCATCCCCAGCGACAGGTCCATGCGCGTCTGCTTGGGCGTAAATGTTCCAAAAATGCTCGTTTACTACCAAGGCAAGCGCCGGATCCCTCACCGTGAGTTTGTGGAACGGGATGGCCTCGTGCAGGACAATGGCATAGAGGTGTCGGCTCAGCACCATGAGGGCCTCGGCCTGATTGGGGTCGATGATGAGCACACGATTCAACATCGCTACGCGGTCACGCAGTTCCGGAAAGGTGGCTGCGCGAGCGGCCCCGGCGGTCAAGAGACCCGGGACGTCCGTCGGTCCCCACCAGACCAGCGAGTCGGGTAGAGCCCGACTGGTTTCCGTGACAAATGGAATTTTTTCCTGGGTGCCACTGCCGGAGACGGCACCGCTGGTGACGGGAAGGTTCACGACCGCCCGGTCGCCTGCGAAGCCGTGTTTCTTCAGCCCGGAGAGCACGACCCACTGGGTGGTGATTTCCTTCAGCGCGCGCCTGGTCCGCTTAATCGTATTGGTCCATTTGACCGAACCAGCCGCATAGGTCAACGGGGCCGTGAGGGGATCCTGGTAACTGACGGACAATTTCACCAAGGTGGTCGGCACCGCCACGGTCGGGCCATTCGGTCGAAGACGGAACGAGGCAGAAGGGAGCGGTGCGCTTCCGACAATGTGAATATGGAATCCGGTTCCCGGCGGCGTAAGACCCAGCGAGTCGGTCACGAAGGCCGAGGCGGGATAGCGGTTCAGGTCTTCACTGAAAAAGACCAGTTCGCCATTGCTGGGCCACAAGACCTCCATGCCGACATCGGTTCTGATGAGGGTGGAGGCATGGGTCTCTCGCAGGCGCTGCCAGCAGGAATCGTAGACGAGGTCGGAGTTGGCCGGATAGGTTTTGATGCCATGTGGGGATGCAGCGACGAGGGGATATTGACAGGCGAAGTCGAGCTGGCCGACGCCCACCTTGTTTCCCGCTCCCATGGCTTCGGCGTAACGCTGAGCCGTCGCTTCAGCAGAGGTGACGCCCTGCTTCGCCTTCTTCGCAGCAGCGGCCAATGCCGATGAGGCCTCGATCAGGGTCATCGCAGTGACAATCGACAGAGTTCCAGCGAGGAACAGGATCGTGCACCAGCCACGTTGGAGGATCTGCAGGCGCATCATGTCGGACAGGCTCCTAGACTCACCAGATAGACCAGAGCAACAAGACAAACCATATATGAAGACGACACCCTATCTCATTGCTATTCGACCACGATCACGCCCTTCATGTCATGACCCGGCATGTCGCACAGGTAAGAGAAGGTTCCGGTACGTGCCGGTGTGAACTGAAACTCAACCAGGCCCTCAGGCGGGATGATCACTCGCTTGAGTCCGTCTGGACCGAACTCCTGGGCTCCGTTGCCGCCCACGTTGAGGTCGGCGCTGAGGAAGAGCTCCTTGGCCACCACGGTATGGAGTTCCGTATCATGGTTGCGGAACCGTAGCACTGTCTTTTGATCGTGATGTAAGAGGACGTGATTTGGAATGAACATCCGCGAGCCGATTTCTACGGTGACCGATTCCACCTCGGCCTCGGTTGGGAGCGCTAGGAGCTGTCCGACATTGCCGTTCGCACAGTGAAGGGGGAGTCGCGAGCACCAGAGCCAGGCACATGAGTCCGAGCGTTTCTCTCACCGTGCGTTGGCCGCATCGAGGATTGCGCGGCGCATGTTCATCCGGTCGACCGAGGTCAACTGCGGGACTGGACGATGTCGGCAGAGCGTGACGGTGTGCTGGAGGGAGGCGATAAAGACTTCGCAATTCGGACAGGCTCCCAGATGTCGACGTATCTCCCGGCAAATGTCGGATGGGAGTTCGTCGTCGATATAGGCAGACAACTGCCGGAGAAGATCCAGGCAATTGCCTTGGCCATGCGAATGACTGCGAGACGATGGCCCGGACTGTTTCTTTGGCGCTGCCGCCTTTTTCTTGGTCATGAGCGCAAGCCTTCCGACTTGTGGTCATCATGGCGGGTGATGCCGCGGGCGCTGAGTTCCCGCCGCACAAATAAGCGTGCTCGGTGCAGTCGCGATTTTACGGCGCGCTCATTCAAGCCCATGATGGTCCCCACTTCTTTGGCACTCAACCCTTCCATATCACGGAGCACCAGGGCCATCCGATATTTTTTGGGCAGTTTCTCGATCGCCTGGTCGAGGGCCTGCCGGAGTTCCTTGTTTTGCAGTGCCTCTTCAGGACTGAGCCCGTCCATCGGGATCTGGAGGCGAAACTCTCCCTCGGAGGTGGGCACGAACTCCTCGAGCGACAGCTCGTGTTCCGGCTCTCCTTTGCGCTTGCGCCGCATCCGTATGCAGGCTCGTGAGGCGATGGTGTATAGCCAGGTGGAGATCCGTGCCTCGCCTCGAAAATCTTTGAGTCCTTGGTAGGCATTAAGAAATGTTTCTTGAACGAGATCCTTTGCCGACTCCGTTTCGCCGCACAAGCGGTGTGCGTACCGATAAATCAGATCGACATGGTCTCGATACAGCCTATCAAATCCGTCAGGCTCTTGCATGGCTGGGCGTTGGGGAGGAGGCGTTTTGGGAGCAGGGGCGCGCATGGCTGGCGCGAAGTCTAGGGGCTTGGCTGAGGCCTGTCAAGCAAACCTGGCAGGATGCTAAACAATCCGCCAGCAGGAGGGGACGGCGCGGTGAGTCCCCCCTGTGCTCGCGCAACGCGCGGTCTCAGAAGGATGCGAGGGAGCAGGCAGACCGTTCTTCTTGCTCGCAGAGCCCCCACGATAAAGCGGTGGTCGCTCGATGCGCGCAGTGAAGAACAATCTGCCTACTCCCTCTGGGGAAGTTAGGGAATAAGAATGTCTTCGTTCGATGCGCGCAGTAAAGGGCAGCCTTGGCCACTCCCCTAAACAGAGCTACAGAGAATCAGAAGGCCCTCGCTTGGGCTTACGGCACGTCACGGGAAATCGATTGCGAAGCAATCGGAGGGTAGGGCGGGTGAGAAGTCTGGGCTTTTTGAGCATCCTGCTCGGTCAGGACCGCTATCTATATGTAATGGCTGTCGGTTAGGGGATTGGTGAGGCACTGCGTCGGGGAGTTGATGTCTCAGTGGATGGGAACGTGACGGCCACATGCTCATGGTCGATGTGCAACGTCAACGGTTGTCCCACCTTCACACGAGGGATTCCGATCTTCGAATTGAGCATGACCAGGCCGACGGGGGTGCGGAGAAAGACGAAGTTGGATTTGAGCTTGGACACGGTTCCCGAGAGGAGGAGCTGCACGTCGGCTCCGGCCGGTGGGGTTTGGCTGACCTGCAGGTCGTACTGTAAATCATGCACCCCGGTGATGGTATTCGTTTCATCGACTTCGACGGTCAGCGGATCTCCCTCGCGATAGTCGGTGAGGCGTTCTTCCTGTGTGCCGACATGGACAGTCTGGTCACCGTCAGGCCCCCACCAGCGGAACGTTCTCGGAGCATCGGTCCCGGACGTCATTGGTCCGCTGAGGTAGCGATGGACCAACGATCCGTCGGCCCTCTTTCGGATCTCGACGACGGAATGGCGCTCGTGCACCCAAAAGTGTACTTCCTGCGAGGCTTTGAGATCCTTCAACGTTGTTTTGGAAGTGAGAGTCAGCAGTCCGATCGGGGTCTTGAGAAAGACGATCCCGGCCTTGGTCCGCCACACCGATCCCCGTAATTCTATGAACGGATCAATCGTGACTGGATCAGCGGTGGCAGGTGCTGGAGCAGGGATTTCAGCGGCTGGGAGCGAGAGCATTCCATCTGGCGCAGGTGGTTCCTCGGCACGGACGGGGCCGAGGAGGGTGACGACGACCACCCCGGCGCAGAGGGTCTCGATTGCACGTCGCTGCAACTTGCGAAGAGAGGAGTCGTGCATCTGGTGGGGCTTCGGGTTAGCGCGAACCACAGGGGAATGCGTCTCTGTATGTGCGAAATGCATCATTAGCTTGAGCGAATAACATGATGCCTACGAGGAGTCAAGGCGAAAGCCGCCACGAAAGTGACTCGGAAGCCGATGCCCTTACGAAATTGCGTCACTGACGGAAGCGTGTACGTCGGCCGGCGGGTGGAGATGTTGTGAATCCGTGGCTGCATATGGAGTGGAGAGCAGGGGAGTGAGGGTCAGGATGACCCGGAGCTCGTGGTTGGTTGAATTCGGCACACCGAACCCTGTGAACAGGAGAGAGGGTGTGACCATGTAGCAGATGCGGCGCATTTCGAATTGTGCCCAGTCCTGCGCCTCGATTCGACGTTGGAGTTGTGCCAGCACGTCGAAACAGAACTCCGTGAGGATGGAGGGCATGGACTCGGGTGCCATCTGCGGCCAGAGCTCATGGGACTTACCGAACAACGCCATGAGTGTACGGGCTGGTCCATTCATGTGCAGGATGCGAGCGGATGAGGAAAACACGATCATGCCCGAATCGGGGGAAGAGAGAAGGGGCGGGGGGGTGAGCTGGTTCTCCGGAGACAATCGTGGCACGCATGTCCTTTCGGGGAAATGCTCTCCGGACTGTGCAAGAGTTGCACCCATGGCAGGGATGGAGAAAGTACGACTATCCTGCGAATTCCGATCACAACGTGACGCCAAGAACCAGGCTGCGCACAAAAACGGTGTCATGGTGGCGGAAATTGAACCGACTATTTCTTCCGAACCAGCATGCGAATCGGGGTTCCCTCGAATCCATACTCCTCGCGGAGTTGGTTCTCGAGAAAGCGGAGATAGGCGGGCGTAATATTGTCCGGGTGGCCGACAAACAATGCAAAGACCGGTGGTTGTGTCGCGACCTGGGTCATGAAGGCAGACTTGGTGATCTTCGTCGGTTTGCCTTTCCGCACCGGTAGGGGGTGGGTGGCGAGGATCTCCTGGAGGAACTTGTTCAACGCTCCAGTCGGGATCCGCTTTGAAAAAGCCGCGAATACCCTATCAATGGTAGGAAAGAGCTGGCCAAGTGAATCGAGATTAACCGCGGATGCGAAGAGGACCGGCGCCCAGGTCAGGAAGGGAAAGCGCCGCCGAAGTTCCAGTTCGACCTTCTGCCGGGCCTGGCTATCGCCCTCCCGGAGGTCCCATTTATTCACCAGCAGGAAGCAGGCCCGTCCTTGCTTGATGATGATCCCGGCGATCTTGGTGTCCTGCTCAGTCACGCCTTCCGTGGCATCGAGTAACAAGATCCCGAGGTCGGACCGGCCGATGGCCAAGTGCGATCGGACCACGCTATAGCCTTCGATCCCCCGGTCGATCTTTCCGCGCCGGCGAATCCCGGCGGTATCGGTGAAGAGGTATCGCCGTCCTTGATGGAGAGCAAGCGAATCGATGGAATCCCTGGTGGTTCCCGGCACATCGCTGACCACCACTCGGTCTTCCCCGAGTACGGCATTCACCAGCGTGGATTTGCCGACATTCGGTCGCCCCACGACGGCAATGCGGGGCATCGTCGTCTGCTCAGGGCTCCCATCAGGGACCGGGAGGAGTGGATAGATCGCATCCAGGAGGTCGGAGACGCCAATGCCATGCTCCGCAGAGATAGGATAGAGCATATCCGTGCCCAACTGATAAAAATCCGCCACGAGCGTTTCGACCTTGGGCGTGTCGATCTTGTTAATCACGACAAACAACGGCTTCGTCGTTCCACGCAAGAGACGGACCACTTCCTGGTCCGGGGTCGTCAACCCGGTCCGGCCGTCCATCAGCAGGATCAAAAGGTCCGCTTCTGCAATGGCGAGCTCCGATTGACGTTTGATGAGGGCCAGCATGCCTTCCGAGGCGGACGGGTCCAGGCCCCCTGTATCCACCAGGCGGTATGGCCGATTCCGATAGGTGGCGTCGGCGTAGTTACGGTCCCGGGTGACACCTGGAACGTCGTCCACAATGGCCGTTCGTTTGCCGAGCATGCGATTAAAGAGCGTCGACTTGCCGACGTTGGGGCGACCGATAATGGCCACAATGGGTGGATGAGCCGTTGTGACTGATGGTACCGGTGCGGCCTGTAAGGGGGTGTTTTTGGTACGTGGCATGGGAAATCGTATCTCGACCGTAACATAAGAATTTTGGCAAACACAACCAGCTCGTCTTCTCGGTCGGCCTCCGATATACTTTCCCAATGACTCAGCACTCAGCACTCAGTCCGCAGCACTTCCTCAATTGGAACGAGATCGACGATGTCCTGCTCGATATGGACGGGACTCTGCTCGACCGCCATTTCGACAATTTCTTTTTCGAAGAGGAGTTGCCGCGTCGTTATGCCGCGCTCCACGGTCTACAGTTCGAAGAGTCTCGCGACACCCTTATGGCGATGTACCGCTCGGTCGAAGGTGAATTGGCCTGGACCGATCTGCATTATTGGACGCAGCGAGTGGGAATCGATGTCGTGGCCATGACCAAGGAACTGGATCATAGGATCGGCTTCCTGCCTGGCGCAGAAGAGTTTCTGCAACACCTTCGACAGCTGGGGAAAAGAGTGACGATCGTGACGAATGCCCATGAATCAGGCGTGGCCATCAAAGTCGCCAAGACCGGGCTCGATCGTCATGTCGATCGAATCCTGAATGCGTTTGAAGTGGGATATCTAAAAATGCGTCCGGAGTATTGGCCCAATTGCGCGCGATTACTGGGATTTGATCCGACAAGGTCTCTCTACATGGATGATGATGAGGGCTGTCTGAATGCGGCAAAAGAATTTGGCGTCGCCCATCTGATTCATAGTGCCAAGTCGAGCTCTCAACTGCCTCCCGCCCCGCTCACTCAGTTCGTCTCGGTCACCGGTTTTTCTCCACTTCTCAACGGTCGGCCTGTGATCTAGCCCGGACTATTCATGAATACCTGCTACGTCGTCCGATCCTCTCGCGCCGGCAGGGCTTTTCTCGTTCGGCCTCCTCGACGGACTGCACGTACGCCTACGGCGGCCTCACTTGCGAGAAGCCCAGGCGGGCTTCGGTCTCGAACGCCTCGCGACGGCATTCATGAATAATCTGGGCTAGCAGGATGCTGAAAAAGCCCGCCAGCGGAAGAAGACTGTTATTTGGTTTGTCTTGTCTGTCTGGTCCAACCAAACAAACGAGACAGACCAGAGAGGCCAGACAGACCAAGCTTGTCCCAGACGTGTGAGCCCACCCTTCGCCGATTCTTGTTGCTCCCGCAGGTCTATGTTAGAGTCCTTCCTCTTTTTCTATACATCTTCGGTCTGTTGCGGCATGAGCAAGACCTACGATCATCACGCGATTGAAGTAAAGTGGCAGGCCTATTGGGAAGAACAGCGTTCGTTCCGGGCAATGGACGATCCGACCAAGCCCAAGTTCTATTGCCTCGACATGTTTCCCTATCCCTCAGGATCGGGCCTCCACGTCGGTCATCTTGAAGGCTATACCGCGACGGATATTGTGTCCCGCTATAAGCGTATGCGGGGCTTCAATGTGCTGCATCCGATGGGGTGGGACGCATTCGGGCTTCCCGCCGAACAGTATGCGGTGAAGACGGGGATTCACCCCGCGATGACGACGGCGCAGAACATCGCGACGTTCAAACGCCAGATGAAACGTCTCGGTCTGTCTTACGACTGGGAGCGTGAGATCAGCACGATCGACCCCGATTATTATCGCTGGACGCAGTGGATCTTCTTGAAACTGTTCGAGCGAGGGCTGGCCTACGTGGCGGAAGTACCGGTGAACTGGTGCCCCGCGCTGGGAACGGTGCTCGCCAATGAGGAAATTGTCGACGGGAAAAGTGAGGTCGGCGGGTTCGATGTGGTGCGCAAGCCGATGCGCCAATGGGTGTTGAAGATCACGGCCTATGCCGATCGACTCCTCGAAGATCTGAAGCTGGTCGAATGGCCGGCCAGCACATTGGAAATGCAGAAGAATTGGATCGGACGATCGATCGGCGCGGAAGTCGAGTTTGACTTGGCCGGCATCCCTGGCACGGTTCGGATCTTTACGACGAGGCCCGATACCTTGTTCGGCGCGACCTATATGGTGCTGGCGCCGGAGCATCCGTTAGTGGAGGTCGTCACGACTGCCGACCGCCGCACCGTGGTCACCGCCTATCGCGAGGCGGCGGCCGGAAAAAGCGATCTCCAACGGCAGGAACTTGAAAAGGAAAAGACAGGGGTCTTCACCGGCGGCTATGCGGTGAATCCGGTGAGCAACGAGCCGCTGCCCATTTGGATTGCCGACTACGTATTGATGGGCTATGGGACCGGGGCCATTATGGCTGTGCCCGCGCACGACGAGCGCGACTGGGCCTTTGCGAAGACCTATGCCTTGCCGATCCGCGAAGTGATTGAGGGCGGTCGCGTTGAACAAGAGGCCTTCGTCACGATCGACAAGGGTACCGTCGTCAATTCCACGACGCCAGATGGAAGCTTTACCATTAATGGGCTGACACCGGGTGACGCGATTCCGAAAATCACGGCCTGGTTAGAATCGCACGGCAAGGGTCGCAAGGCCGTGAACTACAAGTTGCGGGATTGGCTATTTGCCCGTCAGCGGTATTGGGGCGAGCCCTTTCCGATTGTGTGGGTCGATGGCCGGGCCCTTCCGCTTCCGGAAGAGCAGTTGCCGCTGCTGTTGCCGGAGACCAGCAACTTCAAACCGTCCGGGAGCGGCGAAAGCCCGCTCGCGAATTTAACCGACTGGCTGACGACTACCGACCCGACCAGTGGGGCGCAGGCACGCCGTGAAACCAACACGATGCCTCAGTGGGCCGGCTCCTGCTGGTATTATCTGCGATTTATTGATCCGAAGAATCAGAATCGGCTCATCGATCCGGCAAAAGAGCGCTATTGGATGCCGGTGGATCTTTACATCGGCGGCAGCGAACATGCCGTGCTGCATTTGCTCTATGCGCGGTTTTGGCACAAGATTCTGTACGACATTGGGGTGGTCAGTACGCCGGAGCCATTCAAGAAACTGGTGCATCAAGGAATTGTATTGGGAGAAGACAACCAGAAGATGTCGAAATCTCGCGGCAACGTCGTCAATCCCGATGAGATCATGGACCAGTTCGGGGCCGATGCGGTGCGGCTCTATGAAATGTTCATGGGCCCGCTGGAGGCCGTGAAGCCCTGGAGTACGAGGGGCGTAGAAGGGGTCACGCGGTTTCTCGAACGGGCCTGGCGACTCATGGTGAATGAAGAAGGCCGGCTCTCGAGTACCGTGGTGGGGACGGTCCCTACTCTCGAACATCAGCGGTTGCTCCATCAGACGATCAAGAAGGTGACGGAGGATATCGAAGCGTTGCGGTTCAATACCGCGATCTCCCAGATGATGGTGTTTACCAATGAGATGACGAAGGCCGGGCAGCGCTCCCGGGCCTTACTCGAACCCTTCGTCCTGATCCTGGCACCTTTCGCGCCCCATCTGGCGGAAGAATTGTGGGAGGTGCTGGGCCACAGGCCGAGCGTCTCCCAACAACCTTGGCCGATCTTTGACCCGGCCCTGACGGTGAGCGATCGGTTGACCATTCCGATCCAGGTGAATGGAAAGTTGCGGGCCAAACTCGACGTGGGAGCCGACGCCACTCGCAGAGCAGATCGAAGAGCTGGCTCGTGCGCAGATTGCGGAGTGGCTGCAGGGCAAGGAGACCGAAGAAATTGATCTATGTCGAGAAAAAACTGATCAACTTTGTCGTCTAAGGGAAGTGCTGCGTGCTGAGACCAGTGACCAGGAATAGTGCGATTCGGAACGAGAGGGTGCACCCCCTTTCTATTCTCAGCACTTACGTCTCAGCACTGTTGTCTGTCCCTAGCCCTACTGAGTGGCTGCGGCTATCAATTCCGTGTGGAGGGAGCCGGGCCTACGATTGGGGGGACGGCAGCGACCTCCTCTCCCACGTCACCGCCACCGCGGTTGGCAGTCCGGACCTTGGAGAATAAGACTTTCGAACCCAACCTAGAGGTCCGCTATACCAACTATCTGCGCCACGAGTTTTCGTCTGGCAGTGGGGCGCAGATCGTTCCGGATTCCGAGGCGGCAGATCTTGTGCTGTCCGGGCAAATCCTCTCGGTCAGTCGTTCCGACGCTCAGTTTCAGCCAGACCACCACGCTCGAAAGCCGCGCAGAGGTCTTCGTGATGGTTCAGGTGGAGGAGACCAGGACGAAACGTCTCGTGTGGGCGCAAACGGCGAAGGGCGCCTCGGAGTTCTACGTGACGTCCGATCTGCAATTCAACCGCGTCCTGCAGAACCGGGCCTTGGAACAAGCCGGCCGTTTCATCGCCGAGGATTTGGCTTCCCGCTTTCTGCTCCAGTTGGAATCGGGGAAGCTGGCAAAGCCGGCCGCGCGTCCAGCATCGGACAACGCGGACACCAACATCAAATAAATCGGATATCCACTATGGCCTCAACCATCTCTCACGCCCAACTTAACGCGCAGCTTGCGCAAGGAACGGTTGCGCCGCTGTACGTGGTAGTCGGCGAGGAAGATTTGCTGCGCGATATGGCTCTGGGTGCGCTGAAGACCGCGTTGTTGGGAGAGGGCGAGAGCGACTTCAATTGCGATCTGTTCTATGGAGACGATGTGAGCGGGGCAGAGATTGTCACCTGTGCCTCGGAAGTAGCCGTGTTCGCGGCTCGGCGAGTGGTGGTGGTGAAGGCGGCCGATAAACTTCCCGCCCGTGAGTGCGACGCGATCCTCCCCTATCTGAAGGAGCCGAATGACTCCACGGCCGTGATCTTCGTCGCGCCGAAACTTGACGGACGACTCAAGTTCACGCAGGCCTTAGCACGGGCCGCGGTGACGGTCGATTGTTCCCCTCTCAGAGAGGCGCAGTGGCTTCCTTGGCTCAGACAGGACGCTGAACGGGTCGGGGTCCGGCTCAACGAGGAGGCTATCGAGTTGCTCAAAGAGGCCTGTGGTGGCTCGCTCTACTCGGTTCGGCGTGAACTGGAAAAGCTGGCTGCGTATGTCTCGCCCGGCCAGGCTGTCACCGCCGGCGATGTGGCGACGTTGCGCGGAACGGAACCTGGCGCTTCGGTGTTTGATTTGACGTTGGCGATCGGCGGGAAAAACCGCGGGCGGGTGTTGGCGATCCTGGCCAGGAATCTGGAAGCGGGGGAGGCTCCATTGAGAATCCTTGGCTCACTGGCCTGGCAATATCGGAGACTGTGGAAGGTCAAGGAAGTCGTACGGCAAGGGGGCCGCGAGGGGGAGGCCGCTCGGACCTTGCGCATGGATCCTTACAAGGTGCGAGCATTTCTCGAGCAATTTCCTGACGCCCATTTGCATGAGGCGCTTCGGTTATTTTTGGATGCCGATGCCAAGCTGAAGGGTGGAAGTGATGGACGTCCTGCGAGAATTCTTGAAGACGTGTTGTTGCGCTTATGTGATCGTGCGCAGCCGAACCCACCCCCACCCTGGCCGAGTCGTGGCTCTGAGGTGCCGCAACCGGTGAGGGCGAGAACCATATCGAACGTGCGAACGATTACGAGCGGGAAGCAGACAAGGAGTTGACGTGGAGTGTGAGACGAGCAATCCGGCGCGAGGCCGTGTTTGGTTTCATCACACCTTTCGTCACAGCCTTGCCGAGGGCCGACGTGGCTTGGCGCAGGGATACTGTCGCATCCTCGACCTTCTTCTCAGCCACGGCCGCTTGGACTTTCTTTATGAGGCTCTTGAGGGCACCCAGCGTCGCACGGTTACGGTCGTGCCGCTTTACAGCTTGGCGGGCTCGGCGAATCGTCGATTTGTGTACAACCGGCATAGTAGACTCCTATAGAAACGAGCGAATTTGTACCATACGGCTCAATGAAGCGTCAAGGTAAGCCATTCTTCAAAGGGACAAGCCCATGTCAACCATCATTGCTCGTGACCGCTTAATCTTGGCCCTCGACGTTCCCTCAAGCGCTGAGGCTGAGCGGCTTCTCGAGCGCGTGCAGGATCAGATCGTGTTTGTGAAGGTCGGACTCGAACTCTATACTGCCGCCGGACCGGAGATGGTTCAACGCCTGATCACGCGAGGCAAGCGGGTGTTTCTGGATCTCAAGTTTCTCGATATCGAAGAGACTGTTCGTCGGGCCACTGCGCGGGTTGCGGCGATGGGCGTGGAATTCTTAACGGTTCATGCAAACCGAAAGGCGCTGGCCGCAGCCGTCCAAGGCCGTGGAGAGTCCACACTGAAACTGTTGGCGGTGACGGTGCTGACCAACTTTGACAGCCAGGATCTCCGCGACATGGGCATTCAGCGGAGCGTCCAGGACTTGGTCACCGCGCGCGCCTTATTAGCGTCCGAGGTGGGCTGTGACGGGGTGGTGGCCTCGGGCGAAGAGCCGGCGATCCTCCGCCCCAAGGTCGGTCCGCGATTTCTGATCGTCACGCCCGGTGTGCGTCCCGCCGGCAAAGATGTCGATGATCATGCCAGGGCGACCACGCCGACCCAGGCGATTTCGGCGGGGGCTGACTACTTGGTGATCGGCCGACCTGTCAGAGATGCTTCGGATCCCGCCGCCGCCGCTGCCGCAATTCTCACCGAAATGCAGGCGGCCTTCGATGCACGGGGGTGAAAAGAGTCAGCCGTCATTGGTCAACAGTCAATTGCTAATACTTGAAGAGACTATTCTCTCCCATTGACGGATGACCCATGACCAATGACTACTTCACCGGTTGCGGCAGCATTCTCCACTTTGTTAAGATCCCGGATCTCGCAGAGCCTATCTCCTGTATTTCCCCCTTGGATGGTGGGTGTAGCTCAGTTGGTTAGAGCGCCGGATTGTGGATCCGGAGGTCGCGGGTTCGAAACCCGTCACTCACCCCATATCTTTTCTTCGTAACTGGTTGATCCTCTAGCTCTTCCGTCGCTCCCCCCTGCGTACTCTGTTCGCGTGGTTGCGCTGGGGTTGCAGAAACACCCTCTAAATGTGGCTTGTCCACAGGTAAGTCGAGGCGGTCAACTGCTTGCTTATTGCCACCTGGAATCAGGTGTCCATAGAGATCGACCGTGACCTGAATCGAAGAGTGACCCATCTGCTCTTTCACGTACACCAGGCTTTCATTGTTCTGGAGGAGTAGCGAGGCAAACGTATGGCGAAGGTCGTGAAACCGTATCCGCCTGACGCCAGCGTCCTTCAGGAGTGTATGAAACGCTTGGCGGACAGTGTTGTGACGGAGCATGACGCCTTGCTCATCACAGAAGACCCATGCAGGCTGATTCTCCCAGCCGCGCATGACGGCCTCTAATTGCCGGTCGATCTGTAACGCCTTGAGGGTCTCCGTCAGTTCTCGCGACAGATCCCCACGCCGACTTTCCCCATTCTTGGGTGTTGTCATCTCTCCATGCGTAAAACTCCTACTGATTTCTAAAAACCGGCCCGAGAAGTTCAGATCATCCCACTGGAGCGCCAATAACTCGCCTTGCCTCAACCCCGTTCTTGCCGCACACAGAAACAAGGGATAGAGGCGCGGGGCCTTCTCTTTCGCCAGGGACAGAAACATGGCGAGTTCTTCGCGGGTGAGTGGGTTAATCTCCCGGCGTTTACTGATCTTCGGCAAAATCCTCCCAGGACGTAAGGCGGCATTATCGCTGATCAAGCCATCTTCTTTGGCGTGGCTGAGAAGACTACTCAGGACTCGGATGGTGTTCTGCACCGTCTTGGGGGCCTGGTTCTTCGTAAATCCTGCTAAGGCGACTGCCTTCACTCGTTCACGGGTGATGCTGCGGAGGTCCACCGTTCGGAGAATCGGGTAAATATCTTGGTTTAGTCGTTTCTTGTAATCTTCCGCTGTAGAGGGTTTACGCGTATGCCGAATGTGGTCTAACCATGTCTCGGTATAGGCCTCAAGTGTGATGCCACTATGGGTCAACAAGCCAGCATCGCCCAGCTTTAACCGGGCCTCAATCTTTGACGCGAAGTCTTTGGCTAGCACCTTGTTCTTACCAAAGGCTTTAGCCTTCCGCTGGCTTTTCCAATTGATAAACACATACCAGCCCTTGCCAGGAACTTCGCGGACTTTCACGCCCATCGCTCACCGTCCTTTCTGCCCCGAGGATATCTGCTCCAGTTCGCGCTCTAGGACTGCCCGAATATAGCCGCTCGTCGTGTAGCCTTGCGTCCGTAGCGCGTCCAACTTGGCCTTCATGGATTCCGGCATACTCACGAGCACCTTGGTCATTTTCATCACGCACCTCCAGTTAGGATATATCTATATCCTAGAATATATCCATATGTTAAGTGATAGTTGATTCCCTTCGCAGGGGAGTGCTACTCTCCGCCACACGATGGCCGGTAAAGAGAAAGCCCCTCCCACAGGAACCTGGATCGTCAAAGACGTGCCCCGCGAATTGATGCACCGTATGAAGGTGGCGGCGGCGATTCAAAGGAAGACCGTCAAGCAACTACTGTTTGAGCTTGCCGAAGCGCATCTTCAGGAGTTGGAGCGGAAGGGAATCTTGCCGAAGGGGAAGAATTAAGACCATGGCAAAGACGGTCGAGTACGAGGGATACACTATTCACTCCACCCCGCATTACCTGACAGACTCGGAGCAATGGCAGCTGCGCATCTTCCTCTCCTTTAAGGATCACCAGGGTACCCGAACACGCGAATTCTCAGCCGATGGCTTATATGCCACGGAGCAGGAAGCCGATATCCACGGGACGACCTTTGGCCAACGCCTCATTGATGGGAAGGTGGAAGGCCAGTCCGTCATGGATATGCGGACGGATGATCGCCGGGCAACGCCGAGGCTTCGGGTGCAATTCCGTACCACGTTTTCGACGGCATCGAAACTGGAAGGGACGGGCACCATGCTGGATCTGTCTCTGGGCGGATGCCGCATCGAGAGTCCGGTCACCGTCGAGCCGGGCGTGTCGTTGGAGCTGCGGATCTATGCGCCTGACATCGAATGGCCGCTCATGATTGAGGCGGCCAGCGTGCAGTGGGTGAGCGGCCAGATATTCGGGCTGGCCTTCTTTCAAATCAGGGATACTGAGCACCAGCGGCTGGAACAGGTGATCAGGGATCTGATGGAAGGGTAGAAGAGCCGTTCGATCGGGCGGGGGAACTCGAAGAATGATCTGGACGACACAGGCGCCAATCATGGAGGGATGGTACTGGTTCAGTGAACCAGACGGGAGCGACGAGCGGATCGTGCATGTGTATCATACGGGGATCGAGGGCACCGGGCCGCTGGCGGCGCGGGGAGAAAATTTCAACTTGGTCGATCTCAACGGCCATCGATGGGCCGGACCCCATAGAGCGACCGCGATGAGTGACCTGAACTGGACCACGGACAAGCCGACAAAGCTGGATTGGTATTGGTATCGGTCTAAACGAGACCGATTGCAGATTATTGAACTCATCGAATGGAACAATGAGTTGAGAACGATCGGCGTGTCGCCAGGCATGTACGCGCACCTTGAGACTCATCGCGTGCCCTACGGGCCTGAGGCTGAATGGGCCGGACCGCTGACACCCCCGGCGTAACTATGGAAATGACGTGGGAGAACCTGACGAAGTTGTTTACGTGGGCCGCCCAGCACGGATCTGAGGCTCCAATGGCAGACACCGCAGGGGAACAAATTGTGATTGATGGGGCGATCACGAAAGAGGACCTGGATCGGTTCATGGCCTCGCACTCGGAGCCACCGGCATAATCACCGTGAAACGGAAGGGCCTCCTGCCGAAAGGGAAAGGAAGAGCCGATGGATGAAGGAGGATGATCCAATGACTGAGGGGACGAACTGAAAGGAGATTGGGAATGCACCCGCTGCACCGACCGATCGTGCTCATCATCTGGTTATGCGCCATCATCATCGGCTTGAATGGCCTTGCGCTCTGGTGGCTCCAGGCACGCATCCCGGCTACCCCTGTGACGTCTAGTCAGGCGGACCGCACGCCGATCCGTCTTGTCGAGCCCCCTGCGGAGAGGGCCCCCTGCGAACCGACCGTCGCAGTAAACGAGACGCAGATCGCAGAACAGGACACAGTGATCGCACAACTCGAGGCGGAGGTGGAACGTATGAAGAGTGCGCACGTGGGCAACGGATCAGGGTGGCGGGACAAGGCAAAACAGCTCGAGGAGGATCTGATGGAACTACAACAGGTCGCTGAACGTGTGCTGGAGATGCCTCCACAGAAGTGGGAAGTGGGGAAACTGATGCTGGCGCATGCATTGGTGAAAGAGAAGACATAAACAAACTGGTCGAGGAAGCCCTCCGCGATCTGCTCAAGAAGTACCAAGTGAAGAAGGGCCTCTTGCCGAAGTGGAAGTAGCCGGCGAGCCCGAACCCAAGAAGTTGCTGGAGTCGCTCTCCCCAAACCCGTGCGGGGCCTGATTTGATCTGAGCGGTGGAGATCGAAGTGGGTGTCCATGAGTGACTGTCAACATGAATGGGCCGACGATCAGTCAGGCGATGAACGTATGTTTGTGTGCCTAAACTGCGGTCAACGATTGGAGGCAGGTCCTCTTACTGCGCTCATACTAAAGTCGGAAGAGCAGTTAGGAATGACAATCGATCCCACCCCGCTAGCCGTAATTGAGGGAGCCGACATGCCTCTGTCGTGGACGACCGAGAGGCCGCCCGTGCCGGGATGGTTCTGGTTTGAAGATTTCATGCTCAAGATCGGACCAGTGATTGTCATGTGGACAGGATCAACCTATTCATTGGCTGGCACTGAAGGTACATTTCTTCCTAGTGACCAGTCGCAATGGGCCGGGCCGCTGGAGCCGCCGGTATGAAAAAACCTATGAAGAAAATAGATTCTATGATCGTGTTCATGACTCTCCGCGGAGGAGGGCTTCAAGAGACCGTCTATCTCTCCAACGACCGCCTACCACAGCGCAGAGATGGCCACATCTTTCTTCCATTCCCCTTTGCGCTCGAGTTCGACATGCGTTTGGGCCTTGTGCCGCGTTTGATCGGTTGAGCTACATTAAGAACTAATTTGCTCGATCTTCTAAGGGGAATAGCTCCATCGTACTCTGACTGAATTGCCAGGCTGAAAAAGACTCAAACTCTTGGCCTTGTTCATTCTGATAATGAACGGTAGATTCTATGCGTAACTCCGCCTTGCCATCCATCACTCCACCAAAGAATGTATCTGGAAGGGTGCCCCGCAATTCTAGGGCTTCATTCGGAGCAAGTGTTAACACGATAGAATGCTCTTCCTTTATCGGCACACTTTTTCCATCCAGAAATATTGCAAGGATGGTTTGTACACGATATGCCTGACTCGTACCAACATTTTTATATCGGATAGAAACTCGTGACGCTCCGTTCTCATGATAAAATCTTGCATTATTACTGCGAATAATGGGACGGCGCACTACGGCTTTAGGTTCCTTAACCTCCCCTGTTTCACTAGACTGCTGAATGGTTTGCTCCTGTGTATCCAGTGGACTACAGCCATAGGACAAGGAGATCAATACAACCATTAACGGCACGCAATATCGAAACATCCCGGTTCGTCCTTAATCAGAGGATCAGAGGACATACCTTATACTAGGCGAGATCGCAAAAACACTATCCCCCTCCTCCCCTACCTGTGACCCTTGCGCCCTCGTTCGCCTCCCTCCTACAATACGCCTCCCTGCGAGGCCATCTATGCGCATGTCGCGCCGATTCCCCATCACCCTTATGCTGTCGATCGTCTGTTTCGTCGTGCCTGCATGGGCCGATTATAAGGCTGGCGAGGATGCCTATAACCGTGGAGACTTCGCAACAGCCTTGCGTGAGTGGCGACCGCTCGCCGAGCAGGGACACGCCGGCGCCCAGTACTACCTCGGGGTGCTGTATGACTTTAGAAAAGGTGTCCCGCAGGATTTTGCCATGGCGCGGGAATGGTACGAAAAAGCCGCCGCGCAGGGGCACGCGGGTGCGCAGAACAACCTCGGAGGGTTGTATGAGTTCGGACACGGCGTAACGCAGGATGACGTGTGGGCCGACATGTGGTACCACCTCGCAGCCGCTCACCCGGCCGAGGACGAGTGGCGGGACCTCGCAGCAGAGAATCGCGATGAGATCGAGGGTCACATGACATCCGCTCAGATTGCCGAAGCGAAAAAGGGGGCACGGGAGTGGAAGCCGAAAGGCAAATGAGCACCGACCGCCCCACACGCGACAGCATGTCCGTCGAAGAGGCGACCATCGCCAACATGTGGGAGAGCAGAAAGAAATTATGATCGAATGGGTTCCGTACAGCGGTTACAAAATTAAAGTCTGCTCCCAAAGCCTTGTGGATGCCCGCTGGTTGCCTCTAGCCCTCATATCGAAATCAGTTGGGAACCAAGAACTACTCACGACAGTGAATGGTGAATCCACTGAAATCTGCAAGAGTTGTAAGGAGGCCGATAGCGTTGCTCTCAGGAAAGCAAAGCGATGGATCGACCAGAATCGTTGATATTGAACGATTGGGGCAGCGGGTGGCGAACGGGACGACGCACTAGCGATGTTGTATCCCTAGCGGGCCCGCGACCTTCGTAGGTGCGCCTCAATCGTTCTTTCCAGAGCACAGACATAAGTCGAGGAGGAGCAGTGAGAAATATTTATTAGAAAGGTCAAGAAAAATATTCACAAACGTCCCTCCCCAGCTTCTGGGGATAAACCTGTGCATAAGATCGCCCCACCATCAAAATACAGCACATTTCTCTATCTGCAAGAGGTCTATGCCTAAAAAATAGGCATTGATTGAAACGGCCCCGATACCACAAGATATGGGGGTGTTTCGAGAACCATAAGCCAGAAACAACAATTCCTAGAAAATGATAGGCATTTCATGCATCACATTATGAATTTCCGCACTGGGAGAGCGGTTTGTGGTCGAGTTATGCACAGAAGCCGCTCCTGGACTGTGTTTTCTGCTTCATTCATTATGAGTCAATTGGGTGATGGTTGCTCGCCACCTTAGACGCAGACTGCTGATTCTCTCTGTATCCACTTTAGGCTTCTTCATTTTCTCCTTCTCAGTCGTACTCGCGTCGGACTTCACCGCCCCGTCGTCTCCGTCCTCGACGGCGACACGCTCGAAGTCCTGCACAATCGTCACCCTGACCGCATCCGCCTCAACGGCATCGACTGTCCTGAGAAAGGCCAACCCTACGACACGCGGCGTTTGTATGCGGAATAAAAAAGGGCCGACCCGACAAGTATTTGTCGTAAGGACGTTCCATGACGGGGCACACGTCACAAAGACCTGAAACAAAGCGTAGGTTTGTTCTTTTTGGGTTGTCCTTTTCCCCGGCATCCTTTATGCGCCTCTCTACAGCAGCCGTCCATCGAATCACGAAGCCATGGAGGGGCGGTCAAGGAGATACGCCCATGGCAACCATACTCGTCATTGATGATGAGGAACCCATACGCGCGCTACTCCGTATCGCTCTGGAGGGGGCTGGCCATGAAGTCGTTGAAGCGTCGAATGGCCGTCTTGGACTTGTGCTGTATCGAGCAAGCGCAATAGACCTAATCATCACCGATATTGTCATGCCTGAGATAGACCGCCTCGAAATGATGTTGGAATTGACCAGGAACTTTCTCAACGTCAAAGTCATTGCCCTATCCGCCGGCCAAGAGGGCGAGGCCCCGCTCCACGTGGCTAAGATGTTGGGGGCGCGTCAGACGATTCAAAAGCCCTTAGATATGGAAAAATTACTCAGTGCCGTGCGCTACGAATTGGCACATTAGCTCCGCCTTTCCCCTACACAGCAGCGCCGCACAATCAGATCAGCGCACCATCGCGGATGTGCTCCTGCCCGATACCATTAACGTCAACTGTGTCCTGGCCAGAGACCACTGGTGCTGGTGGGATCAGAAATATGCACCGGGGGATACGATGCTGGAAGGCCTGGAGAAGGACACACGCGGGGAGGAGCCGGACGAGTGACCGGGGTAGAGGCGCGGCGGCCATGCGTCCCATGCCCCGCCTTGCGGTTTGCTCGTCCCCCTCCTACAATTGTTCTGCCGATCATGTGTGGACGCTTTTCCCAAACGGCCTCGCCGGACATCATTGCCGAACAATTCCAGGTCTCTGACCTTCCGCTCTTTCCGCCTCGCTACAACATTGCTCCGTTTCAACCCGTGGTGGCCATACGGATTGAACCCGACACCACGACGCGCAGACTCGTCCAGCTTGGCTGGGGCCTGATCCCGTCGTGGGCGAAAGACACCAAGATCGGGAATCAGTGTATCAATGCGAAGGCAGAGACGGTGGCAGAGAAACCCGCGTTTCGGTCTGCCTTCAAGAAACGCCGCTGTCTCGTCGTCGCGACGGGGTTCTATGAATGGCAGAGACAGGGACCTGTGAAGCAGCCCATGTGGATTGGCTTACGAAGTAAACGTCCGTTCGCCTTCGCGGGATTGTGGGAACACTGGAAGCCTGCCGAAGGAGAGCCACTCGAAACCTGTACGATCATCACCACGGAGCCGAATGAACTGATGCGGCCAATTCATAACCGGATGCCGGTCATTCTTGCCCCTGCATCCTATGACCAGTGGCTCGACCCGACTTTCCAGCAAGCGGAACCACTCAAGGCGCTGCTGCGTCCCTATCTGAGTCAGGAGCTGACGGCCTATCCCGTAAGCACCATGGTCAATAACCCCCGCCACGATGCCCCACAGTGTCTTGAGCCTGTCTCGATGTAGGGCTAGACTACCGCCATGAATGTTGAGGCCGTCTACGCGCCTGATCTTTCGACGCGCTCCACTATGCGTCAAGCGGTATCACCAAGGCCTGGAAGACGCAATTTCACCGGCGCTCCCCGGGCTTCACGACCGATTGGGATGAACTACCTGTCGTGACGGCCTGAGAGATCTGCGGCTATCATCACCACTCAACTTGACCGTCTTCACTGCGAGGATAACCCGATTCAATCTTCTCAAACAGCATCTGCTCATTGCTAGACGAGGGGGTTCTTATGATTTTCAGAGCGGTTTTCCATTCATTACCAACTCGTCGTACTCGAAGGAACTCGGTGAAAAACCCGTTTCGGGCACTAAAGAAAAGATTCCACCTAAGAGGGGTACTGCCGAGCTGAACGGTTTTGAGCATACTTATCTGATTCGGCGCAATATTACTGACACTCAACTGAACTTCTTCCCTCATCTTGTCGGAGTACGAATTGTTTTGCCGCGCCATGTTATCAAATGTCGCCATATCAAGAATTCTGACGGTGAGGTCGTACAGTGGATACTTGCCTCGATGGACGAGGGTGAGCATCGGCGAATTGTGGGTCGGATCGAAGAATGTTGGAACAATGTAAGCAAAACTATTACTACCCGTGATAGACGATGCAATCTGGTTCTTTAGCTCAGTGATCTCCTCACGTTTCGACAGAGTCCATCCGTCCATGAATAACTTCATGGACCGTTCTGTTTCTTCAGCGCTCCACCCGCCGTCGTTGGACACATCAGTGCTTGGAGCCTTGGGTGGTGTGCTGCAGGCACTGAGGAGTAGACAGAGGGAAATGCCAAGCAGTTTGTGAGGCAGTGACACTCGCTCACCTTGCCGATCAGCTTGAGAAGGATAGCTATGTCGACAAACACAAGCATAGCATAGGCTGGGAGTATCGGCGGCGGCTGAGCCTTGCCTGAAGCCCTTGCGCCGTCGTTCGTATCCCTCCGACAATACGCTTCCCTGCGAGGCCCCCATGCCCTTCACAGAAGTGTCTTAGGCCGTGGTGCGCTGGTCGAGGGGGCAGGAGTTTGCCGTTGAGAATCTCGCCATCTGGCCGCACCTCCTTCGCCGTAGTAGAAAGGTCAATGTCGGAGAGGCTCTTAGCAAGGACCTAGCGTCTGTGCTAGATTTATTTCCACCTATGACTCCCTCACCACAGCATCCGGCAGGGAAACGGTCTGACAGTTGTTCGCTTCTCCTGGCCCTGCTCTGTTTAGCCAGCGCCGCCTGCAGCACGACCGCCCAGACCGGCAAAATCCTCTTTGACGATCCGCGCGGAACCGTGTCTCTCCAGACGATTTCCGATCGGTCGATTCAGGCCAATCATCCGATCGATCTAGAACCAGCCCTTCTCGCCCAGCTATTGAAAGGCATGAAGACTCAGGATGGGGATCTTGGACACAATCATGTCACTGGCCTGAGACCATTCTACTCGTCCGTCCCCGTCTTCTCGGAAGATCAGATCCGGTTCCTCGCTCCGCTGCTTGCGGAAGGCTTACGTGCAGCAGCACCTGATCAGTCTGTCGAGTATCGTGTCGTGACTACGCACGAAGGTTCTAATAGATTTCAATCACCGACCACGGAAACCACCGCCGGTTCCCTCTACGCCTATAGCCGACAGCTGTATGTGATACTCTCTCAGTATCGCTCCAACAAAATGCGAACGAACATGAACGTGCGAGACAGCTACGGTCGAGAGAATGAAGTTGATTATTCAGGCCTCCGGGACCGTACCTTGCTGTTTACTCCACAAGCCGCCCAACGGTCCGATAGCTTTGAACCGCCGATAAGGGTAAAGTTGACCGAGAGGTTTCTCGCCATCGATTATCAGCTGCTGCAACAGGCATCTGCATCCGAAGCCCACTCTCCTACCATAGAGGCCCTGGCCCAGGAGGTGGAAACCCTCAAGAAGCAACTGGATTCCGTTCAAAAACATCTCGACACCCACACCATCGGGCAAGACAGCCCAGAGCGGAAAATCCCACCCCCTTCAAGGCCACAGCAGACAGCCCCGTAAACATCACATCTGACATTCAAGGACCCACACATTTTACAGCCTAAAAGGCCATCCCGCAGGATAGCCTAGTGAGACTGTCGGGACAGGCGAGACAAAGTGGGAGTCCAACCTGTCCAGGTCGAGCCTTTCTCGCACGTCTTACGCGCCACAGTACATGGTGCTGGAACGGTTAGAGAGCGAAGCGCGAGGGGGACGGAAAGGCTTGTGGGCTGATCCGCAGCCGGTGCCGCCGTGGGAGTGGCGGAAGCGAAGTAGGTGAGCGGCGTGTGGCGGGGACGGGGGTTCCGTACTGATAGGAGCTTCTCGCATCTGAAGCCTCCCCCTCTTCCTTCCACAGCACAGCGGTGTAGATGATTGGCTGGCCGTATCTATTGCCGTACAGCTGGAGGACTCCATTCGGGCACCCCGCCTGCCGAACAAGGCCGGGGGTCGTTCTGCCTGGACAGGGCCTATGGACATTTTCTGGTTGCGTGTGGTTGCGGATTTGCGGAAATTCTGCCGCGTTTTTCACTCATTTGCATCGCCAAGTGCTTGATCTTCTTGACTGGCCTGAGGGTCAGATGAAATTCGAAACCCGTCACTCACCCCAAGCAACACCGAAATGCCACTGCCAGAGCGGTGAATCAGCGCTTCGGAACTTCCAAAGAGTGTGGCGTCTACGCTTTTTGGAGGTTCCATGTCCACCATTGTTCTTCATCCCCCCGCAAAACGTACTACTATTGTACGCAGAGCCTGAACGTGTCTCAATCTTGTGGTGCCGGTTGCAGAGGTTTCCCACAGGGAGCGTAGGCTTAGAGCATTTCCAAACTGAGCATTTGCGTCCCTTTCGCCGCTGACAAACAGAAAGCGACACACGCTCTGAATTACTTCGTCTTAGCCACGCTGCTCGCGCCCTGACGGGCTCCTTACGTCACCCTGCCAACTGAACTGTAGACGCTCGCACCAGAAGTGTAGACGTGACCCTCGTCCAACGAACTCGGTCTATCTTGAAAGGTTCAATTGGCGTGGCTTCTGAGGTCTCACGCGGCAGAACTGTGTCCGACACGGTAAACGAAGCCACTCTGGTCACTGTGAGGATCTGGCGCACCCGGCCCGTCTGTGACCAGGCCTAGGTCCCTCTGACCGGCCACCCCGGGAGGGGGGAATTAGCCGCGGACAGACCTAGGCCAATCCCCTCACATCTTTTTGTCAATTGCGTCTAGCTCACGGCCACGAAGGTCAGCGAGAAGAGGAGGCAAAGACTATCAAGTAAAGCTTGCCTGGTGGTTCACCGTGGGAGTGGAGTCGGGATTGCGTCTGTCCGGTCGAAAGAGATGTTCATGGGCTTCAGAAAATCCTCGGTTTCGAGCAGCCTGCCAGGTCTTCTTGACAGGCTACGGAAACGCTATGTTAAGGTGAGTTTAAGATTTACCGCAGTCTTTTTCGGCAGTGAATTCTAACCATGGAGGGGAGGCAAAGATGACCAGCAAATTCTACCGTGGTGCCCTCATTCTGTTTGCGCTTGGAGCGTTCGTTAGTGTTCCCATGCTGAACGCCCAGCCGTCCCCCGCTGGTAACGTCAGGGACGCCATCGTGGAGGCGAAGGAAGCGGTGGCCCATGGTAAGCAGGGTCATGCTGAGGTGCTCGTGACACATGCGGAAAAGTCGCTGCACTTTGCTGAGAGGGGAGGCAAAAACTCGCATTTGGCCGAAGGGATTAAGCATCTGAACGAAGCTATTGAGCATGGTAAAGCTGGCCACGCCGACGTCGCCACGGAACATGCCGAAACCGCTCTCACGCATCTGAATGAAGTAAAATTCTGACTGAAGTAAAATAAGGTATCAACGCCTACGGCGGAGGTGGGTTTGTACCCCTCCTTTGTTGTGTGAGGTTGAATCTACTACTGTGGGTGGGGACGAGGCTGGCAAATGACCTGGAATTAGTGCTACAGTTTTGAGCCACAGTTGAGCTACAACTTCTTGGAGTGTCTCGACAAACTGGCGCTGAATGCTGGCTGGCTGGGTGTCAGAGTAGAAACCCGTCACTCACCCCATACATTTTTCGCTTAATAATCAGTCTTCTACACGCCAACCCTTTTCTGTTTTCGAACTCCCTGTCAAGAATGAGCCAAAACCTGTTTCAGAACGCCTTGTATTGGTTCGATTTGGCCAGGGGTTTGGCGTATTCTTTCCGCAGGTCCAAAAACAAATATTTTTAGCTGCTCGGCTTGTTAAGCTCGTCGCCCCTAGTAAGTTAACTACATCCTAACTTGATGCAGATCCTTCCTCGGCAATACTCTTCCAAAATAAATGAATAAGAGATGGCTAATACGAGCGCGAGAGTAGGGGGGGGACCTAACCAGCGCATCAGATCAAACAGGTCAGACCCCACAAGTCCGATTCCTATCGCTTTTTCATGCAAGGGGAGGGTTGTCCATGACTACCCGAGCGTTCTCTCGATGGATGGCGGTTGCGGTGTGTGCCGGCGCGTTCGCGGCGAGCGCGCAGGCGCCCGTTGGCGCTGCGGGCGGCGACAAGGCGTGCGGGCTGCTCACTCCCTCTGAGCTGCAGACCGTCCTGGGCACCACGGTGAGCCTAAGTGGGGGCGGCGGGATGGCCGCGGGGGGGAGCCGAGCTCTGCACCGGTCAGACCTCGACAGCGACGGTGATGCTGCGGCTCGTGACAGGACTCGACCCCGGAAGAGATCGCTCCGGCGGCACAGAGAAGAAAGGCGTCGAAATGGCCAAGCAGATGGGGATCCAGGTCGACGTGAAGACGTTTGGGCCGATTACTTGCTCGACCATGGCGCCACCCTCGAACCTCGCGCAGCACGGGTTCAATACAACCTGCACGGTCAGCAAACCGACCGCTGTCGCCGGGGTCGAGGTGACCGCGAAGAGCCAGCAAGATATGGTCTCGATCGATCGGTTGCATCCACTGGCGGAGAAAATGGCCAGTCGATTTTAGCTGGGAACGTGATGAGTTGGGGCTACGCGATGAAGGCCTGGTTCAAAATCAGTTGTTTTTGAGCTATCAACATCGGGTGATGAGTTACCAAGTTTTACAAAGACAATTGGGTACAAAAACCTTGAGGTTTTTGGCCTGTACTTTATCAGTGGCTTATTAGGCTATCGGAGAGGTAAAGAAACAGAGTCAGGCTGGAGCTGAACACTGCAACAATAGCACTGCAAGGCGGCAGGGGTGACTCGCACCTCTTCAAGTAAAAACTGGCACAGCCGATTTGCAATTTCATCACGTACCCGCCGGAAGACCTCTCGCCGGGTCTCCAAAGGGGTTGCGGCGGGATCATCAAAAGACCAATGTCGAAGATTGACCGCGCCGGGAAAGACCGGACAGGACTCCTTGGCTCGATCGCACACCGTGATGACGTAGTTGAAGGACTGTCCGACAAATTCCTCGAGATTCTTTGATCGATAGTTTCGGACATCTACGCCGATTTCATGCAGGGACGCTACCGTCATGGGATTGAGGCCAGCGGGGTGGGTCCCGGCACTTTCGGCCTCAAAGTGATCACCCGCAATGAGGGCGAGTAGGGCTTCTGCCATCTGGCTGCGCGCTGAGTTTCCGGTACAGAGAAAAAGAATCCGCTGTTTCACGACTGGTTCATGTGCAACAACTTGTGGCACAACAAGCCGCTTGGCTCGCGATTGGCTTGGACGCTCGAACGAAGCCACTCACGAACTTGCCATCGACAACGGGGGCGATCGCCTCAACGTCAACTCCCGTCCCATTGAAGAGGTCCCGAGCATCTTGGGCCGTATACACGCGCGTTGCTTCTATGCATACCTGCTCGAAACCTGCCTGACTGAGTTTCCTCTTGTATTCGGTCTCCTCCAATGCTCCAGCTATGCACCCCGCCCACAATTCGATGCTCTGTCGAATTTCCTTCGGCATGTCGCCTCGGATCACGATGTCCGACACCGCAAACCGTCCACCCGGTTTCAGTACCCGGAAGGCTTCAGCTAGATACCCGATCCTTATCCGGCGACAGATTGATGACGCAGTTGGAGATGATCAGGTCAATCGAATTGTCCGGCAATGGAATGTGTTCGATATCCCCCTTGAGAAACTCGACATTGGTGACACCGGCCTTGGCTTGGTTGGCTTTGGCCAGTTCCAACATTTCGTCGGTCATGTCCAGTCCGTAGACCTTGCCGGTGGGCCCAACGCGCCTTGCCGAAAGCAACACATCGATTCCACCGCCCGACCCCAAATCCAAGACTGTCTCGCCCATCGCAATTTGTGCTAATGCGGTTGGATTGCCACAGCCGAGCGATGCCCGAATCGCCTCTTCTGGCAGTACTGCCATCTGACCATCTGCATACAAATTGCCGGTAATAGGGTCTAGCTGTCCGTCCGTCAGGACAGAACCGGCCCCACAACACGAACGCCGTTCGTCCTGCTGGGATTGTAACGCGGCTTTCCCATACCGAGCCTTGATCTCTTCTTTTAACCCGTCTTGATCAGTCATAAGTCCCTCCCATCAAGAAATATTGATTAATTAGAATCAAAAAAATCAACAGCACCGATTTGCTGAAACTGCTGACTTCGCCGCCTGCTTCAACGTATCTACCACGGCTTCGAGTTCCTCAACCGCATCTGGATCGATCGAGTAGTACATCCAACGCCCCTCCCGGCGATCCCGAATGAGACCGGCTTCCTTCAGTACCTTGAGATGAAATGACAACCGAGACTGTGCGGCCTTCATAGCATCTGTCAACTCACAGACGCATTGTTCGCCCCCCTTTAACCGTTCAAGCAACGCTAACCGCGTCTCGTCGGATAAGGCATGAAACAAGGTGACAGATTTTTTGAGTGAGACAGATAACGCAACCATGGGTCCAGTATAGATCAACGAATCTTGATTGGTCAATGGCCATCGTTGGGTTTGGACTGACCCCCTAGATTGAGACACGGCGAATTGGCACACTTGCACAAGGAGGAGGTGACAGGTGGCCAAGAAACGCGTGATTTAACCCGACTACGACTTCGCCATTATGCTTCAGAGGCATCGAACATGTTCTTCAAGTCAGAAAGGGGTGCGACCAAAACACGAAGGCTTGAGAAGCACACCGGAGGAGCTAGTTCCTGTCCGGTAGACATCGCAGTCTCTCACCACGCTTCAAGCCAATAATAGAGATTAAAGCGGTGAAAATGGGATTGTTGCCCCTCGGCACCTCCAACGGACGGCCTGGAAGGTCTCAGTCACAAGCCGTTACAGTCTGAAATTCCCTCATTTTCCCACTCGGTCCTTGCGCCCTCGTTCGCATCCCTCCTATAATGCGTCTCCCTGCGAGGCCCCTATGCCTGTCTCGGTTCGTCGCGTCCGCCTTTTTCCCCTCTGTTGCCCTGAACTCGTTTCCGCGGGTCCCTTATGAGAGAGCAACGCCCCCCGCGCGAGAGTCTATCCAACGAAGAAGCGACGAGCTCCGACATGTGGGAAATGGCCGCCGTTGTGGACGTGCTCGAATGGAAGAGGGCGGGGCTGTTTACTATGGATGAGAGCACCGCGCGGTCGCGCCATCCTGATTTCATAAGGCAGGCCTTCCTGTGGGCGCTCCTCCCGACTCTCCTGCTTGTCCTCAACGCTCCTGATCCCACGTACGCACAGGTGGCAACGAACATCACATCGACGACCGGCGCAGGCAATCTTGGTACCACCGTCACACAGGCCGGAAACCTTTATAACGTCACCGGAGGGACCAGACCGGGCAGTGGCCCCAACCTCTTTCACAGCTTTGGAGATTTCAGTGTGGGTGGTGGGGAAATTGCCAACTTCCTCAACGACACCGGACTTCCGACCTCCAATATCCTTGGGCGTGTCACAGGCGGAAACATTTCCAACATCGATGGCACCATTCAAACCACCGACTTTGGCAATGCCAATTTGTTTCTGGTAAATCCGTCCGGCATCGTCTTTGGGCCCAACGGCTCGGTGAATGTGGGCGGGTCGGTCAGCTTTACCACCGCACAGTACCTGCGTTTGTTTGACGGGGTCAACAGCGCGAATTTCTATGCCAATACCGCCAACGACGGCCTGGTCAATAGTGTCCTCGCCGTAGCGCCTGTGGCCGACTTTGGATTTTTGTCGCCGGCCGCCTATGGGTTTTTGACCGCACCGGATCCGAGTGCCACGATCACGGTCCAGGGCAGCGCGCTGTCCGTGCCTTCTGGGCAGTCGATCTCGCTCGTCGGCGGGAACGTCGTCATCCAAGCCGCCACGCTTCCAGACCAAACAGTTCAACGGGCACAGCTGTCGGCGCCGAACGGAACGATTCAATTGGCCAGTGCTGCGTCGCCCGGAGAGTTTGCGCCGCCACAGTTTACGCCGCCAGAGTTTTCGACGATGCTCCAAGCGTTCCCGAACGTGGACGGCGCGTCATTCACCTCCTTTGGATCCATTGCTCTGTATGGGTCCAATCCTCAGGAATTCCCTGCCAGCATCGACGTCAGCGGCGCGAGAACGGTCTTTGTCAAAAGCGGGCAACTCGTGCTCTCCGTGAACGATGCCACGCTCTCCACCTCTGAGAGCCCCGCTCCGCAAGATACGATCGTGCTCAGCTCAGGGAAATCCATCATGACGTCAAACTCGGGAATAGAGCCCGGGGCCGATGTGCAGATCACCGTCGGGACCCTCCAGATGGAAACGGAAAACGCGTCTGTCGAAACGATCAACACTGGAGATGGTACTGGGGGGAATATCTCTATCAATGCATCGACAATAACAGCAACTTTTGCCGGAGCGCCCCTTCCGTTCGTTTTTAGTTCAACCGGAATGGATTACAGTACGGGGGAGTTTGTGGGTTCCGGCAACGGCGGTAACGTGACGGTACAAGGGCTGGGGGGACCCGGCAGCCCTGCAGACTCGGTCGCACTCTCCCTTTCCGGCATCCAAACGGTCACGTTTGGACCAGGAAGAGGGGGAAATGTGCAGCTTACCGCTGGCACCCTGACTATGGAGAATTTCTCGTCTACTCTCACGGCAACTTCTGGGGGTGGCGTTGCTGGGGGTGGCGTTGGCGGGGATATGGTCCTGAACGTGGGGAAAGCAACCATCATTGGTGGTTCCGGAATCCGTACCAGTAGTTTGAACCATACCGAAGGAGTGAACCCCACCCATGGGTTAGGTCAGGGCGGGAACGTGACCATCCAAGGGCTGCAGGGGGTGGGCAGCGCGGCGGAGTCGGTGGCCCTCTCGTGGGGCAGTATCGTGGGGACTTTCACGTCTGATCTCACCGATGGGGGACAAGTGGCCATCACTTCTAGGTCTCTAACGATGGATGGGAATTCCGGTGTCAGCGCGTTTGCGGCTGATGTGGGCCACGGAGGAGACATCGTCCTGAGCGTCCAGCACGCCAGATTATCAGGATCGTCCATCCGAGCTCAGAACTCCAGTACTCAAGTGGGCCCTGCGGTAACTGTGCAAGGACTGCAGGGGGCGGGAAGCATGGCGGATTCTGTCATCTTTTCAGGATCTAATTCCGGCATCATTACCGATACCCAGGGCACAGCTCATACTGGCGATGTTGCGGTGTTTGCCAAGACGGTGAGTTTGGCGGATGGGGCCGTGATCCAAGCCGGTACCCCCAGCACCACAGCGGCGGGAGGGGATGTGACCATCGATGCGGGTTCGGTCGGCATCTCTGGCGGGAGTCACGTCTCGAGCCAGTCGGCTGCTTTGGATGCCGGCCAGGTGACCATCACGGCGAATGCGTTGACCCTGGACAAGGGTTCGATCGAGACGAATGCCAACGGTCTTGGCCGAGGGGGAGACGTGGTGCTGTATGGGAAATATGAGTCTTGCTAACGGGGCGGCGATTGACAGCAGCAGCTCGGGGACTGAGGCAGATGCCGGCGATGCGGGTAACGTGACGATTACGTCTTCGGGTGCATTCACGAGCAACGCAAGTACGATCGCGACCTCGGCTGAGAATGCCAGGGGCGGGGACATCGACGTGACGACACAGAGTGTGGCGCTGTCGAATGGGACAGTCATCTCTGCAAGCAGCCTGTCGCTGCTGCTTCCAGAAGGGGAAGGCAATGCCGGGAACATTACCAGTTCAGCAGCGGATCTACCTTCGTGATGAACAACAGTACGATCACGGCCGAAGCGATCAAGCCAGCGGCGGTCAGATTACGATCACCGCTCCGGAGATTGTCCGGCTGATCAACAGCCTAATCAGCACGTCCGTGGCAGGCAGTACGGAGCACCACCGCTGGCAATATCACGATCGACCCGCAGTTCGTGATCCTGCAGAATAGTCAGATTCTTGCCCAGGCCATTGCCGGAGCTGGTGGGGCTATCAATATCACCGCAGGAGTCTTTCTGGCCGACCCCGCCAGCGTGGTGAGCTCGTCTTCAAGGCGGCGTCCCCAAGGGACCGTCCAGATGTCGGTGGACAGCTGACGCCCTTGCCCCAGATTTCTCCAGCGCGGCCGCCCTGCTCCTTGCCGACCGGTGCGCGGCGGATCCCACCGGCCAGTTCAGCAGCTTTGTCCAAACCGGCCGGGAGGGTGTGCCGCAGATCCCGGGCGCGTTGTCGCCCAGTCCGCTCTCGTTCTTGGAGACCCTCACGTCTGGCTCGTTGGGCTCGCAGTCGCCGAATTGGGCCGCAGCACGGCTCGGGCTGGACTCCGTCAGCTTTGACGACTCGACCCGGTTCCATTCAGCCTGTCGCTCGTAGGAGGGAGGACCGCATGACCCCATGCATTCGTTCCACATTGCGGGTCCACTCACGCGCGCTGCTCCGCTGGGTCCTGGTGCTCGCCTCGGGAGTCGGTCTTGGTCTCGCCTCTGCCGAACCAGCCATCCCCGCAGGGCCTGCTACCAGTCCTGCACAGTCGGCGGCGAACGCCGCACCACGCGACGCGCCGTCCTCGCTGGAGGAGGCCCATGCCGCAAAACGCGCGGCAGCATCGTATCAGACCGCCGGCGCCCTGCCAGAAGCGGCAGCCAGTTGGACCCAGGCGGCGCAGGCCTATGAACGAGCGGGCAATTTTGGCGACGCGGCACTCGCCTGGACCGAGGCCGCGTCCCTTCACGAGCAAGCGCTTGCCCCGGACAGCCAGGTGCAGGCCTTGATTCATCTGGGGTATGCCCTCCAACAGGTCGGACAATACCACCAGGCCATGGTGGCCCTCCAGGCTGCGCGCCGGATCGCCGAACACGAGCACAACCCCGGCCTGCTTGCCGCCAGTCTTGGCCAGCTTGGGAAGGCCAACGCTGCGTTAGGCCATGATGGCATCGCCCTCCAATTCTTCACCGACGCCTTGACGCTCGCGAGACAAGAGGCGCGCGCCTCCCTCGTGGCTGGGCTGCTGAATGACCTCGGCAACACCCTCGCCACACAAGGAAAGGCCTCCGACGCCAGTAGCGCCTATCTGGAAAGTGCCCGCCTCGCTCGCGAAACCGGGCAATCGGCGCTGAGCATGACCGCGTTGATCAATGCCGCGATGGCGTCCATCGATGATGGACAAGTCGCGCAGGCCAAGGACCGCCTGGAGCTGGCCTATGAGCAACTGAACGAACTCCCCGACTCCCACGACAAGGCCTTTGGGTTGCTCAACCTGGCACTGGGCTATGAGGACCTCCGCCCTCAGATCTCGCCGGAACGGACCCTGCTGGTTCAATTGGATCCTGCGGCGCTTCCCGGTTCCCGTGGCATTCGCCACAAGGCTCAACCAGTGGCATCGTCCGCTGATGCCCCCCGCACGGCGCCACCACCCAACGAGCTCAGCAGCCTCATGGTCGGTCCCCCCACCGCTCCGACCGGGTCGGAGCAGCAGTGGTTCCGCGCTCGGTCTGAGCAGTTCCTCCGGGAGGCGGCGTCCATTGCGACCCGCATTGGAGATCCGATCGCGGAATCGTATGCGCTCGGCTACCTGGGTCAGTGGTATGAGCAAACCGGACAGTTCCCCGACGCCCTCGACTTGACGCGCCGGGCGGTGTTTGCCGCGCAACTGGGCAATGCCCCCGAGTCGTTGTATCGTTGGGATTGGCAAACTGGTCGCATCTTGGCCGCGACCGGGAAACAGGATGATGCGATCAAGGCTTACCGCCGCGCCGTCAGCACGGTGCAACCGATCCGCCATGAGTTTTCAGGTTATCAAGGCCGGCGCCATTCGTTTCGCGACTCCATTGGACCCGTCTTTTTCGAGCTGGCCGACCTCCTGCTGAAGCGCGCCGCCGTCAGCCACGACCCGCAAGAGCACCAGGCCCTGCTGATTCAAGCACGGGACACCGCCGAGCTCTTTAAGGCCGCCGAGCTGCAGGACTATTTCAAGGATGAATGTGTCAAGTCTGCGCGGTCCCGCGCCACCACGCTAGAGGAGATCCCCAAGACGGCGGCGCTCATCTACCCCATTATTCTCCCAGACCGTCTGGAGCTCTTGGTGAGCATTGCTGGAACATGGACGCGTGTGGCGTCGCCGGTGAGCGTCGGCAGGCTGACCAAGGAAGTGCGCGCGTTCCGTCACGCGCTGCAGAAGCGCAGCACCCGCGAATATCTGCCGTATGCGCGCCAGCTCTATACCTGGATTCTCACGCCGCTCGAGCAGGAGTTGGCCGCCGCCAAGATTGACACCCTTGTGTTTATCCCCGATGGCCCGCTCCGCACCATTCCGATGGCGGCATTGCACGATGGGCACCAGTTCCTCATCACCCGATTCGCCGTGGCCGTCACCCCCGGCATCGATCTCACGGATCTGCATCCGATCGATCGCACCGGCGTGCGCATGCTATCTATGGGATTGACGGAATCGGTGCAAGGCTTCCCGGCGCTCCCGAATGTCCAAGCGGAGATGGAGGCCGTGAAGGCCGTCTATGGTGGGACGTCTCTGATCGATGGGCAATTCCGCGTGCCCGCCGTGGAGAGCGAATTGCACGAGCAGCAATATAGCATGGTCCACATCGCGTCTCACGGCTTGGTCGGCAAAGAAGCCAAAGACAGTTTTATCCTGGCCTATGACGACAAAATCACGATGGATCGTCTGTCGCAACTCATCGGCCTGTTTCAATTTCGCAACACGTCGCTGGATCTGCTGACGCTGAGCGCCTGCGAGACGGCAGTAGGAGACGATCGGGCCGCGCTGGGACTCGCGGGAGTGGCGGTCAAGGCCGGCGCCCGCAGCGCGTTGGCGAGCCTCTGGTTTATCGACGACGAAGCCACCGCGCAGTTAGTGAGCGAGTTTTACACACAGCTGCAGGATCCCTCCATCTCGAAGGCGGTGGCCCTGCAACGGGCGCAGCTGAAGATCTCCCGCGACCCCCTCCACGACCATCCCTGCTATTGGGCTCCCTTTTTACTGATCAACAACTGGCTCTAACCGGATGCGGTGATGACACGGACCTACCCCCGGGCAAATCCGGTCCCGTGTGAATGGTACAGGGGACCGCAACGAAAGAGGTCACTCGACGGCGACACCCTTGAAGTCCCGCACAACAACCATGCAGAACGTATCCGCCTCAACGGCATCGACTGCCCGGCCCTGCGAGCGATTTGATCCGAGCGACCCACAGTGTTGTTGATTCCACCCGGAGAGGGTGACGCCGAGCTAGGCCCGAATGAGAAGGTGGTCGATGTCCGCAGGTTTTTCGATGGACGTGGCAAATCGTTTCAGTCTCATCCGGTTATTTGGGCTCACCCGGATCACCTCCACCGTGATCCAGGGCGTGTGAACCTTACTGACCGCCGCCAGCGGGATATCTATAAAGGCCTCCTCGCCTTCCACCCATAATTGGACTTTCACAAGATCCCCTGCTCTCAGGTAATCAGGAGTGATGAGCTTATGTCCATCCTCTAAACTTTCGAGAACGCACCCGTCCGCTTGAAGCTGCGTACTAGCGAGCGGAAGTACGCAGTCAATAGTAAACCTCGTAGTAAACTTCGGACTATCTTCCGTGGTCTGTTGGGTCCCCTGAGCCATCCTATAATACTAGCGCAGGATAGAGTGGGAAAGGGGAGCGTGGCTATTCCTCAAGAAATGCGCGGGCTTACCAAAAATAGTGGTGATCCTAAAACATAGGAGAGCTGATCCGCACCCAGTGCCGCCGTGGGAGTGGCGGACAATCAAACAGCTTGGTGTGAACCGATACGATCCGAGGAACCCAGTTCCTCCTGAACAATACTAGGGTTCTTACTCATATGCACTGGTCCGGGGGCGTAGTAGAGTGAAGATGCTTCAGACCGTGTGACGGGGTGACAGCCTCCGCGATATGAAGTAAAGGCTCGGCTCCAAAAAGGACCCGGGCCTTTTTCTTGAGACCGAAGCACCCGGCGAGTCCGATGAATCGAAGCGACTACGACGTGTCGTTTCAGCGGGTGCGGTGAGCGGGTGATCTTCCCCCGGTTTAGTGGACACTGCTGGTTAACTGAGCCGCCGGCTATTCGAACACCACGGGGCTGAGATAGGCTAAGGTGGAATGTCGGCGGGGCCGATTATAAAATCCCTCCAGATACTCAAAGATCTCCGTGCGAGCTTCCTGCCGGTGTAATACGGGCGACCACGCATGAGCTCGGTTTTCAGGGTGGCGAAGAAGCTTTCCACCACAGCGTTATCCCAGCAATTGCCGGGACGGCTCATCGAGCACCGGATTCCGCAGCTGATCAACCGGTGCTGATAGGCCACTGCTCCATACTGGCTGCCTCGATACGAATGGTGCAGGAGCTCGGCCGCCCATTTTTACAGTTCGTACGTTGATTTGTGATGTTGCGGTGCGTTTACGCCGCCTTAAATGAGTCTTGTCTTCGGAGAGGTGGTGGCTTAGCACTTGTGAGAGGCGCGAACCAAGGCAGTGATTGCCGATGCTCTTAGTTCAGAGGTTACTCATGTTGCACGGGTGGCTGGAGCGGGGTGGATGGATCTACTGTATTCGGAAGGGGGCGGAGAGTTCCATTCTGGCGTTCGAGTTTTTCTAAGACATCTTGCTTGAGCTTCGTGGGTTCCTCAATTCGATTTTCGCGCTGCAGTGCCCCCAATTCCGCTGCTTTACGGGCATTCAACTCCACCATGTCTGCCTCATCCCTGACTAGGGTTGGGGTCAGGAATACGAGCAGGTTCAGCTTCTCAGTTGCTCGGCTTTGGAATTTGAACAGCCAACCCAGGAACGGGATATCGCCCAAGAGCGGAACTTTTCGCTCGCTGACGATGATGTTATCCCGCACGAGCCCGCCGACGACGATCGTCTGTTGATCTTTCGCGATGGTGGTCGTCTCCATCGACCGTTTGGTCGTGGTGGGTCCGACCGGGACGCTGGACGTCCCGCTTCCGATCGTTTGTGCGACATTCTCCGCGATCGCGGTAATCTCCTGCTTGATTTCTAATCGGATCAGGTCGTTCTCCAGAACCTGTGGGGTGAATTCCAGTGTGACGCCGACATCTTTTCGCTCGATCGTGACAAGGGTCCCGCCCGTGATTCCCTGGGCCTGACCCGTGGGGAACGGACGATTTTCACCCACGACGATCTTGGCCTTTTGGTTATCTGCGGCGAGCACTTGGGGGGTCGACAAGACATTCGTGTCTGTGAGGCTCAGCAACAGTTGTAAGAATGCGCGCACGTTGACCGTGTTGAGGGCCGACACCGCTCCTCCAGTTGCAGCGCCCCCAATAATGGCCTGCGCGATGGTTGACAAATTTTCTGGTGCGGTATTGAGTGAAGCAATGCCTTGCAGTGCACCGCTCTTGCCCGCAGCGATTACCTGAACAGGGTCGCTCCCGATCTGTCTGAGCCGATCGACCTGGACCTCCAAGATGACGGCTTCGACAAAGACCTGATTTCGACGCGTATCCAAGTCTCGAATGACGGACTGCAGCTTGGTGTAGGCGCTTTTTGTCGAACTGATGATGATCGCGTTCGTGGCCTTGTCCGCAAAGACCTGGACAGGGGCTTCGAATTCGCTCAAGGGCCTAAATAGTGGTCGTGTGCCCGGTGCCGTCTGTGCCACGGTCTGAGATCGGGCGACGAGATTGGTCAGGATGGCGGCAAGGTCGGTCGCACTGGCGTTTTTGAGTTTGTAGACGAATACCCCGCGCTCCGGAGGAAGCTCCCCCATCGCCACGATTTGATGGACATTGCCCTTCGGGATGACCGCGAGACGACTGACTTCAAGCGCCGCCACGAACATGCTGTAGGCTTGGTCGTGCGTGACCTTGGTAGGGGAATACACGCTGATTTTCCCCCCGGCCTTCTTGACGACTTCGTCCAAGACAAAGTTCTTACCGGTCAACTCACTGATGAACCGAACAAAAACAGAGAGTTCGACATCGTTGAAGTCGAGGGAGACGCGTCCGGAGGAGTTTCCTCCAGATTCAGCCTGCGGGGTGAGGGGAAGCAGCAATCCACTCAGCACTGCCAGCAGACAGACGAGAGAGCCCTGCCTGATCCACCTCAAATGTCCGAAAGAGAAAAAATCCATGATTCCCAAGGAATGTACGCGGAGAGACCGATTATCCCACGGGCCACGTCGAGCATGGAAATGGGAATAGCGAACGGTACCATAGGCTCGTCATCGACACAACCACACAGTGTTCTGTTGCATGAGAGCTGCTACTGCAACCACCGATTAGCGCCAGATTTCAGCGACCAGCATAGTGCCTGGATGTTCGACATCCCGTTTTGCCGGATGCTGAAAAAGTCCGCCAGCGTCGTTCTCGCTTCGCGCAGAGGTTCAACGTACCGAAGCGTACGCCTTCGCCTCTACGCTCGCTGCGGCCTTGCTGGACGGCCTTTTTGATCATCCTGCGGGCGTATTCTCTCCTTGTCCCAAACACGCAGGCCATCGAAGCTGTGCTGTGCCGAAATAATTTTTCCGCAGCCTGTTCAGGGGTGTCTCATTGCCTACTCAACCCTGTTTCGTGCTTCGTGGGTTCCCGCAGAAAGGACCAGCCCATTTGCTTGGGGTCTCCCCCTAGCCCGCATTGTTCATGAGCGCTTCTGCTGCAATCGCTGATCCTCTGCTATGACGAGCCTACGGCCAGCGGGCTCGTCCCTCGGACCCTCAACGTACTATTGGGGACTGGCGCCCTTCTTCCTGGCGCCTGTCCCCTTCTGAGGAGCGGGACAGGTACCGCCGCAGACGGCGGAGCCAGTCCCTTGCCTCCTCGCGCTGGTCTCGCGACGCGTCTCAGCGATTTCGCGACGAACCTTCATGAATAATGGGGCTAGTCGCTCAGAGAGAAGGCCCTCTCGACGCGATTCTTGACGGGCTTGTTCATTTTTGAAAAAGGATCGAGGAAAGAAGGAGAAGGGACTCGTCTAACACCTTAATAATCAAGGGAGTTCCAATCCACTGTGAGGACCATTGTGAAGACCATAATGGCACTAGGATTGCACTCCTCCGTCCAGTTTGCCTTCCCTCAAGATCGTGAGAAACCGAACGGAAGCGAAATCTGGTGCAAAGTGGCCAGGGGAGCTACGTCGCATCTTTCGATGATCTGCTAAGGTTGTAACGTGCGGACCGACAAGAAACACCCTCAAAAAGCTGACAAAAAGACTCCCTCCCGGGTGCATAAACGGGGTGTTGTCGGCTACAGCAAGAAAAGCGCGCTTCTCGAGGAAGCCATCACCCACATGAACACCGGCAAGTACGGCCGGTCGTCCGCTGCGTTGAAAGATCTGCTCTCACTTGATCCTCACAACACGGAAGCTCGACGGCTCTTTGCCACGCTGCATCTACGACTAGGCAGTCTTGCCACGGCTCGGCAAGCATTTGAGTCCCTCGCCAAGGAAGCGATCGGGCGACAAGACTTCTGGCTGGCCGAATCCTTGTTGCGCGAATACTTGGCTGCCGGACCTCGTTGCGTCCCGTTCCTCGAACTCTTGGCCCATGTATACGAGGAAAAGGGGGATGCCATGGCCGCGGTGGCCGAATTGGGCAAGGCAATTGACATTCTCATCGAGGGTCCAGACTCTGAAAATCCCAAGAAACCTTCTCAGCTCTATGCCAAAGTGAGAGAACTTGCGCCGGCCAGCTCTGTGGCCTTTCAGTTTGCCTCTCTCTTCGACATACAAACAGGTGAGCTTCTTGTGCCTCATCCGTTGGCTCCTGCCGCAGTGACGTCATTGGAAATCGATGCCTCGCAGCCCCAGGACGAAATCCTACGCCACCACTGAAGAATCTAGGGCTTCTGATGTGATGCCGTGGGAACAGTTTGATGGGGCTCCCCCGAGTCACGAGACTCCGCCACCCACTTCGTCGAATCCCGTCATCGAATCGCTCGATGTTCCTGACGTTTTGATAGACCTGGCACCGGTCGGTTTGGCTCCACAGGAACTGGAGGTTCCGCCTCCGAATCTGCTGGGCTAATCCAGGAGGCCAATTGCCTCGATCAGGAAATGTTGCCATCGATATTGGCCGAGCCACCGTTTCCGTCGAGCGGACATCGTGATGATGGGATAGGGGATCCGATTGTCGAACGTTTGCCCTTGTGGGTGAGGGGCTTACCCCTAGCTCTCAGAGGAGCGAACTGCGGACGTTGGGAGAGGCATCACCTCCTCCGTCGGATCGCCAGGATTATCCTCTCCCATGCCCTGGGAGCAGATAGAGAACTCGACCATCAGGATTGAGGAAGCGGCCCCGTCGTCGACTCCGTTAGCTCAATCGGAGGGAACACCCCTGTTGGGTGGTGAATCCGTTCTTGCCCCGTCCGCTACCACTCAGCCTGAATTTGTATCAGAGTCACTTGGCGAGTCCCGCTCCTGCGCCAGATCTGACGGAGCCTAGTGAGTCGATCTTTGCGGTGGAGCCGTCAACGAGTCCCGCGGTTCTTCCAGAGCCCGAAGTCCCGACCCCGTCCGCCGCTGATTCCTCGTCCACGGTCCCATTTTCATGGAACACCGTCTTCGACGGCGCATGGAAGTTTGCCGCAGGAACTTTGTCCTCGAGTTCGCCTGCCGCAGTCTCCAAGCCGGATGCGATTTCACAGGATGCGAGGGACTTAGAATCAGTTCAACCAGAATCAGTGCCAGACCCAGAGCTCTCTGCCCCATCCATTACATCAACTCCAGAACCGCCCGTCTCATTCAGCGATCCCGAGCCGTTGCCATCGGCTCATCCTTCGATCTTGAGTGAAGTGAGTGAATCGATTGCAGAAACAGATGCGATCAGAGAGTCCGATCTGCCACAGCCAACCGCAGTTCTTCTTTCGGAAGAACCCTTGCGGCCAGAGGAGCCACCGACTTTTTCGAGCGCCATCCCAAGCTCCTTCACGGTGGACCTTCCGGTGCCGCCTCTGTCAGAGCCGGTCGAACCCGCTCGTGAATCTGAACCAGTTTCGTTCCCGTCTCTTATGGAGCCGCAGCCCGTGGCGCCACTTCCGGAAGTCTCCGTTCCGGAGTCTTCATGTTCAACGGTAATCCCGGAAGCACCACCCGCGCCTGAACCGGTTTCCACAGAGCACCATGAAACACCTATCACGCTGCTCCAGACAGCCGAGGCTCCTCCGCTCTCCGCAGCGTTGAGCAATGCGCCGTCGGCATCCCCAGCCTCGATGGATACATTGTCGCATTGGAACACGGGCGAAGTTGGGGTTCAGCCACAACGTCCGTCTGAAAAGAAACGAAAATGGGACAAGAAGAAGCGGGAGGCTCCAGTCGTTCCGCCGGCTCCGTTACCGCTGGTTGAGGAATCTCCTGAGTCGGTCGCCGAGCTGTCGCGCAGTGGTGGATGGGAATCGGCTCCCTCGGAAGCGGTAGCCCCTGTCGGTGAAGTGGTAGCCCCCGTCGTGGAAAAGGTTGTTCTTCCGGAAGATACGAGACCGGAATGGGTTCGAGAGAGTGAGTCGATCACCTTTGTGAATCTTCCCCCATCGTCTCCCGCAACGTGGCAGGATCCCGGCGTCGAATCCACTCACTCGAAGCCAGAACCTGCGCCTTCGGTCGCTGCGTCGGCTGTTGATGTTCTTTTTGACTCAACGGGAGCGAAAAGGCAGGTTCGCACGCAGGATCGTTTGGCGCCGCGAAGGCCGCGTCCTCGGTTTGCCGCCAGAGTGGCGCGGGTCCGCATTGGCATCTCGTCATTTATCGGATCCTGTTTTTCAACGACGCGATCACTTGTCTTGTTGTGTTTGGGGTTGGCGCTCTTCGGCGTCGCGCTGGTGGCGGTCGGCATCGGGGCGATTGGATTGGCCTGGATGGTGATGGAAGCTCCCCCGTCGCCGGTCTATCACAACCTGACAACGAGTCCTCCACAGGCACTCACTGATTCAAGGAAAAACGGGTATTTCTTGCTGCTCGGCTTCGACGCTTCTGCGGAACAGGATCCGCTCCAAACAGGTTACGAGCGCAAGGTGGCAGGGAACGATCTCCAAGCTGCAAGCGCCTGCATGCTCGGTGATGAGGGGAAAGGGACGACGACAGGGGCCTCCGACAACGTGGTCCGTGGATGGTTCACCAGTGCCGACCCCGTGGCACAGCTGAAGCCGCAGGCTGCAGCGGTACGATCATGGGCGGCTCAAGAATCGCTTGCCCTGAGGCGCTACCAACAATGGCTTTCGATGCCGTTTGAAGATGTGGGATACGGACAAATCTTGAGCCCGAACTGTACCCATATCCTGCTGGCCCATCGGTTGTACCTGGCAGAAGGGTTTGCGCAGGATCTCAGCACCGGCCTCGGACGACTTGAGACCGATATGGGATCCTGGCGCGCTGTGCTGGGGCAGTCGAAGACGTTGATGGTGAAGATGCTGGCAGCGACGGCAGTCCAGGACGATACCGCAATCGCATCCGGGTTCTTGACCCGTCAGGATCTCGATGGGACAGCGATCGGTCGACTCGACAAGATCGTTCGTCCCTTCGATCAGGTTGAGCTGTCGCTCCGATGGCCGATGCAGAGCCATCTTTTGTGGGCGACTAAGGCCACGATGACGAGCCTGAAGAACGACAAGACCAATGAGCGTCCTCTTTACGTTGCCCTGGCGTCGGCGATGCCACTTCCCGTGCAGCGGCGATCCAATGCCTATGCGGACTATTATGAGGCGGCGAGCAAAGCTGTGGCGGAAGGGCGCTACACCAACTTGCCGAAACCGTCCAGCTTCATTCGGACTCCCGCTGTCAGCGTGGTGGACTACGTGGCGAATCCGATCGAGCACATCATCGGAATCGAGCCACTCCCCTCATGGGACCCCTATGTTGGGCGTATGGTGGAGACCGATGCACGGCTTCGTCTGGCGAGCCTGCAAGTCTGGATGAGACGAGGGGCACAAGAGGGAAATGTGCTCACGCGTCTCGCCAAGGCAGGACAGGCCCACTACGATCCCTTTACCGGTCTTCCGATGCTGGTCGATCAGCGGAAGGGTGTGATGTATAGTGTCGGGCAAGACGGCAAAGATCAAGAAGGTGATCCCCTGCGCGATGTAGTCGCAACAATTCCCAAGATTCAATCAGTCGTGATCGAGAGCAGCCGTTCCGTGTCCACCCGCCGGTCCAAGTAACCCACCGCGTCCCTCAGTGGACAAAGATTTCTGACTCCTTTGCCCACTCCAGTTGCTTGACACTGCCGGTCGTATTCCACAGAATCACGGCACACCTTTCATGCGAATAGGCACCATGGCGTTCTCACCATCACCATTTCCACACATTCCCTCGGCTAGGAAAGGGACTACATTTCAGTCCGCCATTCCGACGCAGATCGTGTCGAACGAAGAATTCGCCCCCTTCGGCCGGACCGCGGCTCAGGCTCGTGTTGAACAGCTCGCCACCGCGCTCGTGGAACGGACCGTAGTTCGACGAGGTTTCACGCGTCGAGACTTTCTCAAGACGACCGGCGGGATGGCAGCCGCGTTGCTGGCCATGAACTCGGTCTTTGGGAAGTTCTTTGACATTGGAGAGATCGAACTGTTTGAAACGGCAGCCTTTGCCGAGCAGCAGGGCACGCCCTATTTCATCTTCGATGTGCAGACGCATTACGTCGGCTCGCATTACGACCCGACAGATGCCGAAGACAATCGCAAGGGTGCCGTCTCCAAGCAGGCGCTGCTGTCCCTTAGACGATGGATACGGGAATCAGGACTCAACCCGAAGCTTGCGGGCGATCGAGGTACCATCGACGATCTTTCATGGAAGAATTTTGTGAAAGAAGTGTTTCTCGACAGCGAGACCACCATCGGCCTCATCAGTACGCCGCCGGGGCCCTATCCGCAAGAAGCGGTTGTGCCTCCGAAAGAGATGGCGCACATTCGCGACGAAATCAATCGCCTCGCACAATCCCAACGAATGCTCGCACATGGATTGGCTACGCCCCAACTGGGGGCAGCCGATTTGGACTTCATGGCGATGCAGGCGGAGACACTCAAGGTCGATGCGTGGAAGTGTTATACCGGCTCTTGTCCGAAGGGATTCGATCGTGGCTGGTGGATGGACGATGAGAAAATCGCCTATCCGATGCTGGAGCAAGCTCGGAAGCTCAACATTAAGCGTGTCTGCGTCCACAAAGGACTTCCCCTTGGGCCGGTGCCGGACTACAACCATCCCAAGGATTTGATCAAGGCCGCACGAGATTTTCCGGACATCGATTTCCTGGTCTATCACTCGGGGCTCAAGAGCACCTCGACGGTAGATACTGTGTTTGCTAAAACAAGAGAAATTCCCTGGACCACCGAGTTCTGCCGCATGAAGCAGGCGCAGTCTGGAATCAAGAATATCTACATGGAGCTCGGCTCGACCTTTGCGCAGCTCGTCACGACCCATCCGGCGGTCTGCGCGCACTTACTTGGGCAGATCATTGAGGCGTTTGGTGTCGATCACGTGCTCTGGGGGACAGACTCGATTTGGTATGGTTCGCCGCAATGGCAGATCGAGGCCTTTCGGCGGTTCCAGATTCCAGATCAGCTGATCGAGCAGCATCGCTACCAGCCGCTCACGCGCCAAGTAAAGGAGCGGATCTTCGGACTGAACGCGGCTCGTGTATTTAGCGTCGATGCTAAGGCGAAGCGGAATGAGTTGTCGATGGATGTGCTCGGGCAACTCAGGATGAGCTATCTCGAAGAAGGACCGGAGCCGAGCCGCAAAGCCTATGGATGGGTGGTGGGATGAATGATCAGGTGATGGCGTCAGGACGTAAGAGGTGAGGCGTATGTCAGTTAGGAGGGTCAAGAGATGAAAAGCGAAATACTTATATCCCGGAGCATTTCCCATGGTGCGGGTGGAATTGGCAGCTGGTGAAAACATCAAAGCCGAGTCGGGCGCGATGGTGGCTTGTTCACCGACCATCGACATTGAAAGCAAGATGGAAGGCGGCTTTCTCGGAGCCCTGTCGCGAAAGTTCCTGACGGGAGAGAAGTTCTTCTTCCAGACGCTGCGCGCCAGCCGTGGTCCCGGCGAAGCGTTGCTGGCTCCTACGGTGCCCGGCGAAATTGTCATCTTGGAACTCGATGGCGTGAACGAGTACATGGTGCAGAAAGACGGATTCCTCGCGGGCGCCGACGCGATCGTCATCGAAAGCAAAATGCAGAGCCTGACCCGTGGATTGTTGGGCGGAGAAGGTTTCTTCATTCTGAAAATCAGCGGGAAAGGGACACTCATTCTGAACAGCTTCGGGGCCATTCACAAGATCGAGTTGAAGCCCGATCAGGAATACATCGTGGACAATAGCCACCTGGTGGCCTGGTCCTCCACGACCTCCTACAACATCGAAAAAGCCACCTCCGGCTGGGTTGCCAGCTTCACCTCAGGTGAAGGGTTTGTCTGCCGGTTCCGAGGGCCTGGGCTCGTATACATTCAAAGCCGAAACCCGGGCAGTTTCGGGGCGTGGATAGGCAGTTCATCCCAGTCTCCGAGTAGCGGATGCTGAAAACGCCTAGCCAACTTCGTTCTCGGCTCGAAACAGTCCGCCAAGTACGCGCCAGTGCCTAAGCTTCGTTCTCGACTCGCAGGAAATCCTAACGTACCTATACGAGGAAGGAGCTGTCTTGGCAGCTCGGGAGGGCGGGTGGAAACTATTACGCCTCCGGTTTCTTCTCGCCTGCGGCCTTGTTCGCGGCCATTTTGAGCAGCCGTAATTACCAAGTGACTCACTATCATCCCCAACGCTCTCTGTTTCGGTGACGAGTTTCCCGCCGCCGGTGCGCCTTGTCTCGTTCAAGTCGAGGAGCATGGACTCACCGTCACTTTTGCATCTGATACTGCCGATGGCCAGCCGGAATCCGTTCCTTTTTCAAGCCTGACCGTCTCGGCGGGGGGACTGGATCATGATCAGCTTGTCGTGAAATGGGCTGGGCCAAAGGGGGAGCGGACGCTCTACTTAAAGAACCCTGACGTGATTCGCGCCTTCCGCCAAGCGGCGCCGGATCATTTGAGTCACTCCTTTGCACAAGCTGCGGAGCAGGTGCGTCAGGTGCGTCACCGGAGCCGGCTCGTCTGGAGCCTGGTCGGCGGGGTGATCCTGGCCACGGTGCTGGGACTCTGGTTCGGAGTCCGATCTGCTCGTCGAGCTTGCAGTGAGTCGGATTCCGGTGGAGTGGGAACAAAAGCTGGGGGAATCGGCCTATCGGGATTTTCTCACCCACCAGGAGGTGATGAAAGAGGGTCCCGCGGTCACAGCGCTGGGAGAGATGACGCAACGTCTGACTGAGCAGATTCCGAATAATCCCTACAAGTTCGACGTGACCGTGGTGAAGAGCGACGTCGTCAATGCCTTCGCGCTGCCTGGTGGGTATGTGGTGGTATTCACTGGGCTCATGAAAAAAGCAGAAAGCGGCGAAGAAGTGGCGGGCGTGTTGAGCCATGAGCTCAACCACGTGCTGCAGCGGCATGGGCTTGAACGGATCCTGAAAAGTCTTGGTCTGCTCACGGTGGTGGCCATTGTGCTCGGCGATCAACAGGGCCTCGTCGGGATGATGAAACAGCTCGGTGTCGAACTGCTCACTCTCAAGTTCGGCCGGGAGCAGGAGACCGAGGCCGATCTGACGGGATTGCAATTGCTCCAGCGGGCAAAGATCGATCCCTCCGGCATGATCCGGTTTTTCGAACGGCTCTCGGAGAAAGACGAGGGTCGGATGGAATGGCTCTCTACGCATCCGATGAGCACCGCCCGGGCCGACCGATTGAAAGCGGAGCTCGCCGCCTTACCAAAGAAATCGCCGGAGCCTTTTACGTTCGACTGGAAACAGGTGCAGGCTTCACTCGGAACTCAGCCGGTCGCCGCCCCATGAACCAGCGCAGAGCCATTCGAATCGGAGTGATTGCCGATACCCATGGCCTATTCGATCCGGCCATCCGGCGACATTTCCGAGGCGTCGATCACATTCTCCACGCCGGGGATATTGGCGATCAATCCGTGATTGAACAGCTGGAGCAGATCGCTCCGGTCACCGCCGTCTCCGGCAACGTCGATGATGATGAACAGAGCGGACTTCCATCCGAGACCGTGATCGAACTGGCAGGCCGCCGCATCGCCATCCGTCATATTCTGTATGAAGGCGGGAAACTCACGAAGGGCGGACGAGCTGTTTATCCAAGAAAGCCAGCCAGACATCTGCATCTTTGGTCATACGCATCAGCCGAAAGTCGAATGGTTCGGCAAGACGCTGCTCTTCAATCCTGGATCAGCGGGGCCGAAGCGATTCAACCTCCCACGGGCGGTCGGGATTCTGGTAATGATAGACGGAAAGATCAAGCCCAGGCATATTGAGTTGAAGAAGAATCCGAACAGGAAGCGCCCAGGAAAAATCCTGGCCAGCGGGCAGCGGCAGTTTCGTCAAGATGAGACATAATCCATATGGTCTATAAGCTGGAAGGAGGGATGCATGAGAACAGTCGTTCAGATTCAACTTGCCCTGTTGTTAGTCGCAATTCCCGTCGGGTCCGTGCCGGCCGCGAATCCGGACAATGGCCCTGGCTGTGGGTTGAGTAAGCTCGCGTGGTCGGATTACAAACATCGGAAGAATATCGCTCCACAAGTGATGATGGCCACCACCAACGGCACGTTCGGCAGCCAGACGTTCGGTACCAGCTTCGGAACATCGGGCTGTACGAACGACGGACAGGTGATGGCCGCACGCAAGACCGACATGTTTGTCGCCTCGACGTTTGAAAGTCTCTCTGAGGATCTGGCGCGGGGGCAGGGTGAACATCTCGCGTCACTGGCGATGATGATGGGCGTCGCCGTTGAGCATCAGCCGGCATTCTTTTCTCTGGCACAGGACCGGATCGAATCTTGATGGAGAGGGGGGAAGACTCGCCGCTCGCAGTCATCAAGGCAATCCAAGAGGCGGCAGTTGATAATCCGTTACTTGCCGGTATCGCGGAGAGGCCATAAGTAATTTTCTCTCCACAGAATTGTCTTTTTGGGCTATACTGCAACTGTTACGTCCTATATGCAACGGGGAGTTATCCATTCATACAAGGAGGAGGACTTATGTTGAAGAAAGTGCTCTTATTGTCTGCCGCGGTACTGTTCGGCATGCAGGCAGGCCTCGCAATGGCGGCCAATCCAGACACCGGGCCGGGCTGTGGGCTGGGCAAGCTCGCCTGGAGCGATTATAAGAACCAGAAGAGCATCGGGCCGCAGGTGTTGATGGCAACCACGAACGGTACGTTCGGGAGCACGACGTTCGGGATCAGCTCGGGGACCTCGGGCTGCACGAGCGATGGGAAGGTATGGGCCGACCAGAAGACGACGATGTTTGCTCAGCTCAACTTTGAGAACCTGTCTCAGGAAATGGCGCAGGGCCAGGGCGAGCATCTCGCATCACTCGCCACCTTGATGGGGGTGCCAGCCGAGCACCAGGCGGCGTTCTTTGCCATGACGCAGGAGCGGTACACCTCCTTGGTTAAGACAGGTGAAGCCTCACCGGTCGCGATGGTCAAAGCGATCAACGACGCAATTGCCACGCATCCAGTCCTCGCCCAGGTTTCGACTCGCTAATCATCAGCACGGGGCTTCGACGATGAAGTCGAAGCCCCGTGTTTTTCTGACCCGCCGCTTGTACATCGTCCTCCTTCTGCTCATCCTGCTTCTCGCACCAGCCTCGCCGGTTGATGCTGGTCAGCCTCCCGAGAATGCCTATCTTGTCGAACTGATCGACCAGGGTCTGCAGGCGAAGCTCGCCAGCGAGCGAGAGTGGCATCTCCTGCTCCACTACCGAAAGGATTTACTTGGCGGCCACACCAGCGAGCAGGACGACGCGGGATTTTTTATGTCGCCCGATGGGAAAACCGATCCACAGGCAGAACTCGACGCGACGCTGAAGCAGTTCTTCTCCGATGAGCTCGTTGGGCGCTCGAAGCAGCCGGCTCAATGTGCGTTCATCGCGCGGTATGAGTGGTTACGGAATCAATTGCGTTTCGACGAGACCCGCCTCCCGCCGATGGCATGCGAGCGGTTCGAGCGATGGTTCGCCGATTTTGAGGCCCAATCGATCACGCTCATTTTCCCCTCCGCCTTCCTGAACAATCCCGCGTCGATGTTTGGGCATACGCTGCTTCGGGTAGATCAACGGGGCCAAACCGACAGCACCAGGATCCTGGCCTACACGATTAATTACGCAGCCGATGTGCCTCCCGACGCCGGCATGGCCTATCCGATCAGGGGCATTTTCGGCGGGTACCGCGGATACTTCTCGACGATTCCCTACTACTTAAAGGTGCGGGAGTATCGAGATATCGAAAATCGGGATATCTGGGAATATCGCCTCAATTTCACGGAACATCAGGTAAGGCGGTTCCTGATGCACGCGTGGGAACTCGGGAATGCCTCCTTTGACTACTTCTTCTTCAAAGAGAACTGCTCCTATCATCTCCTGGCGCTTCTCGATTATGCTGATCCCTCCCTGCATCTTACCGACGAGTTTCTCTTTTGGACCGTTCCTGCTGACACAGTCCGGCTCATTGCATCGAAACCGGAACTGGTTTCCGGCATCGCCTATCGGCCTTCCCGCAGCAACGTGATCCGGCGGAAGCGCGAATCGCTGCCTGCCGCTGAACGAGAACTGGCGCATCGGATCGCACAAGATCTCGGCGAACTCACATCGCCGGCTTTTGTCCAATTGGGTCATACGAAGCAGTCATTTCTGCTCGATCTTGCTTCGGACTATCTACGGTATCGGACAGAGACAACCGACTCCCCGCCGCCTGAATTGAAAGAGCGTAACCGGGCGGTTCTGACAGCCCGCAGCCAACTCCGAATTCCGTCTCAGGAGTTCACGGTGGTGCCCTTTGCGAAACAACCAGAATTGGGGCACAAGACTTCCCGCGCCAGTATGGGTGCCGGTTGGCGGAACGACGATACGTTTGAGGAAGTCACGGTACGGGCCGGCTATCACGATCTGCTCGATCCGGAGATCGGGTATACACCGGATGCCCAGATTGAAATCGCATCCCTTACTGCCCGACATTACAACCGCGTCGATCAGACGAGGATTGAGCGGGCGACACTTGCCAACGTCTTGTCCCTCTCACCGATTGACTCGGTCTTTCACGCACCTTCGTGGAAGATTAACGCCGGCATGAATACGATTCGCTTCGGCAGCTGTCAACTCTGCAGTAACGGGGTCCTGAACGGGGGTATCGGAGCGGCGATGGAATCTCACTGGCTGAAACGGGAAGTTGTGTTTGCCTTCGCAGAGGCCGAGGCCAACTACAGCCGGGCCTACGAAGAGGACCACCGTGTCGGCGGCGGAGGAACCGTCGGTCTACTGGCCGATCTCACTGACCGATGGAAAATGATGGCATCCGGAACATACCTGCGCTATGCCTTGGGGGATAAATCAGACGACTTCCGATGGTTCGTGGGCCAACGCTATACGCTCTCGCAGAATTGGGCACTCAGGCTGGAGTACAACCACCGTGACCACGACAACGACGTCGTCTTTTCCGTCCAAGCATTCTTCTGAGACGACAGTCCACCTTCCTCTTGCCCGCGCGAAAGAGTCCTGGTACAAGTGTGGCTGCCCGAGTCTCCGGAGGCGTCATGAATCAGTCCATTGAGCCAACCGGCCAACGATCCACAAACCCATCCAGTCAGGCGGTCGCACCCCATCCGCCGTTGCGACAGTACTATGACGAAATAGAGGCCCGGCAAGGGTTCCTCAACGAGCTCTTCAATCGTACGGCCTACCAATATCGTAATATCGATAAGGCCACCGGATTCGGCTCCGGGCTCTGGTATCGGAGAAAGGCGCTCCGAGAGGCTGGGCTCAAGGCCGCTATGCATGTGCTCGATGTCGCCTGCGGGCCTGGGTTAGTCACGCAATGTGCCCTCGATCTAGTGGGGTCGTCTGGCTCGGTGATCGGGCTCGATCCGAGTATCGGCATGCTGCGCGAAGCGCAGAAAGGTCCTTGCCGAAATCTGGTGCGTGGTGTGGGCGAGCGTCTTCCGTTTCCGGATCACAGTTTTGATTTTCTTAGCATGGGTTACGCGCTTCGGCATGTTCCAGATCTCAAAGGAGCGTTTGCCGAATACCGTCGTGTCCTCAAGCCGGGCGGCATCGTACTGTTGCTGGAGATCTCACGGCCCAGATCCTCGACGCTCCGTACGCTTTCGCGCTTTTACATCAAGATAGTCCTAGGAAAGGTGTTTTCAGCCACCACAGGAAATCGCGACATGCAGACGCTCATGGGCTATTGGTGGGACACCACCGAGTACTGCGTGCCGCCTGAACAGATCATGCATGCGCTCAAGGATTCCGGCTTTTTTGACTGTACCCTGAAGGAATGGGGGAGCGGATTGCTGCGGGATTATCGTGCAGTGAAAGCCGAGAACAATTTATGATGAGCTCAGCCTTATCTCCCCTGGAACAGGAAGTCGCCAAGCTGATTGTCCAGACGCTCAAGCTCAAGGTCGATCCGGCCGCGATACAGCCTGAGGCGGCCTTGTTCGGCGACGGGCTCGGCCTCGATTCGATCGATGCGTTAGAACTCTCGCTAGCCATTTCCCAAACTTACGGCTATCAACTCAAGTCGAGCGATCCGGAGATCAATGCCATCTTTTCGTCCCTGCGAACTTTGACCAAGGCGATTGAGAAGAACCGTACGAAGTGATGCCCGATGTGGTGCCATGCCAGAACGCCCCGCTAATCGGTCCCTATCGTCCGGACGACGTGCTGGCCTGGGAGCAGGGAGGGCCTCGCACCGCGCGTCAGTTCTTGTCCGATGTCGCTCAACTCGCCGAGTCGCTGCCCGATCGGCCCACGGTTCTCAATCTCGCGACAAGCCGTTATGAGTTTCTGGTGGGATTTGCCGCCGCGATTCTACGGCGTCAGTTGACGTTGCTCCCACAAAGCCGGGCCCCCCAGACCCTTCGCCGCATTGCCGGCGACTTTCCTGATAGCTACGTCCTGACAGATCGGGACAAAACGATTGAGGGGATCGAGTCCGTCTCGATCCAACCACGGAGAGGCCGAGTTCCCTGGCCAGAGGAGATTCCGGGTATCCCTTTGAGCCAAGTCGTGGCGATCGCGTTCACGTCGGGGAGTACTGGTCAACCGGTGCCCAACAAGAAAACATGGGGGGCATTGACTGCCGTGGCCTATGCGACTGGATCCAGGCTCGGCATCAAAGGTGGCGATCGCACCGTGGTGGTGGCAACCGTTCCGCATCAACATATGTTCGGACTTGAAGCTTCCGTGATGTTGCCGGTCATGCATGGGTTGGTCATGCATGCCGGGCGGCCGCTCTTTCCGGCCGACATCCGGAGCGCCTTGGCCGATGTGACAGGTCAACGGATTCTTGTGACTACGCCATTGCATCTACGCGCCTGTCTCACCGAAGACGTGAAAGTTCCACCCGTCGCGCTCATCTTGTCTGCCACCGCGCCCCTTTCTCATAGCTTGGCGCAAGAGGCCGAGCGGCATTTTCACACCGAGGTGCACGAAATTTTCGGGTTTGCCGAAGCCGGCAGTGTAGCCGAACGGCGTACGATAGACGGCGATTCCTGGCGACCCTTAGACGGGGTGCGCGTGGTGCAAGACCAGACGTCGTGGATGGTGCATGCCGAGTATCTTCCAGCTCCGGTCCCGGTACCGGACCGCATCACCGTCGATGCGCAGGGGATGTTTGTGGTGCATGGCCGGGAGGCAGATCAAATTAATATTGCCGGCCATCGCGTGTCGCTCGGCGATTTGAATCAAAAGTTGCTGGAGATCGACGGTGTTCGGGACGGTGTCTTTTTCTTGCCTGAGGAGGGGGCCGATCTCGTCACCAGGCTGATGGCGTTTGTCGTGGCCCCTGGAAAAACCAGTGAGGAGCTACAGCGAGCGTTGCGTACGCATATCGACCCGGTCTTTATGCCCCGCCCGTTGATCTGCGTGCCCAGCCTGCCTCGGAATGCGACCGGTAAATTACCACGTGAATCAGTGAGTGAGCTGGCCCGGCAATGGCTGGCAGGGCAGGGCCATGATGCATGAGCGCGTGCTGTCGATCGACTACAACCATCCGGCGCTCGCGGGACACTTCCCCGGCCATCCCATCGTGCCCGGTGTAGTGCTACTGAACGAAGTGCTCGAGACGCTGCGTCGTGGATCGGCGGCATCACTGGTGGTGACAGGTCTGCCCACGGTGAAGTTTTCCTCTCCTCTCAGGCCGGGCGAGGTTGTGACGATTCACATAGACGAGGAGGGGACAGGCCGGGCCACATTTTCCTGCCAGGTGGATGCGCGCCTCATTGCGTCCGGCGCAATCGAGTTCACGCTTGGCACAGAGGCGCAAGCGGAACGGGTGTGAGTCTCGCCTGGCAACAGCAGCAGGAGCGCGGCAGCCGCACCAGCATTCGGATGATGGCGTGGCTGGCACAGTCGCTTGGCCGCCCGCTTGCTCGGGTGCTGCTGTACCCGATTTGTGTCTACTTTCTCCTGCGCTCAGGAGCCGCCCGCCGGGCGATCGGGCGATTTCGTGAGCGGGTGCTCGGCCATCCCGTCAGTTGGCGCGATCTCGTTCACCATTATCATGCGTTTGCCTCAACGATTCTCGACCGGGTCTATTTCCTGCGCGGCCGGTTCGATCTGTTCGAGATTCAGGTGCATGGTCTAGACGCGCTCGATCGGGAGCTGGCGAAAGGCCGTGGCTGCGTACTGTTGGGGTCGCACCTCGGAAGTTTTGAAGTGGTCCGTGCAGTGGGGCTTTCCCGCCAGCACATCGAGATCCGCGTCCTCATGGATGAACAGAACGCGCCCTTGATTCGTGACGTAATCCAGGAATTGAACCCGGCCGTTGCGGAAACGGTCATTCAGGTCGGTGGGCTGGATACGATGTTGCAAGTGAAAGAATGTCTCGATCGGGGCGGTGTGGTCGGCATCATGGGCGATCGTGTGATGCAGGACGATCAGGCTGTTGTCTGTAATTTCTCGGGCCGTGAAGCCCGGTTTCCGATCGGAGCGATGCGATTGGCCCATGTCGTCTGTGCGCCGGTGGTCCTGTTTTTCGGGCTCTACCGGGGAGGGAACCGGTATGAGGTGTACCTTGAGTCTTTCACCGACGCGGTGCAGCTTTCGCATGAACAGCGGGCCACCGATCTGAAACAGTGGGCGCAACGATACGCCGATCGCCTTGAGGTATTCTGCCGTCGCGCGCCGGATAACTGGTTTAACTTTTATGAATTTTGGAACGATATACATTAGCCGGCTCCTCACCCTGTGTGCCCTGCTGATGGCCGGGAGCATAGCCGGAGCGGCCGTTGAGAGTACGCCCTCTCACGGCGATCGTTCGAGCAACGCCTGGACCGTCGAGCAGGTGGTCGCCTCGCTGAAGGAAGGGCGAGAGCCCTCGGTGTCGTTTGAAGAGGCGACATATTCGTCGTTGCTCACCGAGCCGCTGATTGTGCGAGGCGTGCTGCGCTTTACGCCTCCGTCGACGCTGGAAAAAGAAGTGGTGGAACCGTACCGGGAACGTTACGTCATTGAAGGAGACCGGGTGACCTTCGAGAGTGAACGGAAGCACGTGAAGAAAACTATTTCATTGGAAGATTATCCGGCGTTGCGCAGTTTTGTCGAAGCCTTTCGGGCCAGCTTTACGGGCGATGTGGCACAGCTGAAGAAGGTCTACGAAACCACCGTCGAAGGCACCAGCCGTCAGTGGACATTGCTCCTTCGTCCACACGACCCGGACGGGAAATCCATGGTCGACTATCTGTTGTTGTCAGGGTCTGAGGGGCACATTGCCACCATCGCAATCCGAGCGCCGGACGGTGACCGCTCGGTGATGACCCTTCGCCGGGGACCATCTAAGTGAAAGCCGCCCGGTGGCCAGTTCTCGTCTGGGTTGCCCTCATCACCGGCGCACTCTGGTTCACCGCGAACCGCCTGTCGGTCCATAGCGAACTCAGCGACCTGCTTCCGGAAGGAACCACCGCCACGCAACGGTTGTTGCTGACTCAAGTGCGCTCGGGCCTGGCCGGTCGGCTGATGCTATTGGCCATCGAAGGCTCGCACCAGGATGAATTAGCCAGACTCAGCATCGCACTTGGCGAAGAACTGCGAAAGCATCCCCAGATCGATTTCGTGGGCAATGGAATGCAGGCACTGTCGCCTGAAGAGCGGCAGGTCATATTTCGCTCGCGCTATCTCCTGAGCCGTACGATGGATGCGGATACTTTTTCAACTGGCTCGTTGCATGCTGCGCTTGAACAACGGCTCGATGATGTGCGTTCTCCTCTCGCCCCTATGATCAAGGAATATATTCCGACCGATCCTACCGGGGAGTTTCTCAGGATTCTCCAGGCGTGGTCTGGATGGGAGGCGCCGGCGAAGCACCGAGGAGTCTGGATGTCGGCCGATCATCATCGCGCGTTGTTGGTGATCGAAACCAAAGCCGCCGGGTTCGATGCCGATGCGCAGGAAGCGATTCAGCAGGATATCCGGGCGTCGTTTCAGCGTGTGCTCAATGAGGCGTCACCATCGGCCCGGTTGGTCATGAGCGGCCCCGGTGTGTTTACGGTCGAAATCCAGCGAACGATAGAACGGGAAATGTGGTGGCTCTCGACAGCAGCGGCCACATTGGTCTTTCTTTTTCTATACGCCAGCTATCGATCGCTGACGCTGGTCCTGCTCAGTCTGATTCCGCTCTCGAGCGGGATTCTGGCTGGCATGGTCGCGGTGAATAGTTGGTTCGGGTTTGTCCACGGCATCACATTGGGATTCGGCATTACGCTGTTGGGCGTGGTCGACGATTATCCCATCCATTTGTTCAGTCACTTGAGCCAGCGGGATACTGCCCAGGCGACCATGCGGTTGATTTGGCCAACTATGCGTCTCGGCGTGTTGACCACGGCCATCGGGTTTTCGTCCCTCCTCCTCGCCGGCTTTCCCGCCTTGGCGCAACTGGGACTCTTCGCTCTGGCGGGGCTGGGCACCGCAGCGTTGGTGACTCGATGGGTGCTGCCGGTCTGTATCCCGGCCGGGTTTGTCCCACGGGAGATTCGGTCCGATCTGCTTGGAACGATGGCGCACTTGTCGAAGGCGAAGGTCGTGGTACCGGTGGCGGTCGTTCTTGCGACAATCGTGCTGATATGGTCAGATACGCCTCTATGGCAAGAGGATCTGGCAAAAATCAGTCCGGTATCAGAGGAGAAGAAGCAACTCGATCAGCAGTTGCGCGGTGAATTGGGTGCGCCGGATGTGCGGGATTTTCTGGTCATCGAGGCGCCGACGCAAGAGGATCTATTGGAGCTAAGCGAAACGGTGATGCCGAAGCTGGATCGCCTCCGAGAAGCGGGTGCCCTGACGGGATATGATTTGGTGTCGCGCTATGTGCCCAGCCAGCGCGTGCAACGAGAGCGGCAGCAGGCCTTGCCAGAGGCCGCCCTGTTAGAGGTTCGGCTACGCGAGGCAGTGAAAGGTTTGCCGTTTGCGCCCGGCCTGTTCACTCCATTCCTTGCCGGGATCGAGGCGGCCCGCAGCCAACCCTTGATCGATCGCACCTCGTTCCAGGGCACGTCATTGGGCCTTAAGATCGAGGCGTTGATGGTGGAGCATCACGGGCAATGGCTTGCGGTCGCGCCGTTGCGAGGCGTCGCCGATCGGCAGGGGTTAAAGGCGACGGTGGCCGGCTGGGGAGAGGCGGCGGTCGCGTATGTGGATCTCAAGGAAGAGTCCAACCGGCTGATGATGGAGTATCGCGACAGGACCTTGCAGTTGCTCGGATGGGGAGCGGTCGCCATTGCGGTGGTTTTGGGAATCGGATTGAAATCGCTTCTGCAACTCTGGCGCGTGCTTATCCCGATTGTCGCCAGCCTCATCGTGGTGACAGGGGTTGTGAACCTGTCCGGTGAATCCCTATCGCTGTTTCATGTCGCGACCTTGCTCCTTGTGATCGGCCTGGGCCTCGATTACGCGCTGTTCTTCAATCGTGCAGAGGACCATGGCGATGAACGACGCCGAACTGTCTTCGGGTTGCTGGTCTGCGGCACTACGACCATTCTGGTGTTCGGAGTGCTCGCATGCTCCACGATCCCAGTGCTGCACGCGATCGGCCTGACGGCAGCCTGTGGGTCTTTGTGCTGTCTCCTCTTTGCAGGCTTCTTAGCCGAACAGGATCCCCATGCCGCCTAACGTGCAGCCTATGACCCCCTTGACCCTGACGGCCTATACCCTCGTCACGGCAATCGGTCGTGGCCTGGGGCCTGTCCTCCAAGCCTTGCGCGAGCGGCGATCGGGATTGAAGCCCTGCGACTTCGAAGATGTTACCCTCAAGACCTACATCGGACGAGCCGAGGGGCTGGAGGATTTCTCGCTCGGGAATGGATTGGAACGATTCAATTGTCGTAATAACCGCTTGGCCTGGCTCGGGCTGCAACAGGATGGATTCATGGTTGCGGTGGCGGAAGCGAAGCAGCGGTATGGCGCCCATCGCGTCGCCGTCGTCATGGGCACCAGTACCTCGGGCATTCTGGAAACGGAACATGCCTATCAGGCGCGGGACCTCGCCGGCTCGCTGCCCGCTTGGTATACCTCACGGTATCGCTACACGCACAATATGTTTTCTCTGGGCCACTTCGTGCAGGCCTGTCTTGGTGTGCGCGGACCCGCGATGGTAATTTCGACCGCCTGTTCGTCCAGCGCAAAGGTGTTTGCGACGGCTGATCGCTTGTTGCGCGCCGGCCTGTGCGACGCCGCCATTGTAGGCGGCGTCGATAGTCTCTGCTTGACGACCTTGTATGGGTTCTCGGCGCTTCAACTGCTCGTCGACGAGTCCCTGTCGTCCCTGCGACGAAGATCGCGATGGGCTATCGCTGGGCGAAGCCGCGGGATTTGCACTACTGGAATCCAGTGAGCGCGTGAGTCGGCGGGGTGCGATTGCATTGCTAGGGTACGGCGAAAGCAGCGATGGCTATCATATGTCCCATCCGCATCCGGAAGGAGCCGGGGCGGTCAGGGCGATTCGGGATGCGCTCGCGCGTGCGAGTCTAGAGCCTACGGATATCGACTATATCAATCTGCATGGCACTGCGACCAGGGCCAACGATGCCGTGGAAGACAAGGCCGTCTCCGGCATCTTCGGGCGCACAACTCCCTGCAGTTCGACGAAGGGCTGGACCGGACATACGCTCGGTGCTGCGGGGATCACGGAGGCGTTGATCTCGGTGCTCTGCCTGAAGCACGGCTTTCTGCCGGGCACGCTCAACTGCGAACGGATCGATCCGACTCTGCACAGCCGGATCCTGCGTGAGAATGACGTGCGGCCGGTTCGACGGGTCCTGAGCAATATATTTGGATTCGGTGGCAACAATTGCAGCCTCGTCCTGGGAACGCTCCGATGAAGGTAGGCATTCAAGGCATCGGTCTCCTGGCGGCAGGGCTCGAAGGGTGGCGCGCCGGTCGTGCAGTGCTGGCCGGTACCGAGCCGTTTGCGCCTGTCGTCGTGCACGATCCTGACGCGGCGCTGTTGCCTCCGAACGAACGACGGCGGAGCAGCGACTGTGTCCGGTGGGCTGTACACGTCGCGCAGGAAGCGATCGTGCAATCGGGCCTGGATCCGCGCGAAGTGCCCACGGTCTTTGCCTCCTCGGGCGGAGAAATGGGAGTGCTCGATACACTCTGTCGCACCCTGGCGATGCCGGAGCGGGTGATCTCGCCCACGCTATTTCATCAATCGGTACACAACACGGCCGCCGGTTATTGGGGGATTGCCACGACCTGCCAAGAATCATCCACCGCTTTGTCCTGCTATGACGATTCCTTTGCGGCTGGGTTGCTGGAGGCCGTCACCTTCGTGTGTGTGGAACAACGTCCGGTGTTGCTGGTGGCCTACGATTTGGCCGTGCCTGCTCCGCTCAACGAAGCCCGTCCGATCACCACTGGCTTTGCCGTCGCGCTCGTGTTGGTTCCACCGTCAGACTGCTCGCTAGGAGGCATGAATCTGCGTCTCGATGAGGTACATCGAGACGAATCAACGGGTCTGGCGGACCCTGCATTGGAGCGAGTGCGACAAGACAATCCTGCTGCCCGATCATTGCCGCTCTTGAAAGCCATTGCCACAGGCGGTTCGCAGAGGGTTACGTTGAGCCTGCTCGATACTCAGCAGCTCGTCTTGGACCTTAATCCATGCCGAAATTGACCAAAGAAGAACTCAGTGCCTTTCTTCCCCATGCAGAAGCAATGCGTCTGATCGATCAGGTGGAGTCATGGGATGACACGACCATTCGGTGTTGTACTCGGTCGCATCACGATTCGGCGAATCCGCTGCGGCACGGCACTTGCCTCGAGGCTGTCACGGGGCTGGAGTACGCGGCACAGGCGATGGGAGTCCACGTGGGGCTTCTCAATCAGACGCGATCGACGGACGGGTTGATCGGCTATGTCGGGGGGCTGCGCGATGTGGTGCTCGGCGTAGACCGACTCGACGAGTGTCCAGCGGAACTCACGATCGATGCCACACGCTTGTTCGAAGGCGACAATAGTTTCATGTATCAGTTTTCGATTTCATCTGGAGGCCGAAACGTGATGACGGGGCGGGCCTCGATTTTCCTGAAGCACGTGCAATCATGACGACAGAAACGTGCATCTGGTGACAGGAGGGAGTGGCGCCATCGGATCGGCCATCGCCGAACGACTGGCGGCGGATGGGTATGCCGTGATCGTGCATGCCCATCGGCATCCTGAATCGGCTGAGCAATTGGTAGAGAAGATTCTGGCTAATAGCGGGTCGGCGTCGAGTGTCAGCTTCGATATTACCGATGGGGGTGCCACGCGCCATGCACTCGAAACGCTGCTGAAGGATGGACCGATCCAAGTCGTCGTCAACAACGCCGGCCTTCACGACGATGCGCCCATGGCCGGTATGACCAGTGAGCAATGGACGAAAGTCATCGATCTCTCGCTCAATGGATTCTTCAATGTGACGCAACCGCTGTTGCTGCCGATGATCGGTACGCGCTGGGGGCGGATCGTGTCCATTTCGTCGCTGGCGGGCGTGACCGGTAATCGTGGTCAGACGAACTATGCTGCGGCAAAGGCCGGGTTGCACGGAGCAAGCAAATCATTAGCGATCGAAGTGGCTTCACGGGGCATCACCGTCAATGTCGTGGCCCCTGGTTTGATCGAATCGCCAGCCACAAGAGAAGCGTTCAAGCTGGAACAGATCGAAACGCTGGTGCCGATGAAACGAGTGGGTACGCCGGATGAAGTCGCGTCGCTGGTCTCGTTCCTCGCTTCCCCGGAAGCCGGATACATTACAGGCCAGATCATTGGTGTCAACGGAGGCATGGCGTGACAAGGCCGCGCGATCTCGCCCGCTCATACTGGGTCGTCATCCCGGCCTACAACGAAGCCGAGACGGTGCTCGACGTGGCGATGCGTGTTCGGCAACAGTGCGCCAACGTGGTTGTGGTGGACGATGGATCCACCGATAGTACATTTCGTGCAGTTGCTGGCCTTGATGTGACCGTCCTGCACAATGAAGAGAATTGTGGGAAGGCTGGGAGCCTCTCACGTGGATTCGAGCATGCGCTGGCGCATGGGGCCATCGGCGTGATCACCCTGGATGCGGACGGGCAACATGCGCCCGAAGAGATTCCCTCCTTCGTGAAGCAGTCTCTGGATGATCCAAACGCGTTTCTCATCGGCGCCCGTCGGCGCGATCAACGAAGAGCCTCGTTCTGGCGGTATGTGGCAAATCGGATCGCCGACTTCTGGATTGGCTGGGCTGCGGGGCAGCCGATCGAAGACAGTCAATCGGGATTTCGGCTGTATCCGGCCGGATTGCTGCGTGAGGTGACGCTCAAACACAATCGTAGCCGGAGCTTCGTCTTTGAAAGCGAGATTGTAATCGAATCTGCCCGGCGAGGATTTCAGTGTCGAAATATTCCCGTCACGGTGGCACCACGATCAGGGCCACGTCCCAGTCACTTCCGTCCCGTGCTGGATATCCTAAAAATTACCCGAATGGTGGCATGGAAACTTCTTTCCCGGGGGATGTTCCTGCGAGGTCTCTGTGCCGTGCTTACATCCTCCGAAAACAAACGGCCAGTGATGTTCCGGACGAAGCGGGTACAGGGGAATGGTGAAGAAGGGGCAATCGTCAGCAAACCGGTGACCTCGCGAAAGTCACGCCACCTGCATTTTCCATAGCGTAACTCGTCGGCCTCCTTACTGCCGCCATTTCGACGCTTCGCATCTCTTGAATCGTGACTCCACTCGACAAATCTGACTTGATAGCTTCGGCTCTTAGTATTGCAAATCAAACGGCTGGCTAAAAATAGTCAAAAATCAAGAACCTTGACCGGTTGAAAGAAGATCCGTTTGAAGAAAAGAATTACGGGTTTAAGTTTATCTGGATCCCATTCGCCAGTCCGATCGATGGTGCGGCCAAACGCAATATGCTCGATCGACTTAAGAAAGAAGGAATTGATACTAAAGGCAAGAACATCGCTTTACGAATGCGACGGTCGACAAAGGCGGGTTCGGCTTTATCGGCCTCATTGGCGCGCCGACTATTACCCTCACGGCCGATGTGATCGAGATTCTAGGCGTGCAGCCTCCTCAAGAGTAGGTCCCATCAGCGCATCCAGCTCCGTAGAGCCGTAAGAGATTAGCTGGATCGTTTCGAAAAGAGAAAAAACGCAGAAGATCGATTCGAGAGATTGCTGAGGCCGGAAATCTGTACGGCCTCAGCCATAACATAGAACTACATCCCCGCCGCGGTCAGACGCGAGCGAATGGCTCCATCCAATCGCTGAATCCAGCCGGTATAGTTTGCATGGATGGTATGTTTGTCGGCGTCATATTTCAGGTTGTTGCTGTCCTTGTAGAGGATGCTGTATGTTTTGGTCGTGTAGGGAATGGTCACGATGGCCTGGTGGCTGCGGATATTGAGCGTACCCATGACCTCGCCTGGCTTCACTACAGCCATGGTCCACCCTAGTCCGGCTCCTGCCTGAATAATGGCCTTCTGCACATCATCCATGCTCGGCTCCTTGCCGGTCGCCGTTTGAACGGGAGCATCTTTGACGTTGTATATTTGTCCGCCGCCTCGGCAACCTGCGACAACTGCCACCACTAAGCAGGCTACGACCATGCCAGATAATATTCGCTTCATCGCTGTCCCTCCTTTCGATAGGTTCGATCCGACTGAAAACTGCCTGCTCTTAGTACGATTGGCTGTTCCAAGTCAAGCCGACGTACCGTAGTCTCCATCATCTGTGTCGGCGTGTATCCGTGCTTCAGGACATAGTCGAGTAATCCCTCCAAGATCGACAGGTTCGCCGGACACATGCCCTTCTGATTCCACTTGGACATCGCGTCTGGAAAGACCTGATCCTTCGCGTACACGAATTCGGAGGGATGACAGTAAAACACAAGATGGCGCGAGCGGCGGCCGATCCAGCGGATCATGCGTTGGACCATCGGTAGACCGAGCGTTCGCAGCGTCGCCATGTTGATCGGAAAGAGGCACGAGGACGGGGGGACTTCGATCAAGGGACTCTCACCGGGCGTCGTCAAATCGTCTCCCGATGGCCGATACGGTTCAAGTGGGGACCAGAAGTATTTCAGATAGTGGACCCGTCCGAATCCCATGTCGAATCGCCTGGCCGGAACGGAGGAATCGTACCGATAGCCTTCATCTTCGAGGGCGCGGAGGGTGGTTTCGCCGATCGAGAGATTGGGCGCCCGAAAGACGACAGGACGAATCCCGGCGGCCTTTTCTACTGCGTCGGTCGCCTGACGGATCCACCGGCGTTGTTGCTCGTAACTGGCCGCGCGGAAATCTTCGTCGTCCTCCAGCCCCCCGTGAGCCCATCCGTGCGTGCCAAGCTGATGTCCGCGTAGCAGACATTCTTTCACCAGGTTCGGATAAGCTTCGGCAAATCGGCCCGCGAAGAAAATTGTGCTGGTAATGCGGTGTCGATCGCAGCAGGCGAGTAGGGACTCCAGTCCCACGTGAGAGCCGGGCACCCAATCGCAGTCGATGGTGAAATAAAATCGTCGGGGAATTGATATGCCGTGGCCGTTCCTCTCTCCATACGGGGAGGTGACGCCGCAACCGTTGCCGTTACCTAAGGTCATTACAGGTCCCTCCTGCGTGTGACCGACGCGAGCCCTATCTGTTCCGGAGACGCGAGGTGGAGTTGCATGGGTGAGATCAGTCCGACGTGACGAGCCCTTCGATCTCGACTAGCAGTTCCCGACGGCACAGGTCTCCCTGGAGTAACAATATCTGGCTGGAGCTCAGCAGCGGATCGCGAAGAGCCTGCCGGACGGAGATCAGTTGATCCGGGTTTCGCACGTAGACCTTGTAGATCGCGCGGTGGGATGTTCTTATTCCCCTCGGCTCCATACTGTCGGCATATGCGATAAGGGTCCGAAGATTGTGAACCATTTCTTGTGTTTGCTCTTTGGGGCGATCGGCATGTCGGCTCGCGTGCCCCACCACGCTGGCCGTTCCGGCGATAAAGAGCTGAGGCCCGCTCTCTGATCCACAGAGGGTCGCCCGAGCAAATGCCGGGCTTCGGGGCCCGTACTCCCTCGGATACTCGTAGGGGTTCATTTGTCGTGGGTTCCCGAGATGGGACGCGGGGCGAGCCCCAGCAAGAAAGTAGATCTGAAGGGGTCCGGATCGCGTGCCCACTGCCGTGCCGGCTGGAAGTGCAGAGGGAAAGTCCTGAAGGCTTGCTTCCACCGCCTGATGGCGTCCCACGCAAAATCGCCGATACCGCTCCAGACCGGCTTCTTCTTCATTGATATCCGGGAAAAAGTTCCAGACTCGCCACAGATAGGGAAACCCGAGCTCACGTGTGTCGTGAAGGAGCTGTCGGTAGGCCAGCTCGGTCGTGACGTCTAGCGTAGCTCCCGCTTTCTCATCGAGGGAGATGGCCCCTGCCAGTACATCCCCGCTCATCGCGAAGGAACATCCGTTTTTTTGGAGAGTCGTCACGGGCTGGTCGGACGTCCAGACTTCAAGCAAGGGATGCCCCTCCAATTGCCGGAGGTCGAGGCGTATAGTTGGACATGAGATGGTGCGCGGGATGGCCTGTCCGAAGGAAATGATCGCCAAGGGATGGGTGCCGGACGTGGCGAGCCAGGCCGTCAGCTTAGCGGTCTCGACATAGGTCAGTCGGGGGCGCACCGTCGCTTCCGGCGTGTGATGACCTGCCGCATAGGATCGTTGTGTCTGGCTAGGCCGCACGCTGACGTTCCTCTCGGTAACCCGGCTAGGTCTCGTGGTTGACGGCGTAATCCTTCAGGTTGGTGACGGTGGTCCGGAGCCCTTGTTTGCGACGACGAGCCGCGGCCCTATTTTGTTTCCAATTGAGCACATAGGTAAGGTAGTAGGCAACTTTAAAGAAGAAAAGCGGCAGCCGCCCCCGCGATTGAGTAAAGACATCGCCGGCCAAGAGCGAGAGGACAGCCTGTTCCATCTTAGGGGGTTTCCGTGTCGACATGAACAGGTCCCGAAGGGCCGGTTGAGTGAATCGATGGATGAACCAGGAAAATGTATCGATCCCCCGCCTCACGGTGCGGTCGAATTCGCGACGTCGCGGCCTGTATTCAGGGGAGCCCCTCAGGTAGGCCTCGACGACGTCGGCTCCCATCATCGCGCTGTTCAAGGCCAGGTGGACACCGCTGGAGAACATAGGGTCGATGAAGGCGAACGCGTCGCCTACCATGAGATAACCCTCGCCGGACATGGTATCTCTCCGGTAGGAAAAATTCGCGGCGGCGTAGACCTCGGTAATGAGCTTGGCTCGCTTCATCCGCTCAGCGAGGGACGGCATCAGGGCGAGGGTATCTAGCAGGAATTGGTCGAGTGGGACCTGACGCGATCGGACATAGTCGGGCCAACAGACGACACCCACGCTCATCGTGCCGTCTTTGAAGGGAATCAGCCAGCACCATCCGTGGTCGTGCCAGCCGACCGTGATGTTCCCTTCGTCGGCGCCGGCCAATCGAGTCACCCCTTCGAAGTGTCCGAAGATTGCCGCGCTGTTGTGGGCGGTGCTCCGATGTTTTCCCCCCAGCTGTGCGGAAAGAAACGTGTCGCGGCCGCTGGCATCCACGACGAACTTCGCTTCCCAGGCGATGGGGCGCCCGGCCCGATCCTCGGCATGGACGATTGAAGACGATCCAGGACGAAACTCGACGCGCTGCGCCTTCAGGCCTTCGTGAACGTGGGCGCCTTTCGCCGCTGCGTTCTTCATTAAAATGCCGTCAAACTCGGATCGTTTGACCTCGAATGCGTAGGGCTGGGAGGAATCGATGGCCTTGGCGAAATAGAACATGTTTGATCGCCCATGGTAGTGCGATACCATTTCCGCGCCGTACTTGATGATGCCGATCTTCTCGATTTCCGGCAGCACGCCGAGTTTTCTCAACATCGGGACCGATTGCGGGAGGAGCGATTCTCCAATGTGAAAGCGAGGGTGCGCATCCTTTTCCAACACATGTACGTTCCATCCTCGCTCCGCCAATAGGGCTGAAATGGTCGAGCCAGCCGGACCGCCTCCGACGACGAGGGCATCGCAGGTTGTGTAAGTTGCAGCAGATGGCATGGAGCGGAGTATACCCAAGACGTCATACGGTTACTAGGTGAGAGATCTCGTGGAATTGAAAGGAAGGTGCAGCCGCTTTCTTGCTAATTCGGTTGGACACTCATGACCTGTTCGGCGTTGCCCTCTCCTTAAGGCTATGGTAGGGTCCTGCAATCGCTGGATTCCTAATCCACTCACTAACTGGAGGGAGGAACGTATGAAGAAGTGGACCGGGTTCTTTGGCGTGATAGTAATCCTTGCACTGACAGCTTGTCACTCGACCCCGCTCACGATTCCATCCTCTCCTCTCGGTCCCAATGAACAGCGTCTGGGAACTGGGGAAGGATCAAGTACTGGGATCATGTGATTCCAGTTTATTCCCATCAATCAAAACGACCGTTTCGTCGATGCATACCGCCAGGCCTTGGCGCAAAGCGGCGGAACACGACTCGTCGATGTCACGGTCACAGAGCGGTGGTTCTGGGCGTGGGTTTTGAACGGGTACATCTTCCATGTGAAGGGGACAGGAGTTACAGATAAAAAGTAGAGCACGAGGTCGAACGAGAATTTTTCAGTGCGAGGAAGACCTTGAATTGCCTCGCTTTATTGCTCTTCTCTTGTTTGTGGCGATAGAGACTTGTCTGCTCAGTGGCGGTGCGTTCGGACAGGACACACCGTCACAACAGGAGTTGTCGTCCGTGGCCCCGCCTCTCTCAGAAAAAAAGATCGATCTCTTGCTGAGCGGTCATGTGCTCGGAATGTTTCCTCGGGATGAGGATCTTTCTGTCGGCGGCAATCGAATTTCCAACACCGATGTGCGCGGAACGATTGGGGCGGGGATCAAGTTCGACATCTATCCCTGGTTCACCAAGAAAATCCTAGGCGCTGAGATTGAAGCCTTCGGCCTGGGCGGGAGTGTACGGGTTCCCCGGACTACGTCGGGGACTGGCACAACGCAGGCGCAGGGCAGCCTGATTGCCATCACTACAATGTACAACCTGATGCTGCGGTATCCTGGCGAGACCATCCAGCCCTACATCGGCGCTGGAGTTGGGTCTTCAACCGGGATCCTCTACAATGCCAACATCCAGAGCGGGAACGTCGGTCTCTCGGGGACATCGGGAGATCTCGCGTTTGCCTACCAATTTCTCGGGGGGGTGCGGGCCTTCGTGACGAAGAAACTGTTTCTCTTCGGTGAGTACAAGTATTTCGTGACCAACTATAGTTGGGACAGTGAAAGCGCCGGTAACCAGCGGATCAAGCTCGATTTCCAGACGCATATCGTGTCCGGTGGCATCGGATGGTCGTTCTGATTTGAAGGGACCGGGACCCACCTCCACGGAGGTCTCTCTCAACTGCCACGATCAATGCTTCGTCAATCATTCCGGGGGTTGGCAAAGTCTAGATTGAGCCCGGCTTAACGGGTTGCCGAATGAGTATGTGTGGTTTCAAGCTGCTGTTGGGGCGCATCTCTTTGGGCGGTATGCCGAATTTTTAGTGACGAATGTCGCGCTCCTTTGGTGTAATGGCAGTGCCGGCAATTTGATCCATCGGCTTGATAATCGAGGGGTCGTCTGCGAGGCATCGGAACGGCTAGCGGTTCGTGGTATGCTTTTCAGGAGGGTGAAGGTAGCCAATGCAATTGCAACGACAAATGCGGTGGGTAGTCTGGCTGCTTCTACCAATCTGGGTCGTTTCAGGTTCTGCCGCGTTGGCTGACAGCGAACCGACCGGCGACCGCACGGTGGTCGAACGGATCGAGGGTACTGCCAAGAAAGTCGGGAAGAAAATCGAACAAGGATTCTCCAAGGCAGCAAAGAAGATCGAGGAAAAGCATATTGGAGACAAAGTTGAGCGGAAGTTGAAAAAGGCGGCCACGAAGACAGCAGAAGGGTTCAAAAAGGCTGGAGAGAAAATCGACCAAAAACTTCGATAATCGGTATCGTTAACACCTACCATTCCTGTCATATTCCTTCGGTCGCTTCCCGAACACCCAAAATGCTCCACCAGAAACATGCTGAGCCTCCTCGATCAATTCTTCGTCTATCATCCCGAGCCATGACAAGATCGGGCCTGGGCTCGACTCAGTGGGTTGCCGTTCGAGGATGTGTGGTTTCAGGCTGCTGATGGGGTGCAGTTGTTCGGTTGGTACGCTGAGGCGCAGTGGATCGTCCTGTCATACTCTGGTGCCACGGCAATGCCGGTAGAATCATCAATCGATTAGAGAACCTGTGCGAGCTCTATCGGATCGGACTGTCCGTCTTCATCTTCAACTATCGCGGCTATGGGCGGAGTCAGGAAGGCCATCAGAGGAAGGCTTCGACCGAGGGCGCGTTCAATAGCACATTTCAATTAAGATTTCTTGAAGCTATCCGGCAGCTCGAGCTGAGATGGCGCAGGCTCTCGGATCTGATGTGGACGGCACCACCGCAATAGCGGTGTGGTCATGCACGTAGTGGCTAATGCCATGAGGAGCATCATCGCGAACATGGTTGACGAGATCACGCCGATGTCACGACCGATGGTGAGGATGACGATTTCCATCAGGCCACGTGTGTTCATCAGGATTCCGATCGTGGTTGATTCTCCCCAGGGCATGCCTGTGTAGCGAGCGGCGAGAGTCGTTCCACCCCACATCCCGACCACGGCCACCAGCAAGATGAGACCAAAATAGATCCACAGGTCCTTTCCATGGATCAGGCCAAAACTGGTCCGCAGTCCGGTGGAGGCAAAGAAAATGGGAAGGAGGATGGCTATGGTTACACCCTCAAGCTTGGCTGAAACTTCGGACACAAAGTCCGGCCATTTTGGTAGGGCCACGCCGGCCAGAAACGCTCCGAAGAGCGCATGGACCCCAAGCCATTCGGTAATCCATGCAGACCCGACAATGGTAAGGAGCATGAAGGCCAACATGTCATCTGTAAGACGACCGCAACGTCGATACCTCACTTCCAGAAAGTGAAAGGCGCGAGGGCCGAGGCTCAACATCACGAACACGAAGAGGCCTGTTGCGATGAGCGTGAGAACCAACGCCTTCGGTACAGCGGTGTGTGTGTGTAATGCCATGACTCCGGCAAGAAGACACCAGGCCGTCACGTCCTTCAGTGCGGCAGTTGCCAAGGCTACGGTTCCGATGGGGGTCTCGGACAATCGGTTCTCCTCCAGAATGCGAGCCAGGACCGGCAAGGCGGTGACACCCATGGCGACCCCGGTGAACAAGGCAAACACAGTTGGTGTCACGCCCGTATCCGAAAGGGAGGGGTAGAGGTAGATAGCGAGCCCCGTGCCGAGAATCAGCGGCACAGCAATGCTCGCGTGAGCGATCACCAAAACAGCCCGCCCGCGTGCCCACACGTTCGCGAGGTTGAGCTTCAGGCCGACCAAAAAAATGAACAGTATGACCCCTATCTGCCCAAGTGCGTTCAGCGGCCCGAGACTGTCGGACGGGAAAAGGGCCATCGAAACGTCGGGAGCAAGCCAGCCAAGGAGCGATGGTCCTAGGAGGATGCCGGCGACGATTTCTCCCATCACCTGAGGCTGATGTAATGTCCGAAGCCCCCAGCCGACCAGCCGTGCCAGGATCAGAATGACACCAATCTGTGAGAGTAGGACCAACAGATTCGAGATCATCTTGTCCAGTCTGATCGCTGACGGTCTTCACTCACACGAGCCATCGAGTTTGAGCTGAAGTCTTTTCTGCTGATGTGGGGATAGAAGGAAACCCAGAAGGAAGAACAGGGGTCGACAGCATTTAGAGGGACTCCCATTCCTATTCTGATGCCAAAATACTTCGATTTCCAGGAGCAACTCATTGAGACAACGACGTCACATTGACAGATCGACGTGCCTTGAGTACTTTCTAGAGCAGTGGCTCTTCGTTCGCAGTTGTCAGCGCGAAGTATACCCAACCTCATTCTCGATGACTAGCTGCTATGAGCGGAGTTCGCCTTGCATGGTTTCGACATGGAAGGAACAGCGGCCGGCCCCAAATCGCGGGGTCATTCGGCGGTTAAAAGAGTCACTGAGATTCTACTAAGAGGCCACTATCAGCATCCTTGACCAATTCTTCGTCTATCATCCCGAGCCATGGCAAGATCGAGATTGGGCTCGGTTCAGTGGGTTGCCGCTTGAAGAGGTTTGGTTTCAGGCTGCTGATGGGGCGCGGCTATTCGGTTGGTACGTTGAGGCGGAGGCAGATCGTCCGGTCGTGCTCTGGTGCCACGGAAACGCCGGCAATGTCATCCACCGTCTCGATAATCTGAAGCTCCTCTACCAGTTAGGACTGTCGGTATTCCTGTTCGACTATCGCGGCTATGGCCGGAGCCAGGGGCGGCCGTCAGAAGAAGGGCTCTATCAGGATGCGTTCGGGGCGCACGACTATCTGACGCGAACCAGAATGATTCGACCTGAGCGGATCGTCCTATTCGGGCGCTCGCTCGGGGCGGCTGTCGCAGGGGAACTTGCCGTGCAGAAGCCTGCCGTTGGCCTGATCCTCGAATCGTCGTTTCCGTCGATCGAAGCGGTGGCCAAGTTCCATTACGGGGGGGTGCCGGTCCATTGGCTGCTCGGGGCAGACTTCAAATTGATCGATCGCCTTCCGCAACTTTCACTGCCGAAGCTGATCATTCATGGCGATCAAGACGACATTATCCCGCTCGAATTGGGCCGGCAGGTCTTCGAGGCAGCCAAGCCACCCAAGTCCTTCTATCTCATCGAGGGCGCCGACCACAACAACACCTACCAGGTCGGGGGCGCGGCCTATTTCCGACGATGGACCGAGTTTGTTCAGGCCGCCATCCGATCCTAGCCTGTGCTCAAGCGGAGACGGACGAGTCGCGCTCCTCTCGAGCCATTCCACGATTTCATAAGAATTGATTGGAGATTGCTTCGACATTTGGTACAGTGCGCGCCACGGAACACGCCCATCCGGTCGTGGGGTAGATGAGACGGAGCCGTGTGTACCAAAGGAGGCCACGGTGGTGATTGTCTTGCGGCACCATGCTGTTTGTGTGCTGGGTCTTGCCCTTTCGATGTGCGTAGGCTGCGCCGGACAAACCAGCACATCGCACAAGGATTTGCTCGGTGATGCCGCACCGCCCATGGAATCGGGTACGGCCGTTGCAACTCTGGTCGCAGATAAGACTTCTGCGCCGGCTCCCCCGTCGCCGCCAGAGACTCAATCGGACGAACTGCTTGATCCCTTTGCCAGGGCCGATGAGGGAGCCGGTGAGGAGTATGACCCCTGGGAACCGATGAACGTCAACGTGTTCGAGTTCAACCGCCAGGTCGATCGATTTGTGCTCAAGCCCGTGGCGAAGGGATATAATTTCGTCATGCCCGACCTGGTCCAAGTCGGCATCAGCAACATCTTTTCCAATCTCCGGTTCGCTCCCCGCTTTTTCAACAATGTGTTTCAGGGTAAGCTCAAAGGTGCCGGCATCGAAGTAGGGCGGTTCCTGATCAATAGCACGGTAGGATTGGTCGGGTTCTTTGACCTCGCGAAACATGTCGACCTCGTCACACCGGAAGAAGACATGGGGCAGACACTTGGATTCTATGGCGTCAAACCAGGCCCCTATCTCGTGTTGCCGTTTCTCCAGCCCTATACCGTTCGGGATCTTGTTGGTTATGTCGGTGATATGTTTCTCAATCCGATCAACTGGCTTGTGGTGCCGATCATCGAGGTCGAGGGCGTACCCTCCGTGATCGCCCACGAGGACGATTTGACGTCGACCTTAATCCAGCTTGGGGCCCGCGTAGCAGAGATCGTCAATGAACGGTCGCGGAATCTCGAAACGTACCAGGGAGTCGAGGAAGCGACGTTGGATCTCTATACCGCCGTCCGCAACGGCTATCTGCAGAAGCGTGCCCAGGCAATCCGAGAATAGGGAATTGCTGAGTCACGAGATGCTGTGAACAAGAATCGCGGACACTTTCAGGACTCAGCACTAGGAAATTACGCCCAGCTCCCGACCGACTGTTGCGAAGGCGGCGCTGGCTCGCTCAAGCTGTTTGTGCCGGTGGGCCGCCGACATCTGGACGCGAATTCGCGCCTGGCCTTCCGGCACAACCGGGTAACTGAACCCCACGACATAGACCCCTTCCTCCAAAAGCCGCTCTGCCATCCTGGCGGCGAGTGAGGCGTCACCTAACATGATCGGGATAATGGGATGCTCGCCGGGAATGAGTCGGAATCCGAGGGCGGTGAGTTGCGCGCGAAAGAACGCCGCGTTCTCGCGCAGCCTGGCCCGTAACTGATCGCCTTGGGCCACGAGGACCACGGCCCGTCGGGCCGCCGCGGCGATGACCGGGGGGAGTGAATTCGAAAACAAGTAGGGTCGCGACCGCTGCCGCAACAGCTCGACGATTTCCTTTCGTCCGGAAGTAAACCCGCCGGCCGCGCCGCCCAATGTCTTGCCCAGCGTGCTGGTGACGATCTCGATCCGGTCGGCGACGCCGAAATGGTCCGGCGTGCCGCGCCCGTTGTGCCCGAGTACGCCGGTCGCGTGACTGTCGTCCACGATCACCGCTGCATCATACCGATCCGCCAGCTCGACGATCCGATCGAGTTTCGCGAGATCGCCATCCATGGAGAAGACTCCGTCCGTTGCAATCAGGCGAAGGCGATAGGATGTCGCGTCGCGCAACTTGGCTTCCAGGTCTGCCATATCGGAGTGCGCGTAGCGGAGCCTGGTGGCCTTGCAGAGCCGGATGCCGTCAATCAGGCTGGCGTGGTTCAACGCGTCGCTGATGACAGCGTCTTGCTCGCCCAGTAGTACCTCAAAGAGCCCGCCGTTGGCGTCGAAGCAGGAACCATAGAGGATCGTGTCTTCGGTGCCCAGGAAGGTGCTGATCGCCTGTTCGAGTTGTTTGTGGAGATCCTGCGTGCCGCAGATGAACCGGACGGAGGCCATTCCGTATCCATGCTCTTGCAGTCCGGCGGCTGCGGCCTGTCTGATGTCAGGGTGGTTGGCGAGTCCCAGATAGTTGTTGGCGCAGAGATTGAGGACCTCACCTTGCGCCACGCGAATCTCGGCTCCCTGCGGACCGAGGATCTGCCGCTCAGATTTGTAGAGGCTTGCCGCGCGGATTTCAGCGAGTCGCTCTGAAACAGTTTTCTTGAGTGAGTGGTAGGCCATCTTTTTCGTGAGGCGTGAAACGTAAGGCGTGAGAGGACGGAAAGGACGAAGCGCTAGTTTCCTATCGTCTTACGCCTGCCCCCTCACCCCTCACGGAAACAGCACCACCTTCCCGCACTGGCCGGAATTGATCAACTCGAACCCCCGCGCAAAGTCCTTCATGGGAAACGTATGGGTGATCACCGGCTTGATATTGAGTCCGGCCTGGAAGAGACCGGTCAAGCGATACCAGGTTTTGAAGAGTCGGCGGCCTGTAATGCCGTAGACGCGAATCCCCTTAAAAATAATTTCATTCGCGAGATCGCAATTCATCGGGCCGGTTGGGATGCCGAAGAGTGTCACGCGTCCGCCGTTCTTCACGGCACTGAAGGCTTGATGCAATGCCGTGGGGTTCCCCGACATTTCGAGCGAGGCGTCGACGCCTTCGCCGGCGGTGATCTCGCGAATGGCGGCGGCGATGCGGTCCGCTGTCTCGGTCTTGGCGTCGAGCAGGTGATCGACACCGACTTGTTTGGCGAGGTCCAGGCGGTACGCACTGACATCCGTGGCGATGATCATGGCGGCGCCGGCCGTTCGTGCGACGGCGGCGGCGAAGAGTCCGGTCGGGCCACAGCCGGTGATCAAGACCGTCTGTCCGGTGAGGTCTTCGACTAAGGCGGCGTCGACGGCGTTGCCGAGCGGTTCTTGGACGCAGGCGAGTTCCGATGGAATGGTGGGCGAGGTCTTCCAGAGCACAGTTTCAGGCAAGACAACGTATTCCGCGAACGACCCGTCGCGATCGACGCCGAGGATGCGGTAATTCTTGCACACATGCGCCTGTCCTGTGCGACATTGGAAACAGTGACCACATGTGAGGTGCGACTCGGCGGCGACGTAATCGCCCATCTTGACGAGCGTCACATCCGAGCCGACCTCCACGACCTCGCCGCACATTTCATGGCCAATGATGCGCGGTGGGTGAATGCGGCTGTGAGCCCAGGGATCCCAATTATAAATATGGGCATCCGTCCCGCAGAGAGAGGTGGCTGTGACGCGGATGATCGCATCGGTGTGGCCCGGTTTCGGATCCGGCCTGTTGGTGGCGGTCAACCCTGGTTGTGCCGATGTCTTGACGAGCGCACGCATGGGCCCATTGTATACCACGGGCTCGATCCCGCCTACTCTTTCAGAAAAAAACGGGTTGCGTCAGGAACTGCGAGATCGGTAGGATGCGATCTATGAAGGCTCTGCACCACCGAGGGCTTATGTTGTTGGCGGGAATGTGTTGTGTGGCACTCTTCTGTCCCGGCCTCATCGCACCAGCGCACTCCGCATCATCGCCACAGACGGCTTCCTCGTCCGGCCCCACGAAGCGGTGGGCGCAGTTCGAGTTGAGCCAAGCGGAGTCGATGGGGGACCCGCAAACCGGCAAGCCCGTCACGCTGACGATTGTTCCTTGGAGGCGTGACAGCCGGTACGACTCCGGTGGTGGCGACCTGTGAATCGATTGTGTTTCAAGCCCAAACGGTCACGCTTGAGCCAGACGCAGAGTCGATGGCGTTGAAGGGAACGGTGACGCTCGAGCCGATCCTGATGAGTCGCACCTCCGTGCCACCTAGGGCGGCGCGAGTCCAAGTGACGTTTGCTCGATCCCGCCAGGACAAACTCGAACGGTTTATGCGGCGGATCGTGTATGTGACCATGGATCGTTCGGAGCCGGCCAATGAGAGTAGTGAATTGCCGTCCGTTCTTCCCGAGGAATCGCAGAGCGAGGATGTCATCCTGGACGAAGTGCAACCGGCCGTGGAGCCGATCTCGACGGGCGCCTTAGCCGAGGAAGATCTGGTTCCATTTGCCTCCCCAGGGGAGGGGAAGGCGTACTGGCAGCATGTGAGTCACCTCATCAGCCGGAGTTGGGCCCGCCAAGTCCGCGGAATCCGGCGTGCGCCAAGCAGCGAAACGGTGAAGGTCCGTTTCAAGATGTTTCCCAACGGCCGCGCACAGCTGATCGAGATTGAGAAAGGCTCCGGCGCGCGCGAAATCGACGAAGCCGGAATTTATTCGGTGGTCAATGCCCAACCGTTCCTGCCGTTTCCCAGCGAGTTGGGGGAGGACGCGGTGGACGTGCATGTCCGGATGCGAACCGGTAGTCGGGGACGGTCTCGCGAGGTGCAGTCGGTCGGGAATCTATCACACAGCAAGCCTGATGCGTCTGGCCAGCCTTCGAAGAAGTAGACCGCAGCCCATTCAGACCCTGGCTCGGAGGAGTGATTCATGCTGAAGAGAAGAGGGCAGAGTTGGCGTCGTGCTCTTGCTGCTCGGAGCGACGGCCTGGTTCCCGTTGGTGGTTCACGCAGAATCAGCTCGTTGGAACCTGGACCCTGACCATTCGACGATCGAGTTTCGCGTCACGCACATGGTCGTGTCGAAGACCACAGGGCGATTCATGGACTATGCCGGGTTTATCGACATGGATGCCGAAGCCGGCGCCGTGAAGGCCATTGAGGCCACGATCAAGACCGGGTCGGTGAATACGAATCACGAAAAACGGGATGCCCACTTGCGGAGTGCCGACTTTCTCGACGTGGAACATTATCCGACGATAACCTTCAAGATGAAGAGCTACAAGAAGACCGCAGAGGGCTATACGGCGGTGGGAGACCTCACGCTGCACGGGGTGACCAAGGAGATTACCCTGGTGGGCCAGTATAACGGGGCGACGAAGGACCCCTGGGGCAATACCAGGGCCGGCTTCAGCGCGGAGGGGAAACTCAACCGCAAAGACTTCGGTATGGTCTGGAACAAGACGTTGGATAGCGGCGGGCTCGTCGTTGGCGATGAGGTCCAGATCAGGCTCGATATTGAATGTATCAAGGCGAAACCCTAGCAGGATGCTGAAAAAGCCCGCCAGCTGTCGTTCTCGCCTCGCTAGATCCTCAACGTACCCCAGAGGCTACGCCTCCGGTGCTTCTCACTCCCTGCGGCCTTGCTGGACGGCCTTTTTGAGCATCCTGCATGTTTTGGCCTGCTAGCGCGTTGTTGTTCGTCATCGGCTCAATCTTCCTGAAAGTGATCAATGATGAAGGCGATGGTCCTGGCGCGCACAGCGGACGTGGGAACTGCCCCGCTACAGCTTCGCGAGCTTCCAATGCCAGAGCCAGGCCCTGGGGAGGTCTTGGTTCGCATCACTGTCTGCGGGATCTGCCGGACGGATCTTCACGTCATCGAAGGCGAGTTGGCCAACCCCTCGCTTCCTCTCATTCCCGGCCACCAAGCCGTCGGGGTCGTGAGTCAGGTTGGCGCCGGCGTGAGTGAGCGGACAGTCGGCGAGCGAGTCGGGATCGCCTGGCTGCAGCACACGTGCGGCCGCTGCGAATTTTGCACGAGCGGGCGAGAGAATCTGTGCGAGCGAGCCAGGTTTACCGGCTATCAGGTCGATGGCGGATACGCAGAGTATGCGCTCGTTCCGGCAGCATTTGCCTATCCGATTCCACCGGTCTTCAGTGATGAAGAAGCTGCCCCCCTCCTCTGCGCCGGGATCATCGGATACCGCGCGTTGCGCCTGAGTGGAATCCAGCCGGGCCAACGGCTCGGTCTCTATGGGTTTGGAGCGTCCGCTCACATTGCCATCCAGATTGCTCGTCATTGGGGTTGTCAGGTCTATGTCAGCTCGTTGAAACCGGAGCATCAACGTCTCGCACGTGAATTGGGCGCCGCATGGGTGGGAGGAGTGACCGACAGCCCGCCGGACAAGCTTCACGGTTCGATTATCTTTGCGCCGGCCGGGGAACTGGTCCCGCCGGCCTTACGTTCATTGGAACGCGGCGGCACGCTCGCCCTCGCCGGTATTCACATGACGCCGATTCCCTCGCTCGACTACGATCGCGAGGTCTTTGGAGAGCGGGTCATTCGAAGCGTCACGGCCAATACGAAGCAGGACGGCCTCGATCTCCTGCGCGAGGCGGCTGCGATTCCCATCAAACCCCGCACCCTGTCATTCCCCCTCGCCGATGCCAATCGCGCTCTGCAAGAGTTGAAAGCCGGGCGCTATTCGGGAGCCGGCGTGCTCGTCCTCTCGTAACCGATCCAGAGGAAAGTGAACATGGCCGCTGAGACGCGTTTTCCGCATCGCTCGATCGCTAGACTCAGTATAGGTTCTCGGAGTGAAGCACTGGATGCTTCCGTTAGCCGAGATCCATTCAAGGGTGACGGCTCACACGAAGTGCGGATGTACCTCCTCGCCTCTTCGCTCGCTGCGCCTTGCAGACGGCCTTTGGCGTCCGAGAGCAGTGACCGACTCGTTCGGACACGGAAGTCAACCAATATCTGCAGTCTACGCTGATGTTTCGTAAGAAGGGCGTGAGCCCGCTCGCTGGCTTCTTTGACCAGGACGCCCATCTTCGAGTGTGAGGGTTCGAAGTCGATGGGGAGATCGTAATGGCGGAGGCGTTCGCTGGCTGTGGGGCCGATGGAGGCGACGACCATCTTTTGCACGCCTCTTTGAACTGCGCGGTGGTGCCTTCCTGTTCGAGTAACTGCATGACGTGGTCGATCTGCGCCGCGTTGGTGATGAGCAGCACGTCGACTTGCCCAGCGACGATGGCGTTGAGGACCCTCCGAAGCGGAACCATGTCCTCCGGCAGTGCCCACCTGTAAATCGGGACTGGCGTAACCTGCGCGCCGCGCTCCCGCAGTGCTGCAAGGAGATCCGGATTCGATACCCCGTATTCCTGTACTGCAATTCGGACTTCGATGAGCGAGCCTCGCCCATCGAGGACCTGCAGGATGTCCCGCCAGGTGTTGGGCTCAGGAACCGTGATGGACTGGGTGAGCCCAAGCTCCTTCAGCGCGGCGACCGGCTTCGGACCGCGGGCGACCACCGTGGTGCGGGCGATGGCTGTCTTGATGGACTCAAGCGGGTACCGAGTCTGGAGAATCTCAACCATTGTTCTGGTGCCGGCTCCAGTCAAGAGGATGACCATTTCGAAATGCCCGGCCAGGAGCCGATTGCCGAACTCCAGGACCGCCGTATTGTCGGAAAGAGGAATCTCGCGCAAAGCCGGCGCGACGTGAGGCTGCCCCCCGTATCGCTCGATCAGCCGCGCCATTTCTGCGGCCATCCGCGATTCAAAGGCGGCGACGGTCAGCCCATTGAAGCCAACGGTAGCCATTGTGGCGAAGGCTCCATGTTCAAGATCGGAAGCGTGGGAATCGTACCATAGCCGGGAGAGGAAGCGCAGCCACCGGCCCAAGTGAGGCGAGCCCGGCCTCACTCCGTATCCTAGCAGGCTGCGGGAAAACCCCTTCATTCTTCTGAGCCCCGATAATCTTTTCGGGACGTTGAGGGTCTGAACGATGCGAGAACGCTGCATGGTGAAAGGCGCGTCTCGGCGCGCCGGGGCTGGTGGGTGAGAAGAGCGACTTTTTCAGCATCCCGCCAGGGATTTTCAATTGACGGAGCCGAGGTGGCTCCCTACTATACGGACACGATTGAGGATGACTATGAGTGCTCCGCTCCATCGAGGATTACGCCATGTGGCGCTGCGCGTCACGAATCTCGCGCGTTCTCGCACGTTCTATGAACAGTTGCTGGGGATGAAGGTGGTGTGGGAGCCAGACCCCGACAATGTGTATTTCAGTTCCGGATCGGATAATTTCGCCTTACACCAGATTCCGGCATCCGAACTCGCATCGTATCAGCCCTTGACGGGGCAATCGTTGGATCACGTCGGCGTGATCCTTGAGAGCCCTGAGGCAGTCGACCGGATGTATCGGGAGGTCGAACCGCGGTTACAGCAGCTGGGCGGGCGGGTCGTGACACCGCCGAAGCAGCATCGCGACGGCAGCTATTCCTTTTACTTTTCCGATCCCGACGGCACTGTCATTCAAGCCTTGTACGAACCCAACATCAGTAAACTAGAATTCACACGTAAGGGGTAAGGCGTGAGGGGTGAGGTGATGGTTGAAAATATCGAGGTCAAAGACGGAGAGGCGATCCCCTTTCGCCTTACGCCTCACGCCTAACGAGCATGAAGATCTGGGACAGTCTGCCGAAAAAACAGTATCTCAGCCTCGCGCCCTGGGCCTGGGTTCAATTGGAGAGCGCGGACCCTCCCGGGCCCTTTCCCTTTGTTGCAGGGGTGGCGCCTGAAGTCGTCGCGAGTCTCCATGAAGCCCATGGCCTTCTCTCCAGCGCGATCGATACGGCCATCAGTGATGTCTTTTCCAAGCGGGCCCCGCTCGACGATCCCGATCGTCAACGGCGATTGGAAGATGCCTATGCGGAGGTGATCAGCGCACGCCCCTATCTGCAGCAGCACATTCGTTGCGGGCGGAAGCTGGACGGTACGTTTCAATGGGAGTTTCCGATCGACCCCACCAAATCCGCCACGGTCACCAACGGCGGGCTCCGGATCTTCCATTCCGTGAAGCGGCAGGCGATTCCGGTTGGGTTCGACCAGCGACAGTTGGGCCCGTTGGTGGGAAAGGTACTGGGGTTCTTAGACGGCACGCATCAGACCGAAGAAATCAACACGGTAGTGGCGACCTCGGGGCGAGATGGAGAACGATTGCTCACGCGATTGATCGAATCCCTTCATCAGCATGAGTGCTTGGTCAGCTCGAACACCTCCTCCGTCAGGTCCCGCTGGTTCGAAACACTACAAGATAAAGACACGGTCCATCTCGGCCATGCCGCGCTGCTGTATCGGCAACGGGACCAGATGCTGTTGTTCGATCCCTGGCTGCTTCCTTGGTTTGCGGAATCCTCCGTCCCGTCGCTCTGGGGACCGTTGCTGCCCAAACCGGCTGCCGTCTTCTTGACCCATGATCACGACGATCATGTGGATCCGCGCACGCTCTTGCACCTGCCCAAAGACACGCCGATCATCGTGCCGAGCCGAAGGAATCGGCGTACGCTCTCCTACGATTATCTGTCGCTCTTGCGAGAACTGGGATTTGGTCACGTGATTGAATTGGCGCATGGAGAAAGTTGGCCGTTCGAAGGAGGAGCCGTGTACTCCGTGCCCTTCTACGGCGAAGATCCCTGCGATCTGGAGATGCCGCGCAACTGCTATCTCATCGCCGATCGTGGCTATAACGTGCTCGTGCATGCGGACAGCGGGCCGACGAATAGCGGCAAGTCCCCCCTCAAGGACGGAGTGATCCAGTCACTCGCGCAAAAGCATGGGCCGATCCCGCTGGTGTTTGCCTCGCAACAACAACTGCTCGAAGTCCGTGGCCATGCGGCCCACGCGCCCTTGTCTCATCCTGGGAAATGGCTCGATGTAGGAGAAAACGGCTATCTGACGAATGCGTATCTTGCCGATGTGTGTGCGGCGGCGCAGGCCAAGCTTTTCGTGTCGTATGCCACCGGCGGCGCAGATTGGTATCCGGACCATCTCTCGTTCATGTTCAGCCAACGGAATCCCGCCCGCACAGCGCTGCTGACGGCCCACTGGGAACGGCCGGAAACTCTCAAAGAACTTCTCGTCAAGCATGGATGCGGGTATCATTACGGTCATGCGTTGGATCTGTTTCGTCGCACGACCGACGGGCTGGTGGAACCGCTGACGACCGGGGAAGCTCTGATGCCCCTGTCGCTCTACCGGCTTGACCACGGCGACCCTCCGTTTATGAAAGCCAGTAGCCGCACCACACCATCTCGCTAAATCGACAAGGACCGACTATGACCACGCGCAAAACGCAGCACTCCCCGATCCTCGTCACCGGTGTCGCCGGATTTATCGGCTTTCATACAGCGACCAGGTTGCTGGAGCGAGGCGAGCGGGTGATCGGACTCGATAACGTCAACGACTACTACGACGTGCGACTGAAGAAGGCGAGGCTGGCGAAGCTGAAACCCTTCAAGCAGTTCACCTTCACCAAAACCGATCTGGCCGACCGAGTGAAAATGCGGCGGCTCTTTTCCACGCAGTCGATTGCGAAGGTGGTCCATCTGGCGGCGCAAGCGGGTGTGCGCTATTCGCTGGTGAACCCGCATGCCTATACGGACAGCAACATCGAAGGGTTTCTGAATATTCTGGAAGGCTGCCGGCACGCGAAGGTCGAGCACCTTGTCTATGCCTCGTCGAGTTCCGTCTACGGCGGCAATACGCAGATGCCGTTTTCGATTCATGACAACGTCGATCATCCCATCTCTCTCTATGCGGCCAGCAAGAAGGCCAATGAGCTCATGGCCCATTGCTATGCGCATCTCTATAGGATTCCCTGCACGGGCCTGCGGTTTTTTACGGTCTATGGGCCCTGGGGGAGGCCCGATATGGCCCTCTTCATTTTCACGAAGGCGATTCTGGAGGGAAAACCGATCGAGGTCTACAACCACGGAAAGATGCGGCGCGACTTTACCTATATCGATGACATCGTCGAAGGAGTGATTCGGACGCTCGATCATCACGGCCACGCCGGATCCATGCCTGGTCCGGCGACAGACCGGATCCCGGAACCAGCTCAGCGCCGGCCCGGATCTACAATATCGGTAATCATCAGCCAGTCGAGCTGCTGCGCTTTATCGAGGTATTGGAGAACGCGTTAGGAAAGAAAGCGGTGAAGAAGCTGCTGCCGATTCAGCCCGGCGACGTGCCGGCGACGTATGCGGACATCGAGGACCTCACGCGGGACGTGGGGTTTGCCCCAGCCACGCCGATCGAAGAAGGTATCGCGCGTTTCGTGCAGTGGTATCGGGAGTTCTACAAAAAATAAGGGTGCCAAGCCCTTCAGATAGCCTGGCACCCCTCGGTATCTCTCCCTGGACCGACTCGTTATGGACAGCCGATCGGCACAAATCCCCGCCCAAAAATGCTGGACAGTGTGACATAGCGAGCATTGTCGTAGAACGAATAGCTCGGACCCCGCTGATTTCTTCCGGAAAGATCTCCGCCATACGAGGGATCTGTCCCGTAAAAGAACCCGCCACGGGTTTTCTGATTGAGGTGGAGCCACTCTCCATACATGGAGCAGACTTCAGCTTGAACGGACCCGGACGAGGCGAGGCTGGCGTGCCAATCTTTGGCCCAATCGGGGACGGTCTGCCCTCCACCGGTCATACCGGTCTGATTGCGGTCGGGGTATGGAGGAATATCGTAGTGAGGAGCCGTGGCCACGGTGGGGCGATAGGTTGGCATGTTATCCAGCGAGGGCACGACCGACAGTTCTTTCAGTGTCATCAGTTTGCAGCCCGGCAAATCCTTGTTGGTGTAGAGGGCGCTCCCATCGGCTTGGGGGCATTCCCGCATCAGGAACGGGTCGGACTTGATCGTCGTATCGGAGAATGCCGACGTTGAGGACAGGGTGAGGATCGTTGCGGCAATCATGAGCACATGGGTGGGCTGCATAGAGCACCTCCCTTGAGACGGTGGAACAGACAGGGCTCGCATCATCGTTCACCTCTTTTTTCATTATACTCACCGATGGTGCTGTCAAGCTATGCCACCAGAGACAAAGCCGTCTATTCATCTTTCGAGGGGGGTCTTGCTACCGACGGGGGACCTGGCCAGATGGCTCAGCTGGCCGATTAGCCGAGAACAATGGCTCAACCGATTTGGGACCCGCACCCTCCAAATTCGACAGGACGAGATCGGCTTCGGTCAGTTGTTCAGGCTCCTAGCGCGAGGATCCTCATGCCGGACGCCTTGGCTGCGCAGACCCCGGCTCGGGAAGCCTCCACCACCGCACATTGCGCGGTGGTGACGCCGTTGCCTCGCTTGTTGTCTCGTGAAGCCTCAGTATCGAAACGGCTTCCGGTGAACAAGTAGCTTTGCCTTGTCCCCTCCTCGCTGCTGGGGTATTCTCCGCCTTAAACCCGTGAGGCGTGAAACGTTCGAAGAATTTCCCTCGCCTGACTCCCTCACTCCTCACGCCTGACCAATTTCTGTCATGACTGACTACGGCGTGCTTGCAAATCTGCTCGTGATCTTCACGGTGTCGATCGCCGTCGTCTTTGTATTCCACAAGTTCCGGCTTCCCTCGATCGCGGGATTCTTGGTTGCCGGCGCACTCATCGGCCCCCACGGGTTGAACCTCATCTCGGACATCGGCACGGTCCAAGTGTTGGCGGAGATCGGGATCGTCCTGCTCCTCTTCACCATCGGCATCGAATTCTCGTTAGTGCAACTGGCCTCCATGCGCCGCCTCATGTTTCTGGCCGCACCGATCCAGGTCGGCGGCGTGCTGTTGATCGCGTGGATCGGGGCGATGCTCGTCGGACTGTCCTGGCGGCAGGGGATGTTCTGGGGATTCCTCTTCTCTCTGAGCAGCACGGCGATTGTGTTGAAGGCCTTGGCCGAACGGGGAGACAGCGACTCGATCCATGGCCGAGCCACGATCGGAATTCTCGTCTTTCAGGATTTGGCCGTCGTACCCATGATGTTGTTGACGCCGATTCTTGCCAGCCAGTCGGATGGAGGCGGGCTGGCGATTCTGCTCACCTTGGGGAAGTCGGCTCTTGTCGTCGGGCTCGTCATTGCAGCCTCCTGGTATCTGGTCCCCAAGCTGTTGGGACATATCGTCCGCAGCCGCAGCCGTGAGCTGTTCTTGCTGACGATCATCGTCTCCTGTCTCGGCATCGCGTGGCTCACCACGCTCGGCGGTCTCTCATTGGCGTTGGGCGCGTTCATCGCCGGGTTGGTCATTTCCGAATCGGAGTACAGCCATCAGGCCATGGCCGAAGTGCTGCCGTTCCGCGACAGTTTCAACAGTCTCTTCTTCGTGTCGATCGGCATCCTCATGGACTGGCGGGTGTTATTCGCGCATCCGCTGCCGGTGGCCGGACTACTAGTGACGATTCTGTTGGTGAAGTTTGTCGCCGGAGGCGGAGCGGTCTTGTTGGCGGGGATCCCCCCACGTTCGGCGATTATGGTGGGCATCGCGCTGGCTCAGGTTGGAGAGTTTAGCTTCCTGCTGGCGCAGCAAGGGCAGGAGAACGGTTTCTTGCGGGGTGATCCGTATCAAGTCTTTCTCGCGGTCTCGGTGCTCTCCATGATCGTGACCCCCTTTCTCATGCAGTGGTCGCCGCACCTGGCCCGCCGCGCGGAGGCGTGGCAGCGGCTTCGTCATTGGCTGCCTAGTCGCACCACCGCCCACGTCCTGCAGACCGAAGGGAAGCAGATTCGGATGAAGGACCACGTCATTATTGCGGGGTATGGGTTGAACGGGAGGAATCTCGCACGCGTCCTCGGCGACACGGAGATCCCGTATCTCGCCTTGGATCTCGACGGCGATACCGTCAGCCGCGAAGCGAAACACGGGGTGCCCGTCTACTACGGCGATGCCACGAATCCGAATGTGCTGCGGCACATGAGGATCGAGGACGCGAAGGTGTTGGTGGTTGCCGTTTCGGATCCGTTTGTCACCCGGCGGACAGTGCAGATCGCCAAGGGACTCAATCCCAAACTCCATGTCGTCGTGCGGACTCGCTATCTGCGCGAATTGGAGGAACTGCACCAGCTCGGCGCGGATGATGTGGTGCCGGAGGAATTCGAAACCTCCATCGAGATCTTTGCCTTGGTGCTCCGCACCTACAAACTGCCGCAGGACTTTGTGCTACAAAAGGCTGAACAAGTTCGCCGTGAAGGGTATGCCTTGCTTCGTCGCAGCGAATTGCCGGAACTCGCACATCAGCTTCGTGGCGGGACCTTGACCGATGCGGAAGTCGAAACCTGCCGCATCGACGACGATTCCCCTGCGCGGGAGAAGACGTTGGCCGAGATTGCTCTCGGCCCACGCACGGGCGCCTCGGTGATTGCCTGGACGCGTGCTGGGGTGACGCAAGCGAATCCGTCGGAGAAGACTCGGTTAATGGCGGGCGATATTGTGGTGTTACTCGGTTCGCGTGCCCAAATTCGGCAGGCGATGGAGCTTTTAGTGCAGATGGGTGCGAAATGAGCATCAAGGCCAGTTTGTAACGTAATCCCACCGCCTGGCGTTCCATCGCCTCTCGATCCTACGTCATGAAAATGCTAGCGAAATAGCGAAAGACGGTCTTGGAAAATGGAGCCCAAGTGAAGCAGTTCCACGCGGCTGATCTTTCCATCATCCCCTGAGGCACCTATGCTGGTCCAACTGCCGACATCCAATCCTATCTCCTTCCTTTCAATCAAATCTTCAGGCCAGACTGCCTGGTGTGGTCTCAACTGCGCGCATCGAGGGAGCACCTTCTTAGTGTGCGGCCTCTGCGAGCATAGAGACCACCCAGGCAGCCTGGCCCGCCTCCCCCCTTCCTTGACAAGAAAAAGAAGCGGAGACTATAGTCAAAATTCGATTGAAATCGCCAAATTCACGCGGACCTGATAAGAAAGAGGACATCATGACAATCGCGCAGATGGATCCAGCGGTGGCGTTGGCAGATCTGCAAGCTTCCAAGCCTGAAAAGGTGACGATCGTCCTGCTGAGCGGCGACATGGACCGAGCGATGGCGGCGTTCATCATCGCTACCGGGGCCGCTGCCATGGGAATGCAGGTCACCGTCTTTTTCACGTTCTGGGGTCTCAATGCTATTCGCCGGAAAGGCGCGACCAGCTCTGCCAAAGACTGGCTTCGTCAGATGTTCGGCCTGCTGAATAAAGGGGGCGCAGACAGCCTTCCCCTCTCGCGGTTCCATTTCTGGGGGCTGGGTACGAAGATGATGCAAAAGGTCATGAAGCAAAACCGGATGCCGGGTGTGCCGGAACTCATGGAGACAGCGCTGGACCTCGGTGTTCACTTTATTGCCTGCACGACGACTATGGGGCTGATGGGGATCACAAAAGATACGCTCATCGAAGGTATCGATCAGTTCGCGGGGGTGACCACCTATCTCGCTGAAGCCAAACAGGGCAGCGTCAACTTGTTCATTTAGTTTGTTAGGTTCATCTGGTGCGGGGCTTCAGTTAACTAGACAAACGAAATAAACCAAACAAACCAGAGAAACAAAACGCTATGATTCAAGCCGATGTGAAGCTCGATACGCTCGGGTACTTTTGCCCGATGCCGATTATCATGACCTTGAAGAAGTTCAAGGAACTGACGTTGGGCCAGATCCTTGAAGTCGTCTCGGACGACGAAGGCATCAAGAAAGACATGCCGGCTTGGTGCGACACGACCGGCCATCAGATGATCGGGCTTGAAGAAGAACAGACGAAGTCGGGAACGATCTATAAAGCGTTTGTGAAAAAGACGAAGTAACGGCACGGACAGGGACTCAGTAAAGAGAGAGAAGCCGGAGGGATGATGATCAGACCTCCGGCTTCGTTGTTTTAATTCTTGATGGGGCAGAACGTGGATCGAATCGTCGAATGTGTGCCGAACTTCAGTGAGGGACGAAACCAGACGACGGTGCGTGCGCTGGTGCATGCCGTGGAGTCGGTGCCAGGGGTCTGGCTGTTGGACCAGACGATGGATCGGGATCACCATCGCTCCGTCCTGAGTTTTGCCGGCGAACCGGACGCCGTCGTTGAAGCGGCCTTTCGCGCAATTCGCGTGGCGACCGATCTCATCGATCTTCGGAAACACAAGGGTGTCCATCCGCGGGTGGGGGCAACGGATGTCGTGCCCTTCGTACCGTTTCGCGGCGCGACGATGCAGGATTGTATCCATCTGGCGAAGCGGTTGGGGCAATGGGTAGGAACAGAGCTGGAGATCCCGGTATTTCTCTACGAACAGGCGGCCCTGCACCGCGATCATGCCCCGCTTGAATCGGTCCGTCGAGGAGGGCTTCAAGGCCTTGCCTTCCGCATGGCCTCCGATCCGGACTGGACACCGGATTATGGCCCCTCCTGCGTCCATAAGACGGCCGGCGCCATGGTGATCGGTGCGCGACCTCCCTTGATCGCCTTTAATGTGAATCTCCGCTCGACGGATCTGGCGCTGGCCCGATCCATCGCGAAGGACATTCGCCAATCGAACGGTGGGCTGCCATATGTCAAAGCGATCGGCGTAGAGTTAGCCAGTCGACATCTTGTTCAGGTCGCCATGAATCTAACCGATTACAGCATCACGCCTCTCCATGTCGCGTTCGAAGCGGTCCGAGCCCGCGCAGCCGAGCAAGGCGTCGCGGTAGCGGGGAGCGAAGTGATCGGGCTTGTGCCCCAAGCAGCGCTGGTTCAGGCCGCAGGGCATAGCCTGGAGCTCGAACAGTTCGATTCAACGCAGGTACGGGAAATGAGATTGGAGACTCAACTATTAGGTGAGCCGGCACGACAGGCCCCGTCTCGCGAACAGGAGCCGGTTGATTTGCAAGCGCAATCGCTAGCGGACTTTTTTGACGCGGTGGCCGCGGCGACCCCGATTCCGGCTGGCGGCACGGTCGCGGCCTTGGTGGGCGCCCTCGCGGCCTCGCTGGGGATCATGGGCGCGCGCCTCAGCCGGCAACGAGGAGTGGAACATCGGCTGAGTGAGATTGGCCGGCGGCTTCGCGAGCTGATGCAAGCGGATGGCGATGCCTATCAGCGATTTATCTGGGCAACGAGGCTCGCGAAGACAGATCGGACTCGTCGCGCCGTCTTGTCGTCCGCGCTTCATCTGGCGACGGAGATTCCCCTTGAAATCGCCGAACAGGCGACGGAGGCCGGAGCCCTTCTTCATGCCTGCTCGGCGGGGGTGAAGGCACGCGTTCGGTCTGACCTGACCGTTGGACTGGTGCTGGCGATCGCCGCAGCCGATGCGGGACGTCATACGGTCGCAGAAAACATAAACATTCAGCACAATCAACGGCTTAAGTCCTCTCTTCTCGATAGGATTCAGCGAATGACGAACCGTCTTGAGGAACTCAGGGGGCTATGTTACACTGCGCCACTTAGTCAGGGTCAGGTTGGTACGAGAAAAAAACCATTACAGGCATCGCCTGGGAGAGTAGACAGACAGGAAGAATGGAAATCAAAGTCTTCAATAATAACGTCGAGAAAGCCCTCAAAGTTGCCAAGAAGAAGCTCGCGGGGGAAGGACTCTTCCGCGAACTGAAGCGACGGCGGTTTTACGAAAAGCCCAGTGTCAGGAAGAAAGCCAAGCAGCGCGAGGCGCAGCGGCGGCGTCAAAAGTGGTTGTCGAAGCGTAAGCCAGAGTAAGCGTCCTTCCACTGGCTCGCCCGTTCGGTTGATCGTATTCCTCCCAAGGCCTTCATATCCCTTCCTCGTCCATGCGCCAGGATCAGATCACTGCTGCGCTTCGAATCGTGAAGCGCGAGATTCAGCGGTGGGAGGAGCCGGTCGTCGGCGTGGTGGCGCGCGAGTCGAACCGAGATCCCTTTCATATCCTCATATCGTGCCTCCTCAGCCTCCGGACCAAAGACAAAACGACACGTGAAGCCAGTGCCAGGCTGTTCGCGCTGGCGCACCAACCGGCCACGATGCTGACTCTCCCGCTCCGGAAGATCGAACGCGCAATCTATCCCGTCGGGTTCTACCGGACGAAAGCCAAATCCATTCATGCAATTTGCCGTCGCCTTCTTGACGTCTATGGAGGCACAGTTCCCGACTCCATCGAGGAGCTGGTCACCCTGTCGGGGGTCGGCCGGAAAACGGCGAACTTGGTGGTGACGGTCGGCTATGGCAAGCCCGGCATCTGCGTGGATATCCACGTGCATCGGATCAGTAATCGCTGGGGTTATGTGAGGACGAAGACGCCGGAGGAAACTGAGCAGGCGCTACGACGGAAATTGCCGGCGCCGCATTGGATCACCTTCAACGACTTGCTTGTCCCCTACGGGCAGAACCTCTGCCAACCAGTCTCGCCCTTCTGCAGCAAGTGCAAACTCATCGAATACTGCGATCGGGTCGGGGTAAAGAAGTCGCGTTAAACGTAAGACGTGAATCGTGAAATGTCATAATCCAGACGGGGCATATTCCTTTCACCTATCACGTTTCACATTTCACGCCCATCAGATGAAAAGCGTCGTTTCCGCGTCAGAGGTGAGCGCAATAATGGCAGGTAGTCCCATGACTTCGTCAACGTTCTTCTCGACGACGGCACTGTCCACGCCCATGTATTCCAGACCGGCACTGCAGGCGATCAGACGAAACTTCCCGACGTGTTTTGCATCCTGAAACATTTCCGAAATCTTCGGTACCTTCTTTTCTGTCAAGAGCCGCGTCACTTCGCCGGCTGAGGCGGCATACTCAGGGGGAAAGTCCACCTGATCAATCTTTCCCTCGGCCAGCTTCTTGATCGTCCAGAACAACAAGATCACGATCACGTCCTTTCCCATCGCTGCGGCAGTGAGGCCTAGGGTCGCGACCTGGTGCAGCGTATCGTAGGTGGCGTGATGGGCGAAGATGACAAACTTGGGTTGAGCCGGCATGATCGGTGGCTACTCCTTCGTGGCGCGCGTCTTGACGCTGTTCACATAATCGGTAATGGCCGCATCGACTTCGCCTGCGGTCATGGGACGGTCATGCGTTTCACTTTCGTCCACGAGATACGTATCGTGCACTTTTTCCTGCCGCAGGACCACGGAATTCTCAGGCGTCACCTCGATAAGCATGAACCACTCGCGTGCTCCCTGCGTGATGACAACTTCCTTGCCCAGGCCTTTCTTCGTAATCTCGACATGAAGATTATCGGATGCGCTGACCGTGGAGGGACATGTAAGGAGCCCCATGCCAAGGCTCGCGATCCCTAGTAAGGCGCTGATCCGAACTGTGAAGGGCGAACGGCGCGACATTGTAGAGGGATTATAGCCCGTCGAGAAACAGGCCGTAAACCGTCGCCTGCCCGCATTATTCATGAAGGTTCGTCGCGAAAGCGTGCAGACGCGAAGCGAGACGGGCACTCGGAGGCGTAAAGCCCTGAGGCATACTCGTGCAGTATGTCGAAGGGCTGAACGGCGAGACTGCCCGTCACAGCCGCGTATCCGCGCTTGCAGCAGAAGCTTCATGAATAATGCGGGCTAGGCTCGGTCGTTGGCTTGAGTGCCCCCAGGTCGCATGCTAGGATGCGCGGTGCATGGATGGCTTACTCGAAACAGTCCAGCAATGGATTCCGGTCGATGTGCTCATCGGTCTCACCGTGGCTTCGGGCATCGGATTTATCGGCTCCCTGATTGCCATCCCGCTGATTCTGGTCCGTTTGCCGGCCGACTATTTTGACACGCGTACTCCCCGCCATTGGATGAAAGACCATCATCCAGTGCTGCGCCTGTCGGGGCTGGTCGTCAAGAACGTCGTCGGCGTCGTGTTTCTCTTGGCCGGCTTTGCCATGCTCTTTTTGCCTGGGCAGGGCCTGCTGACCATGCTGATCGGGGTCTCGCTCATGGATTTCCCCAGAAAGCGTGAGCTGGAGGCCAAAATGGTTAGCCAGCCGACCCTGCTGGGCGTCATCAATGCCATGCGCCACAAGTTCGATAAACCACCGCTGACACTCGCTCCCGATCCTTAGCCCGCATTATGCCGACCACCGAGTCCAGCCGCAAGACGCTCTACCTGATCGACGGGAGCGCCTATATCTATCGTGCGTTTTTTGCCCTGCCGGCCCTGAATAATTCCCAAGGCCTCCAGACCAACGCCATCCTCGGTTTTACGACGACGTTGCTGAAGATTCTTCGTGAGCGGAAGCCGGATGGTCTCGTCGTGGCGTTTGACGAGAAAGGTCCGACATTGCGCCACGCGGAGTTCAAGGCATACAAGGCGCAGCGGCCGCCGATGCCGGAAGGCATGAGCGCCCAAATTCCCTACATCCATCGCGTGGTGGATGCCCTCAACATTCCCGCAGTCCGCCAGGCCGGCTACGAGGCGGACGATTTGATCGGCACGCTCGCGCACCAGGCCGAACAGGCCGGCTTCGACGTCGTCATCGTCACCGGCGACAAGGACATGTTCCAGCTCCTGACGCCCCACGTGCACATTTACGATCCGGTGAAAGCCAAGTGGTTGGGCGAAGCGGAATGCCGCGAACGCTTCGGCGTGGAGCCGGCGCGCGTGGTGGAGATCATGGGGCTCATGGGCGATGCGGCGGACAATATTCCCGGCGTGAAGGGCATCGGTGAGAAAACGGCGATGAAACTGATCGTCCAGTTCGGCACGATCGAAGAACTCTTACGCCGTGTAGAGGAGGTCACGCCGCCTCGGATCAAAGCCCTGTTGATCGAACAGGCCGAGAACGCCCGCCTCAGCCGGAGACTGGCGACCATCCAACTGGATAGTCCCGTGGCATTCGATGCCGCGGCCTATCACGTGAAGCCTCCCCATCAGGACCAGCTGATCGATTTGTTGCGCGAGCTGGAGTTCACCACACTCCTCAAATCATTTCAACCGGCGTCTACACCGGCTGAGACGAATGCGGTTAAGACGGAACTGCTTCAGGACGAACCATCCGCACAGCGATTTGTGGAGAGATTGCCGAAGGGCGGTAGCCTCGGCCTGCAGTGTCTGCTCTCCCCTGGGCCAGGTGTGCAGGCGGATGTGCAGGGGATGGCGCTGTCTACGGGAGATAAGACCGCATTCATTCCGCTCGACGTTCGAACCTACATGCGGCCCATCACATCGTTGCTGCATGACCCCACGAGAACCAAGGTTGTCCATGACCTGAAGGCGGCCTTGCTGGTCTTTCACCGCATCGGGCTGACCGTCGCGGGCCCCTACCTGGATATCATGGTGGCGGACTATCTGCTCAATCCCAACCGCCGCGATCACCAGCTTGAGACCATCGCGCTGGAAGTGCTGGACCATCGGCTTGGGACCGGACAAAAACACAGCGCCGCCCCGCAATCACTTTTCGACGAGGACACAGGATCGCGAGAGGAGGCGGCGGAGGCCGCGTCGGTGCTAGCCAAGCTCGCCCCGTCCATGACGGAACGACTGTCGGAACAGGGAAGCCTCACGCTCTTCACCGATGTTGAAATGCCGCTGGTGCCGGTGTTGGCCGAGATCGAGCGGAACGGGTTCTTATTGGATGTCGAAGGCCTGCACGTGCTCAGCAAAGAATTGGAACGGGACCTCGACCGGATGATCAAGGCGATCGAAGGATTGGCCGGCGGCGAGTTCAACATCAATTCGCCGAAGCAGCTTGCCACGGTGCTCTTCGAGAAGTTGGGACTCAAACCGATCAGGAAAACCAAGACCGGGTACTCGACCGATGAAGACACGCTGACGCAGCTCGCCACACAGCACGAATTGCCCGCGCAGATTGTGAACTATCGGAGCCTCAGTAAACTCAAGTCCACCTATGTGGATGCACTACCAGAGTTGGTGAATCCGGAGACCAAGCGGCTCCATACGTCGCTCAATCAGACCGTCGCGGCGACCGGACGGCTCTCCTCTACCGAGCCGAATTTGCAAAATATTCCGGTGAAGGGCGAGTACGGATTACGAATCAGAGAAGCGTTTATCGCGCCGACAGGCCACACCTTGCTCTGCGCCGACTACAGCCAGATCGAGCCGCGCATCCTCGCGCACCTGTCGCAAGATCCGCGCTTGCTCGCCGTGTTTGCGAAGGGCGAGGATATTCACATGGCGACGGCCATGGAGATTTTCGGTCTGCCCTCCAGTCAGATCACGCGAGACATGCGACGCGTGGCCAAGACGGTCGTCTTCGGCATTGTGTATGGGATCAGTCCGTTCGGCCTGGCCTCGAATATCGGTGTGTCGCAGGCGGACGCGAAGAAGTACATCGAGACGTTCTTTGAAAGGTTTTCAGCAGTGCGCGCGTTGATGGACCGGAATATCGAAGAAGGGAAAACGAAAGGCTACACGACCACGATCCTCGGCAGGCGGCGCCCGATTCCAGAGTTGCAGAGCGGCGATCCGGTGCAGCGTGGATTCGGCGAACGCATGGCCGTAAACAGTCCGATCCAAGGTTCAGCGGCAGACTTAATCAAAGTGGCGATGATCAACGTGAACAACACGCTGCATCACGAGATGCCACACACGAAGATGATCCTGCAAGTTCACGACGAATTGATCTTCGAAGTGCCGGAGAAGGAATTGGAAGAGGCGAAGCAACTCGTGAAGACAGAGATGGAAGCGACGGGGAAGAAACTGGGATTGTCGGTGCCGCTGAAAGTGGATTTGGGTACCGGGCATAATTGGAGAGTGGCGCATCCGTAGCTGATGGGGTGGCTGGGACGATCCCTTTGCTCGCGGATCGCGCACGATAAAGCCGTGCTCGTTCGACGCGCGCAGTTGGGATCATCCCAGCCACCCCGAGTGAATACATTGTGACTGGAGTGAGTGGGTTTCTCGGTATCGCTAAAGGTCGATCTTGGAGCGGCAAGAATTGGCGAGTGGCGCATCCATAATAGAGAACAACATGAGGTGAGATATGCAGAACATACGGTTTTCGGGGGCGTGGTTGATAGCAGGAGTCAGTCTTTGTGCGTTGGGGTTCCTGTTCGTGACGGGGCAACCGTTCACGGCGAAGGCTCAAGAGCCGAAACGGTTCCAGTACAAAATCGTCGAGGTGCTTCCAGACACCCAGAACATGCAAACCACGCTGAACGAGTTTGGAGCGAGTGGGTGGGAGTTGGTGGCGGTCTCGATGGGGAATATGACGGAGCCGAGGCTGATCTTTAAGAAGTGAGAGAGAGCGGGTGCAGCTGAGACGATCCCTTTGCTCGCGGAACGCGCACGATAAAGCTGTGCTCGTTCGACGCGCGCAGTTGGAATCATCCCAGCCACCCCCAAGTGAAAAGGTGGGGGGAGAAGCGCATCTGTGCTCGAAGAGCGGGTCCTGTCGTAGCCCAGCCCGACCGTCCTCGCGCCCAGCCCGGTGTGGGAGGAGGATGGGTAGCCCGTTAGTCTCCTTTGCTCGCGCAACGCGCGCCCTGAGAAGGGCCTCGTTGGACGCGCGCAGTTGGAGACCAAGCGGACCACCCTTTAACAATGACGAAATCCCAAGTGGCCGAGCTTTCAGGTCGACGCCACCCGATCCTTTTCCCGCCGGAGGATTTGAGAGGAGTAGGTACCAGTCGGAGACATGATGTCAATTACTGAGTTGGCGAAATATATACGGTTTCAGCTAAGCGAACTTCGCGCGCAAAACAAACATCATGCATTTGAGCACCTTGCAAGGCAGTTTGCACGATTGAGAGTTTGCGAGAATATTCTGCCTGCCATTACAGTGCCAGGAATCATTTTTGTGCGGATTAGAGATCCTCTATTCGGCTGAATACTGATTTGCAAAGAGCCACTCACGGAGGTGATGCCATGCCAAGGGAGGCAACATTGTTTGAAAGCGCAGGCGGGAGCGTCTTGAAAGGCTATCGACTTCTCCAGAGAGGCGGGGCGAATATCCCGCCGATGTGGATACAACGGGCCTCTGAGTCGCGATGCCGGTTGCACAAGGATGTGGCACAGGCGCTTCGCCGAAAGAGCAAATCGGGGCAGAGCACACTCAAGGAATGGGAAAAGCGGTACAACAAGGAATGTTTCTATTACGGTCTGCGCGTGCTCCTCGAATTGGCGAGAAAGGGTAAGACAAGACTGACCAAGGCACCTCGCGCCTAGGCCCAGGGAAGTGGTCGTATCAGTCCCTTCATGTGGCTCTAGCTGGCATCCCCCCGTTCAAACCTGTCCTCTGGTCGGTTCTTGCCTTCGGTTCACCCTTATCCAGAGCCAATTTGCGCGGTATTAGGAGGGCACCCATCTTGCTGATCTCCCCTTGGTTTCCATGTGCAGGAAAGGGCGTGTACATGAAAAGGGGGATCCGATGGCACCAGTGTTGGAACTCGACCGGCAGACAGCCTCGTTTGTGCGGCAACTCGAAGAACAACGAAAACTCGAAAAGACTCTTTTGGTCGAACGGGTTCGCGGAACGAAAGAAGGGCTGGAATCGGTCTTCAGCGACATCAAGAGCCGTGTGGCGGTGCTGGAGAAGCTGAACGGGTCGGCGAGCGCCAGCTGCATTGCGCCGATCGGCTGGAGCAAGCTGATCTTTACCGGAGCGGATAGTGTCTCGGCGCCGAACACCATCGGATTCGGTGATCGGGATGAAACGCTGTGCAAGCTCGATCAGATCAAATATCTTGAAGACACGCACTATCTCCGTCTTGCTGCGAATCCCCACTACGTGGAGCATGTGCTGCCGAGTAAATCGCTCCAGGCGCGCGTCGGGGCGAATCCTTCGCTCTGGGATACGCTCGGGTATGTCCACGCGGGCTACACGACCCTGCTGCAGATTCCCGCCTCGTTGGAACAGACGACGGTGTCGATCATGTCGCGGGTAAATACCCTGTTTAATTGGGTCGAAACGAACGCGGTCGGAGACGAGTGGTACGCCCATGTGTCGGCCGCTGCGCGCCTGTGGGTGACCTATGATGGTGAGTTTCGTCAGGCGCCGCCCGCTCAGTTCGTGAATCTTCTCGCCTCGCCAAAACAATTGCGGACGCATCAGGACATTGCGTCACCAGCGCCGAGCGCGGCCCTCACGATGCAAGTCTCCGCCTCAGCCGGCAGCGGCACGACGATCAGTGTATACGAATCCATCGAGCTCGTTGCCACCACGCCGAACGGCCATGCCTACCTTGACGGCATATTTTCCTGGGAGCCTCTCGCGGTGCAGCTGCGCGAAGGGTGACGGGGAGTGTCGATGAAGGCACGCGTTAGAGGATTGAGTAGAAAGCGCGCACGATTTCGGTCGTGTTGAACAGCATCGTGTTGAGACGAGTATAGGCTGCGTGGCCGAAGTAGTGGTCGCGCACATTGGTTGACCCGGTGGAGTCTTTGTAGTCCGCGAGAATCCCCAGCCCCTCACTCGGAAAGCGCACGGCACGACGGGCACATTCCAGCCATCGCTCGAATCCATCAAACGGCTCGACGAGTTCCCATACGGCTTTGTTTGCTGCTTTCGCCTCATCGGTTGTCGGCACGGCGTCGCTGCAGGCCACGGCTAATTCTTGGATGTAATCTCCACCCCACGCGATCGGCATCTCCATCGTGATCTGGGGCAACTCCATTTTTGAGAGCCAGGTCTTTCCATCGGTCCGAAGATTTCGATGGTTGACGATGTGCAGCAGTTTGCCCAATCCAGACGGATCCCACCCGTAACGCACCGGCGTGCCAAACGTGACGACGTCCAGCGTCGCTCCATTGAGGAGGGCGCCATTCGACAGAAGCGGAGCGACACGTTGGATCGTCGAGGCGATGTCTGGTCGATTGACCTGCGAGGCAAAAGCCGACATGAGGTCGAGCAGCCGCGTCCGGCTGTTGGTCGAGGTCACACATAAGAGGTTCGAGACGAGGGCGAGGACTAACCCTGCCTGCCCATGAGCCTGCACGAGGATTCGATCCTCTGCGCCGAGCGTCAGCTCTGCGACTATCGCGCGCAGTCTGTCCAGCATCGACACAAGCTGCGATAGCGCGTCCCAAGTGATGGTGTTCGCAGGACCAGAGTTCGCGGACGCAATGGATCGGACGATCCAGGCCTCGGTTGAGCAACTGTCTCATCAGTTCCAGGTAGGTGTTTGTAAAATTGCCGGCATCCGCGATCTGTTCATCGAGCAGCCTCTTGGTAGCGTCATCATTCGCGAGGGGAGGCTTCAACCGACCGGGCAGCGGTGAAATGCCATTACTGCTATCCCGCATCAGGGCCAATAAGGCATCGAGGCCCGCCACACCGCGCGAGTAGCCACGTTTGAGCCCGCCCAGCTCATCCAACCGTTGTACGCCGAAGACGTCGGTTCCCATGATGGAGCCGTGCAGCAAGACGATCATGCGGACACCAGCGTGCGAGAGGCGCTTGCCGAGGGTTGCCATCGCCTCCTGCCCGGGAGGCGATTCCGACAGGGCAGTCGGGGTGACCTCACGAACGGCGATTCGCTCGCCAGGATTCTTTCGTGACATCTCGTCGTGTTGAAAGCTGTTTTCGATCGGCATGGGGGAGTTACATACCCGATGTGGGTGACGGACTGCAACGGAAGATTAGCCGGATGCTGAAAAAGCCCGCCAGCAGCGTTCTCGCATCGCTCAGAGGCTCAACGTGAGTCGGAGTTTCTCGGAGGTCCGAAGCACTGTAGGGGCCTTTCCGTTCGCCAAGACCCATTGCAAGGGCGAACGGCCCACACGAAGTGCGGTATGTACCTCCTCGCCTCTTCGCTCGCTGCGGCCTTGCTGGACGGACTTTTTGAGCATCCTGCGAGGGCTCATTTTCTTGTCCCAGACGCGTAGGCCATCGAGGTTTTGTTGTGTCGAAATGGTTTCTCCGCAGCCTGTTAGAGAGGGGAAGGATGGCTTATCGAATGACCGTCGGGGTGGGTTCGAGGCGGTCGGGTGCTGGATTGGGCTGGATCTGGCTTTTGGGCATGACGGCGGTCGCGCTGCAGGTTTTGTTTTCTTCGTCTATCTGGCGATCCACGATCTTCACGCCCTGAAGATATTCCTGGACGATTTCTTCCCTGGTGAGTTCGATGTCCTGTTCCGCCTCTCGGCCTGTTCGCTCGCGAACTCGATCGACCATGTGCTCTTTCACCAGAATACGAATCTGTTTGGCCAAGTCGGTGCGGGCAGAGAGTTCCGAAACCCGCTGGCAGACGATCTGTCCTTTCGCCATGTCGCCCTGGCCCTTGCCGATCAAATAGTGATCGCCTGAATAGCTGTTGCGATCGTCAACCTTGTGGCGCAACCAGGACGGCTCCTTCGAGGAGTCTTGTTGTCCTGTGTGCTGCTTGAGTTGATCAAAGGATTGCTCCGCGTGGATTCGAACATCGCCTGAATCCGCAGCCAACATGAATGCAGCGCCAGCAAGACTGAACAGCCCGCGGCGATCAACGCAACAATCAACTGACTAGATTCTGCTCCTCACGCGCTACCTCCCTCGTCCTCCGCCCCCACCACGCCCGCCGCCCCCTCCTCCGCCTCCTCGACCGCTCCCACCACTGTGCCCTCCGCCACCAAACCCCCTTGGAGCAATCTGATGGGGCACGCGTGGTACCTGCTGGAAGGTCGGCGGATGGATCTGATTCATCGCCGGAGGTAATCGTCTGGCTACGGGTGGTTGCACAGCCGGTGGAACGCCAGCCGCTGCCCGCGGCGGCTGTAAAAACTGCTGAAGTGCGCGAGCCGACCGTGAGCCGGGAATCGGAGTCTGTTGCGATACGGATGGAGCAGCGCTCGGTGGCGGCAAGAAGGGATTCAACTGGCGGACATCGGTCAACCTTCTCGATCCTGTCGAGGGCGGTATCTGATGTATGACGCCGGGTTGATTGCCGATGTGCGGTGGTGCTGTCGGTGTGTTGTGCGTGATTTCGTTCAACGTTCAGCGGAACACGCCTCGATCCCGGCTGATGCGATGGCCGGCTGCCTCGTTCCCGGGGCAGGGGGAACGGGCGGTTGTGGCGGGCCGGCGGCTGTTTCGTGGTGATCACTTGTTGCGCCACCGTGGACATGCGGGCTTGTGGGATATAAGCCCTGTGCGGCGTTCAGGAGCGCCTGGGTCTGGGCTCGCCCCACCCAGGGAGAGGGATAGACAGCCGGCGAGATGAGCACCCAATCCGTCCAGGCTTGCGAGACCATGGCGTTCGATTGCACCCGATTCAAGATGTCTTGGCGTTGCTGGGCCGCCTGCTGTGTCTGCTCCGGGGTCGAGGCTTGTGCCAAGACCTGATTCGCCGCGTCGAGGTCCTGTTGTAGTTGGTCATTTTCCTGTTGCAGCGCGACGAGTTGATGCCGAGCGTCCTCGTTCTCCCGCAAGGCCGCGATAGCCTGTCGCACTTCTTCCGTATCGATCTGGGCGACCAGATCCGTTGTGACAACGATGGTGTTGCCATCGAGCGTCGTGTTGGTCTCTTGCTCCAGGACAAGGACCAACCCAGCGGTATAGGTTCGAATCTCGTCTTTCGTCACATCCAGACCGTCCACGATTGTGATGCTTTCGAGGTAGACGGCGACCTGTTCCAGGGCATTTCGTTTGGCCGCTTCGGTGGCCATGCGGATGGCGTCTTCTCTGGTGTCACGGTCTCCCATCCGGTATTCACCCTGGGCGGTCACGACTCGGACTTCTGCCAGAGTCACTGAGGGCCAGACAGACAGGATGACAAATAGGGCGAAGAAGCTCAGGCTTGGCGGTGGGATGAGTGGGAACGCCAGTTGGGTGATAGTATGCGAAGGAGAGATCTGTGGCATCGCCCTCACCTTCTGGATAGGACTGACGCGCCAGGGGCCGATTCGTTGACTCCCACGAGGTTAAAATAAGCATAACACTGCCATCGACCGTTGTGCCAGGAGCCGTCCCACCCGCATGAACACTGATGGATCGTGCGGGCGAGGCCTTGCCTCGCTTGCCTTGGCGGAAAACGTCATGGTAGCGTAGAAGCCCCCTTGGAATAGGATAGAAAGAACTGATCAGTGCACACGCCAATCAGCCTTGATCGCGGATGGTCGATTCGGATTCTGGCCGTATCCCTTGTCTTTCTCTGCCTGGTCCTTTCGAGAGACGCGGCGGTTGCCGCTGTATCGGCGCCGGCTCCTGCCTCAATGGCTCCGACTGAGCACGTGATTCTCTTTGTCCTCGAAGGGTTCGGCCAAGACTCCCTGAAAGGCGGCACGATGCCGACCCTCAGCCGGTTGATTAAGGAAGGGGCTGTCACCTGGTCTGCCACGGCGGTGAAGCCTGCGTTACGGCTACCGACGATGGCGTCATTGATTACGGGGATGCCGGTCGAGAAACACGGCATTACCTGGAACACCTTCGAATTCAGCCGCGGCTACCCACGCGCCCCGAGCGTGTTTGACTACCTCGATCTCAGCGGGGGGCGCGACAGCGCGATTTTCCTCATGGACGAGTCGCTCTATCAGTTGGCGAGACCCGAGCCCTACACGGATTACCAGATGTGCGGGCCTCTGAAGCCTGAATGCAGCACAGACCGGATCGTGTCTTACATCCGTCAGTACTTCAAGAAAGCGACCAGCGGCCATGGCTACGGGCATGCCATTCTTTCGCTGCCGCATTTCCTGGTCGTGCATCTTCCTGAGGCGGGTCGAGTGGGCGCGTCCCGAGGCTGGACCTCGAAGGAGTACCGTGACGCCCTTCGCACGGTGGATAAGGCCATACACTCCGTGTTGGACATCTATCAAGAGCAGGGGCTGACCAAGCGGACGACCTTGTTCGTGACATCGCTCAGTGCCGAAGGCAGGGATGCGAACCAGGAACAGGCTGACGCGGCCGTTCCGATGGTTCCATGGATTGCCTCGGGGGTGGGAATTAAACCTGGTCACGCGATTCACCAGCCGGTCTCCATTTTAGATACCGGCGCGACGGTGATGCGGACGTTGGGATTACAGACCCATACCGAATGGGAGAGTCATGCCGTAGAAGAAATCTTTCAGGCTGCCTTTGCCGCGGCCCCACGGGGATCTGTGGAATAGGTCACGTGATGCAGAATGTGAAACGGTACATGATCCGTTGTCTGGTCGGAGGGTTGTTGGGCTCCGCGACGGTCATCCAGACGGCCGCGGCCGGTCAGCCGGCTGCCTACACCCAGGAGCACGCCATTACCATCGACGCCACCACCATTAATCCTCAGTCCTGGTGGCAAGTGCCCGGCATCACCCCGTCCATCTATGCTTCGGACCCCGAGTCCATGGATGCCTACAAGACGACCGAATCCCGTGCCCTCAAACTGAAGCCAGGCAAATATACATTTGGGAGCTTCACGTTTGATTTTCCGTTCACGGTGAACTTAGATGGGAAGTTGGAGTTTGCCCAGTCGCTCGACCAATGTGTGGAGGGACGAGGGACCCAGACCTTAACCATCCGCTGCAGCCGGACCTATCCGCATGGCGGCCAGCGCGATTACCAGTATCAGTAGAGGAGCGGTACCAATGGCCCAGGCGCTTGATGATCTGTTAGAAGCACTCGAGGATGTCGACGACGCGACCCGCGAGGAGGCGTCCAAGGCTCTTGCCGAACTCGCTGACCCCACCACATTGGACGCGCTTGTCGGTGCCTGTGGAGACGAATATTGGACTGTGCGGGCCCATGCGGGCTGGGGCGTGGCCAGGATCGGAGGGTCTAAAGCCGTAGAAGCGCTCATTGTTCTGTTTAACGATTCCATCATGGATGTGCGGAACGATGCCGTGGCGGCCATGGCCTCGATGGGAGCCGCAGTCGTTGATCGCCTGATCACCGCATTGAAGGATGAGCGGTGGCGTGTCCGCGAACATGCGGCGAAAACTTGTGGGGAAATAAAGGATCGGAACGCCGTGGAGGCCCTCATGCTCGTCTGTCGAGATCGTGATGGCGCCGTGAAGAGTGCGGCGGCAGAGGCGCTGGGCAAGATCGGCGACCCGAGAGCGATCCCAGTCCTGATCAAACTCTTCCGTGATCCCTCGAAAACGGTGCGAGAAACAGCCGGAACCGCACTCATCTCTATCGGCCAGCCTTCCGTCGATCCGCTGATTGAGTGTCTGAAGGATAAAGATTTTGTGGTCCGGTGCCACGCCGCCCGCGCACTCGGTGGAATGACCACCGACTATCAAATCGGCCGAACCTGGGTGCGGGACTCTAAAGTCGTTGACGTCCTGATTGCTGCTCTGAAAGATCCGGATCGGGCCGTCCGCGAAGATGCCACGATCGCCCTGGGCCAGATCGGCGATCCACGGGCCATCGATGCCTTGATCGAGGCGATGAAGGATGGCGTAGTGAAGCGGCATGCCATTGCGTCGCTCGGCATGATCGGCGATCCTCGCGCCTTGCCTCCGGTGCTGGACGCGTTGAAAGGGAAGGGGATTCGACAGGATGGGACCCCGACTCCCGGCTGTATCGTCAGCGAAGACGCCTTTATCAAGGAAGCGGCGGCGACGGCGCTCGGCCAGTTCCGTGATCCGCGCGTCATTCCCGACTTGATCATGCTGTTGAAGGACGGCGTCCTGCGCGAAAAGGCCAGTGCCGCCCTGGCCACCATCGGTGATACGGCGATCGAGCCGTTGATTGCCTTTCTCTATGACCCGAAAGCGTCCGAAGTCATCGCAGAAGGGGAGCGGGTGCTCTCCTATGCGTCGGTCCGACTCACGGCGAAAGATGCTTTGCGGCAATTGGCGCTTGAAACACTCAAGAAATTGGGGTGGATGCCGGCGCCGGAAGACGTCACCGTCAATTCGAGCGTGGTCGACAACGCCAGGGTGGACATGCCTCTTGGCGACACAGGCCGATTTGGCCCTTCGGGAGATTTCGCCCAAAGGGGCTAGCAGGATGCGGAAAAGCTATGTGGGCCCGCTGGATTTCGATGGCCTGCACGTCCGGGATAACAGAAGTACGCCATGCAGGATGCTCAAAAAGGCCGTCCAGCAAGGCCGCAGGCGAGTCGAAACCGGAGGCGTACCCTCTGGGGTACGTGGAGGATTTCGATGAGCCGAGAACGAAGCTGGCGGACTTTTTCAGCATCCTGTTAGGAGCGAGGTCAGGCATGGCAGACGCAGTAGCCGAACAGATCGCGGCTCTCAAAGACGAGGATTGGGCGATTCGCGAAGAGGCCGCCACGATGCTTGGTACGCTTCGGGATCCCCGGGCTGTGGCGCCGTTGGTCTCCGTGCTTCGTGACGGCGATCGCGCGGTTCGCGATGCGGCGATCGGCGCCCTCCTGGCCATCGGAGAGCCGGCTGTGACGACGCTGGGCGTCTGCCTTTCCGATCCGGTGCTCACGGTTCAGGAATTGGCCTCATCGGTGTTGGCGACCATTGCCGATGCGCGGGTGCTCGCGCCGCTCGTCAAGGCGCTCGCGAGTCCCGACTGGATCGTGCGGATGCATGCGGCCAAGGCGCTGGGTCGGATTCAAGACCCAGGAGCGGTGGCGCCGCTAGTGCCGCTCTTACAAGATTCGGTGAAGGCCGTGCGCGAAGAGACGTCGACGGCTCTCGCGGCCATTGGGGCGGCGGCGCTATCGTCGCTGCTCGGCGCGTTGACCCATGCTGAATGGCTGGTGCGGCTGCATGCGGTGGAGGCCTTGGGGAAAACGCGGTCGCCTGAGGCTGTGGCCCCTCTGTTGTTGGTGCTGTTCAACGATCGGGACAGGGCGGTTCGCGAGGACGCAGTCCGCGCGCTTGGTCAGATCGGCGATGCGCGCGCCGTGGAGTTCCTCGTGACGGCGATGAAAGAGCCGGGGCTCCGTCCGCTGGCGGTTGAGGCGCTGGGCCGGATCGGCGATCGTCGTGCGGTGCCGGTGCTGATCAATGTGCTTGAGGGGGTGGACCGACCGGAGGTCTCGCGGCCGATCGACGGCTGCGGCGATCGGTGGGATGAAGAAATACTGACATTGGGCGCGGCCGTCAGAGCGTTGGGCGCGATCCGAGACGAGACGGCCATACCCTCGCTCATGAAGGCGCTCCGCCATACGGTGACGCGAGCGGAAGCCGCCGACGCTCTGACTCGATTCGGTTCCGTCGTGATTGCGCCGTTGCTGGGCGTGCTGGCACGCGAGTCGGATGACAACATCCGTTACCATGTCAAAGAGACGTTGGCTAGGGTGGGCTGGCGGGCGGGCCGCATCTAGCAGGATGCTGAAGGGGGGGGCGGGGTGGCCGGGACGATCCCCGTGCTCGCGCAACGCGCGGCCTCAGAAGGATGGGGAGGGAGCGGCCAGGTGCCCTCCTTGCTCGCAGAACGCGCACGGTGAAACTGTGCTCGTTCGATGGGCGCAGTTGAGGACAGCCTGGCCACTCCCCTAAAGGGAGGTATAGGGAATTGGAAGGCCCTCGCCTGGGATAAAGCGCGTCTTGGCGCGCCGGGGTTGGGCGGGTGAGATGTCTGGCCTTTTTGAGCATCCTGCTCGTGGGCCAATGCTCAATTTTGAATGGCAAATTTTGAATTTGTAACTCAGCACTCAGGACTCAAAACTCAGGACTCATTGTAAGTCAGGTCGTAGTGCCATGCCGAAAGAAACGATTGAAACGCTGGTCTCCGAGCTCGTCCATGAAGAGGACTGGCGACGGATGCGGGCGACGGCAGCCTGCCTGTCAGGCGGGCCCCGCGCAGTCCAGGCGCTCGTTCACGCGTTGCAGATCGGGTCGCCGGCGTTGAAAGCCGAGGCCGCGGCCATGCTGGCGCGCGTGAACGATCCTCAGGCCGGCGTGCCGCTGGTCGGCTTACTCCGCGATGAGGATGAGGCTGTCCGCAAGGCCGGCGCGTCAGCCTTGGAACACATGGCGGGGGTGCTTGACGAGACGACTGCCGCGGCGCTGGCCTCGTTGCTCTATGCCTCGAAGGACGAAGGGATTCGCCTGGCGGCCTCGCAGTTGTTGGGGGTCATGCCGAATGCGATCGCGCCACTCTGCGAGATGTTGACCCATCAGGACCCAGAGGCGCAGATCATGGCTGCGAAGATGCTGGAACATCTGCTCGATCCCCGTTCGGCGGATTCGTTCATCAATGCGATGGGGCAGCCAGCCGTTCGCGATATTGCCGTGCGGACGCTCAAGAAGTTGAGCGCGATTCGTGAGCGCATCGACGAAGTGTTTGACGATCTTCGCGCGATTGAGGAGTTGAGCGAACGGGAAGAAGCTCGCATGAGCACCGTGATCAATCTTCTAGCCATTGGGCGTCCGAGCGTGGAGATTTTGATCGAGTATCTGGAAGATGACGATTGGCTGGTCCGTGAAGCCGCCGCCGACTTGTTGGGGAAGATCGGCGATGTCCGCGCGGTCGAGCCCTTGATGCAGCGGTTGCGGGTCGATAAAGATACGGGCGTGAAGGAACTGGCGATGAAATCATTGGGTTTGATCGGCGATGCCAGGCCTGCCCAACTCTATATCGAGGCCATTCCCATTCGACCCTTGCGGGTCCATGCCATGGAAGCCTTGGCCAAAGTGAAAGATGTGGATGTGTTGCGGCCGTACAAGGAGCTGTTCGATCGGTTGAGGACGGACCGAGACGGGTTGGTCGCGTACAATTCCGGGTTGATCGCCGACAAACTGGAAGCGCTCGATGGGGCGCCTGTCGGGAGTCAGGGAGGGCAGGACGACGATGAGTGACGAGGTGCAGGCTGAACGGATCGAACAATTGATCGTGGCTCTGCGGGACGACAATGAAGCGCTCCGGGATCATGCGATTGCCAGTTTGAGTCAAGTGGGCGAGGACGCGGTGGGGCCGCTGATTGGGCTCATGGCGGACGAAGATGTCCTGATTCGGGAAGCGGCGACCAGCGCCATTGTGCGGATCGGTCCATCAGTCGTCGATCCGTTGATCGAGGCGTTGGAGGACGAGTGAATGGGCGATTCGCGAGCAGGCTGCGTCGGGATTGGGGAAGCTCAAGGACCCTCGGGGCGTCGATCCCCTCGTGAAGGCACTCAAGGACAAAGATGGCGCAGTGCGGACTGCTGCCGTGTGGGCGCTGGAGCGGTCGGCGATGCGCGCGCGGTGCCTGGGTTGGTCGAGGCGCTGACCGATAACACGGTACGTGAGGACGTGGCGCGTGTGCTGAAAAAGATCGGCGATGCGCGGGCCGTGGACGCCTTGATCGACGGGCTGCTGGGCAATAATTGGATGGTACGGCGCCATGCGGCTGAAGCCTTGGGCAAGATCGGCGATGCCCGTGGAATCGCTCCGTTGATCGAATCGCTCAAGGATGAAGACTGGCTCGTGCGGCGAAACGCGGCGGAGTCGCTCGCGCGGCTCGGGGCGAAGCAAGCCATCGACCCCTTGCTTCCGCTGCTTGAAGATGAGAATACGATGGTGCAGGAAACGGTAGAGGGTGTGTTGGCGAGTCTCGGATGGAACGCGAAGCCGTAATCTTCATTTCGACGTAAAGGATACACATCATGGCGGATGAAGCTCCTCCAAAGCTTATTCAGATCGGTCCGAAGGGCGGCGCGAAGAAGGACGGGTTCAATCTCGTCACGGAACGAGTCGTCGCAGTGAACCCTGAGGCGAAACAACTCGAAGTCGAACTGTTGGCCTACGACGGTAAAACGGTCGTGTTGGACGTTGATGACGAGGCACTTGAAGAGCTGAAGCGCCTTAAGATAGGGGATGGTGCCACGATTCGCGTCGTTGAAGAAGGCGGGCGACGGATCGCCAAGAGCTTTCGGATTCGTGCGAAGGATCCCACTGCGGCGCGAGCCGACGCGATGCTCTTGGATCTCAAGGATAGCCACTGGCTCAACCGCAAGTATGCGGCCGAAGTGCTGGGTGAGCTCAAAGAAACCCGCGCTGTGCGGCCGTTGGTCGATGCGTTGGCGGATGAAGTCGGCGATGTCCGGCAGCGTGCCTATGATTCCTTGATCAAGATCGGCGGGCCGGCGGTGTCCTCACTCGTGCCTTTGCTGGTTTCGGAGGAAGATGAGGTCAGACAATCAGTGACGGAAATCATCCGTAAAATCGGAAAGCCTGCCGTCGAGCCGTTGGCCACGGCGCTCGTCGAGGCCGACGACCGTCTGAAGACGAGGGTGATGAAGGTGTTGGACCGGATGGGCTACAAGCCGAAAGTCAAGGATGATGCCAAGGCTGAAGCGCCGCGACTCACGTAATGCCGCTGTTATTTGGCCTGGGAGGGAGCCTTACTCGGCCTCCCGACCGAAATGTGACGGAAGCCAAAGTCCGCGACCCGGTCGGGCTCATAGACATTGCGCAAGTCGAGGAAGATGGGCTGGCGCAACGCGGTTTTCAGTCTGTCGAAATCGAGGGTTCGAAACTGGTTCCATTCGGTCATGAGGATCAACGCGTCTGCTCCCTGGGCCGCCTCATAGGCGTCTTTGCAGGGGACAAGGCCCGAAACGATCTGACAGGCTTCCTCAAGCGCGGCGGGATCGTAGGCGCGAACCGTGGCCCCCTGTTTCATGAGTTCCTGCGCGATGGCCAGCGCCGGCGCATCCCGTAGGTCGTTCGTATTGGGCTTGAAGGACAACCCCAACATCGCGAACGTCTTTCCTTTGAGTCCCCCAACCGCACTTGTGATCTTTTCAACCATCCGGCCCCGTTGCTGTTCGTTGACGAGGGCGGCTGCGCTTGCGATCTGCATTGGATAGCCGACTCGTTCCCCCGTCTGTACGAGAGCGGCCAGATCTTTCGGGAAACATGATCCACCGAACCCCGGTCCAGCGTGGAGAAACTTCGATCCAATCCGGTTGTCGAGCCCCATCCCTTTCGCCACCATCTGCACGTCGGCGCCCACCCGCTCGCAGACTGTCGCGATTTCGTTGATGAACGAAATTTTGGTGGCGAGGAAGGCGTTGGAGGCGTATTTGATCATCTCGGCTGTCGGGATGTCAGTCACGACGAACGGAGTTTCGATGAGGTACAGCGGACGATAGAGATCTTTCATGATCGCAATCGCCTGCTCGCTGTCTGCGCCGATGACGACTCGGTTCGGTCGCATGAAATCTTCGATGGCGGACCCTTCACGAAGAAACTCCGGGTTGGAGACAATGTCGAACCGGAACTTGCCTGATTGATTGGCGTTGATCACTTCACGCAGCTTTTCCCCGGTTCCCACCGGGACGGTCGACTTGGTGACGATGACCTTGTACCCGGTCATGGCTCTGGCGATGCCGCGGCCGACTTCTTCTACGTACGAGAGATCGGCTGATCCGTCCGGTCGCGGTGGGGTGCCAACCGCAATGAAGATGACGAGGGCCTTGTCGACGGCTTTGGCGACGTCGGTGGTAAAGCTGATCCGGTTCTCTCGAATTCCTTTGGCGACGAGCTCCGTGATCCCCGGCTCATAGAATGGCACATCGCCCTTCTCAAGCCTGGCGATCCGTTTGGTGTCGGCATCCATGCAGGTCACGTTGACGCCGAACTCCGAAAAACAGGCTCCTGTTACCAACCCGACATAGCCGGTTCCAATCACACTGATATGCATGGGTCCCTGTCCTCCTGTAATCAAGAACGAACTGGCCGAGTATAGCAACGGAACCGGGGGCCGGCAACAAAGTTATAGAAAGTCATTTCCACCGGGAGGAGCCGCTCGTTGACAGGTGCATGAGGGCTGAGTACTATTTGCTCCCTCCATCGGACGGAGCCTGTCGTATGGCTATTCAGAGCGGACCTCTTCAGCGACCTCTCGCCGTGATGATGCGCCGGACCTTGCGCACGATCAGTCCAGACACAACGCTGTTGGAGGCAGCCAAGCTGATGCGCGACGCGAGGGTTGGCGCAGTGCTGGTCCAAGAGGCCGGTCGCTATACCGGTATAGTCAGCGAATCGGACTTGGTTCGCAAGGGGATGGCCGAATCGTGCCAGGCACAAGAGACGTCGGTCCGTACCGTCATGAGCAGCCCGCTGCTGTCGATTGAGATTACGAGCTCGGCCCACGAGGCGAGTGAGAAGATGGCGGAACATGGGATTCGGCATCTCGCGATCTCCGAGGAGGGGCAGATTGTCGGGATCATCTCCGTCCGCGATCTCTTACGTTATTTCAAAAACTGGGGCGGTCTGTGATCGTCCTGGCTCGCGGGGCAGCATCGGATCGTCTCCCTACCCTGTGCCCTGTTTCTGCACGAGTGTTGTGAACCGGCCGACTCATACCCCTCGATGGTTTCTTCTGATAACGGCGCTGGCGACCGGTGCGGTGGTCATGGCGCTCGAAATTTTGGGAAGCCGGCTCTTGGCTCCCGTCTTCGGAAACTCCCTGTTTGTCTGGGGCGCATTGATCGGAGTGATTCTTGCCGCCATGAGCAGCGGGTATGCCTTTGGCGGCTGGGTCTCCGACCGGTACCCCGGCGCGCAGGTGCTGGCCGGTCTGCTGTTGTTCTCCGGAGCCTGGACGTTTCTTACCGCGTGGCTCGGCCAGCCGGTGCTCTTTAAGGTGGCGGCGGCGATTGAGGACCCTCGGTGGGGGCCTTGTGTTGCCGCGGCGTTGCTCTTGGGCCCGCCGGCCTTTGGTCTGAGCGGCGTGCTGCCGGCCATGTTGCGATTGGCCGTAACGGACCTTGAGTATTTCGGCCGGCATACCGGTCGGATGATCGCGCTCTCGACAGTGGGGAGCTTGGCGGGAACCTGGGGGACGGCGTTTTTCTTTCTGTCCTGGATCGGCAGCCAGGCGCTTGTCGCGTGGCTCGGCGTCATTCAAGTGGGGCTTGGTCTCTGGTGGTTGATCAGGGGGACGACCGCACGGCCGCTGATGATCGGAATGCTCTTCCTATGCGTTGGAGGGTTGGGGGCCGGTGCCTGGTCTCCGATCCAGATATTGAAGGCGCCGGTCTATCAGGAAGACAGCCCTTACCAGCAAGTACGAATTCGCGATGACGATCTTTTTCGCTACCTTGTCTTGGACCGGACCTTCCACGCGGTCATGTGGAAGGCGGATCCTGTCACCCTGTTTCTCCCCTATAGTCAACTGATGGTCGCGTCGCTGGCTTTGGTGACAGAACCGAAACGAGGTCTGATCCTAGGTCACGGAGGCGGATCGCTGGCGAAGTGGCTCGCCCATCGATGGCCTGAACTCGAGCTGGACGTGGTTGAACTCGATCCCGCGGTCGTCCGCATGGCCGAAGAATATTTCTCCTATCAGCCGCCTCCCCAGCATCATGTGCACGTTCGGGATGCCCGGATATTTCTGAATTCCACGGAGCGGACGTACGACCTCATTTGGGTTGATGCGTTTGCCCGACACATGGTTCCGTTTCACCTGACCACGATGGAGTTCTTCGCAGAGTTGCGCGCTCATCTTGCACCGAATGGTATCCTGGCAGTGAATTTGGCCTCGTCGGGCGAGGGTGGAGATCTGTTGCGGGCCAATGCGGTCATGCAGACGATGAGACGGTCCTTTCCCAACGTCGAGTCCTTTGCGGTCAAGGGGCCCTGGAATTCTCCTCAGATGCGAGCGGAGAATCTGATTTTTTTTGCCGGCGCGCCGCTCGAACGGCACACACTCCCTACCATTGTGGCCAATGTAAACAAATTGGTCGAGCAACAGCGCCTTCCATTCGAGGCTATTGCCTTGCTGGGTACCCATCGCACGCAACCCTGGGAGGCAGGTGTCGTGTTAACTGACAACTATGCACCGTATGATCTTTTGATCGGGTCCACGGTTCAAGAGGTGCAGCCAGAGACGGAGACTGCGCACTAAGTTATTGAAACAAATGGTGACTAACTTGTTGACGCGAGCACCGACATTGAGGGGGGGGCCAGAAAAGAGTTAGATTAACGTTCTTGCTTCCGTTTTCGTCGCGGTGCTATCTATAGGGTTACTCTCGAAGAGCATACATGCTGTGACGACATGATGGGCAGACGCAGGGAAGTAGTGGTCAGCAAGGGCACGGCTACGTGGCTTGGCGGTAGGTATTCACCAACCTAATCACATCTCTTCTTCTTTCTTTAAGGAGGTAGGTCATGGGCAAGACGATGTTGGGGGTCTTCTTCGGCCTCGTGATGGTCGTGGCTGGAGCATCTGCAGCGTTTGCGCTCCAGGCAGGCGGAGTCGAAGTCGGGGATTTGGAGACTGGCTCCGTTGTGGGTCAGTCGTTCAAGGAGCTGGACGTCGATGCCCAGCTGTTCGCGATCGAGATTGGTACCTTAAAGACCTGGTATCCACCCATCACGATCATCGATTTCAAAGTTCGGCCTGGTCGTCCTGTCCTGCTCAAGGTAACGAACAATGCCACTGCTGAGCATGGATTTCAGATGACCGATGCCCCGAACGCTGGTTCACCGTTTGTGATGAAAGCCGAAGTGGTGTTGAAGCCGGGCGAAACCAAGTATATCGGTATTCCGACCAGTGACATGTTCTATGCCACACAAGGGAATACGCTGATCTATCGCTGTCACCTGCATCCGGGGCATGTCGGTGGCAAGATTCTTATGCTCAAGTAATTGTTCTTGGCAGATGCGAGTGATCATCGCCCTCTCCGCGACAGTGCGGAGAGGGCGATGGTTTTTTAGCAGGATGCTGAAAAAGGCGCCCTTCTCACCCACCCAACCCCGGCGCACCAAGACGCGCATTTTCCCATGCGGCGTTCTCGCTTCGCTCTCAAGAACCGTGAAAGGTAAGACGTGAAAGGTGAAACGAAGGACTGCCGAGTGCTCTTGCTCCGAAACGTTTGACGTTTGACATTCACGTCTCACGGATTGCTGGACGGCCTTTTTGAGTATCCCGCTAGAGACAGGAAGGCCCTGCTTTTCACGAGAAAAGCAGGGCCTTCCTTGTTGAACATGAGCGATGATTAATTGCGCACGCCGCTCCAGACTTTCGCCGGATCGATCGCCTTATCCGGATTGAGCGTCTTCGCCCTCTCGAGCAGGACTTCCGTCGTTTCCGGATAAAGCGGGTCAGCAATGCAGCAATTATCGACCGGGCAGACGGCGGCGCACTGCGGTTCGTCGAAGTGTCCGACGCACTCGGTGCAGCGGTCGTGCGTAATCACATAAATACTATCGCCGACTCCCTGGCCATCGCCCACATGATTGCCCTTCGTTTCCGCGTCGCTGCGAGTTTCAAAAATCGCCTCGTTCGGACATTCGGGCAGGCAGGCTCCACAGGAGATACATTCATCGGTAATCAGCAGCGCCATGACCCTCGCCTCCTTCTCACTACGATAGAGACACACACGGTTGACAAGTCCGCCCCGTCACGACCATGATGCGTGCCGCGACGTGAACGCCATTCTAGTCTGCCGCTCTTTTCCAAGTCAACAGAACGGCACTTGCTCAGAAGGCCTAGATTCCCTGTATTAATGGGCCTTTGGGCCCAGGGAGTCGTGACGAGTCGTGACAGATAATGTCCATGACCACCTTACCGGTGAGCGATGGGGGGCAGAAAAAGAAGCGCATCATCACGCTCGTCCTCATGGCGATTTTCTTGATGAGCGCTTCGTTCTTTCTCATCGATCGAAAAGAGGAGACCATGATTATCGTCTCCTTTCCAAATGGCCGTGAGCTCGAGACGGAAGTGGCGGATACACCGGAGAAACTGCTTGTCGGTCTTGCCTTTCGAGAGACGTTGCCAGCGAATAGTGGATTGCTCTATATCTTCGAGTCGACCGGCCAGAACCACCTCTGGACGAAGGAGTATCGGTTTCCGGTGGACATAATGTGGATTGATGAAAGCCATCATATTGTAGGGCTCAAGGAAAATGTCGCTCCCTGCCGGGAAGATGACTGCCCCAAGTATAGTTCCTCTCCCGAAGCGGTCCGTTACGCGATTCAAACAGGAGCGGGTTTCATCAAGCAGGAAGGGGTCACCATAGGGCTGGAGTTGAAATATACGCTTCGGATGTAACGCGCGCGGGAGACTTGGAAAAAAGCATGAAGAGAGGAGTCGGTGCAGCATGCTAGAGGGGTTTCAATCCGTCGCCCTGGTCGACGATCTGCTGCCTGGGCAATCAAAAGTCGTCATGGTGAACAATCGGGAGATTGCGCTCTTCAACATCGAAGGGACGTATTTTGCGATCCATAATCGTTGTCCCCATGAAGGCGGTCCTTTGTGTGAAGGGCGCGTGAAGGGCTTTGTCGTGGCCTGTCCGTGGCACGATTTGGCATTCGACGTTCGAAACGGGCAAGGGACGGACGGTGGTGGATATTGTGTGGGGAGTTATGATGTGCAGGTGGAAGGAGCGGAGATTTTTGTCGGGCCTCGGCGAAAACCATAGCATCATGATGAGGCGGAGAAGAAGCGGGTTGCCGCTAAAATGACGATGAGTCTGACAACTAGCCACGACCATGATGGTGCCACACACTCGGACGGGGCCAAGATCATTGAGACGACCCTTGAGCATCCCATCCAGATTCATCTCTGGGAAGACAGGACGCGAGGGGAACTCTGGGTTCCGACCTATGATCCTACGGGGCTCGAGTTGCTGGCCGACGACTACCTTCGCATCGCCGGGAATAATGCGGTGGATAATGGGCAGCGAACTTTCGAGTTTAAAGCGGTCAGGCCGGGCACCCACCGGGTGCTGTTTGAAAAACGCATGGGGTGGAAATTCACCGCCGAAGATCGGCGCGTCTTTGACGTGACGGCCTCTGATTCCTCGTCTCGGAGAAGTGCGTAATCGTGCCGAATGTAGCCTTCATCAATGGAGCGTTCGTGCCGCTGGCCGAGGCGAAAGTCTCGATCGAAGATCGAGGCTTTCAGTTTGGCGATGGCATCTACGAAGTGATCCGCACATACAAGGGGCGTCCATTTGCACTCGAGGCCCATCTGGCTCGACTGGATCGTAGCGCCACGGCGCTTGACCTGACGCAGCCCTATTCCCGTGCCGAGTGGACTCACCATATCCTGGAAGGGATTAGGCTGGCCGCGTATCCTGAAGCCAAAATCTATATTCAGATCACCAGGGGTGTCGCTCCCCGTGATCACGCCTACTCAGATGAACTGACGCCCACGGTCGTCATGACGGTTCGTGAGTTTCACCCGCTCGACAGGTCAGTACAAGCGGCTGGTGTGGAAGCGATAACGACCGAGGATATCCGATGGGGGCGCTGTGACATCAAGAGCGTGAATCTGTTGGCCAACGTTCTTGCGCGGCAGCAGAGTTAAGCAGGCCCAGGTCTTCGAAACCATTTTGGTCAAAGCGGGATTGGTCACTGAAGGGGCAGTCAGCAATGTGATGGTGGTTCAGGGGGGAACGGTGGTGACGGCTCCCGAAGGGTCGCGCATTCTGTCCGGGGTCACGAGGTCCGTTGTGTTGGATCTGGCTCTAAGCGAGGGCCTGCCGATTCAGGAACGCTTTGTCTCTCAGGCAGACCTATATGAGGCGGACGAAGTTTTTCTCACAGGGACCACGGTCGAGGTCTTGGCCGTCGTCCGTGTAGATGGGAAAGTGATTGGAGATGGAAGGCCCGGCCCGATCACCCAACGACTTGCCGCAGGCTTCACGAGTCGGGTTGGCTAGCCCCCTTGCTTTGGCATAGGTGGCATGCTATGGTCCCGAACTGGAAGTGGGCTCAGGCCCACTTTTTTGTTTGATCTCTTGAATGGGCCATCCAAAATACGGGGCGAGGGGCGTCGGTGAAGGAGTCCCGACCGGTCGTTGATCGCATCAGCGAGGTGGTATCGCCCATCCTCTGGGCATTGGGCTTAGAATTGATCGACGTCGTGTGTGTGGGGCAAGGTGCGCGGTCAGTCGTTCGCGTGTATATCGATAAGGCGGGCGGCGTCACGGTAGAAGATTGCGGGCGCGCACACCTCGCGATCGGTCCAGCCTTGGATGTGGCTGATCCGTTCCCCCATGCCTATACGCTGGAAGTCTCCTCGCCGGGTCTGGATCGGGCCTTCAAACGGATTCAGGATTATCGCCGGGCATTGGGGAAGCCAGTGAGCGTGAAGCTCAGGCAACCGATCGACGGACAGTGGCGTGTAGTCGGGCGGTTGACGGAAGTGAATGAACAGGGAATCACGGTTGTGGTGAACGATCCGCGTTCTGAGCGGGAGGTCATCCTTGAGTTCGACTCATCGCTGAAGCGCGTCGCGTCGTCACATTTTGAGGTAGTACCTGAGTCGATCACCGCGGTATAGACATACCGCGGTATTTGGAGTGTGGCTGCAGGGGGCGGTCGCCGGAGAGTGAGCTATGAATCGAGAATTGATTTCAGTCATCGATGAACTTGGTCGACAAAAGGGCATCGAGAAGAGCCGAGTGATCGGGGCGATCGAAGCAGCCCTTCAAATGGCTGCCAAGAAGCGTTTCGGGCAGGCTGAGAATATTCAAGTCGAGATCGACTCCAAGACCGGTGAGATCTCCGTCGTGTCGAAGAAGATCATCGTCGATGCGGTCACCAATCCAAAAACCGAAGTCTCTCTTCAGGAAGCTCGCCAGTTCGACAGCGAGGCAGAGGTCGGCGACGAGATCGGGTCGCTCATCGAGATGAGCGATTTGGGACGAATCGCCGCGCAAACCGCCAAGCAAGTAATCTTCCAGAAGGTCCGGGAGGCTGAATGGGAGGCGGTTCAAAAAGAATACTCCACGCGGCAAGGAGATCTGGTCAACGGCATCATTCTCGGGGTGGAGCGCAGGAATTACCTGGTGGATCTGGGTAAGACCGAGGCGGTATTGCCGATTCAGGAGCAGATTCCGCGGGAAACCTATCGCTGCGGTGATCGGGTGAAGGCCATGCTCTTGGAAGTGCGCCGGACTCCGAAGGATGTCCAGGTCATCTTGACGCGGAGCCATCCGCAGTTTGTGTCGAAACTCTTCGAGTTGGAAGTGCCTGAGGTGCTCGAAAAAATCGTTGAGATCAAGTCCATCGTGCGGGAGCCTGGGGATCGGACGAAGATCGCCGTGACCTCTCGCGAGAAGGCGGTCGATCCGGTCGGGGCCTGTGTGGGGATCAAGGGATCGCGGGTTCAAGCGGTTGTCCGCGAACTGCGCGGAGAGAAAATCGACATCATTACCTGGACCTCCGACCCGCGCGTCTTCATCGCCGAGGCTTTGAACCCCGCGAGCATTGAGAAGGTCGGCGTCGATGAGGAAAAGAAGTCGGCGTTGGTCGTCGTTGCAGATTCCCAGCTGTCGTTAGCGATCGGGAAGAATGGGCAGAACGTGCGGTTGGCCGCTCGTCTGACCGGCTGGAAGATCGATATCATCAGCGCGACGGAATACGAAAAGGAAAAGGCCGAACGGGATAAAGAAATCAAAGCGGCGTTGGCCGAGGAAACCGAAGCGCTGCATCAGCAAGAAGAAGCCCGAGAGCAGGAATTAAAAGCCCGGGCAGAATCGGAGTCGGATGCCGGATAACCCGGATAAAGAGGAGTAGGTGTCATACTCTCATGCGCGTGTATGCATTGGCCAAGCAACTCGGGATGGAAAACCGTGATCTCATTCCGGAATTGAAGCGGATGGGGATCACCGTCGCGTCGCACAGTAGCGCGTTGGATGACGACGTGGTGCAGAAGGTCTTGGAGAAGCTCGGCCCGAAACTCAAGGCTCACGGGAAAGGGACGGGCAGGGCGGCAGAGGCCGATGCAGGCCGGGGTGAGCGGAGTAAGGTCGGTATGGCGTCCGACCACGCAGCGGGAGCCAAGGCCTGGTCGGCCCAGGCAGCTCCAGCGGCGGAGGAGTCTTCCAAGTCCGACAAGCGCCGCATTCTGATCAAGCGCAAGAGAGCCGATGACGTTCCTGCGGGAGAGGCAGCGTCCCTGCCCACAGTTGAATCAGCAGGCACAAGCGGAGCGCTCACCGATACCCTCGTGGCTAGCCCGCCGGCGGTAGCGCATCCGCACGCTGAGACTGCCGCCGCTGCGCATGTTGAACTGGCGGCGACGCCCGACCAGCCGCATTCTATAGGCGCCATGACCGCTCCGGCTCCCACGACTGCCGTCAAGCCCGCCGTCGTGCCAAGCATCTATGTGATCACAGGAAAAAAGAAAATCCTCTCGCTTGAAGAGATGCAAGCCGAGGGTCTGAAAGAGAAGGGGAAGAAAGCTCGTAAGCCTGGCCGAACGCGGGAAGAAGAAGAGCTTCGGCTTCGTGAGGATGCGGCTCGCTGGCAGGATCTCCGCGCCATTCCAGTGCAGCAGCGCCGCGACGACCGCAGCAAGCACGTGCATCACAGCACGCCGGGGGAAGTTACCAAGCCACGGAGGAAGAGCTTCAAGCTTGCGCCCGGCATGACGGTGAAGGAATTTGCTGAGCTGATCGGACAGCGCCCGGCCGACATCATGCGCAAGCTGATGGATATGGGCCAGATGCTTACCTTCAATCAGACAATGAACGTTGACGCAGCCGTGATTATTGCGGAGGAGAGCGGGGTCAAGATCGATGTGTCGATGGAGAAGGCCGGAGAAGAATTGCTGGATTCCGTCGTGCAGACGGAGGACGGGGTCCAGCTTGAACCGCGGCCACCGGTCGTGACGATCATGGGCCATGTCGATCACGGCAAGACCTCGCTGCTTGATGCCATCAGGCAAACGAAGGTGGCAGAAGGCGAGGCCGGTGGGATTACGCAGCATATCGGCGCGTACACGGTTGCGGTACGCGGGAAACAGGTGACGTTCCTGGACACGCCGGGCCACGAAGCCTTCACCGCCATGCGAGGTCGTGGCGCCAAGATCACCGATATCGTCATCCTGGTCGTGGCAGCAGACGATGGTGTGATGCCACAAACGATCGAAGCGATTAATCACGCCAAAGCCGCGTCCGTTCCGATTATTGTGGCAATCAACAAGATCGACAAGCCCGGGGCCAATTCTGATCGTGTTAAGAACGCCTTGTCTGAACATGGACTCATATCCGAGTCCTGGGGCGGTGACACGATCATGGTTGAGGTCTCGGCCAAAGAGAAGACCGGCCTGGACATCTTGCTGGAGATGATTCTCCTGCAATCCGAAGTGCTGGAGCTGAAGGCCGACCCGTATCGGTTGGCTAAGGGCGTTGTGGTGGAAGCCAGGCTGGAGCGAGGGCGTGGCCCGGTGGCGACGGTGCTGGTTCAGAGCGGGACGCTTCGCGTCGGCGATGTGTTTGTCGTCGGGGTTGTGAGCGGGAAAGTTCGCGCGCTGATTACGCATACGGGAGCAAAAGTGCAAGAGGCCGGTCCTTCTATTCCGGTAGAAGTGGCTGGGCTCCCGGGTGTGCCGTCTGCCGGTGATGTATTTCAGGTCGTCAAAGACGAGCGGATCGCGCGAGAAATTGCGGAAGATCGAGCTCGCAAGCAGCGAACAGCTGATTTGTCTGGGTCGGCGAAGGTCACGCTCGACGACTTGTTTGCCAAGATTAAGGAAGGGTCGGTCAAGGAGCTGGCACTGGTCATCAAGTCTGACGTCCAGGGGTCGGCTGAAGCACTGTCGTCCGGTGTTGAAAAGCTTGCGACCGCCGCGGTCAAGTTGCGCGTCATTCACAGCGGCGTCGGTGGGATCACGGAATCCGACGTGTTGCTGGCTGCCGCGTCGAACGCCATTATCGTCGGGTTCAATGTCAGGCCGGAGCCGAAGGCGTCCGCCCTGGCTGAACAGCAAGGTGTCGACGTCCGCCTGTACACCATTATTTACGACGCGATGGCCGAAATTAAGGCCGCGATGGAAGGGCTGCTCGAACCGACGCTCAAGGAACGGACGTTGGGACGGGCCGAGGTGCGACAGGTCTTTACGGTGTCCAAGGCCGGCGTCATTGCGGGGGCCTATGTAGTGGACGGCACGATCACCCGTGCGGCTGTCGGAGCACGAGTGATTCGCGACAACGTAGTGGTCTATGAAGGAAGGCTTGGGTCGTTGCGTCGCTTCAAGGATGATGTCCGTGAAGTGCAGCAGGGCTATGAATGCGGAATCAGCGTCGAGAATTTCAACGATGTCAAGGCCGGGGACATCATCGAAGCCTATGCGATCGACAAGATTGCCGCAAAGCTTTGAGGCGTGAGTCTGCTCTGTGGGTATCATCGTCGGACTCTGTACGGTCGAGCTGTTCATCCCCGGGAGTCAGTCGCTGAAGGACAAGCGGCAGGTGCTGTTGAGTCTCAAAGATCGATTGAGGGAGAAGTTCAATCTCTCCGTTGCCGAAGTCGATGGACAGGATCTGTGGCAGAAGGCCGTATTGGGGCTTGCCTGCGTGGCCAACGAAGGACGATACGTCAACCAAGTGTGTGACCAGGCGCTGAACCTGATTCGGAACGTCCCCGCGGTGGAAATCGTCCAGTCTCGAGTGGAATTGTTGTGACGGCGGCATGCCCAGCAGGATGATCAAAATGGCCGTCCAGCAAGGCCGCAGCAAGCGAAGAGGCGAGGCGTACGCTTCGGTACGTTGAGCCTCTGAGCGAAGCGAGAACGCTGTTGGCGGCACTTTTTCAGCCTCCTGCAAGGTGGAGCGCGCGGTGGCCAAGATAGGATATCATCGGGCCGATCGTGTGGCCGATCAAATCCGCATGGAAGTGGCCGATATCCTCATGCGGAAGATCAAAGACCCACGCGTGCAGTCCGTGACCGTGACTGATGTGAAATTGACCAGCGATCTGCGGATTGCGCGTGTGTTCGTGACGGCCATGGGCACGGAGGAAGAAGAGCGGAATGTCTTCGCCGGGCTGGCTCAAGCCAGCGGGTTTGTCCGCGGTGAACTGGGCCGCCGGCTCTCGCTCCGGTATCTGCCGGAGATCGTCTTTGCCAAGGATGTCAGCGGGCCGAGAGGCGATCGCGTGTTGAAGTTATTGGACGATCTCCACGTCAAAACGGAGACCGAGGGCGGGTTGTCCGAAGAGAAGACGAGTTCGTAGCATCGGGGACGTGATGATGGATCTTGCACAGAGTTGCGCCGCCGTCGACGGCGTGCTGACAATGAAGAAAGAATCTGGGTGGACCTCCCACGACGTCGTGGCGAAGATTCGGCATCTTCTCGGCGGAGTCAAGGTCGGTCATGCCGGTACGCTTGATCCTGCCGCAACGGGAGTCTTGCCTGTGCTGATCGGGCGGGGAACCCGCATTGCTGAATATCTTGTTGAGTGGGATAAAGAATATCGTGCCGTGCTTCGCCTCGGCGAAACCACCGATACGCAGGATGCGACGGGAACGGTCTTGGCGCGCCACCCGACGGATCTCGTGACGCCGGAGGCGATTCATGAGGTGGTCGGTCGATTCCGCGGGCCGATTGAGCAAGTTCCTCCGATGTATTCGGCGGTGAAAGTTGGGGGTGTTCCTCTGTATAAGTCCGCTCGGGCGGGCAAAGCGATTGCGCGGGATGCGCGAACGATCGTCATCCATACCCTTGAGGTGGAGGCGATTCAGGAGCGGGATGTGACATTGCGCATCGTCTGTTCGAAGGGGACCTATGTGCGGACGCTCTGTGCCGACATTGGAGAAGCTATAGGTGTCGGCGGCCACATGTTGGCGTTGGAGCGAAGACGAGTGGGTCCCTTGACGATCGATCAAGCGCTGACGGTCGATGAGGTGGTCACCCGTCATGCCCTCGGTCGGTTGGGAGACGATCTGTTGTCGCTGGATCGTGCGTTGGCCCAACTAGAGATTGTGGTGGTGGATGAACAGACCGCCGAGCGCGTGCGACACGGGGCTCCGGTGCCTGTGGCCAAGATCCTTCGTTGGGAGGGGGCGGCCGATGGCGAGCGCGGGTCACACAAGCCGGTCCGTATCCACGATATCGACGGACGCCTGGTGGCGATCGGGAAGTGTCCGGACAATTTGAGAGATGCACTCAAGGTTGAGAAAGTGTTGGTCAATCAGGACGTATGAGACTTTGTTGCGGATGAAGGAAAGGAACAGGAAGGAAGGAGCCCATGGCATTACTCAAGGAAGCAAAAACCGAGTTGATCAAGCAGTACCGGCAGCATGAGACGTGATTCCGGCTCGCCGGAAGTCCAGGTCGCGGTGTTGACCAACCGCATCACGTATTTGACGGAACATTTCAAGCTCCACAAGAAAGATCATCACTCACGGCGTGGCCTGCTTCTCTTGGTCGGGCGTCGTCGGCGTTTGCTCGACTATCTTCGTGGCGTCAGCGATGCACGCTATCGTGCGGTGATCGAGCGATTAGGCATCAGAAAGTAGTATCCCGTCTCGCGGTCGCGCAGGAGGCGCAGCAGCGGGTAGTAGTCGCACAGGTGAACACTGACAGAGGCTGGAGTGCCCACATCGCTCGAGTCGCATCTCTGTGGGCATCTGTGGGGCCTAACCAGAGGAGACTCAGATGGTACACACAGTTGAAATAGAGGTTGCCGGGCGCACCCTGCGGCTCGAGACCGGTCGTGTGGCACGACAAGCAGACGGCTCGATTTGGGCCTCGTACGGCGACACCGTCGTGCTGGCGACAGCCGTCGCGTCACAGGTCGCCAAGGCGGGCATCGATTTTCTTCCCCTCACGGTCGATTATCAGGAAAAATCCTTCGCAGCCGGGAAGATTCCCGGCGGGTATTTCAAGCGGGAAGCGCGTCCATCGGAAAAAGCTGTGCTGACCAGCCGGCAGATCGATCGGGGGCTCCGTCCGCTCTTTCCTGAGGGCTATTACTTCGAGACCCAGGTCATCGCCTCAGTCCTCTCGGCCGATCAGACGGGCTCGTCCGACATCCTTGCCATTATCGCCTCCTCTGCTGCCCTGACCATCTCGAACATTCCGTTCGACAATCCCATCGCAGGCGTGAGGATCGGTCGGCTGGACGGCAAGTTCGTCGTCAATCCGGACCTTGAGACGGTGGCGAAGAGCGAACTGCAACTCGTTGTGGCGGGGACGGCTGATGCGGTCATGATGGTCGAAGCAGGGGCGAACGAACTGTCCGAAGCCATCATGCTCGAGGCGATCGAACTCGCCCATGCCGAGATCAAGAAGATTGTGGCCAAGATTCGCGAACTGCAAGCCGTTGCCGGCAAGCCCAAGCGGAAGGTGGCGAAGGAGCAGATCGACTCCGCCCTTGCCGCTCAAGTGAAGGCCTTGGTGGCGCAAGGGATCCGCGAGGCCATCATGATTCCGAACAAAGCGGCCAGGCAGGAGCGGTTGGATGAGGTCAAGGACGGCGCCGTTCAAAAGCTTAAGAGTGCGGACGATCCGAATCGGGAGCGGCACGTCAAGTTGGTGTTCCATGAACTGGAATATACGGAAGTCCGGAACATGATCCTGGAGAAAGGGTCGCGGGCGGATGGACGTGGCCCGGCTGATATTCGTCCGATCACCTGCGAAGTCAGCGCGCTGCCACGGACACACGGCTCCGCGATTTTCACCAGGGGCGAGACCCAAAGTTTGGCCGTGGTCACGTTGGGAACCACGGACGACGAGCAGCGGATCGATGCGTTGGAAGGGGAGTACATGAGGACGTTCATGCTCCATTACAATTTTCCGCCGTTCAGCGTCGGCGAGGCGCGGCCGCTTCGCTCACCGGGACGCCGGGAAGTTGGCCATGGTGCATTGGCGGAACGGGCGTTGGCCCCGGTGGTTCCCAGCAAGGAAGCCTTCCCCTACACGCTCCGCATCGTGTCCGACATCCTCGAATCCAACGGATCCTCTTCGATGGCGACTGTCTGTGGTGGGAGCCTTGCCATGATGGATGCCGGCGTGCCGATCAGAGAAGCCGTTGCCGGGATCGCGATGGGATTGATCAAGGAAGGTGATCGGGTCATGATCCTCTCTGATATCCTCGGGCTGGAGGATCACTTGGGTGACATGGATTTTAAGGTCTGCGGTACCAAGCAGGGCGTGACGGCGTTGCAGATGGATATCAAGATCGGCGGCATTACGTCGGCCTTGATGCAGAAGGCCTTGGAACAGGCCAAAGCCGGCCGTTTGCACATTTTGAGTTGTATGGAGAAGGCGCTCCAAGCGCCAAGGACCACTCTGTCGGCCTACGCGCCACGGATCTTCACGATGAAGGTGAAGCAGGACAAGATCCGCGAGATCATCGGTCCGGGCGGCAAAACGATCCGCGCCATCATTGCGGATTGCGGGGTCAAGATCAATGTGGATGACAGCGGAACCGTCACGATCGCGTCGGTTGACGGAGCCTCGGCCGAAAAGGCCAAAGAAATGATCAGTCGGATTACCGAAGAGGTCGAGATCGGGAAGATCTACATGGGCACGGTTCGGAAGATCATGGACTTCGGCGCGTTTGTCGAGGTCCTGCCGGGAACCGATGGACTGGTGCACATCTCGCAGCTGGCGCACCATCGAGTCCAAGCGGTATCCGACGAGGTGAAGGAAGGCGATCAAATCCTGGTGAAGGTCCTGGAAGTGGATCGGCAAGGAAAGATCCGCCTGAGCCGCAAGGAAGCCATGCCGCCTCCGACCGGGGCCGGTGCGCCGGATCCCGTCCGCCAGGTAGCCGTCTTGTATCGCAAGCTCGTCCTGGACAACGGGGTGCGGGTGGTGACCGAACGGATGCCGACGCTCAAGTCGGTCACCGTCGGGCGTGTGGGTCAACACCGGGTCGCGGGACGAGCAGCCTTCCCAGGCAGGATATTCCCACTTCATCGAACACATGCTCTTCAAAGGAACGCGCAATCGTTCCTCCGCCGAAATTTCGCGCGAAATCGACGCGCTTGGCGGAGAGATGAATGCCTTCACCTCGCGTGAGACGACGACCTATTACGTGAAGGTGTTGGATCAGCAGCTGGATCGAGCGGTCGAACTCCTCTCCGATCTATTCCATCATTCCCGTTTCGAATCCAAAGAAGTCGAAAAAGAAAAACAGGTCGTCCTGGAAGAAATTCGCATGGTCCAGGACGATCCGGAAGATCTGGTGCAAGAGCTTCACATGGGCCAAGTGCTGGGGCGTCATCCGCTCGGTCGCTCCATTCTAGGCCGAGAGAAGACGATCAGAGGGCTGCGACGTCAGGATCTGCTGAACTATATCGAGACCTACTACGATCAGAGGCAGACCGTGGTTTCGATTGCCGGGAACTTCGATCAGGCCCATCTTGATCCGATGGTCGCGCGGTATTTCGGCAAAGGCCAAGGGGCAAAGGCGGCTCACGTCAACGGGCGCCGCCCTCCTGACGTGCACGGTGGCATCTTGTTGAGGAAGAAGCGGTTGGAGCAGGTGCATTTGTGCCTTGGGCTCAAAGGTATCGCTGCCGGACACCAAGACCGGTATGCACTGTATGCGCTCAACAGCGTGTTGGGCGGCAGTGTGAGTTCGCGACTGTTCCAGGAAGTACGAGAGAAACGGGGACTCGCCTACTCGATTTACTCCTTCTTGTCCGGCTATTCGGACGGCGGCATGATCACTGTGTATGCGGCGACGAGGCCGAATGAGGTGGATCGCGTCGTGGATCTCGTCTGCCGAGAGATTCGGCGGATCGGCATCAAAGGCGTCGAGCGGAAAGAGCTTGAGCGGGTGAAGACCCAGATGAAGGGCAGCCTGATGCTGAGCTTGGAGAGTTCCCACAGCCGCATGAGCAAGTTGGCGAAGGATGAACTCACGCATGGCCGGCACATGTCACTGGAAGACATGCTGGCTCATATCGATCGTGTGGATGAGGAGCAGGTCTTCAATGTGGGCCGCCAATTTTTCAAGCTGGACTCCCTTGCGATCACCGGGCTCGGGCCTCTCGCCTCGCGCAGCCTGCAGGCCTATAGATGAGAATTCTCTAATAGAAACTCGTCGAGCCCTCAAAAAGTGGATAAAAAAGCTCAACGCAGCTACCTGTAAGATGTTGATTATTAAATGCATATCTCATTGTATTCGAAGCGATCAACAGGGCAAACCAACTTCTTGACACAGTTTCATGATTTCAGTACCATGACCGAACTTTTTGACAACGATTCTCATTCGAAGGGACGCAGCACGAAGAAGAGCAAAGAGAGGTGGCCGAAATACCTTCACTGTGGCTGCATGATCTCTAAAAGTGCGTCGTAGCTTTCGTCGTCCTTAAAAATTACGTATCCATCGGTTATTGTGGTTGTTATTTTTATGAAGGAGGGACTAGGTATGCCAAGGGTCATACTTATAGCCGCCATTGCAGTGTTTTCTGTGCTCGGCATGCTGACGGCCGAGTTTGCCGTTGCTGCCGATGCGCCTAGTGGGGCTGGTCCAACTGACAATGTCGTCGGTGGGAAGCCCATGAAGGGTGAAGTCACCAAGACTCTCAAGGGCCGCGTATGGTCACAGTGGGCCGACAATCCAGACGGAGAGTTGCTCTTCGGGATTCAATATTGGAACAGCGGTGAGCCGGGTTCGGGAACCCCGAACGGCCGTTCGTCCTCCGATCTCGATGTAAAACCACCGGATCCATTGTTCTCCTGCTGCGCCTGGGGCTTTGTCGGTGGCGCCGATAAGAACAGTCCGTATTCGGGCTGGTACCATGCCGCCACGACCGTCCGGTTGGCAGTGAAGGACAAGGCCCTCATGGACCAGATCATCAAGGCCTCCCAGGAACTCGTGGCCATGGAAGTGAGCCTGGATGGTCGGACGATCACCGGATTTAAGGTTATTAAGGAATAGACCTTAACAAGCGTTAATTCTTTCATGTCCTGTTAAGGAGGACGCGATTATGAAGTTTCATACGAAAGGCTGGGCCGTGATGGCCGCCGTAGCGCTGGTGGTCTCTGTGGCCTCCACCGCACTGGCGATCGAATCATTCCAAGAGCGTTTTGAGTGGGGAGATATGAGCAAGCCGACGACATTGCAGGGTCGTGTGATCGTGCTCGATCCCTATGATGAGGCAGTCTGGATTAACGTGGCCGTGTTCGGCGGCAATGCCGAAAGCGGCCACTTCTGGCAGAAGATTCACCCGGGCAAGAACCTGAAGTTTTATGCAGACAAGGGTGCTTGGGAAGAACTCAAGAAGATGGGCCGTCCCCATGCAGGCCCGGCAGCTGCCAAGGAAGTGCCGCCCGTCCAGCACGACAGACCTGATTGAATTCGTCGCGACGGAGCCAGAGCAGAATCATCGTGTCATTTCCTCGGTCAAGAAGCTTCCGGAAGTGGCCGGTTCCATGGGGAAGACGCTCAGCATCTCTGCGCTTCGGTTGAAGGAGTGTGCGGGGAAGAGCGAGGTTGACGCAGGCTGTGCAGCAGCGAAGCAGGTCTTGAACACTTCTCCGAAGGGAGGGGATGCCGTGGCCATGCAGTATGATGTGTTGCTCCCGGGTGGACAGCCCATCGCTGGCTTGATTCCCTGGACTGCGCAGTACAACACTGGCGCTGCTCACACTGAACTGAACCAATCTCTGTTTGGAAAGGCGGCATCTCCGAAAGGGGATGCCGCTTTTTATTTCTCGTGATTGTCTTGGCCGGTTGGACCGATCCGGCGCTGTAGGTCAGCGAGGCGATTAAGCGCATCGAGCGGGGTCATGGAGAAGAGGTCGATCTGTTTCACTTCCTCGATGATCGGATGTGGGTGGGGGAGCGAGGCACGTGGTGGTTCTTTCTCTGAAGATATGGGCGCGCCCTCGATGGTGGTATCCGGTTGTTCCAACTGGGCCAGAACTTGCTGCGCTCGGGCGATGACCGTCGGAGGGAGTCCCGCCAGTTTGGCGACATGAATGCCGTAACTGCGGTCTGCGCCGCCCGGCACAATCTTTACGCAAGAAGACCACGTCTCCATCCCGTTCCTGGACCGCCACGCAATAGTTTCTGATCCCCTCACGTAACCCTTCCAGTTGTGTCATCTCGTGATAGTGCGTGGCGAACAGTGTCCTGGCTCCCAGGTGCCGGCGGTCTTGGATATGCTCCGCAATAGCCCAGGCGATGCTCAGTCCATCGTAGGTGCTGGTCCCTCGGCCGATCTCATCCAGGAGAATCAAGCTGCGGGCGGTCGCGCTGTTCAAGATATGAGCCGATTCGATCATCTCCACCATGAAGGTGCTCTGTCCGGCGGCCAGGTTGTCCGAGGCTCCTACGCGCGTGAAAATCCGATCGACCAGTCCGATGCGGGCTTCGGTCGCCGGCACGAAGCTCCCGATCTGCGCCAACAGGACGATCAGCGCGACCTGGCGGAGGTAGGTGCTTTTCCCTGCCATGTTGGGTCCGGTGAGGATCACAAGCCGGTTGCCCTCACAGTCGAGGGCCGTGTCGTTGGGTACGAAGGTCGAAATCGCTGCTGAGTTGCTCGACGACAGGGTGGCGGCCTTCCCGAATGAGGATCGTGCTGCTCTCATCGACGAGGGGTTTGACGTAGCGATGTAATGCGGCGGTCTCGGCCAGACCGGCGAGGACGTCGAGCAACGCGATGGTCTGGGCCATGGCTTGAAGACGAGGCACCTCGTTCGCCAAGCGCACGCGCAATTGTTCAAACAGCTCCTGCTCGAGCGACAGCAATTTAATTTCCGCGCCTGTGACACGCTCTTCTAACTCTTTCAGCTCCGGCGTCATGAATCGTTCGGCATTGACCAGCGTCTGCTTGCGAATGAAATCAGGCGGGACGCGGGAGAGGTGTGTCTTGGTAATTTCGATGTAGTAGCCGAACACCTGGTTGTAGCGAACCTTCAAAGAGTCGATCCCCGTTCGCTCCCGTTCTTTGGCTTCCAACGAGGCGATCCAGCCCTTGCCCTCCGTGCTCGCCTTGCGGAGTTCATCGACCCCGGCATGGTATCCTTCCCGAATCATGCCGCCGTCACGGAGCGACATCGGGGCATCCGGCTTGATGGCCTGCTCAATTGCGTCATGCACATCGCGGCAGTCGTCCCACGACTCGCGGACACCGACCAGCAACGAAGCACGGAACGGCTGGAGGTGGGACCGTAACTCAGGCAGGGCGCTCACGGACTGTTTCAACGCGAGTAGTTCGCGAGGCCCTGCGACGCCGAGCGTCACGCGACTGCTCAAACGGGCGATATCTTGCACATCACGGAGCGTAGTCCTGAGCGACACGCGTTGTTGAATCCGGTCTTTCAATTCCCCGACCGCATCGAGCCGAGCTTGAATGGCGCCGTGATCGAGGAGCGGTCTGACGAGCCAATCGCGTAACAAGCGACTGCCCATGGCCGTCGCGGTGCGGTCCAATACCGACAAGACCGTTGGCTGGTCCTGTCCCGATCGGTGCTCACCGGCTCCCAATGGTCGTACGAGTTCGAGATTGCGAATCGTCGCGCTATCCAAATGCATCGCGTCGCCGCTCCAGCGCGTTTGTAGACGGCGGAGGTGTGCGAGGGAGGCGGTTGGCTGGGTTTCACGAAAATATCGCAGGACCGCTCCGGCGGCTCCGATCCCGGCGGTCAGGCCGCGACAGCCGAATCCGTCAAGCGAGTGCACCCCAAACTGTGTCTGGAGTAGTTGCGCGGCATCTTTGGGATTGAAGGAGGCCGAGGGTTGCGCGCAGAGGCGTGGCCCACGCAGGCGATTCAGACACGATCCGGCATTCGCATTGGAATCGGGATGAAGTACTTCCCGTGGTTCCAGCCGAGCCAGTTCATCCATGAGCTGGCTCTCTGCCTGTGCCCCTTGGAATTCTGTCATCCAAAACTCTCCGGTGGAGACGTCCACACAGGCCAGTCCAATGACGGATTGACCCTTGGCGGATGGGGCCGTGGCGTCGGAGAAGGCTACAGCCGCCAGGAAATGCGATTCTCCGGGAGAGAGGAATTCAGTATCGATCAGCGTGCCCGGCGTATACAAACGAACGACTTCGCGGCGCACGAGACCCTTCGCGAGTTTCGGGTCCTCCACCTGTTCGCAGAGTGCTACGGTCCGCCCAGCCTTGAGAAGTTTTGCGATATAACCTTGCGCGGCATGGTAGGGCACTCCGCAGAGCGGAACTGGGTTGGTGCTGGATTTGTCGCGAGAGGTGAGGGCAATGGAGAGCAGCTTGGAGGCGATCTGCGCATCCGTATAAAACATTTCGTAGAAGTCGCCGACGCGGAACAACAGAACGGCGTCGGGATAGCCGCGCTTGATTTCGCGGTATTGCCGCATCAACGGTGAGGCATCTGTGTCACTCATCGCGTCGGTCTCGATGTGGTTCGTCGGTTAGGGTGGGGGATATACGGCCGGTGACTTTTTCGAGCGAGTGGCGTAATCGTTCTAGGTCCACCTCAGCTTCCTGCAGCGCTTTGGTTTTTCGGCGGAGTTCGATACGGCTCCGCACCCATGGAGGAAAGAGGAGAATGCCGGAGACCAGCAGCCCCACCGCGAACCCCGCCAGGACGGGTTTATAGATCGGCGTCGAGGCTGCAAAGAGACCAAAGAAGTACCGGAGTGTGACTTCCTGTTCCTGGTTCTGAAGGAAAAAAGCCAGGGAGAGGAGTAGAAGAACTCCGACCAGAATCAGTCTAATCATGACCTCGTTGTTTTCTCCCTGTTCAAGGCCCGGCATGGTGACGCTCGATGCACCCTGCCGGTCTTGCTGTACTGCATGCGCGCGAGGGCGAGGACCTCGTCAGACTTCGGCCCGGTCACGCTCAACTGAATCGTCCGGCTCCGCACGGTACGATGGCTCAGCGTAATCTCGATCCGGTCCAGCGGCAGAGCGGCAAGGCCCTTGTCTGCCCATTCTATTGCCGTGACGGTCTGGCCGGAGAAATACTCGATCAGTCCTGTCGATTCAAGCTCGCGGGGCGAGCGGATACGGTACAGATCCACGTGGGCAAGCGGCAGGCGCCCTTGATCATATTCGTGAATCACGACGAATGTCGGGCTGCTGATTGCCGTCGGCGATGCGCCCAGACCCTGCGCAATTCCGCGAACGAGCGCCGTCTTGCCGGCTCCGAGCGGTCCGTAGAGCGCGATCGTTTCTCCCCCGCGAAGCACGCGGCCGATCACTTGGCCTAGCCGATCAGTGTGCCGGTGCGATGTAGACACCAGTTTCCACGGCTGGCTGGATGCTGGTGCGCGGCGCGCGGCAGGCTGTCTCGCCTTGGCCGGCCGGGTCACGTTAGGTCGTTGTAGTCCGCTGGAGCGCATAAGGAATCTGAGCGATTAGGTCACTAGCGAGCATCCCGGGCTGCCCGAGGTGTTGGGCGGCCAAGTCGCCGGCCAATCCATGAAAATAGGTCGCGGCACAGGCGGCGTCCCATGCGGGGACCCCTTGCGCCAGTAAGCCGACGATCATGCCGGTCAAGACATCACCGGTTCCGGCCGTGGCCATGCCGGGATTACCGGTCGGGCAAATGGCGACAAGCCCATCGGGGCGGGCGATGACAGTTCGTGCGCCTTTTAAGACGACGAACACGCCGCGTTCTCGGGCGAACCGTCTGGCCGTGCCTATTCGGTCCGCGTTAACACTCTGCGTGGTGGCATCGACTTCGAGCCGGGCCATCTCACCAGGATGCGGGGTGAGAATGGGTGGAGTTTTACATTCGGTCAGCAACGAGGCCCGGCCGGCCAAGGCATTGAGCGCATCGGCATCGAGGACGGAGGGCCGATCCAGATGCTTCATGAGCGACTGCACGAGTTCGACGGTTTCGTGATGTGTCGAGAGCCCAGGACCGATGGCGATCGCCGTGCGTGCCTGGATAAAGGCTAAGACACGGTCGAGTCCTGAGCGGGCCAGTGTACGTGCCTTCGTTTCCGGGAGAGGCATCGTCATCGCTTCCAGTAACTTTGCTTCCAGTACATCGTTGACGCTGCTGGGGGTTGCCACGGTCACCAGGCCGGCTCCAACACGGAGTGCCGCCCGGGCCGCCAGCGCCGCCGCGCCGGTTTTGCCCACCGACCCTGCGATAATCCCCGCATGGCCAAAGGTTCCTTTATGCGCGGAGGGCACGCGTTCCGGTAGAGACTGAAAAGCACTGTCGCCTGTCAGGAGCAGGGTCCGGCTCTCGATGGCATCCACATAGGCGGGTGGAATGCCGATATCGACGACGCGGATTGCGCCGGCCTGGTCAATCCCTGCATCAACATAGAGGCCGAGTTTCGGGAGGCCACATGTGATGGTCAACGTGGCGCGGATCGCTCGCCCTAGGATGGCGCCGGTATCGGCATGGAGACCGGACGGGATATCAACCGCGATGACTGGTTTTCCGGCACTGTTGATGAGTTCGATGGCCTCACGATAGGTTCCGGTCACTACGGAGGACAATCCAGTACCAAGGAGGGCATCGACGAGGATGTCGCTGGAGGCGAGGAGGGACCGCGCCTGATCAGCAGACCGGAATCGAACGATCGCTGCTCGCCCCGCAACCCGAACGAGCCGACGATACATGGCCGCGGTATCGCGACTCAGGTCAGTGATCGGTGTGAGGAGCACCACATGAATCCGAGCATGCCGGCGGTGCAGTAGTCGGGCCACAACCAGTCCGTCTCCTCCGTTGTTCCCTTTTCCGCAGAGGATGGTAATGGTCTTGCCTCGTGCTGGTCCACAGTACTCCTCCAGATGCCTGACAATTCCCTCGCCGGCCCGCTCCATCAAGACAGTACTGGGAACATGCGCTTCGATGATTGTGCGGCGATCGAGTGTCTGCATCTCGGTTCCGGTCACGATCTTCATCGGTGGCCTTGCGTGCGGGATCGATACCGCATGAGGAATCGGGTGAGCGCGGGGAGGAAAGCGATCTGTTGCCTACGTCGCAATGTCATGACAAGGGCGAATCGCGTTGTCCATGGAGGAACGCAGAGTGTCGCACCGGCGCGATGGTTCAACTCAGCAACGCTTTCATCTCCCTAACGGCCTGGTCGAGGCCCACCAGAACCGCTCGGGCAATGATGCTGTGGCCGATGTTGTATTCGACGATTTCCGGAATGTGAGTCAACCGCGTGAGGTTGCGATAGTCCAAGCCGTGCCCGGCATTGACGCCCATTCCGAGTTTGTAAGAGAGCTTCGCGGCCTGCGTAATGGCTTCTACTTCCACATCGGCTTCTTTCGAGCGCCGGGCATTCGCATACCGGCCGGTATGGAGCTCGACGAAATCGGCTGAGACTCTGTGCGAGGCTTTGACCTGGGCCAAATCCGGTTCGATGAAGAGGCTGACGGGAATGCCGCCATCCTGGAGCAGGGCCACAACCTGCTGGATACGATCTCTGTGGCCGGCCACGTCCAGGCCGCCTTCAGTCGTGAGTTCCTGACGCTGTTCCGGGACGAGCGTGACCATGTCCGGTTTTATGGTCAGGGCAATTTTGGCCATCGTCTCATCGGCGGCCATCTCCAGATCGAGCTTGGTGCGAATGAGTTCCCGCAAGAGGCGAAGATCGCGGTCTTGAATATGGCGCCGATCTTCTCTGAGGTGGACGACAATTCCGTCAGCCCCCGCCAATTCCACCAAAACTGCGGCGGCAAGGGGGTCCGGATCGGTTCCACCACGGGCCTGGCGCAAGGTGGCCACATGGTCGATGTTCACCCCAAGTCGTGGCACAGATCCTCCGTTCTGCTATGTGGAGCAAGGAGAAACTGAGTTGCGTGATGAGTGCGAAAGGCGTTGCAGTTGTAACAGAAATTGACTGGGATGGGCAAGGACTGGGAGGGGGAGTTGGTGACGTGTTGTCCCGGTCAGTCTGAAGGGTCAGCATACCGAACCCCACAGAATCACGACATAATTTGACTCGATACGCTCCTCGCCATTAGAATAGGCCCCCTGATGCGGCGGAGGGTGGTCTCTCGACGCTTCCGTGCGCGTGAGGGGTACTGACAGGGGACCCGATGGGACTAGGTGACGGATTTTATCGTATCAAGCGGCTACCGCCTTATGTGTTTGCCCAGGTGCAGAGCCTCAAGCTCGAGGCTCGTCAACAGGGCGAAGACATTATCGATTTCGGAATGGGAAATCCTGACCAACCGACGCCAAGCCATATTGTCGAGAAGATGATCGAGGCGGCGCGGAAGGGGAAAAATCATCGCTACTCGGCCTCGCGCGGGATTACGAAACTGCGGCATGCGATCGCTGGTTGGTACAAGCGGAGTTACGATGTCGATTTGGATCCTGAGACCGAGACCATCGTCACGATCGGCTCCAAAGAAGGATTGGCACATTTGGCGTTGGCCTTGATCGGGCCCGGCGATGTCGTCCTGACGCCAACGCCGACCTATCCCATTCATATGTATAGTTTCATCATTGCGGGCGGAGAAGTTCGTGGGATTGAGCTGCGTCCGGACAGTGACTTCTTCGACGACTTACAACGGGTCTATCGTCAGACCTTCCCGCGGCCGAAGATCTTGGTCATCAATTTCCCCCATAACCCCACCACCGCCGTGGTGAATCTCGGGTTTTTTAAGAAGATCGTCGCCTTTGCCAAAGAACATAACGTAATTGTCATTCATGACCTCGCCTACGCCGACTTGGTGTTCGACGGATATAGGGCGCCGAGCTTCCTGCAGGTTCCCGGGGCCAAGGATGTCGGCGTCGAGTTCTATACCCTCTCCAAGGCCTACAACATGCCCGGTTGGCGCGTGGGCTTTTGTTGCGGTAATCGCGAGGTTGTCGGAGCCTTGGCCAAGATCAAGAGCTACCTGGATTACGGTATTTTCCAGCCTTTGCAGATTGCCAGCGTCATTGCCCTCAATGGACCACAAGATTGTGTCAAGGAGACGGTGTTGCGCTACCAGAAGCGTCGTGATGTATTGGTGAGCGGACTGAATCGCATCGGGTGGCAGGTGAACAAGCCCGTGGCCACCATGTTCGTCTGGGCCAGGATTCCGTTGCCCTATCGGTCGATGGGGTCGTTGGAGTTTTCGAAGCTCCTGCTCCGCGAGGCGAAAGTGGCCGTGTCTCCCGGGATCGGGTTCGGTGAAGGCGGGGACGAGTATGTGCGTTTCGGGCTTGTCGAAAATGAACATCGCACGAGACAAGCGGTTCGAGGCATTCGCAAATCCCTGAAGCTTGAGGGGTCGGAAGCATGATTTCGCGCGTGGGCGTCGGCATCATTGGGTTCGGAACGGTCGGGACGGGTGTCGCGAAGATTCTCTTGGGGAACGCCGCCTTGATCAGCCGCCGGGTCGGTGTGCCGATCGAAATCATTCGGATTGCGGATCTCGATGTGATACGTGACCGAGGTTTGACCCTGCCGCCCGGCCTCCTGACGACCGATGCGAAGCAGATTCTCACCGATCCCTCGATCGATATCGTCGTTGAGTTGATCGGGGGCTGCGATGTTGCCAAACGCATAATTCTGGAATCCATTGCGGCAGGCAAACATGTCGTCACCGCCAATAAGGCCTTGCTCGCGTTACACGGAGAGGAAATATTTGCCGCGGCTTCCAGCAAGGGCGTTGACCTAGGTTTCGAAGCGAGCGTGGGCGGAGGAATTCCCGTCATCCAGGCATTGAGGGAAGGGCTGGCGGCCAACACCATCCAATCCATTTATGGGATCATCAACGGGACGGCCAATTACATTCTCTCGCGCATGACCCATGAAGGCCAGAGTTTTGAAGCAGTGCTCGACGAAGCGAAGCAGGCCGGTTATGCCGAAGCGGATCCGACATTCGATGTGGCCGGGATTGATTCGGCGCACAAGCTGGCGATCCTGGTGTCGCTGGCCTATGGAACACCGGTCAATGTTAAAGATGTGTACACCGAGGGGATCACCCACATTACGCCGCTCGATATCGCGTACGCCAAAGAGTTCGGTTGTACGATCAAGCTGCTGGGCATCGCCAAGCTGGTTGGCAACGAAGTCGAAGCCCGAGTGCATCCCACGATGCTGCCTTCCTCGTCTCCAATCGCCCAGGTCGAAGGAGTCTACAACGCGATTCAACTTGTCGGCGATGCCGCGGGCGACGTCGTGCTCTATGGCCGGGGCGCAGGTTCCATGCCGACCGGCAGTGCGGTGGTCGGCGATCTCATCGCCATCGCGCGCAATCTGTTGAAGGGAGCGGTTGGGCGAGTGCCGTCCGTCTCGTTCCAGCAGGACCAGCGTCGTCCGCTTCGGATGCGGACGATGGAAGAAATCAGCTCGCTCTATTACCTCCGCTTTATGGTGTTGGACCGCCCCGGCGTCTTGTCGCACATCGCAGGGGAGCTGGGCCGGTGCGGTATCAGTATCTCGTCCGTCCTCCAACAGGGACGGCGCGAAGGGCAGACGGTTCCGGTCGTGATCAAGACCCATACCGCCACAGAGCGCGATGTCCAAATCGGCATTGCGAGAAATCAATCGCATGGCCTTCATCTCCGAGCCCACCACCTTGATCCGTGTCGAGGGCAGGGACGAGTAATGCGATGAATCGCTGGCGTGGTGTGATCGAAGAATATCGGAAGTTTCTGCCGGTGACTGAACGGACGCCCGTGGTGACGCTCGGTGAAGGCAACACTCCGCTCATCAGGGCGACGCGGCTGGCCAAGCAGATCGCTCCCGGCGTCGATCTCTATCTCAAATTCGAAGGCATGAATCCGACAGGATCGTTCAAGGATCGCGGCATGACGATGGCCATCTCAAAGGCCGTTGAGTCCGGCGTCAAGGCGGTGATCTGCGCCTCCACGGGGAATACCTCTGCCTCCGCTGCAGCCTATGGTGCGCGGGCGGGACTGGCGGTCTATGTGTTGATTCCTGCCGGGAAGATCGCGATGGGTAAACTGTCCCAGGCCATGATGCATCAAGCCACAGTCATCCAGATCGAAGGAAACTTTGACCAGGCGTTGACCATTGTGAAGGACTTGTCGGTGATCCACCGTATCGAGTTGGTCAACTCGATCAATCCCTATCGGATCGAGGGGCAGAAAACCGCCGCGATGGAGGTCTGCGATGAGCTCGGCGATGCCCCGACTGTTCATGCGCTGCCGGTTGGGAATGCCGGTAACATTACCGCCTATTGGAAAGGGTACCAGGAATACCGTGCGGCCAATCAATCCACGAGACTCCCTCGCATGGTCGGGTTTCAGGCGGCTGGTGCCGCGCCCATCGTGTTGGGTCGCATCGTGGAGAATCCGCAGACGGTGGCCTCGGCGATCCGGATCGGCAATCCGGCCAGCTGGGAAGCGGCCTTGATTGCTGTGAAGGAATCCATGGGAGCGATCGATTCGGTGACGGATGAAGAGATTCTGCAGGCCTATAGGGCGGTGGCGGCGACGGAGGGGGTCTTTTGCGAGCCGGCGTCCGCCGCATCGGTTGCCGGCGTGATGAAGTTGAGCAAGCAAGGCGGACTACGTGAAGGCGAGATAGTGGTCTGCACCTTGACCGGCCATGGACTGAAAGATGCCGACACAGCTATCAGCGTATCGGTCCAACCGAAAACCGTTAGAGCGACGCGGGAGGATGTCGCTCGTCTATTAAAGGTGTAGACACAATGAACGCAGGGCTTCGATGAAACATGTGATTCTGCATGCCGATGGGATGGCAGACCATCCCCGGCAGGAATTGGGCGGACGGACTCCTCTTCAAGTGGCTTCGACCCCTCACCTGGATCGCCTCGCGCAAGGTGGGGAGCTTGGGCTCCTGGCCGCGGTGCCTGAGAACGTGCGACAGGGGAGCGGTCTGATGGGAACCATTATTCTCGGATACGACCCCAAGAAATACTACCAGGGGCCTGGTCCGCTCGAAGCGGCCAGTCTGGGGGTCGCCATCGGCGAGCATGATGTGGTCTATCGCTGTACGATGGTGACGTTGCGGGCAGACGCCCAGTCCGGGAGTAAAGGCGGATTGAACGAGATCAAGAAGCTCGGACCGCACGTGGTGATGGATGATGCGACCTCAGGCCTGATTTCGACAGAAGAGGCCCGCTCATTGATCGAGGCGATCAATGAGCAGCTCGGGTCTGAGATGATTCAGTTCTACCCCGGGTTAGGCCACCGTCATCTCATGGTGTGGGTCAACGGGAAGTCGCGAGCGGTCTGTACAGATCCACAATTATTGGTTGGTCGACCGATCGCCGATGCCTTACCGACGGGAGACGGATCCGACATTCTCTGGAAACTCATGGACGCCTCGTTTCAGATCTTGCGCGACCATCCCCTCAACGATGAACGTCGGGAGGCGGGGCAGAAGGCGGCCAATTGTCTCTGGCTTTGGGGCCAAGGCCGGGCCATTCTCTGGCCAAGCCTCTCTGAGCGATTGAAGATGTCCGGTGTGGTGGTTTCACAGAGCGACGTCCATCGCGGACTCGGCATCATGGCCGGGCTCGAAGCCGTGGACGGCGCGAGATTGGCCGGTGCGGATCTTCGTACTCAAGCGGTGGTCGCCCTGGAGGAACTGAAGAAAAATGATTTTGCTTACGTGCATGTGGAGTTACCGGACGAGGTCGTATACGGGTCGGATGTCGCGGCCAAGGTGAAGGGTATCGAAGCGGTCGATCGTGATCTGGTAGGGCCGCTGCTCGAAGGACTGGCCAAATTGGGTCCCCATCGCATCGTGGCCTTCTGCGATTCGGGCAACGTGCATCATGGCCAGGCGGCAGAAGGTCCTGGGTTCTTCGCCTATCGTGACAGTGCGACAGCTCCCGCTGCCGGGGCCGGACGGAGATTTATCGAAGCTGATGCTCGAGCCTCGACCGTGCCTTCTCGTGATGCGACGAAATTCGTCGTGCGACTTTTCGCAAAAGGATCCTGAAGGACGTGGCGCTGATTGTCCAGAAATATGGCGGGACGTCCGTAGGCACGATCGAGCGGATCCACTGCGTGGCCGACAGCGTTGAGAAGGCTCACAAGGATGGCCATCGCGTCGTGGTTGTCCTGTCCGCGATGAGCGGAGAAACGGATCGGTTGCATCGATTGGCGCATGAAGTCACGCCGCTGCCGGACGATCGCGAACTCGATATGCTGCTGTCGACCGGAGAGCGGGTGACCATCGCCTTGTTGGCGATGGCCTTGCGGGCTCGGGGGCTCGATGCTCAATCTTTTACGGGCCGCCAAGTTGGGATCATGACCGACAATGCCCATACGAAAGCGCGTATCACCCGTGTGAGTGCCGATCGAATCCGCGAGGCCCTGCGCAAAGGGGTCATTCCAGTGGTTGCCGGCTTTCAAGGGATCAACGAGCAGTCGGATGTCACGACGTTGGGGCGTGGCGGCTCTGATCTGACAGCGGTTGCGCTGGCGGCGGCGCTGAAGGCTGATCGGTGCATCATCTTTACCGACGTCGATGGCGTCTACACCTCCGACCCTAACATTGTGCCGGTGGCTCGACGAATCGACAAGATTTCCTATGAGGAAATGCTGGAAATGGCCAGTCTGGGTGCCAAAGTGTTGCAGAGCCGCTCCGTCGAATTTGCCGCGAAGTTCAACGTGCCGGTGGAGGTGAACTCCAGCTTCAAAGAAGGAAAGGGGACACTTGTGACGCGTGAAGATAAGGATATGGAAGCGGTTGCGGTGTCGGGAGTCACCGGCGATCGGAATCAGGCCAAAATCACGATTGTGGGCGTGCCGGATAAACCAGGTATTGCATCCAAACTCTTCGGGCCGGTGGCCAAGGCCAACATCAATGTCGACATGATCATCCAGAACATGAGTCAGTCTGGCATGACGGATATTTCCTTCACGATTCCACGGGCGGACATCAAGAAAGCCCTGCCGCTTATTCAGGACGTGGCGAAACGTATCGTCGCCAAATCGGTCGCTGTAACCGAGGCGATCGCGAAGGTCTCGCTGGTCGGCGTCGGGATGCGTTCCCATTCAGGAGTCGCTGCCAAGATGTTTGAAGTCTTATCGCAGGAAGGCGTGAATATTCTCATGATCAGCACGTCGGAGATCAAGATCTCCTGTGTCATCGATGAAAAGTATGTTGAACTCGCAATGCGTTCGCTCCATACCGCGTTCGGGTTGGATCAGTCGCCGGCAGGGGACCGACGCATGAAGTAGCGGATTTCGGCGATGTGAGTCTCGACAGGGTTGTCCTGCTCCTGGTATCGTTTCCTTTATGGCTCGAAAATCTTCGCAACCACGATCTTCGCAAGGCAAGCCGGTCAGCTCTGCGTCGCCCGGCACACCTCCGCCTGCCTCCCGGCCAGCAGCGCTGGAAATCTATGACACGACCTTACGGGACGGGGCTCAGGCCGAGGATGTGACTTTTTCGGCCGAAGACAAGGTTCGGGTCGCCCAACAGTTGGATGGGCTGGGCGTGCAGTTCATTGAAGGCGGATGGCCCGGGGCGAATCCCAAGGACATCGAGTTCTTTCGGATGATCAAGACCGTTCCGTTGCAGACGGCGACGGTGGTGGCGTTCGGGTCGACGAGAAAATCGAGCAACGCGGTACAGAAGGATCCGAATATCCTGGCGTTGCTGGACGCCGAGACCAAGATCATCACGCTCTTCGGGAAAACCTGGTCGCTGCACGTCACCGATGCGCTCGGAATTTCCCTTGTGAAGAATCTCGAACTTATCAGCGATTCCGTGGCCCATCTCCGCTCGAAAGGTCGGAGGGTGTTCTACGATGCGGAGCATTTCTTTGACGGATACAAGACCAATCCGGACTACGCGCTTGAGACCATTCGTCACGCCGTTGCAGCGGGGGCCGAACGGGTGATTCTCTGCGACACCAACGGTGGGTCGATGCCCTGGGAAATCAAAGAGATCTGCCAGGTCGTTCGGCGGGAGTGTGCGGTGCCCTTGGGGATTCACGCCCACAACGATTGCGAAATGGCCGTCGCGAATTCGCTGGTGGCGATCGAAGCCGGCGTGGTGCAAGTGCAGGGGACGATTAACGGGATCGGCGAGCGGTGCGGCAATGCCAATCTCTGTTCGATTATTCCCAATCTTGAACTGAAGATGAAACGTCCGGCGTTGAGCGACCGTTTGAGCCATCTCAAGCGGGTCTCAGGATTCGTGACCGAGATCGCGAACCTCATGCCCAATAAGCACCAGCCCTATGTGGGAGATTCGGCGTTTGCCCACAAGGGTGGGGTCCATATCCATGCGGTGCTCAAGAATCCCGCGACCTATGAACATGTGATTCCGGGGTTGGTCGGCAACCGCCAGCGTGTGCTGGTATCGGACGCGGCAGGTCGGAGTGGGTTGCTGGAGAAGGTCGAGGCGTACGGAATCAAATTGGACAAGGGCCACGCCAAGTTGCAGGAACTGATCGATACCTTGAAGGAACGTGAAAGTGAGGGCTACCAGTTTGAGGCGGCGGAAGGCTCCTTCGAATTGCTCATGCGGAAAGCGATGGGGACGCACAGACCATCCTTCCAACTCCTGGGCTTTCGGGTGATTGTCGAGAAAAGACAAGACCATGGCGTCTCGTCGTCGGAGGCCATAGTGATGGTGAAGGTCGGCGAGGTGGTGGAACATGCAGCAGCAGTCGGAGCCGGTCCGGTCAATGCGCTCGACCACGCGTTGCGGAAAGCATTGGAAAAGTTCTATCCCCAGCTACGAGAAGTCAAACTGCTCGACTACAAAGTGCGAGTGCTGTCGGCCAATCGTGGGACGGAGTCCAAGGTCCGGGTGTTGATCGAATCAGGCGATCACAAGGATAAATGGGGCACCGTCGGCGTGTCTGAGAACATCATGGAAGCGAGCTGGCAAGCGCTGGCGGACAGCATCGAATACAAGTTACTTGCCAAAGACGAATGAGTGGGACATCCGATCCGGCATCTTTCTTCTTGACAGGTCTTATAACCTCACGTAACTTATAGCGAAACTGCTAATCGTTCGTAATACGTTCACGGGCGATCATTCGAGAAGTTTGTGCGCGTGTCGGAGGGGAAAGCATGAGAAAGGCAGATATCGCGAACGAAATCTATAAGCAGGTCGGTATTTCGAAAAATGAAGCCGCAGATATCGTCGAACTCGTGCTGAATATGTTGAAAGCGGTGTTGCATAAGGGAGAGTCGGTCAAGATTGCCGGATTCGGAAACTTTGTGGTACGCAGTAAAGGGGCACGGAAGGGCCGGAACCCTCGGACCGGCGAAGAGATAGGAATCACGCCCTCGTCGCGTGGTGACGTTTCGTCCCAGTCAAGTGTTTAAGAAATACGTCAATTCATAGCACGTTCAATCACCTTAACTCATCCCACCACGAGGACCGGTCATGGGGAACGAGCCCAGGCTGGGCAGCAAGGTCTTTTATAAAATCGGCGAAGTTAGCCAGATTGCCAAGCTACCGGCTTACGTGTTGCGATTCTGGGAGTCAGAATTCCCGTTTCTCAAGCCGAAGAAAAGTCGTGGGAATCAGCGACTCTATGTCAGACGAGAAGTTGAAACGGTATTGGAGATCAAGCGGATGCTCTATGAAGAAGGGCATACGCTTGCAGGTGTCAAACGATATTGGGCCAGGCGAGGCCGGGTGGCAAGTCAACGGGTGCGCCCCAAAGAACTTGCGCAAAAACTGCGAGGGAATCTCCAGGCGATTCTCAAAGTTTTGGAGTCGCATTCTGACTGACGAAGGTTCCGCCTCGTCGCGTCCGAGCCGGTTGCATTCCAGCCGCCTCCAAAGGGACAATGCGAGAGACGGTGGAATTGAATAGAGCGTGTCGGGGCGTGGCGCAGCCCGGTAGCGTACTCGCTTGGGGTGCGAGTGGTCGGCCGTTCAAATCGGCTCGCCCCGACCAAATATCGTGAAGGGCAAGGGATCGAGCGTGACGGGAGACGTCGGACAGAATCTCCTGGATCACGTCCTGAGCCAAGATCCGACTGAAGAAGCTGCCACCGGCAGCTTTTTTTGTTCCTGACGGACCCATGCGCATTTTGGTCACCAACGATGATGGGATTCACTCGCCTGGTCTGACGGCGCTCGCCAAGGCCTTGTCGAAAGTGGGCGAGGTGTGGGTAGTCGCGCCGGATCGTGAGCGGACTGCCGTGGCGCATGCCCTGACGCTCCATAAACCGTTGCGAGTGAATCAGCTTGGGACACGGATCTACGCTGTCAACGGAACGCCTGTCGATTGTGTGAATCTGGCCGTATTGAAACTTCTGTCGGCACCACCCGATCTCCTCGTGTCAGGGATCAATAAAGGGGTGAACCTTGGCGACGACGTGTTGTATTCCGGGACGGTCTCGGCAGCGATGGAAGGGACGATCCTCGGTGTTCCCTCGATGGCTGTGTCACAGGAGGGGCAGGAACATTTTTATTTCGACGCCGGGGCTCGGTATGCCGTTCGTATCGCTCGTTTGATCCTGAAAGAGGGTTTGCCGGACGAAACGCTCGTGAATCTCAATATTCCGAATCGACCGTTCGGGTCGATCACCGGAGTCCGAGTCACCTGTCTCAGTCGAAGGCGCTTCGATAATCCGATCATTGAAAAGGTCGATCCGCATGGCCGGACTTACTATTGGATTGCCGGGACCCGTGTATCGTGGAGCCGAAGCAAGGATGCCGACCATGAGGCGCTTGAGCAAGGGGCGGTTTCGCTCACCCCCATTCACCTCGATACGACGCATCATGGGGTGTTGGATCGATTCCGGAAGTGGGAAACGGTTCGTCGACAAGATGTGCGTCGGGTGGCCGCATCGTCGAAGTTGAAGGGCAAGCAGAGGAGCTAGAGCGCTGTGGGGAATCTGATCGAAGCGATCATTACAGAGCTCAGCCGGTTTATCGTATCGACGATCTCGACGTTCGGCTACACCGGCATTTTCCTCACCATGGCCATTGAGAGCGCCTGTATTCCATTGCCCAGCGAAATCATCATGCCTTTTTCCGGATATCTCGTGACGACGGGACAATTCACGATGCTCGGCGTGACATTGGCCGGCGCCATTGGGAACGTCGCGGGGTCGATTGTGGCCTACTACGCCGGTGTGTGGGGCGGTCGGCCCTTCGTCGAGCGATACGGGCCCTATATGCTGGTGTCGCGAAAAGACATCGAGATGGCGGATCGATGGTTCGCCAAGTATGGCGAGGCAGCCGTATTTTTCGGCCGGATGCTTCCGGTCGTCCGGACCTTCATCTCGTTGCCGGCCGGCATCGCCGGCATGAACATTTATCGGTTCGTCCTCCTCACCTTTCTAGGTGCGCTGCCCTGGTGTTATCTCCTGGCCTATATCGGCGTGAAAATGGGAGAGCAGTGGGAGCATCTGAAAGACTATTTCCATCAGTTTGACATCGTGATCGGCCTCTGCCTGGCGCTCGCCCTGGGCTATTTTCTCTGGTCTCACTGGCCGAAGCGCCGCATCACTCCGGAGTTGTAACCTGCCCATGCTCTCGATCTACAACACGCTCACGGGGGAAAAGGAGCCGTTCCAGTCGCTCCAGCCGAAAACCGTTCGGATGTATGTCTGCGGCGTGACTGTCTACGACTACTGCCATATCGGCCATGCGCGCAGCGCGCTCGTATTCGATGTGATCCGGCGGTATCTCGAGTTCAGCGGCTACCAGGTTGAATTCGTCAAGAACTTCACCGACGTGGATGACAAGATCATCAAGCGGGCGAATGAACAGGGCGTCAGCTGCGACACGATCACCGCGAAATATATCCAAGCCTACTACGAAGACATGGGGAGACTGGGCATTCGCCAAGCCTCCATCGAGCCCAAGGCCACAGAACACATGACCGACATCATTCGTTTGACCGAGACCTTGGTGAAGAAGGGATTGGCCTATCAAGTCGATGGGGACGTGTATTTTGAAGTGGCCAAGTATTCTGGGTATGGGCGTCTCTCAAAGCGGCGATTGGACGACATGCAGGCTGGCGCACGCGTGGACGTGGATGAACGAAAGCGCCATCCGATGGATTTTGCTCTCTGGAAGAGCAGCAAAGCCGGTGAGCCGTCATGGCCGAGTCCCTGGGGTCCTGGACGACCCGGTTGGCACATCGAATGCTCGGCTATGTCCATGAAACATCTCGGTGAAACGTTCGACATTCATGGCGGAGGAATGGACCTGATCTTTCCCGCATCACGAAAACGAAATCGCACAGTCATGCGGAGCGACCGGAAAAGAATTTGCGCGCTACTGGATGCACAATGGTTTCGTGCAGATCAACCAGGAGAAGATGTCCAAGTCCCTGGGGAACTTCTTTACGATCCGAGAGATCTTCGAGAAGTCTGAGTGGTCTGCAGGATATCACTGGAGAGGTTCTGCGCTATTTTCTTCTCTCGACTCATTACCGTGGCCCGCTTAGATTTTTCCGACCAAGGGTTGAAAGAAGCCAAGTATGCACTGGATGGGTTTTATGATCTGTTTAATCGACTGAGTGAAACATAAAGACAGAAGCTCAGTGGGTGACAAGAACTTGCATCGATCAGTTGAGCGAACTCGAGCAGCCGTTTCGAGAAAGCAATGGACGATGACTTCAATACCCCTGCGGCGATTGCGGAATTGCAGAGATCTCCGCAGCGAAGTGAATAAGCTGCTTCGAAACGGGTCTTTCGACCAAGGCGCAGGAAGAAGGCTCGTGCAAGCAGTTTCGTTTTCTTGGGCACGTGTATGGGATTGTTTCAATTGGACGAAATGGCGATTCAATCGGTTGAAGTCTACTCAGCGATATTGAAGATACATCGGTGGCGAGGTACACGATGACAGCGAAATTCGAAGAGAGATATAGAGTCAAAGATTGTGAACGCAATGAAGCCAGAAAACAGAAAGACTTCAAGAAGGCCGACGAGATTCGTCAGTTCCTCGCGTCCCACGGCATCGTCATCGAGGACAAGCCCGATGGCACCAGCCGGTGGAAGCGATAGTCCGCCGGAACTGATCTATGGACTGCATGCCGTGCGCGAAGCTTTGCGTGCCGGCTCGCGTCCGCTCCAGCGTCTGCTCATGCTGCGGACCGATCGGCAATTTGCCGATCTCGTCGCATCTGGCGAAGGCGCAGCGAGTCCCCGTTCACATCGAACCTCCTCCCGCCTTCGATCGATTGGTGCCTGGCGGAACATCACCAGGGCGTGATCGCGCTCATCGCGGCGAAATCCTACGACACGACGGAGCAGATTCTCGATCGGGCGAAGACACGAGGTGAGAAGCCCTTTCTCGTGCTTCTTGATGGAGTCGAAGATCCGCACAACTTAGGCGCGGTCTTGCGGACAGCCGAAGCGGCGGGTGTCCATGGGGTGTTCATCCCGGAACGCCGTGCAGTCGGCCTGACATCGGTGGTGGCGAAAGTATCGGCCGGAGCGCTCGATCACATCTCCGTCGGGCGCGTGGGTAATCTGATTCGTCTGATTCAGGACCTCAAAGAGGCCGGCCTGTGGGTCTACGGCGTTGATCCTCAGGCGGAGAAGCTCCATACCGACATCGACATGACGGGGCCGATCGCGCTGGTGCTTGGAGGAGAAGGGGAAGGCATTCGTCCAGGTGTGTTGGGGGAGTGCGACGACCGCATCAGGATTCCGATGCAGGGCCGCGTACAGTCGCTGAATGTTTCAGCTGCAGCAGCCGTCACGCTGTTCGAAGTGGTCCGCCAGCGTCGCAGGGGCGTCGTGCCGGCGGCGAAGTCTATCGGATCTTGATCGTCCCGTCTTGGATCGCGGTCTTGAGCAGCTGAGCGGTGTTCGACACGCGCATCTTTTTCATCATATTGGCCCGATGCGCCTCGACGGTCTTGACGCTGATCTTGAGTCGTTGACCGATTTCCTTGTTCTTGAACCCGGCCCATATCAGTTCAAGGATCTCCTGCTCCCGACTGGTGAGCGATTCAGGTCGCTTCTTGCGGGGTGGCGGGGTCAGATTGGCCAGTGAAGGTCTGGTTTTCGTCTTTGCCGTGCGTGCCATTATCTTGTTCTCCTTTAACGAATAAAATAGTACGGTATAATTCACCTTGACGGAGAAACGCGCAAGAACAAACCCTCGCCCAACAGGCAGTGGATTATAAGAACTCTCTCGCCATAAGTAAACTATAGGAAGTTGAATCCAGTGAAGCTACCTAATTTATTTAATTTGGCATGCGAAGTGCCTCGGATGTTCCGAGCCGGAGTCTGTTCCTGGGTCGATTATGCATGAATGGTCTCTCTATCTCGTGGTCGGGACCTTAGGCGCGCTGATCGGCAGTTTTCTCAACGTCTGCATCTTCAGATTGCCCCGAGGCGAATCGATTGTCTGGCCCGGCTCCCATTGCCCCTCGTGCGCTCACCCGATCAAGTTCTACGACAATATTCCTCTGCTGAGCTACCTGTGGCTTGGTGGACGCTGCCGGGCTTGCCGCGCGCCGATTTCGATACGTTATCCCCTCGTCGAAGCCACCAATGCCCTCGGCTATCTCACAATCTTATGGTACTTCGGTCCCAGCTGGACGGCCGCCCTCTATGCCCTGCTGTTTTCGGCGTTGGTCGTGGTGACGGGAACGGATCTCACCCATAAGATGATCCCCAATGTCATTACCATACCGGGAATGGTGGTCGGACTTCTGGGCGCCGTGACCGTTTTGCCGGTGGGTGTGATCAATTCTGTGCTCGGACTCACCGTGGGAGGCGGTATCCTCTGGCTCCTGGCCTGGCTGAGCCCCTATCTCTTCGGCAAGGAAGGAATGGGAGGTGGCGATATCAAGTTGCTGGCTATGATCGGTGCGTTTCTTGGCTGGAAGCCGGCGCTCCTCACCATCATGATCGGCTCGCTCACTGGTTCTATCATCGGCATCAGCTTGATCGCCCTGCGCATCATCAAGCGTGATGACTATATCCCCTTTGGCCCCTTCCTTGTGTTGGGAGCCCTCCTCTCCCTGTTTTTTGCCCAGCCGCTCCTCGATTGGTATCAAGGTCTTCTTGGCCCTGCCTATTAACACTCTCCCTGTATCTCTTCGGGCGAATCCCTGTATCTAAATAGTGAGGCGCTTTTCTGGTTTCCTTCCTCTTCTCGGCAGTGCACAGGCTGGCTCCGCTTCCATGTTTCCTCGTGACAACGCGAAACTGCGCGAACTTGCGAAGTATTCCGTTCGCGCTCCTCACAAAACATTCAGTCAGCTGGTGTGGACCAGCGCGGGCACGGGTCTTGGAGAGCACGTTCATCCCTGTAAGGGGAACTCCGCTGTTAGAGGGGGGCATGCCGAGAGAATCACAGATACAGGAACAAGGCTGGAGTCTGACAGAGCTCCTCATCGTACTGGCGATCATGGGCATCATGGCAGCATTGGCTGGGCCGAGTTATCAGACGTGGGCCGCAAGGGCCCAGGCGCGCAGCGCTACCGTAGAGATCGCTTCGGAGCTCCGGCTCGCCAGACAACTGGCGATGGCAAGACGAGAGCGTCTTCGGGTCATATTCGATCGAGAGGGCCGTACGATCACGCTTCGACGCGCGGATGCCGAAGGCATCCTGCACGTCTATCAGTATGCGGACAAGGGTGTGGTCGTGGAGGAGCCAACCGCCGGCCCCGAACTTCTATTTCATCCCAGCGGTCGGTCGGTAACCCCTACAACCATTCGCGTGCGCGACAGTCAGGGCCGGGAAACCACATTCACTGTGAGCATCACCGGAAGAGTGTCCGTCTCATGACACGGGATCGATTATTTCATGCAGAGGGCGGAGCTAGTTTTGCCGAAGTGCTTGTGGCTATGGCGCTGACGTTGATCGGGTTGGCCGGTGCGATGGGGGCATTTCAGGCGGCAGGATGGAGTCTTCGAACTGGGACATTGGCGACGCGTGCCCTGGCAATGGCGGAATCGCGGATCGAGGCGAAACGATCTGTGCGATGGGATCGTCTCTTGCTGGATGATCTGAATCATGATGGTGTCCCAGACCTTGTCATGCGTGACGATGGAGCAGGCGGCGATGTGCTGGCCGGCGATGGGGTGTACTCCGGTAGTTGGGATCAGGATGGCGTCCATCTGATCTGGACGGTGACGCCGAGCCGTTCCGGTTCGCTGTCGGCCTCAGGGCATGTCCTGATTGAGGCTCGCGCAGTCTACGCAGCCGGCGAGGGCCAGCGTGAAGTACGAGTCGGCACCCTGCGGGCCAATCCAGTGTTCGTTGGAAGCCAGTAACGTGTCGTCACCCGGAGTAAACAGGATGGGGACAGGACGGCATACAAGAGGTAGGCACCATAGAATAAGGACGGAGACAGGGACCAGCCTGACCGAGCTGATGCTTGCCATGGCGGCTGGGCTGGTCGTCTTGGGCGCCACGCTTCAGGCCCTGTCCTATTTCCAGCAACAGTTTATGAGGCAACAACGTGAGGTCGCGCAACAGCAAGATCTTCGCCTTGGGTTAGAAGTTCTTGAGCAGGAATTGCGGCTCGCAGGGTCCGGCTCTCTCACCACGGCGGCTTCGGACTCAGTGGAGTTTTCGGCGAATCTGCAAGGCCTTTCGACAATGGTCACGGCAGCGGCGGCGATTGGCCAAACGGCTCTGTCGGTCGAAGACGGGCAAGGGTGGGATGATCGAAAAACCATTGTGGCCTGTTGGGCCGAGCGCTGCGAGACGCTTGCCCTGGCTCGGGATGGACAACGGAGCCTGCTTACGGTGACGCAGCCACTGACAGGGGCGATTCCATCCGGAGCCTCTGTCTCCCTCATGAATCGTGTCCGCTACTACAGCCGTCGCGATGACCAGGGTGTTCTGAGGTTGCTGCGACAGGTCGATGGCGGCGCGAGTGTCCTGGTCAGAGATATCAGGGAGGTTCGGTTCTCCTACTGGGATGAAAACGGGCAGGCTGTGACACAACCCGCGCTCGTCAAACTGGTCGTCGTTGAGGTGATGATGTCCGATCAAGGAATCCGCGCGGTTCGAGAAATTAGCCTCAGGACATAACGGCGGCACCTCCAATAAGCAAGGGGTGAGAATATGGGGATGGAAGAACGGCGCGCATCAGAATTCATGAATCTGTGCGACAAGGGTCACGTGCTTCTCGCGGCGCTCATGCTGATTTTTCTGCTTGGAATCGCCGGCATGACGTCGCTGTATCTGGCAGGTCATGATGGACCGGGCGTCAGCGCCATGAAAGAGGACAATGTCGCGCAACAGTTGGCCGACGGTGCGGCGGATGTTGTGATGAGTTGGTTTCACGATCCGAGTACGGCACCGATCGTGGTCGCTGGACTGCTCGACAAGCGTCAAGGGAATCTTGCGAGTGGGCCGTCGTTCTTCGACGTAGCCGGGCGTTCGCAGTTTATCGGGACCGCTGACCGTCCCGACATCCTCCTTGATGCGGCGAATCAGGCGGACAATCAGACGCTAAATGATTCGCCCAACGGCTTCTACAATGCCCTGGCGAGGACTTGGTCGGATTCTTAAATTGAAAGTGTATGGTCCTCTGCAGCCAGGTTTGCTGAGCACGGTTGAGGTAACGGCCACGACGGTCGATCACCGGCCGGTTACACGAACGGTTCAGCTTCAGCTCGGGTCTGTGACGATTCCCGCGGTTCGCGCGGCGGTACAAGTTGGACAGACTCTCGGCGCCATGCAGCCAGGCGGTGAATCTCCTGTCAGGGTCCATTGGGGCGATCAACGAGTATTGGGCGATCTCGCGGTGCAGCGAGTCGAGGACCTTGTCCTCAAGAGCACTGCGGCCCCAGTTACCGGTCAGCCGTATGACCAGATGCTGTATGCGCAGGATCGCTGGACGGAATATTGGATTGGAGGGACCGTCTCGGTCATCTCTCCTCCACCCGGCCAAGGTGCGAATCCTCCGCTTCCTGAAAACGTGCACCTGCACCAAGATCCGACGCCTGGGGTAAGGCTCGATCGGTGGGACTACGACTCGCTCAAGAAGATCGCGCTGCGCTGGGGGACCTATTATCGACTCGATCGTGTGGGGCAGCTCCATCCGCAGGGGGCCTCGGACTCGGATCAGGGAATCACGCCTGCAGACGCCCTGGAATCTCAAGCCATCGGAGACCATCGTGGATTGGTCTTCATCGACACAGTCGATGGGCAACCGCCGCGTGTCGATAATATGGGAACGCTGGTGCTGGATACGGACTATTTTGAAGGGCTTCTGGTCGTGCAAGGTCATATGGTGCTCAGGCCTCGTGCGAGTAGGGAAATCTGTTCCGGCCTTAGTCCATCTCCGCCGGGGACGCAACTCGTTGGGTGACAAGAGTGCCGGTGCAACTGTCCGGCATTCACGTCAACGGAGTGCTGTCTGCGGCGGGTACGATCAGGATTGAACGATCTGCTCGCCTGTACGGGGCCCTGATGGCAGGGAAGACGTGACGTCGAGCTGGAACCGGTACCGTGGCTGAGGTCTGGTACAACGCTGATTTGGCGCAGGGACTCTTTCGGGGGCTTCCGGTTGTGTATCGGGCGCCGGGAACCTGGCTGGCGAAGTACTAGCAGGTTGCTGGGAAACGGGACGAGGCATTGGCTATGACCGTCGAGACCGACATCCTGAGTGGAGGAAGGGGAAGCAAGACGGAGGGGAGTGATGGCTCTTCCAAGAAGGGGAACCGTGGGGCGAAATCGTCTCGCACGATCGAGCAGAACGTGCTGGATGCGCTGGTCTATCGCGGGATCATCAGCCAGGCCGATGTGCTGGCGGCGGTAGACGATTCAAAGGATGGCAGCTTCGATCTCGAAACGGTGCTCCTCGACCGCTATCGTGTTCCGAAGGACGCCTTAGGGTCTGCCCTGAGCGATTTTTATCAATGTCCCTACCTGCCATATGACGAACGAACAGTCATCGATGCCGACCTGCTGAAAACGCTCAACCTCGACTATCTCAAGAAGAACCTCTGGCTGCCGATCGTGCGTCGAGGCTCACTGATCGACGTGCTCACCAGCGATCCGCACGATCTCGACAAGGGCTGGGACGTGCGGCGCACATTTCCTGGAATGACCATTCGCTATGCCGTAGGTCTGCGTCGGGACATCGAGCAATTTCTCCATCTGGCCAGGGGCCAGGGAAGCAGCGGGTCCATCGGCGCCATTCTCGGTGAGTTGATCAATGAAATCCATCTTAAGTCTTCCATCGACCCCGTATTCGGTGGGATCGACGAGAACGACTCAGCCATTGTGCGGCTGACCAATCAAGTGATCGCCGAAGCCGACCGCCTCGGCGCGTCGGACATCCACATCGAACCATACGCGGATCGTAAAGACATGGCTGTGCGCCTGCGCATCGACGGCACCTGCTTCACCTACATGAGGGTTCCCGCGGCTTATCGGCGTGCTGTCGTGTCACGCATCAAGGTCATGGCCAATCTTGACATCGCCGAACGGCGCAAACCTCAAGACGGCAAGATCCGGTACCGGTTGGCGGAGGATCGAGAAATCGAAATACGTGTCGCGACCCTGCCCACCTCAGGACAGGATGAAGATGTCGTACTGCGTCTCCTCACGGCCAAGCAACCGATGCCGCTCGACGCGATGGAATTTTCCCCCGCCACCTTGCAGGTCATTCAAGCCATCGCAGAGAAACCGCACGGAATCATCCTCTGTGTCGGACCGACTGGGTCCGGCAAAACGACGACCTTGCACGCGATTCTCAAGTACATCAATACCGACGAACGAAAAATTTGGACGGCCGAAGACCCCATTGAAATAACCCAAGACCGTCTCCGCCAAGTCCAGGTCCATCCGAAGATCGGTCTCACCTTCGCGACCGCAATGCGGGCGTTTCTGCGTGCCGACCCCGACGTCATCATGATCGGTGAGATGCGGGACAAAGAAACGGCCGACATCGCCATTGAGGCCTCGCTCACCGGCCACTTGGTGCTCAGTACCCTCCATACGAACAGTGCGGTCGAAACGGTGATCCGTTTGTTGGATCTCGGCTGCGACGCCTTCAACTTTGCCGACGCCATATTGGGAGTGCTCGCCCAGCGTCTGTGCAAACGGATCTGCATCCAGTGCAAGGAGGCCTATCATCCGACGTCAACAGGAATATGACGAACTGGTGCAGGGGTATGGCGCGCAGGACTGGCCCACACTCGGCATCGAGATACCGCGCTGATTGGAGTCTGTACCGTGGACGAGGCTGCGAGGTCTGCAACCGAACCGGCTTCAAGGGGCGGATTCCCTTGCACGAACTGTTAAGAGGATCGGAAGAGATGAAGCGGCTCATCCAATCCAGAGCCAGGACCGCCGACATGCTCAGCCTGGCATTGAAAGAAGGGATGTCTGCCCTGGTACAAGACGGGATACAAAAAGTCCTGCGCGGAGAGACCACCTATCAGCAGGTCAGGGTCGTTGCGATGAAGTGAGGGGAGATTTCAACATGGAACGAAAATCGGACGGTCCAAATTTTTACAGCATCGATCGCAATCGAAGCCCTCATAACCAGATCGGGTCCGCGCTCCACGGAATATGCTCCTCGCAATGGCCACAAGTTTAACCTGGCCCTATACAAAGGTCCTCGTTCCGAGCCCTCTGGACTGCTTTCAACGCTCGTTCCACCTCTTTGCGGCTGATCTATCCATGATCGGACGGCACAAAATGTGCGACCGCGGTGACACAAATTGTCAATCTTCTCCAGAAATCTGCCTAATTCTGCCCCTCCAATAAGTCGTGGAATATATTTAAAATCAACGAGTTGAATCTCCTAGACTAAGCGAAATGGTCGGCATGCCAATTGCTCAATTGGCGGCCAGCTATGGGTGTATCTAATAAGACAAGACGCGATGTGACCCTGTCACGGCAGGCAGGGTTTTCGCTGATCGAGGTCCTAATCGCCGTGGCGATTATCGGGATCGCGGCCGCGATCGCCATGCCGAACTTCACTCGGATGTACATAGACTATCAAGCAAGAGCCACGGCCTCCGAGATCACTCGCCATCTTGTGCTTGTTCGTACAAGAGCGATGACGTCGAATCAGACTCTGTCCGTCCAAATCGTACTGGTGAATGGGGGGGTGCAGATGACCACCACCAATCTCGCCGGTGCTCCGGCTCTTCAAGGCCTGAACAGGATTGAGGCGGTACAGATGACGACATTAGCCTTCAACAACGGCGGCCTCCTCCCAAACGGTGGGGTCGTCCAGTTTAATTCCTATGGGATCAGGGCGAGTGTGCCTGGTACAGGAGTACAGACGATCACGGTCGGAGGGACTCTCGCAGGGACTCCAACTACACAATATCTCATTAACATCGCGCCGAGCGGAACCAGCGGGCTTGTGAGGTTATGAGGTCTTCTGCGATGAGCGACAACATGCGCGATAGCAACATGAGTGAATAGCCGGATTCGACAAGAGAAGGGGTTCACGCTCATCGAGGCCATGCTGTCGTCGGCCATTCTTGCCGTTGGTTTGCTCGGATTAGCAGGGATGACGACATTGTCCTTCACGCGCAACAGCGACAGCAATGAAATGACGGTCGCCACGAACCTTGCTGCGGAGCTCGTCGAACGGATGCAATTCAATCGACGGAACCTCGTGAATGGCTATAACGGAATCAATTTGACCTCAGCGAATCCCGCGCTCTGCACCCAGAATGCGCTGACTCAGCCGGTGGCGCGAGGAGATTGTCTGCAGTGGCAAGCCCGCCTGTTTGCGTCGGGATTGGTAGGGGTCCAAGCCCAGGTGGCGGTGGCGGCCGTGGGGCCGGTGACCCTCAATCAAAACAACATTAACGTGACGGTCACTTGGATCGGATCGAGTCGCAACACCATTACCGGGGGATCGGCAGCCTGGGTACCAGGAACCAAATCAGTCCTGTTGAACACGATGATCGCGCCAGAGTGAGAAGCCGGCAGGGAAAGGGGCGGACGCACGATATGAGATCGCAGGACAAGCCAGATGAGCAGGGGTTCACATTGGTCGAGATCATGGTGGCGACCGCGGTAACCTCCGTGATCGTGTTAGCCGGCATGTCTGCGCTGACGATGACCGGCAAAGCCGTGCGGGCCAATGAGCAAATTTCCGATGCCCAACAGAACGCGCGTATGGCCATGGAGATGATCACCCACGACATCAAGATGGCGGGCTTTGGGCCTCAAATTGATCCATCAAAGAATCCGCCCCCAGTCGGGAACTGTGGAATTGGCGGGATTCCAGTGCCGATTCTTCCGGGAGATAACAATCCGACCGTCGGAGTCCCTGATACTGGGCCGGATCAAATCTCGCTCATGGTGCCCCTCACGTTTTATGGCGCGCCGGCGACTCCGGCCTGGCAGACCACCGCTCCACTTGGTGTAGGCGGAGGGGGCTTTCCAAATGTGCCGATCAACGGAGCCATCCTTCCCGCTATGACCGCAGCGGGGTTCGGTGCCAACTCCTTTATTTCGCTCGGCGGTGTCGTCGCTGCTCAGGTGCAGGGCGCGGCTAATCCCATCCTGTTGACGGTTCCCTATCCTGGACCAACACAGATTCCCACGGGGACCCAAATATTTATCCTTCAGTGCGTCACCTATCAAGTCATCCCTCAGCTTGCCGGTGGTACTCCCGGTGCAGACCTCAACAACATCTGTGGCGGCAATGCTCCCTGCTTGGTCCGCGGGATAGCGAATGCCACGGTCGCCTCCTTTGGTCGCGTCCTGCCGAACTGCAATGTCCCGGCGAGCCCCTGCTTGCCGATCGTCAACGGGATCGAGGATATCCAGTTCGCCTATGCCTGCGATGGCTGTCTGTTGCCGGCAGCCGGCCTTAGCGAGCCAGATGGTCGGATTGACGACGTGAGCCTGAACCTGATCTTCGATCAACCGGATTACATCTCGAACCAGATCTGGAACGCTCCCCCCATGACGCCGTCCGCAATCAAAATGGTTCAAGTTGCGATCGTCGCCCGGCAGCAATCGATGGATAATGGGCTCGGAGAAGGGAATTCACAGGCAGGACCGGGAACCTTGTCCACCACCTTTCTCACGGTCGATGACCATCTCCATGCCAACGGCGTCTTCCTGGCCGGCGATACGGGAGCCCAGATTCCTCCCTATGCGTCGGTACGCCGCCGGGTGGTGACCAGGACCGTGGAGACGAGAAATGCGAGACCGTGGTCCTGAACCGGGGAGGAAGACGACGATGCGTGAGCGGCACAATGGGTCACAGATAAGGGGAGAACGGGGCGTAAGTCTCATCACCGTCATGATGGTGATCTTCATCATGACTCTGATGGGGATCTCGATCCTTGCCATCACGGGATCTGAGCGGCAAATTGCTGGTTCCGTCAGTGCCAGTGAAGCCTCGACGGACGCGGCGGAGTCTTGTGTGAGCACCGGCGCGAATGTGCTCAAGCAGTATATGGAATCACATGTCGTGCCGGCAGCCTTACTCTCGAACGCGGTCCCGCCAGGTCCGGTGCCGCTCGCGAATCTCGCCGTGTTGAGCGGTGAGCTGAACAATGATGGAGGCAACCCGGATTTCCCGATCGGAGCGGGCTCTGCGCCAAACCTGGCGATGACAATAGGCAACTACCAGGTGTTCGGCGACATTGATCGAATGTATGTGCAATTGGCCCCAGGTAGTACGCGGTTGGATTTCTTTTATCAAATCACCTGTGTGGCGCAAAACCTGGCTACGGGGATCACCAGTCAAGTCGGGGCATTGTACGCCTGCAACTTCGACGCCTTTTTTTGTCAGCCGAGGCCCTACTAGGCCTGGGTCGCTAGATGAGGAGGATCACCATGATGGACGACGCTCGCACAGAGGAAAAGAGGAAGCGCCTCAACCGAGGCAGCCAGATGAGTGGGCACAGCCGATTGTTCGTGCGCGCCGGGATAACGCTGTTGGCAGTGACAGTCCTGTCCGTCATGACCGTCGGCGTCACGCTGGCCGACGACCAGCCCCTTCCCTCAATGACGATCAGCTATCAGAACGGCACGATTACCGCCATCTATGAGAACACGCTCGACATCGATGGGCGGACCTATGGCTTGACGCCGGATGTCGTCATGCTTGACGAACATGGAGACATGCTGGATCCCGCTCGCCTCATGGTGAGTGCCGAGGTGAAGTTTCACGTCAAGAAAGAACAAAGCAACAAGATCGACAAGATGATCGTGACTCTCCCCAAGTAACAAGGAAACGGTAGACCATATGTTTGGTGCAACAAGAACGGAGGGTGCCATGAAGAGCCTGAATATCGCCACTCGTGGAACCGTCATGCTGGCCTTGGTGGGTTGTCTCGTGGGGCCTGGTGCGCTGCAGGCCCAAACGATGGACCAGTACTATGCCGTCCCGCCCTTTGTCAGCGACCAAGTCGCGCCCAATATCGTCCTGTTGCTCGACAACTCCGGGAGTATGAGTGGTCTGGCTTGTGATCTCTCTAACCCTGCCGATGGGGACTGCAGCGATGCCGGTGATAGGCCTTTCACGAACACGTTCAGTTTTTCAGGCTACTTTGATTCTCTCCTCTGTTACACCTACGACGCCGGCGCTGATGCCCGCTTCGAACCTGCGACGGTCAAGGCAACGCTGGCAACGGCCTGTCCCAACACTCAGTGGGATGGAAACTTTTTGAATTTTGCGACCTTCCGGCGGTTCGATGCCCTCAAGAAATCGATGATCGGGGGCGACTGTTTTGTGGCGCGGGCTGCAGATGGGACCTGTCCGACGAATGGGACTCCAGCGCTGAGGACGGTGCGGGCGCAAGCGACAGGAGTGAATACAGAGTTAGTGGATATCGACTATGCTGGAGGGGTAGGACCAACAACGTACGTTGGAAGAATTCCGTTAGCTGACAGAGCGGGCAACCCCGCAACCCTTTGGATCGGTACCGACGCCGCCTATTTCTGTGTCGATAACGACAACGGGTTTAGTAGCAACTGCGGAGATGGGTACAGCCAAAGAAAGTATGAACTCAAGATCGGATACAGCACCGAGCCAACGGGGGTCATTCAGCAGATCGGCGTCCAGGCGCGGTTTGGGCTGTTTGAATTCAAACCGGCCGGCGACGGAGCCAGGATGCTCGTGGGCGTCGGTTCTCGCCAATCGATCGATTTTTCCGGATCCACTGTGGAGACCTTCAACACCAATACGGCAGCCATGGTGGATGCGGTCCAGGAGTCGTTTCCCTCGACCTGGACGCCTCTGTCCGAGTCTCTGTATGAAACTGCCCGTTATATTGCACAGATCAATTCCACGTACGTGCCTGGTTCCTATGTCTATCCCATTGCCTTTGCCGGAGGCATTTCAAACGGCGTGGCCTTTGGGGCGTCGGGGGTAGGTTCAATAGGAGCGTCTGAAATCAGCGCGCTGACCGGCGCCGAAACCTGCACGCCTGGGGCCGGCTATATCACCAACGCCTGCGGACGGGACCCGTACTTTTTTGGAAGCAACCACACGCCTGCCTGGGCAACGACGTCCACGCAGGTCCGCTGCTGCAAAACGTTCGTCATCCTCGTGACGGACGGGGAACCGACACAGGATACCAATATTCCGGGAGGGAACCGGGATCACGCGCATGGGCAACATGGCCTCCACTGTACAGGTGGAAACGCGACCATCCACGCGCCCAACGGCACCTGTAATACGAACACCGCCACTCCTGCCGCCACGCTGCTGGGGGAACACAAGACGGACTACGCCGACAGCGGGAATCACTATCTGGATGACGTGGCCTATTGGGCGCACACGAATGACCTCCGGCCCTGCAATGGAACCCCCCCAACCCTTACCGATGGAACAATTGCCGTCCTCAACGTGACGGGCCACTGTTTGGAGGGGCTCCAAAACATTTCGGTCTATACGTTTTTCGCATTCGGCAACATCTCTGGCAGAGAAGTCTTGATGCATACCGCCAAGCTTGGTGGGTTCGAGGACAGCAACAATAATAACCTCCCGGACCTGGTGACTGAGTGGGACAAGGTCATCAATGCGACCGGCGCGCCGGGCACCGACGGAATTCCCGATAACTACTTCGAATCCTCCAACGTGGACGACTTACAAGATAGATTGATGGCGACCATCACGGCGATCTTGCGGAAGAGTTCGTCAGGAACGGCCATTTCCGTCTTAGCCACCTCTGCCAGCGGTGAAGGGAGCGTCTATCAAGCCTACTTCTATACCAGCGCCGTCGGGCAGGGTGGAGCCAATGTGAGATGGACCGGGTACGCGCAGGGGCTGTTCATCGACCATCTGGGTAATTTCCGAGAAGATACGGATCAGGACGGAAAATTAGTCTACGAAGACGATTACATCGTGAAGACCAGGTACGATAACAATATAGCCAGTCTTACCTATGGGAAAGTGCTGGTCGACAAGTATGGGGATGCCAATGGCGACGGGAGCGCCGACAGTACGACGCCGACAATCCAGGGTCTGGAGCTGAAAGATATTCTTCCTTTCTGGGAAGGGGGCAAACAGCTGGCCAACCTCGCCTCCGCGTCGAGAAATCTGCTCACGTGGGTGGACTCCGACAATGATGGACTCGTGGACGCAGGCGAGCAGATGCAATTCAGCACCGCGAATTCGGGAACGTTGAGTCCATACCTGAGAGCCGGCGCCGCCCCCTATACGGCGGACAACATCATCAACTTCGTCCGCGGGGACGAAATCGCGGGGCTTCGCACGCGCATGCTGGAAGTGCCGATCGGCAGCGGCACTTACAAGGTGTGGAAATTGGGCGACCCCATCCACTCGACGCCCACCATTGTGGCCAAGCCGCAGGCGAACTATGATCTCATTTATGGGGATTCTTCCTACACGGCATTTTTTCAGCAGTACAAAACTCGCCGTGAAGTCGTCTACATCGGCGCGAACGACGGGATATTGCACGCCTTCAACGGCGGGTTCTACCACAAGAGCGACGATGTGACGACGCCGGCCGTGGTCGAGCATGGATGGTACACGAAGAACCCTACCGACAACAGCAGCGGTCGTCCGCTCGGGGACGAGCTCTGGGGGTTCATCCCCCATCAACTCCTGCCGCAGTTGCAGTGGTTGACGAGGGCCGATTACACCCATGTCTACTACGTGGATCTCAAGCCCACGGTGGCGGATGTGCGGATCTTCCCCGTGGATGCAGACCATCCGAACGGCTGGGGCACGGTTCTGATCGGGGGCTTCCGCATGGGAGGGAGCTGTGGAAACTGTGCTTCCGGCACGGGCGCTCCTCCAATGATTGTCAATATCGGCGGGACGAACCGCACGTTCTACAGCGCGTACTTTGTGCTCGATATCACCAATCCGGATGTCGACCCCAAACTTCTCTGGAGCTTCAGCGATGCCGGGTTGGGGCTTACGATCGGTACTCCGTCGGTGATGCGGGTGAGCCCGACGGCGGATTCGAAGATCGATAACACCAATGCGAAGTGGATGGTCTTGTTCGGTTCGGGCCCCAACGGCTATGCGGCAGACTTGCCGGCCGCTCCATCTCAATCAGCCAAGCTGTATGCCGTGGACTTGAAGGTCGGGCCTGGAGCCGGGAATTCGCAGGTGACCACGATGCCAGTCGGTTCCCTCCGGTCGTTTCTGGGTAACATTGCGTCGCTGGATAGGAATTTCGACTACCGGCACGACGTCGCCTACTTCGGGCGCACGTTGCACGACGGATCTCTGCCCTGGAGGGGCAAGATGTATCGGTTGACCACTAGCGGTTGTACGAACGCTCCTTGCAGCACCTCGACCTGGGGCGTCGCCAACGGAGGCAACCGATCAGCCACGGAAATGATCGATACTTTCTATGACTACAATTCAGGTGAGTGGAACCACGGTGGAAATGGGGCCGGTAACGGCCGCACCGTCGGTGACGATCGACGATGCCAATAAGGTCTGGGTCTTCTTCGGAACGGGCCGATACTTGGGTAACTCCGACAAGACCGATACCGCGCAACAGTACCTGTTCGGAATTAAAGACAAAGTGATGAATTCTGGGTGCACCCAGACAAACACCACAAACTGCCTAATCGACGGTACAAGCGCCACCCTGGTGAACACCACGAATGCGGTGGTCTGTGTCGTCTGTGCGCCTGGGACGAACCAAATGACGGATCCTAACAATCCTGCGTTGACTGATGTGACCACGGGAGCGAACTCGATGGTGGGGTTGGTCGCGAGCAAGGATGGATGGTACGTCAAACTGGTGACTGCGGCCGGCACGTCGGCAGAGCGGTCGGTGTCCAGCCCCGTCGTAATTGCCGGAGCAGTATTTTTTCCGACGCTCGTTCCCACGAATGATTTCTGCTCCTCCACCGGGACGAGCTATCTCTATGCCTTGTACTATAAGACCGGGTCTGCGTACTCGTCTCCAATCATCGGGACCACCACCGCCGGTGCGAATACGAACAGCACCACTAGGATCACGATGGGTGAGGGGGTGGCCTCGCAAGTCGCTATCCATATCGCCGGTACGGGGACGTCGAATGGTTCCGGTGGAGGTGGAGGCGGCCCGCCGGGCACGTTCTGCAGTCAGATGAGCACAGGGAGCAGCACATGTAGCAAATTTAATGGGCCGAATCCTCCCTGGAGTCGGTATATGTCATGGGTGCGTCAGCGAGCCTGAGAGAAGGCTGAAGAGAGCCGGGAAGAACCAGCGTCTTGGTTCCTCCCGGCTCAACCGGTAGGGGCAAACTAGCGTTCAGTAACGAACGAGATCGTCGAATCAACAAGTGGTGTACGCAAGATTCTTCCCATCGCTATGTGTTGTTCTTCCCCTCCTGTTCATCGGGTGTAATTCGAGTTCTGCCCCAGGCAACGAGTCTTCTTCTCCAAGTGATGCCTCCCCACAACGCCTCGCGACCATCCGGTTAGCGACAATTACCCCGGACCCAATTACGCTGAATGAGGTGGTCAAGGTCATGATCGAGACCGATGTTATCCAGTCCGATACGGCTGGATTTCAGTACCAGTGGATGGTCAACGATGACCCCCTCCGAGGTCAGACGGGACCCACACTGACGCCGAGCATGTTAAAGCGTGGTGACCGTGTGAAAGTTGATCTTGTGCCTACGAGAGGCAAGGTTCAAGGATCTCGTTACCAGGCTGGTCCCGTGGTGGTCGGCAATACCCCCCCCGTCGTCGCCCATCTCTCCATCGAGCGTCCGGATGACCCGCATGCTCCGGTCTTTGCGAAGATGGATGCCGTCGATGCAGATCAGGACGAGATGCAATTCGACTTTCGTTGGTGGCGCAACGACAAAGTAGTGAAACAGGGGCCGGAACAGACGTTGGATACCACGGGATTTCAGACCAAGGATACGCTTGAGGTGGAAGTGACTCCGCGGGACCAATTATCGGCAGGAAAGCCGGTTCGTTCTGAATCGGTCTATGTCGGCAATAGCCCTCCGAAGATCGTCTCTGCCCCCGCGACACTCATCGGCCGCGAACGATACGAGTATACGGTGAAAGCGGTCGATGCGGACGGCGACCCACTCAGCTTTCTTCTGGAAGCGGCGCCACCAGGAATGGTGATTAACAAAGAAACAGGGCATCTCGTTTGGCAGATTCCCCCGGACCAACTCGGCAGCCATCGAGTCCGTGTCGTCGCTGAAGATGGTCAAGGGGGAAAAGCCTTTCAGGAATTCCACTTCACCCTTCCTGCTCCAGTCGCGCCCGCTAAACCCGAAGGCGCGTGAGGCTGGCCGCGCCATTCGTTCTTCTGCTTGTCACTCTAACCGACGGTTTGTTAGAATCCCCTCACGACCGCTGCAGGGAGGGAGCACGCCTTCGCGCTTGTGCGTAAACTGAAACTCAGAGAAGGCACCAATACCGCCGTATTGTTCGGTCACCACGACCGGCACCTCAAGCTGATCGAAGAAGACCTCGGGGTACGCCTCTCGGCGCGCGGCGAAGAACTCACCCTCGATGGGACAGCCGACGCCACGCGCCACGCAGAACGCGTCCTCACGGAACTCGCCACCCTGGCCAACGACGGGATGGTCCTTCAGCCGGACGACATTACCCACGCCTTGAGCGCGCTCCGGCAGAGTCCCGAGACGCCGATCAAAGAACTCCTCGCTACCGCGGCGACCATCGTTACCAAGAAACGATTCGTCGCGCCGAAAACGCCGACGCAAAAAGCCTATATCGACGCCATCGAGACGCACGACATCGTCATTGGCATCGGCCCGGCTGGAACGGGGAAGACCTATCTGGCGATGGCGATGGCGGTGAGCGCGTTGCTGAAGAAAGAAGTGAGCCGCATCATTCTCGCGCGGCCGGCGGTGGAGGCGGGCGAGAAGCTCGGGTTCCTGCCGGGCGATATGTATGCCAAAGTGAATCCCTATCTCCGCCCGCTGTACGATGCGCTGTTCGACATGATGGACATGGAACGGGCGACGCGCGCGATTGAACGGGGCGACATCGAAATTGCGCCCCTCGGGTTCATGCGCGGCCGCACGTTGAACGATTCGTTCGTCATTCTCGACGAAGCACAGAATGCCACGGCGGAGCAAATGAAGATGTTTCTCACGCGACTGGGGTTCCATTCCAAGGTGGTCGTCACGGGGGATATCACCCAGGTGGATCTGCCGCCCGAACGGGTCTCCGGCCTGATCGAGGTGCGGGAGATTCTGCGCGACGTCGAGGGCATCGCCTTCGTCTACTTCGATGAGCGCGACGTGGTCCGTCACAAGTTGGTGCAGGACATTATCAAAGCCTACGATCAGCATCAGAACCTCCCGCAGGTTTCCGGCCCCGAAGCGGGCGCGGCGGGACGGCGACCGTCGCCGGGGCCCCAGCCGAAGCAGCCTAAGCAGCCGAAGCCGGCCGCCCCGTCCTCACCGTTCACGGCCCCGTGGGGCCAGTCGCATTAACAGGATGCTGAAACAGTCCGCCAGCACTACGGAAGGTTAAGGCTGAGGCCTAGGCTGAGATGAAGAATGTCGGATCTTCACTCAACCGTGACCTCGACCTCAGCCTAGTTCACTCGCTGCGTGCCATTGGGCTTCCTGCATGCCACCATAGTTTTTCCGCAACCTGCTGATGCCGGTCCATATGCAGAGTCACGTTCGATGTGTGACGTTTGACCAGGCGCGCCTGGAACGACTGGCACGGGCGATTCTTTCCGATGTCGGAGAAACGTCGGCGGAGCTGGGCATCATGTTCGTGGGCGATCAGCGGATGCGGGGTCTCAATCGTCGGTATCGGGGCAAGGATCGCACGACCGACGTGCTGGGTTTTGCCATGCGGGAAGCCTTCATGCCTCACGGTTCGACCAGCTCACCGTCCCGAGTCCAACCGAGGGACGTCTCACGCCTCACGCCGGATATGCTGGGCGATGTGGTGATCTCGGTACCCACGGCGTGGCGACAGGCGAAAGAGGCCGGACGGTCCTTGGACGAGGAACTCGCCTGGTTGCTGGTCCATGGCATTCTGCATCTCTGCGGCTACGATCATGAGCGGAGTGAGAAAGAAGCGCGCCGGATGCATCGTCGTGAACGGATGATACTGCGGTCTATCGCGCGGTTGCCGTAACAATCAGGCTGAGGTCGAGGTTTAGGTTGAGCCTCAACTTTAGCCTTTCTCCGAGCTGGCGGACTTTTTTAGCATCCTGCCAATGAATCGAACGCATCACGAGTAGATCTATGGGATGGCTGCAGCGACTGAGTGACGGGCTCACCAAAACGCGCGATGTCGTCCGCGGGTCCCTGGATCGGCTGCTTGGCCGTGCGGCGGATCCTGCCCTCCTGGAGGAATTCGAAGCGGCCCTCATTGCCTCCGATCTCGGTGCCCGCGTCGTGGATCGCGTGATCGAGCGCCTCAAGAAACAGCTTCAAGGGACCGATGCCTCACAGCCCGGTCGGGTGCATACGGTATTGCGGGACACCCTGCTCGATGTATTGACGCCCGTGCAAGGGCTGTCGTTGGAGTCCCTGCTCGTGGAAGGTCCCAAGCCCTTCGTCATCCTGGCGGTGGGGGTGAACGGTGTAGGTAAGACGACCACGGTGGCCAAGATCGCGCAACGGCTCGTGCAGGCAGGGAAAGTGCCGTTGTTGGTGGCTTGCGATACCTTTCGCGCGGCGGCGATCGATCAGCTGCAAGTTTGGGCCGACCGAGTCGGCGTCGACGTGATCCGTCACCGCCATGGAGCCGATCCAGCCGCCGTAGCGTTCGATGGGATTGCCGCCGCGAAAGCGCGGCAGGTGGACGTGGTGTTGATCGATACGGCCGGCCGGCTACACACGAAATCGAATCTCATGGACGAACTCCGCAAGATCGCCCGAGTCATCGCGCAGGAATGTCCTGGTGCACCGCACGAAGTGCTCCTCGTGTTAGACGCCACGGTTGGGCAGAATGCGCTGTCCCAAGCCCGTCAGTTCCATCAAGCGGTCGGCGTCACCGGCTTGGTCCTGACGAAGCTCGACGGCACCGCTCGCGGAGGGATCGTCGTCGCGATTGCCGAGGAGCTGAAGTTGCCCGTGAGGCTCATCGGAGTCGGGGAGTCGGTTGAGGATCTGCAGGATTTTCAGAGCGACGCTTTCGTGGACGCGCTCCTCGGGACATCGGCGCCGCCCTCCGCCTAGCAGGATACTGAAAAAGTCTGCCAACGCCACAGGCCGTGGCGTCAGTCTCGGATGTCTCGCGTGGATATCCGGCGTAGCCTCCAGTGAGATCCCGTCATTTTCTTCTCAGGCAGCATCGCCTGTGTTAGGCTGATTTTGCCAATTATCTAGTCGTGACGCGCCATGCATTCCTGTCCGTGAGGCTGAGATATGATCAAGATTCTGGTTATCGACGACGATCGCATGAACTGCGAGCTGCTCCAGTCTGTCTTCACCCGACATGGGTATCAGGTGCTGTCGGCGACGAGCGGGATCGAAGGCCTGACCCTCTTCCGCCAGCAAGCCCCGCGCGTCACCATTCTTGATCTTCGCATGCCGGAAATGGATGGGCTGACCGTCCTCAAAGAAATCCGCGCCTACGATCCCTATGCGGCGGTGATCATTCTAGGCGGCGGAGCGACCGAGGGGCAGGAAAATCAAGCGCGGGGGTTGCGCGTCACCGATTTTATTCGAAAGGGCCTGTCGCTTGACGTGCTGGTCGAATGCGTCAACCGGGTGGTGCAGCTTCCGGCTAGATCCGTTCCCGCTCTGCCGGTGGCAGGCAGCGCAGCCGTGGCCGATACGGGGGAAACGATCCTCGTCGTCGACGATGAGCTGTTGGTCCGCGACTTGCTCGTTCAGTTTCTCAGTCTCCGCGGCTATCGGGCGCTCGGCGTGAAAGACGGCTCCGAGGCCCTCTCGATGGTGGAACAAGCACCCCCCGACCTGATCCTTCTCGACCTGTTCATGCCCGGCATGAGCGGTGTCGAGGTGCTCCGGCAACTCCGCCAACGCGAATACACCGGCGGGGTGATCATCATCACCGGGAGTCATGACGAAGAGCGTCTCGATGAAGCCTGGGCCGTGGGGCCGCAAGAAGTCATCGGGAAGCCGATCGACTTGGAGCAATTGCTGACATCCATCCAGCTTGTGCTCGTCTGTCGCGAATGCTAAAACCTTTCCGATGCCAATCGGAAGCAGGATTGTCTCTTTCCTCTGTCTGTTTCTCGTCGCGCTCCTCAGCCACGGGGCTCTTGGTATCGCCTGCGCAGCCGACCCAGCCCTGCCGCGAGTCGTCATTCGGCATCACGAGTTATTCGTACAGATCGTCCCCGAGCAACATGCTCTCATCGCAAAGGACCGGCTAACCCTTGAGGTGCCTGAGTCACAGACTTCGATTCGTTTCTCCCTCGCCCCCACACTCCAGATCGATCACATTGCACTCGTGCAAGAATCATCCGGGCCGGAATCCTTGATTCACGATGTGCCGTTCGAACTCGAGCATGGTTCCGCGCCGGAGTCGGTCCAGGAGGTCAGTATTCCCTCACAGGTCGTGCCTGCCGGACTGGTGACGCTGGATGTTCACTATCATGGCGTCATCAACGATCCGCCGCGAGATCCGCGCCATCTCCGTTTTGTGACGCCCAGCGAAACTGCCGGACATATCGGGCCGGAAGGCGTCTATGTGAGCAGCGAGAGCCACTGGTATCCCGATATCCCGGAATCACTCAGCACCTATGCGCTGCTGGTCGCCGTGCCAACGGGGTGGACCGTAGTGACCCAAGGGAAGGCCGGCGAATCGCGTGCCTGCCCCGCCGGGCTCTGTCGCAGCGATCAGATGGTGATAACGGATTGGGCCGTGACGCAGCCGAGTGAAGCCGTCACGCTCGTGGCGAATACATTTGTCGCAACGTTTCGCGACTGGACGGCCAAGACCGGTCAGAGGATTCGGCTCTCGACCTATCTATTCCCCGACGATGCGCATCTGGCCGAGGAATATCTCGATGCCACCGCGCGCTACCTGGAAGTCTATATCCCCCTGCTGGGTCCCTATCCGTTCGAGAAGTTCGCCGTAGTGGAGAATTTCTTTGCGAGCGGGCTCGGCATGCCCTCGTTCACCCTGCTGGGAAGCGGCGTCATCAAGCGGCATTATGTGCAACCTTACGCGCTCGGCCACGAGATCGTGCATTCGTGGATCGGCAATGCGGTCTTCAATCGCGCCGATCGCGGGAATTGGGTGGAAGGTCTGACGACGTACCTGGCCAATTATTACTGGCACGAACTGATGGGAGATCGCGCACAGGCGCGGGACCAACGCCGTCTGATGGTGCAGGGCTACAATCTCCACGTGCCCCCGGAACGGGACTATCCGGTCGCGCAATTCACGCAGAAACAAGATGAGCATGACAATGCTATCGGCTATCAAAAGGCCGCCATGCTGTTTCACCTCCTGCGCCAGGAGGTGGGAGAGGAGACGTTCTGGCGGGCCCTTACGAGCTTGGTGGCGCAATATCGTGGCAGGCATGCGGAATGGCGCGATCTTGAGCGAGTCTTTGCGGAAGAAAGCCGCCAGGACCTCCGATGGTTTTTCGCGCAATGGGTGGAACAGGATGGGGCGCCGGTGCTGTCGTTGCCGGAGGCCGTTGCCCGTCCGGTGGCAGGGGAGCCAGCGCAGACCTTTCAGCTGGAGGCCACGATCGTCCAATCGGACAAGCCCTTTCGTCTTCCCCTTCAGCTGCTGATTCGCATGGAAGGTGACCGTGAGCATCTTCTGACTCTGCCGCTGCGTTCGCTGCGCGAGACGATCTCCGTTACCTTGCCCGCTCGACCGATCGCGATTGATCTCGATCCCGAGTTCATGACCGTCCGACGGATCGCCCGGCAATCGTTGCCGCCGGTGCTCAATCACTATGTCACCGATCGGCGGCGATCGGTGCTAACGGCGTTTACGGATGAGCCAGACCATCCCTCGCCGTTTCGGGATGTGGTCACGCGCATCGAAGCCCAGGAGCATCAGAAACCGATCGGCGAGCGAACGGTGATCGCCTCCATGGCCCAAGATGGGCTGTTGCCTCAAGAAGGTTCGGTGTTAGTATTGGGCGGCCCGGAATCCCGATCCGGGATTCAATCGATCCTGGCCAATCACTGCGGTGAGCGCGCGACCCTGAACGACAGGGGTGTCACCGTGATGGGGACGGCGCACGAAGAGCCGGGGTTGGCCTTGCTGGTCAGTTGCCATCGGGTCGATCGCCCGGGCAGCGTCGTGACGGTGCTGTATGCGGCCACGCCGCAGGCCGTGGCGAAGGTGGCGCGGCTGCTCTTTTTTTACGGATGGAATAGTTTCGTGTTGTTCAAGGATGGAGCGGTGGTCACCCGCGGGGAGTGGCCACTCGCGAGCGATCGTACGGAGGTGCGTCTCGATGCGAGCAATCTCATTCGGTAAGTGGTGCATGATCGGACTCGTCTGTCTGTTGCTGTGTGAGCAGACGGGACAGGCAGAGAGCCCTGCGTCGAAGGCTCGGGTGATTCCCGCTCACCAGGCTGAGCGGCATCTGAAGAATATTCGCCAGTTGACAGTGGGTCGGCAGAATGCCGAAGCCTACTTTTCGTTCAGCGGGAACAAACTGATTTTCCAATCCACGAACAATTGGATGAAAGATACATACGCGGCCACGCTCAACCCGGCCGACGCCGGGCTGGGTTGTTATCAGATGTACGTGATGGATCTGGACAGTGACACCGTTCGATTGGTGAGCACCGGCACGGGTGCCACGACGTGCGGATACTTTTTCCCGGGCGATCGCCGCGTGCTCTATTCGTCGACGCATGCGTCGGGGCCGAACTGTCCGCCGAAGCCGAAGCGGGACGGGGCCTATCGCTGGGCCTTGGATGACTACGATCTCTATGCCGTACGCATTGATGGTCAAGAAATGCAGCGGCTGACCTCCACGCCGGGCTACGATGCGGAAGCGACCGTGTCGCCGGACGGCAAGACGATCGTCTGGACGTCCGTTAAAGATGGGGACTTGGATCTCTATGCCATGAATCTCGATGGCTCGAAACCCCGGCGGCTGACGAACGAGATCGGCTACGATGGCGGGGCGTTCTTTTCGCCGGACAGTAAGCGCATCGTCTACCGGGCGTCGCATCCCACCGATCAGGCGGAGATTGACAAGTACAAGGACTTGCTCAACCAGCGGCTGGTGGAGCCGGGGCAACTTGAAATTTTCGTGATGAATGCGGATGGAAGCGGCCAGCGACCGGTCACGTCGAACGGCGCCTCGAATTTTTCGCCCTTCTATTTTCCCGATGGCAAGAGGATCATTTTCTCATCGAATATTGAAACGAAGAGCGAAGGAGGCCGACCAAGTTTTCATCTCTACGTGATCGGTGAGGACGGCCAAGGCCTCGAGCGGCTCACGTTCGACGGACAATTCAACAGTTTCCCCATGTTCTCGCCGGATGGTACCAGCCTGGTCTGGGTATCGGATCGCCAGGCCAAGACGCCTGGAGAGTTCAATGTTTTTCTCGCCGACTGGGTGCCTTGATTTCGTCGGGCGAGGGGTAGAGGAAAGAGCCGAGTTCCGACAGGAAGTCTTCGCCCCTTGCCCTGCGCCACTCGCCAAAAACATTGGCGATTGTAGTAGTATCACTCATGAATAATGCGGGGTAGATCTCAAAGAGTTATGTACGCGGAGTGGAGGAGCTGCCCGGCTGGTTCGCCTGGCTCGTGCGAGAGATCAGCATCAGGTTGCGAATATAGACGATAGAACCGATGCTCTGTCCTGCGATGAAGACCGGGTCTTTTCGATAGATCGCATAGGCGAGCGTGATGAGTCCGCCGATCAGGCTCATGTACCAAAACGAGACCGGGACCTGACTCTCTGCTTTTCTTTCAGAGGTAATCCATTGGATCACCCAGCGGCCGAAAAACAGCCCTTGGCCGAGAAATCCGATGGCGAGCCAGATAGTCTCGATGCTCATAATGGAGTTGTGATAAGTGATGAGTGATGAGTGATGGGCTTCTTTTTCAAAGAACGAAGTAGGCCAAGAAGCAGTTTTCTCACTTCCTTGATATGGGAAATAACGTAGTCACCTGAAATGAACCCCATTTGTGTGGCTAAAAGAAGCTGCGTCTCTAATTCAGCGACCGAACTCGAAGCGATGTGAAGAAACTGGATGAATTCCTTTCTGGAATATCTTGCAGCGCCTTCCACTATATTACTTGGTATCGAAACAGCGGAGCGCCTCATTTGCGAAGTCAGGCCATACAGCTCGTCCTTGGAAAACCGCGCCGTCAGCGAGTAAACTTGTGTTGCCAGATCCATGGCTTTCTTCCAGACCCCTATGTCCTTGTGCGTGACCACAGTCTTTTCAGCCACTCATCACCCATCACGGATCACTCATCACTTGGTCTTCACTTGTCACGGAATATATATCGCAGCACTCTGGTTTGCATCCACCGCACGGCGATCAAATCATCGAGAGATTTGAATAATCGGTTTCCCATGCCGTGTTTGGAAACGCCGTGAATGCGCGGGTAATGCCGGACCGGCACCTCAGTGATAGTGAACCCATACATGAGCGCGAGGCGGGAAAGAGTCGGTGCATGCCTTCGAAGAGGTGCAGTCGCTCCAGCAGGGGCCGTAGGAATATCTTGAGCGGGCATGCTGTGTCGTGGACGCCGTCGTGGGTAAAGAAGTCCCGTACAAGGTTGGCGATTCGGGACGACATTTTTTTCACTAGGCCATCCTGCCGCTGTTGTCTCCATCCGCACACGAGATCGTAGGTGGCAGTATAGGAGAGGAGTTTCAAGATGTCTTCGCTGTCCTGTTGAAGATCGCCATCGATTCCGATGATCAATATTGTCTCGTTCATCTTTGATGGGGACGATGACGGAAGCCCATGGATGGCACGGTCATGCGGGATAGATATTCCTGACGCAGAAGGGGAGCCACGCAATAACGCGTGCATTCTACAAAATGCCGGAAGGAGCGTCAAACCACGGAAGTGATCAGTGATGGTGATGGGTAAACAGTGATGACAGGGGATTATTTGGTCTTCCCTCATCCATCACGTCCCCGGCGCGGTGATCGTGAAGCGCATCGTGCCCATCAGACTCATCTCGTTGACCTGTTCTCCCACGTGAATTTCCACCTTGTATCGGCCGGGTTTCCATGCGCCTCGTGGAGGGGAGAGCGTGAGATAGCCGCTTTCGTCTTCGAGCGCAATGTGCATGGCATCTTGTACGATCACCACGGTGGGATCGAGGCCGGCTACCGCTTCCGGGAAGCAACGTCCGAACACCTGGAACCCCTGATAATGCTGGTGAAGGTGGAACACAATGAAGACTGCCGGGGTATCGGGACGGAACCGGTCGGTCGGTTTCACCGGCACGATCTCGTGCGTACGATGAAAGCCCAGTTCCTCGTCGAATCCTTCCGCCGTTGTAATGGTGCGGAACAGGCCTTGCGGCGGGGCGTCGAAGTCGTAGGGGGTGACGTCTTGGGGGCGGTTCTGAAAATCAGGGATGGGGGAATTCTTGGTGATCGGCAGCTCATCCGCCAGAGCCGGGGTTCCCGCAAGGCCGCAGCAAACTATAAGAGTGCGATGAATAGTGTAGGCATGGCTGTTTTCGTACACCGGTCGATGGGAGCTGTCAAGGAGAAGAAAAACGGACAGTTATCAGGTATCAGCCCTCAGCCAGGGAAAAGAGCATCTCCGAGTGACCTTGCCCTTGTTCCGAAGCTAAGAGCTGGAATCTGATCGCTGACAGCTGAAAGAAAGCACATTGCGGCTGTTTCCCGCCATCTGCTAGAATCCGCCCTCTTTGAAGCTGGATGCGAGAAGGGCGGGACGCAGGGGACAAGCGTGACGAGTGAAACTCAGGAAGCGGACGAGTCTGGCCTCTCACGCACGTCTCGCTAGTTCCTTGGCTCCGACCAGGATGTTGTGATGTTGCAGGACGCAGACGCCTTACCCCAGCTCATCGGCGACTATAAGCCGGTCGATCAGTGGCAAGTCCACATCAATACGCTCTTCTACCGCTTCCGGGGCGATCAGATCCGCAGCTTCTACCAAACGTTTGCCTCAGCCGACTATCGGCTCGCCCATGCTCTCGCGGCGGACTACTTCGAAAAAGTCGTGAAGCGCGAGAAAACGTCAGGCGTCAGGCGTCAGGCGTCAGGCGAAAATGCGTCGGATTCACCCCTCACGGTGATGGAACTCGGGCCCGGGAACGGCAATCTCGCCGCCTGCTTCTTGAGCCATCTCAAGGTCCTCGATACGGACGGAGCGATCTATCCCCGCATTCGATATGTGCTGGTCGATGGGGAGCAAGCAGTGCTCGATGCAGCTCTGGCTCACCCGGAACTCGCGTCCCACCGCGACCGGGTTGAGACGCATCGAGGGGCCGTGGACCGTCTCGACGGTATTTCGGATGGCAGCGTGGATCGGATTATCTGTAACGAACTGTGGAACGATCTCCCGACAAAATTGATGTCGCGCCAGTCAAACGACATTGAAGAAGAGTTCCTTCGACCGAACTTGAGCGAAGCCGCTCATGCGAGAATCTCTGACTGGGCGGGCTTTGTCCGGGCGTTCGAAGCCATGGATATAGAGGCGCTCAAGGGCTTTCCCCCCCTCCTCGACGACCTGGTGTGGGAGCGTGAATATCGGACGGTCGAATGGAAAGAGGTTCCATACCGGAAGACGATCACGGAGTTTCTCAAACGTATCGATGAGCACGTGCTGGTTCCCGTCAATCTTGGAGCCTATGCCACGATCAAGGAAGCTAAGCGCCTGTTGGCTCCGGAGGCGATCGGGTTCAGCAGTTTCGACGCAGGCACGGCGGATATGAAAGTGCTGAATGATCCGGAGAAGCCTTGCTATGGCCAATTTGGCGGGCAACAGAGTTTCATGGTCAACTTTGCGTTGGCCGAAGCGGTCGCCAAGCAGTTGGAGGCCGGTACGATGACCATAGAGAGCCAGCGCGAGTTCGTGGGGCGCAGCTTGGGGACCAACGTCTTAACTCTCATGGATCTCATCGCCACCCATCCTTCCGCCGGTACGAAAATGGCGCCGTGGGAACAGGACCGCTTGATGCTCAAGACCCTCCGCGCATTGAACGAGACTTACCGGAGCCCCTACGCGCGCCATCTGGACTTCCCCATTCCATTGGACAGCCGCTGGTGGAGCGTGAAGCGCTCCAGGCTCTTGTGCGCTCGCTCCCGCCGACAGGCATTCCGGACACCGTCGCCTATCTCACAGAGGAAGAGCTGATCTTGGCCTCGAAGGATCTCGAAGACATCGGCTACGATCCTCAGTCATTCATGATTGCCTTGACTGCACCACCGAGCCCTGTGGATTACTTTCACGTCTTCGTCCGGCCGCGGTGACTCCTAGGAGCCTGTCCGACATTGACCGTTCTACTGCGGCGAACGATCCGCGACCAGCTGCGTCGTGCTCGCTTTGCTCCCAAGAACTGTGAAACGTAACGCGTGAAACGTGAAACGAGGGCCAGCCTCGGAGCTGCAGCCTCGCATCTGGCCGCACCTCTTTTGCTCGTCACGAAGGCCATGCCGGAAGCTCCTAGAGCCAAATGTCTCGATTTGCTGAATTTCCCCTGAATTTCAGCTTGACTCAGTTCTTGTTCTTCTATAGCCTCTATGACCTTCCCCTCGCATGAGGAAGGCCCCCACCTTTTGGCTGATTCAAGGCCGCAGAGCGAGTGGGTTTGGGTGGGACAAGAAGAGAAAGTGAGCAATTGATGTTTGGATCATTCGGATGGATGGAATTGATGCTGATTTTGATCATTCGATCATTTTCGGCGCCGGCAAGATTCCGCAGTTGGGTGAGGGGCTCGGGAAGGCTATTAAAGGATTCAAGAAGAGCGTCAACGAGGCTGATGCCATCGACGTGACGCCTCCTTCGTCCGATGCGCCTGAAGCGCCGCCTCGCAGGTCGCCAAGCGCAGCCGCCCCGCCGGCCACGGCACCGGTTCAATCAGGGAAGCAGGTCAAGCAAGGTTGAGAAGTGACAGTGATGGGTGACGAGTGATAAGCCATCGCAGCCCGAACCGATCACCCATCACCCATCATGTATCACCGGTCGTTAACCATGTTCGGATTGGGCGCCGGCGAAATTTTGATCATTTTGGTGATTGCGTTCCTGCTGTTCGGCCCTAAGCAGTTACCGGAAGTCGGTCGCCAAGTCGGTAAAGCGGTCAAAGGGTTTAAGGACACGGCAGAAGATCTGCGGAAGTCGGTGGAGCCGGAGATCAACATGATCCAACAGGAAGTGAAGATGGTTGAACAGGACTTTCAAGCTTCCATCAAAGAAGCGGAAGAGCAGATTACTGCTGCGACTACGCCGGAAGAGAAAACAGGCTGATGCAAAGGGATCAGCCAATCAGGCGTGAAGGTCGGCGAGAAAATGGGGAAAGGCGAGACGTGCAAGCCCTGGGTTCCCCGGCCCGTCTGTCAGATAGCGAAGAAAAATCTTCTCAGAAAAGGCATGATTGCAAGACTGGGGAAGGATGAGCCCTGGCAGAGTTGAGAACCGCTAAAACATACAACAATCGTTCATGGAGATAATTCCCAGGAATTTTAGTTAGATTGTTTTTTCCATTTAATGAAAGATGTATGTTTATTGCACGTGATATTGGCTACAGACAGATCTTCCCACCAGTCCCCTTTGTCTTAAGGATGTGAATCACATCATCTTCCTTACTCTGTGGAACGACTATTGTCATGATGTATCTGTCACTGAACTGAGGTTGGAATAGTTCACTTCCTTTTGCAGCATGAAGTTTTGCCGGTTTATGCTTACCTCTTCCTCGTACCTTACCAACCGTCATGCCACCGACCTCTATTTCTCTTAATGCTTCACTTATTGCCATGACACAGTTGGTTACTAGTAGTGCTTCAATTTTTAGCATTGTATAACCCTGAAAGATTTTTCAAAAAAGTTGTTTCAGATTTTGATAGTCATGTGGTAATCAATGATTATCACTTCAAATAGTATAGAGATTCGGGAATGCTATGCCAATAGATAAAATCATAGATACAGGTGATACAGCGTGGATGCTTGTTGCAGGAAGTTTAGTGCTGTTAATGATACCTGCACTTGGTCTTTTCGAATCTGGTTTATTGAGAAAGAAGAATGCCGTATCTGTTTTCATGCAAATCTTCACTGGATTAGCGTTACTGAGTGTCATGTGGTTTATCTTCGGTTTCAGTCTATCATTTGGTCCTGATATAGCCGGTTTTATTGGTAACCTGGATTGGGTATTCCTACGAGGAGTTCCATGGCACCAGGCACTTCCCTATGCTCCAACAATTCCTGGGGTATTATTTGTAAAATTCCAATTAATGTTTGCTGCTATTACACCCTTGCTTCTGACGGGTACGATTGCGGAACGAATGAAATTCAATGCATTTCTCTTATTTATAGCTGCTTGGTCCATGTTCATCTATTATCCGCTCGTGCATTGGATATGGGGTGGCGGTTGGTTAGGAAAACTTGGTGCAGTCGACTTTGCTGGCGGCATAGTTATTCATACGAGTGTTGGAATGGGCGCACTTGCGGCAGCACTGGTACTTGGTCGCAGAAGATTCTTTGGTCCAGCAATTGAGGTCCCACATAGCATACCCTTGGCAGTGACAGGTTCAGCACTGCTTTGGTTAGGTTGGTTTGGATTCAATGCCGGCAGTGCATTCGCCTCTGGTTCACTGGCTGGAAACACAGTCATTGTCACGCACATGGCTTCTTCAGTTTCCGCATTAATTTGGGTAGGAATGTCTTGGTTGAGAACAGGCAAGCCTTCTGTTATTGCTGCTGTTAACGGTGCTATTGCAGGTCTGGCAGGAATTACACCAGCATCAGGATTTGTCAGCGTAGAACATTCTTTTGTTATTGGCATAGCAATAGGCTTTGCCTCATATACTGGAGTGATACTCTTTAAGGAGAAACTAAAGATAGATGATGCATTAGATGTCAGTTCAGTCCATGGGGTTGCAGGAGTTATTGGTTCTCTTTCAATCGGACTCTTTGCCAGTAAATTAGTGAATCCCGCTGGAGTAGACGGTTTATTCTTTGGTAATCCGGCTCAATTAGGTATTCAAGCCATTGCAGTCGGAGTGGCTACTGTTCTTGGTTTTTGTGGCACCTGGATAATTATGAAATTTCTAGATGTCACAATTGGAGTTAGAGTGTCACCCGAAGTAGAGGATGCAGGATTAGATATCAGTGAACATGCGGAACGAGCCTACGCTGATGAAGAAGAATTCAAGTTAGATATGCAAACGTATGTAGAAAACTTGGAAGAAAAAGAAAAGTTTTTCTTCAATAAGAAATAATACTCTTGTCCCAATTACCAATTGAGGTTGAGCTGTATTGTAAGTTTCCCCGTCAAGGATTCTTTCCCCCCGCATCGCAGACCCCATAGAGGAGAGCCGTATTAGAATCATAAGACAGGCAGGGTGGGCCGGTCTAGCCACGTTCTGTAGTGCGGTTGTGACGGCAGCGGGGATGTCATTCGTGACAGCCCCGGCGCAAGCCGCGTTGGAATTGCCGGAGGGTGAAAAAATCACCAACGTCGCGGTCGTTCCGCGCGCGATTCCGCAGAAGGAAGAGTACGAAATCTACGATCCGAAGATCGGTAAGAATTTCGATCTCAATAAATTCTGGGTACGCGGCGATCTCCGCGTGCGACCGGTTATGCGGAACGGCGTCTGCTTCGGCAGCAACATCCTCAGTGGCGGAGCTTGTAACGCCCCCAACCCCGGCACAGCTCCGAACGGCACCCCCGGTAAGGCGAACGACTTCTACGTCCAACAGTTGGTGCGGTTGGGTTTCGGCTACGACCTTTCGCCGGACCTGAATTTCTACATGGAACTCCAGGATTCGAGAACCTGGGGTGGAAACGGCGCTAATGGTGCCGGGGGTCTTCAAGACGATACGAGGAACCATAACGGGTGTTCGACAGCGAATGGCGGGGGCAACTGCGGCACATTGGGGGTCCGAGCTGCCTACATGTTGGTCAGGAACTTTGCCGGGCTCCAGGGCCTGAGTGTGAAGGCCGGTCGGCAATATGTGGTGTTCGGCAATCAATCTCTGTTCGGCGCCTTCGACTGGTCCAACACAGGATTTTCCCATGATGGCGTGATGTTGCAATACAGCACTAAGGCCTGGGATAGCTACGCTGGTTGGTTCCGCACCTCTGAATCCGATCTCGGGCAAGCCGTGCCGGTCGGTAGCCTCGGCCCGAACATTGGTCCCTCAACCGTCAATAATGGCAGTGCGAACCAAGACTCCGACATAATCATTTTCTACAACCAGATCAAGTCGGTGCCAGGATTCATTATCGAACCCTACTACTTCCTCTACTCCAACCGGTACAACTCGATAGACAACCGGGGGCAGGGTCTCGGCACGGCGAAGCACTCGAACCAGACCCGCCATAACATCGGAAACCGGATCGAGATGCGCCTGGGCAACTTCGACGCGACCAACGAAACGGTCTGGCAGTTCGGCGATATGGGCGACAACAATGATGCGGCATTGGCTGTGCAAGGGAACCAGAAAAATCTCTCGATCAACGCCTGGGCGACCAGAAACTGGATCGGGTACACGCATTACCAGTCGGCCTGGAAGCCTCGGCTGGCCATTAGCTTCGACTACGCCTCAGGCGATAGTGGGGCGAATTGTACCTTCACGGGATCCACGACCCCCTGTAAAACTGCCAACACGTTTGAGAACATGTACCCGACCAATCACATTCACATGGGCTATATGGATGTCCAAGCCTGGAAGAACATGATGAGCCCCTCGGTCAACTTTCAATTCCGTCCAAGCAAGAATGACCACATTGAAATTTGGGCCACCAGCATGTACTTGGCCAATACGAAGGACAATTGGTATCGAGCTACGCAAGGTGTCTATGTATTCTCAAAGGCGAACAACGACAAGCGGCACATCGGCGAAGAAGTGGACTTCGCTTGGACGCACCTGTTTATGGATGGCAAGTTGTCCTTCCAGGCGGTCTATGGCCACATGTTCGCCGGCGGGTATATCGCGGAGAACCTGGGCACCAGCGCCGATCAAGACTGGGCCTATGTCCAGCTCTGGATGAATTTCTAGCAGGATGTTGAAAAAGGGGCGGGGTAGCTGGGACGATCCCCGTGCTCGCGCAACGCGCGGCCTCGGAAGGATGGGGAAGGAGCGGCCAGGTACCCTCTTTGCTCGCAGAACGCGCACGGTGAAACGGTGCTCGTTCGATGCGCGCAGTTGAGGGCAGCCTTGGCCACTCCTCAAAAGGGAGATAGCGGGAGCTCTGGAAGGCCCTCGCTCGGGATAATAGCGCGTCTTGGCGTGCTGAGGGCTGGGTGGGTGGAATATTGCGCGCAGTTGGGATCATCCCAGCCACCCCTAAAAAGTGAGAGCTCGTTGTGGCCTTGTCTGGGATAAGGCGCGTCCCTGGGCGAAGAGGCTGTCTTGGCAGACTCAGGGCGGGCGGGTGAAGTAGCGCGCCAGGGTTGGGCGGGTAAGAAGTCTGGCCTTTTTGAACATCCTGCAAAGTGTATTTCTGTTAACCAGATGTGCACATAAGTCAAAGTTCGGCGTATCCACTCATAAAGGCTGTTCCGGTCTGATGCTGAAAGTTGAGGGCTGATCGCTAAATACCGGCTCATGCGGCTTGCCCGTCGTGGGTCAGTCGTCTATACTCTGCTCGTTGTCACGCTTCACCACCATCCCGCTTTCCGATTAACCTCATCGTGGACGATCTCACTCGACAGCTCAGCGAACAGTTCGGCTTTGCGAAGTTTCGGCCTGGCCAGGAGGAGGTCGTTCGCGCCGTGTTGGCTGGACGCGATGCGATGGCGGTCATGCCGACTGGGCAGGGCAAGTCGCTCTGCTATCAATTTCCTGCAACCCTCTTACCCGGGTTGACCCTGGTCATATCTCCGCTCATCGCACTCATGCAAGATCAGGTGGCAAGTCTAGACAGCGAAACATCAAGGCGGCGGCGTTTCACTCGGGCCTCACGGGCTCTGAAAAGCACCGCGTGATCCAGGATCTCAATCAGAAGCGGCTTCAGTTGCTCTATCTGGCACCGGAACGGATGCAGCATGAGGGGTTTCTCCAGCTCTTGCGGACGCTGTGGGTTTCACTGCTGGTGGTCGATGAAGCGCACTGCATTTCCCAGTGGGGCCACGATTTCAGACCCGATTATCTCAAGATCGGTCGCCTTCGCCAGGAACTCACCAATCCTCCCTGCCTGGCCCTGACTGCCACCGCCACGGCCCGTGTGCAGACGGATCTGTGCAAACGGTTGTCGCTCCGTGATCCCCTCAAATTGGTCGCGGGGTTCCGACGACCGAATCTTGCTTTGTCTGTTCGTCTTTGCCAGTCCCGCCAGGAGAAACTGGCGGTATTGGAGCGTCTGGTTCGTGAGACGGAGAGAGGCACGATCCTGGTTTATTGCGCCACGCGCCGGGCGGTCGAAGAGGTGGCAGAATGGCTGGGCCAGTCTCACCAGTCGGTCGGCTATTACCATGCCGGTCTCTCGGATGAGGAGCGGCGGCTTGTGCATGATGACTTTCGCCGAGGGACTGTCAGGATTCTGGCTGCGACGAATGCCTTCGGCATGGGCATCGATAAGTCGGATGTCCGGCTGGTCGTCCATTTCGACATTCCGGGAAGTGTGGAGGCCTATTACCAGGAAGTCGGGCGGGCCGGCCGCGACGGACGACCCGCTGCCTGCTGGTTGTTGTTTCATGAGCGCGATCTGGCCACGCAGGAATACTTCATTCAGCTGGCGTCAAAAGATTCTGAAGGCGCCGAGCGTGCCAAGCGGATGAAGACTCTACTTCAAGAAATGCTGGGGTACGTGTCGGTGCCGACCTGCCGGCAGCTTGCGATTCTTGAGTACTTCAGCGATGAAGACGAGCGGGCCCTAGGCCCTTGCGGCCTTTGTGACCGTTGCGTCGCGCCGGTGCGGCAGCCGAGTAGGGAGGTCTCCCACGATGATGCCGAGTCCGCGAAGGCCATCTTGGAGACTGTTTCTTGGTGCAGGGGACGGTTCGGCGTGAGTCGAATTGTCGAGATCCTTCGCGGAAGCCGTTCGAAAGCGATGCAGGCCTATGGCGCGGAAGACTGCCCGACATACGGAATGTGTCGCACTCGTACGAAGCTGTCTATGACCGGTTTGGTGAAGGATCTGATCGACTCAGTCTATCTTCAGGTCGAAGGCACGGAGTATCCCACTCTTGATGTGACGCGCAAAGGACAAGGGGTCTTGCAAGGGATCAGTGCAGTGGTATTGAAGCATGCAGAGGCGCATCAGCCTGCTTCACCGGTGAAGCAGCCGTCCCGCGAGAGGGCCACGTCTGTGGTTGCCCCGCGAGCATCGCCGGCGGACCCGCAGCTTTTTGAACGTCTCCGGCAACTCCGCACGGAGCTTGCCGAGGAAGAAGGCGTCGCGGCCTTTGTGATTTTTCACGACAAGACGTTGAAGGCCATTGCCGGCCACAAGCCCGTGACGCCCGCTGCCCTGTTGGAAATTCCCGGCATCGGCGCTCTGAAGGCAGAACGTTATGGCCGGCGAGTGCTTGAAGTCGTGAACGGAGATAAATAATGGGAGGAATTTTTTGAGAGGCTGAAGGCTGAAAGCTATCTCGCTATCTGAAATTTCCTGCCCGTGCGAAGCAGGCTTGCAGCTCCCCGTACGTCCTCGTCACCGGAAACTGCGGGAACTCATTGGGAAGGTGATCCGGAGGACGGAAAAAGAATCCCGCGTGGGCTTCTCCTAACATGGCGGTGTCGTTGTAGGCATCGCCGGCGGCCAGGACGTGGAAGTTGAGTGATTTGAACGCGGCCACCGAGTGTTTCTTCTGGTTCTGCATCCGCATATGGTAACTGACGATGCGGCCGGCTTGATCGATCTCCAGCTGGTTGCAAAAGAGCGTCGGGAATCCCAGCTGGCGCATCAGCGGTTGGGCGAACTGATAGAACGTATCGGACAAGATGATCACCTGGCATCGCTCGCGGAGCCAGGCGACAAAGTCAACGGCGCCTTCCAGCGGGCCCATCTTGTCGATGACGCCCTGGATATCGTGAATGGTGAGCTTGTGCTGATCCAGGATGGCCAGGCGCCGTGTCATCAAGGCATCGTAATCCGGCATCTCGCGGGTGGTAATTTTTAGTTCGTCGATGCCGGTCTTGAGCGCGACGTTGATCCAGATTTCCGGTACCAACACTCCTTCCAGATCCAAACAAGCAATCACGGGTTTGTGCATTCGCGTTTCTCCTTTGGCGTCATGTGCCATGCCAATGTGACAAGTAATCACCTCTCACACATCACCTCTTCTGAAACTCCTGGCTCAGAAACCGCCACATGTTGTCGAGGACCTGGTCCAAGAGGGACGAGCCGGGCCAGGTCCGTCGGGATTCCTCTTCATGCCGCTCGGCCCACTCCAAGGCCATCGGGAGCGGGATGAATCGAGGAGAAGAGCCGGTCAATGTTCCCCAGACCAGTCCCAGGATGGAACCAATTCGCATCGAGACCGGCAGGGGTGTGACCGGATTCTGCACCATATCCTGACACAGTTCCGCCGGTGAGGTGACGAGGAGTTCCCGGCAGGCGGCTGGCCGTGCCTCGTAAATCGAACACATTTCGTTCTCCAAATAGGGACAAGGAATCCTTAACGCGTAGTAAGACCGGTTGATCGGGTCGAGTTCTTCATCCGGCACAGGCCTGGAGGCCTCTGCAACGTCGTTGAGCCGATCCCACAAACCCTCGCGCCTCACTCGATCCTTCGTGTCGCTGAGGCGGTTGAGCAGATGGGTTCGTCGATCCATCGGCAGCTGCTCCACATACTCTCGCAGCGCGAACGCTTCCGGCGCGGAGAGCGGAACCAGCATGCGGCAACAGGCGGCGCAGCCCATCCGGCATGAAATGGTCTGGCCTGTTTCGATGGCATGCTGGACTTCCAGCCTGTGCGGCTTCCTCCCCCAGGCGGCGTGTGACCGGGACAATCGAGGTGATGGGGATGAATCCCGTCGGCACGTCGATGGCCGTGGTCAGCCGTCCGGCGGGGGTATTCAGCGCCACCTCAAATCGTTCGACCATCACAACCCTTCGCCTCGTGCCTTTTCTTGTCGGCATCATAGAGAACCGTTCGATGGCTGGTCAACCGCACGGCCCTGCAGGCTGCTGAAAAAGTCCGCCAGCTTCGTTCTCGGCCCATCGAAATCCTCAACGTACCCCAAGGGTACGCTCCGGTTTCGACTCGCCTGCGGCCTTGCTGGACAGACTTTTTGAACAGCCTGCAGTCTGCTGGAGACATCTGTGACTCTCTCGAGCTTCTTATTTCTCGGGTCCACAAGGGTTTTTCCAACGCCATACTAGTTCAGCAGGCGCGGCGGTTCTTGCTCCCTCTCCTGCATATCCGCATAATGTGGGCAAAGGAGAACGGCATGGCGTTGTCCGGTCATGTGGTGGGCTTACTCAAAGAGTACATGCGGGATCTGGTCGAGCAGGCGAAGCAGGAGACGGCGGCCCATGCCTCCTTTGGCTTTTCCGCTACGCCCTATCGGTCGGATCAGGCGCTGTCAGATTTGTTGGCCATTCTGGACGATCGCATCGAATCCGAAGGGGTGCAAGTCGGATTGCCGGACGGGTTTCTCCACCAGATGTGGGGGCTCTGCAACGACGCCAGCGCCCAGGTGACGGAACGCGTGTGGTTGGAGATGAACAGCAGCGACCAGCCGCGGTCGAAGGCCAGGGTTCGAGAGTTGACCTATCGCGCGCTGCTCGCCGTTATCGAGACCTCAGGCTAGCTCGACTATTTATGAATACCTGCTACGTTCTCCGACCCTCTAGTCCGGCGGGGCGATTCTCGTTCGGCCTCCTCGACGGACTGCCAGTTCACCTCCATCGGCCTCAATTGCGAGAAGCCCCGGTGGGCTTCGGTCTCGAACGCCTCGCGACAGAATTCATAAATAATCCTGGCTAGGGGGAGCGATCAATGAAGTGTGCAATCATGTCCGGTGGCTCCGGGACGCTGCTTCTGTGGCTTATGCTGTGTTGGCCTGTGGGAGCGGCTGAGATAGGTGATCGTGCGACGGAGCCGGAGGTCGATCTCGTGCCAGTGGTTGCCCAAGGTCTTCAGTCGCCGCTCTATCTGACCCATGCAGGCGATGGGTCCGGGCAGCTCTTTGTCGTAGAGCAGTCTGGAACGATTCGGGTCATCGTGCAGGGCATCCTTCAGGATAAGCCATTTCTGGACATCACGAATCGAGTCTTGTCGGGGGGAGAGCGCGGGTTACTCGGGCTGGCGTTTCACCCGAACCACCGGAAGAACGGCCGATTTTTCGTGAACTATACCAGGCGCGATGATGGCGCCACGGTCCTCGCCGAGTATCGTCGGCAGGGCCTGAGTCTACAGGCCTCGACCGAGGAACGTGCGCTGATGGTCGTGCTTCAGCCGTATGCGAATCACAATGGTGGTATGGTGGCGTTTGGACCGGATGGGCTTCTGTATATCGGTCGAGGCGACGGCGGATCAGGCGGCGATCCGCAGAATCGCGCACAGAACCCAGTTGAGCTGCTGGGGAAAATTCTCCGAATCGATGTGGACGGCCCGCCGCCCTATACCATTCCATCGGACAATCCATTCGCGCACGCAGGTGGCCGTCCTGAAATCTTTGCCTCCGGGGTTCGGAATCCCTGGCGATTCTCCTTCGATCGTGAAACAGGAGCGCTCTGGCTTGCCGACGTCGGGCAGCACAAGTGGGAAGAGATCGATCTCGTCACGCGAGGAGGCAACTACGGCTGGCGTATTATGGAGGGAAGGCATTGCTTCCTCCCGGAGAAGGACTGTCAGGTTGAGGGGTTGATCATGCCGATTTCCGAGTACGGCCATGACCAAGGCCGATGTTCAGTGACCGGAGGCTATGTCTATCGAGGCCGGATTTTCCCTGCGCTCCAGGGGAACTACCTATTCGGGGACTACTGCAGCGGAGAACTCTTTGCTGTTCTTGTTGGGAATGGCATAGCTGCAGGCAGTGAGCCGCGAGTGCTTCGAAAGAGCGGAATGCGGATTTCTTCGTTCGGCGAAGACGAAGCGGGCGAAGTCTATGTGGTTGATCACAGAGGAGGCCTGTACCGTCTCGGTCCTTCTCCCGCACCGCCTGGTCGTTAAGCAGGATACTCAATCAGTTCGTCCTCTTCGTCTGCGGTCTGTCTGGTTCATCTGGTTGGTCTCGTTCAACCAAGAAAACCAGACAGACTAAACAAACCAGACAGACCAGACAGACCGAACAGACCAAATGAACAAGCAGAGCGAGGTGATGCGATGACACAAGGACGCCGCTATTGGCTGATGAAATCGGAACCACGCGTCTTTTCGATCGAGGATCTTGCACGATCTCCAAAGCAGACCACCTGTTGGGATGGAGTGCGGAACTATCAGGCGCGCAACTTCATGCGTGCGATGGCCGTCGGCGACCAAGTGCTTTTTTACCATAGTAGTGCCGAGCCGCCGGCTGTGGTGGGGATTGCGGAGGTCGTGCGGACGGCCTATCCCGACGAGACGCAGTTCGACAAGACCAGCCACCACTATGACCCGGCCAGTGTTCCCTCTGCTCCACGGTGGGATATGGTGGATATCCGGTATCGTCAGACGTTCAAGACCAGTCTGCCGCTCGACCGATTAAGGCAGGAACCTAAGCTGAAGGGCATGGTCTTGTTGCAAAAAGGTTCCCGCCTCTCGGTCCAGCCGGTGACGGAGGCGGAATGGGCTGTGGTGCTGAAGTTAGCCGGGGCCAAGACTAGCTAGCGGAACAACGAGCAGACTGCGGAGAAACTATTGTCGTGAGGACATGCGATGCAAGTCTTGGCGATGGTGCAGTACATCGCAGGATCTCAAAAAGGACGTCCAGCAAGGCCGCAGGCGAGTCGAAACCGGAGGCGTACCCTCGGGGTACGTTGAGGATTTCGAGGAGCCGAGAACGAAGCTGGCGGACTTTTTCAGCATCCTGCTAAGTTTTGGCTTTGCCGTTATCGAGATGCCGATGCTGCCAGTCGAGCCAGGCATGGCCAAGTTCGTGGGCAAGAATGTAGCGCCGTCTAGTCACGGGTAAACGCTTACGAAGATAAATTGTTTTGGTGGCATCGTCCCAGATGCCGTCCGCATTGGGGTCCCGACGGTCCATCTCTGTATCGGAAATCTGGTGCACGGAGATCCGGTAGCCGAAGGGGAACACGACTCGAGAAGGCATGCGCAACATAACCGCTGCTCCTGATAGTGTGTTAGCCTATCACAAACTCCTCTCCCGCTTCACGGCTGATATATGCAGCAAAATCAATGCATTAGACCATTTTTCGCCCAAGATATTTGGCGCCCTCACCGGTTTACCCTTGTCGGAATGTTCAGACTATTCCCACGGTAGCGGGCCTGATCCCTCTCGTCAGATCCTCTCCTCGTCAGATGCTTGGTCTAGGGATGCTAAACAGTCTGCCAGGAAGAAGACTGTATTTGGTCTATTTGGTTTGTCTTGTTTGTTTGGTTGAACGAGACTAACCGATGAACAAATCAAACCAGATCAACCAGATAACCAGACAGACGGGCATGACTCGCTCGACTGAGCTCGTCGCAGGCAGACGTGCGGACCATCGGAGTTTTCGCATGCAAAAAAGCTTTCCTGAGCCTGCTAGGGCGGGAGTATACTGATGGTAAGTGAGGTCTGTCATGCATCGTGTGCTCGTCCTGGGTGCTGGAAAGATCGGATCCCTGGTTGCCTGCCTCTTGTCAGAAAGCGGGGACTATGAGGTCTGTCTCGGTGACATCAGCCTCGACGCCCCCAAGCGGTTCGTCGAAGACCTCGGTCTTTCGCGAGTGACGCCCCTGCTCCTCGACGTCCGACATCCCGACTCCATCAGCGCTTACATGACGGCGCATCGATTCGATGCGGTCCTGTCGAGCCTCCCGTATTTCTGCAACCCCGTTGTAGCAGGATTGGCTCGGAAACACCGGCTTCACTATTTTGACCTGACAGAGGACGTCGAGGTCACAAATCAGGTCAAAGTCCTGAGCACCGACTCACCGCAAGCCTTTGTGCCGCAATGCGGTCTGGCCCCTGGTTTCATCAGCATTGCGGCGCAAGACTTGATCACCCATTTCGACACGGTGGATACGGTCAAAATGCGGGTCGGAGCCTTGCCGGTTCATCCCAGTAACGCCCTCAAGTATTCACTGACGTGGTCCACCGATGGCCTGATCAACGAGTACGGCAACATCTGTTACGGAATTGAGGGAGGGGAGAAGGTGCCCCTCCTGCCCCTCGAAGGGTATGAGACGATCGAGGTGGATGGACTCCTGTACGAAGCGTTCAACACCTCCGGAGGATTGGGAACGTTGGCCGATACCTATGCGGGGAAAGTCCGGACCATGAACTACAAGACGCTGCGGTATCCAGGCCATTGCGAGAAAATTCACCTCTTGATGAAAGATCTCAAGCTGAATGAAGATCGCGAGACGCTCAAACGAATTCTCGAACAGGCGATTCCCCAGACACTGCAGGATGTCGTGCTGATCTATGCCTCTGTAATGGGGATGAGGGAAGGCGCCTTGTTCGAGGAGAACTATGTGAAGAAGATCTATCCCCAATGTATTAAAGGGAAACTGTGGTCCGCCATTCAAGTGACCACCGCCTCGAGCCTCTGTGCCGTAGCCGATCTCGTGCTTGCGGCACCTAAACAGTACAGGGGATTTGTGACCCAGGAATCGTTTCCGTTACAAGACGTGCTCAAGAATCGGTTTGGAGCCTGCTACCGATGATGTCCATCGCGGAGATTCTCAAGGGATTGGGCTTGAGCGCTATCAACGCCGGTGGCAGCACTGGGACCCATTGGTGGGCCTCTGGCGAGAACACATCGCTGCTGGAGTCCGTGAATCCGGCGACCGGCGAGATGATCGCGCAAATTCGTGCCTGTTCAGCCGATGACTATAAGCACATCGTGCGGGAGTCCATTGCGGCATTTCAGCAATGGCGGCTTGTCCCGGCTCCCAAGCGGGGAGAACTCGTCCGGTTGATCGGCGCCGCGTTGCGGGAACATAAGGACCTGCTTGGCTCGCTGGTGTCTCTCGAAGTCGGCAAGATCAAAGCGGAGGGGGACGGCGAGGTTCAGGAAATGATCGATATGGCAGACTTTGCCGTGGGCCAGTCGCGCATGTTGTATGGAACGACGATGCATTCCGAGCGGGCGCAGCATCGAATGTCGGAGCAATGGCATCCGCTCGGACCGGTCGGCGTGATTACTGCCTTCAATTTTCCCGTAGCGGTCTGGGCCTGGAACGCCTTCCTGGCTGCGATTGCCGGAGATACGGTTGTGTGGAAGCCTTCGCCAAAAGCGCCGCTGTGCGCGATTGCGGTGCAGCACCTCTGCAACCGAGTGATGGAGCAACAGGGCTACCGAGGGGTCTTCTCACTGATCGTGACGGCCGAGAAGACCATCGCGGAGACGTTGGTCCAGGATTGTCGATTGCCGTTGATCTCGTTCACGGGGTCCGTACCGGTCGGTCGAGCTGTGGCCTCGACGGTCGCGCAACGGCTGGGGCGGACGCTTTTGGAACTGAGTGGGAACAACGCGATCATTGTGGATCAGACGGCGGACCTCTCCCTGGCGATTCGCGCCATCGTGTTCGGCGCGGTCGGCACCGCCGGCCAACGTTGCACGACGACCAGACGGCTGTTCGTCCATGCGTCTCGTTACGATGAAGTGGTCACGAAGCTTGTCTCGGCGTACAGGCAGATCCGCATCGGCAATCCATTGGAGCCAGGCGTGCTCATGGGTCCGCTGATCGATCGAGCTGCTGTCGAGGCCTATCGGAAGTCTATCGAAGAGGTAAAGCAGGCGGGAGGGAAAGTCCTCTACGGGGGGCAGGTACTGGGTCAGCCTGGCTATTTCGTGGAACCGACCATCGTGAAAGCGGAGAACCATTGGCCCATCGTCCAGCGCGAGACCTTTGCGCCGATTCTCTATGTCATGCCCTTCAAGGTGCTTGACGACGCCATCGCGTTACAGAATGCGGTACCTCAAGGCTTGTCTTCTGCGATTTTTACGTCCGACGTGCGGAGCAGCGAGCGGTTCACATCCACTGCCGGCAGCGACTGCGGGATCGCCAATGTGAACATCGGTACGTCAGGAGCGGAAATCGGCGGCGCCTTTGGAGGTGAAAAGGAAACCGGTGGAGGGCGCGAGGCCGGCTCGGATGCCTGGAAATCCTATATGCGGCGGCAGACGAACACGACCAACTGGGGTGACGATTTGCCGTTGGCCCAGGGCATTCAGTTCGGCTCATAATGTCCGTGCTTGACCAATAAGGAGCGTGGACCATGGAACCAGGCGTCGAGTTGGATGCACTGATCGCCAGAATGATTGAGGACTATGTGTCGCGCAATCGGGCAGCCAAGGTGCTGCGGGACTCGCTGGACAAGGCGGGAGTCGGCTTCTATCCGGTTGCAGACCATCTGACGCTGCGGACGCTGAATATCGACCGGCGTGCGGAGGAATTCACGAGGCTCGGGTATGGGTACAGCGAAACGATCGAGTATGAAGACTGGTACGCGAAGGTCTATCGGAAGGTTGGGTACCCCGCGCTCTTCGTGGATCAAGCCTATCCCGATGATCGGGGCCGCACCAGCATCATCCCTGGTTGGGTCAAAACATTCGGCGATCAGGTATTTCATCATGTGGCGGTGCGCGTGGAAGACATCGAGCAGGCGATTGAACGGTTGAAGGCAGAAGGGGTGGTCTTTGCCGGCCAGATCGTCGGCGCCCGCGGTGGCCAGTTACGGCAAATCTTCACGGAGCCTGAAATGGTGGACGCTCAGCCATTTTCCGTACTTGAACTCACGGAGCGCCACAGAGGATACCAGGGATTCTCGCCTCCGCAGGCAGACAGTTTGATGAAATCGACCGTCAAGCGAACCTGACACATTTTTCCTCCTCGCAAATTGGAAATTCAGGAGCTGTTTCCCTAAAAAGGAAGAGGGAACTCCGGTAACATTTCGCGAATCCTTTGCGATGGTGGTGGCTCTAATCTGTGTCGTGGGAACGCTCGTAGCATTAATCGGTTCCCATTCACCCTAACCCCAGGAGGATTTCATGATTCGAACGCTGAGTATCGCATCTGTGTTGAGTTTCGCTGTGTTATCCATGGGAGCTGCGTTTGCTCAGGACAACGCCCCGGCTCCAGCCGCTCCAGCAGCGGAGAAGAAGCCAGGCCCGGCCGATGGCTTTAATATTCATGTCATGGCCCCGCACAAATTTGAAGACGGCACGGTGCATGGCCCGTACCATCACTACTGCAAGGGGATTTCTCCAGAAGTCCTGCAGTGTCTGTTGTTTGAATCGACCGATCCTAACGCGCGGCTCACGGATGTCGAGTATTTTGTCTCCAAGACCGTCTCGCGTACGCAAATACCGCTGAAAACCTGGAACAAGTACTATCATGACCACGAAGTCGAGATCGCCACGGGCCGCGTCCAGGTTCTCGATATGCCGGAAGCCCAAGCCAAGGAAGTTGCCGCGGTTGCGGCCAAGACAGACGGGATTATCTTCCATCTCTGGCCGGATGGAGCCAAAGCGCCCAACGGTGTGGTCGGCCACCCGACATCTGTCGGACACAAGCATCGGAAGCAGTAGGCGCAGACTGTGGATGCGGCGGGGAGAGCGTGGCACCACGTTCTCCTCGTTCTGTCTCCATCTCGCCCAAAGAAGGGTCTTTCGCCATGAGCAGTCGAGTCAGGATCGTGTTAATCGCTTCGCTGTCGGTTGGGTGCTTCCTACTTGTCGGGGGCCTGACGTGGGCGGCTGACCCAGCTGTCTTGCGCCCGCGCGTGCCACGCGACCAGATCGAAGCGGCCCGCGCCGTGACGAATCCATTCCCTGCCAGCGAGGAGATGATTGCGAAAGGCAAAGCGCTGTATGAAGGGAAAGCCTTCTGCAAGACTTGTCATGGGGCGGATGGGAAAGGGCTTGGAGCAGATATTGCACCGGGGAGTCTGAAAGGCCCCTTACCGAGAAATTTCACCGATAAAGCTTGGCAAGCCGCTCGAACCGATGGGGAACTGTTCTGGGTTTTGAAGAATGGCAGCAAGGGAACGGCCATGGCTCCCTTCATTCCGCTCGTACTGACGGAAGAAGAAGCCTGGCAGGTGCTGCAATACGTGCGGTCCTTCGGTCAACCCTAGAAGAACCCTCGCGTCTCGCCCGTCCCGCCCTTTCCGCTCGTCGCGCATCCCGTCAATCTTATCCCCAAGCTTTCTCGCCTCGCTTTAAGAGCCCACGCAAGAGCCGCTGCATATTTTCCCTGGCTTTCCCTCGACGTTGGCGCTGGCGTTCGACCATGCGTCCGGCGACAAAGGCGGCCCGCGCGCTGGCCGATTGCTTGAGGAATGCCCGCACATGCGCTTCAGCTTGAATGGCATCTTGGTGCATACCTAAGACGTCCTGCACGACGCGGGCTTTGTTGATGAAGCGTGTGGCCGGCTTGCCGACCGTCGGCTCCGCGAGTTCGGCGGCATAACGGGCCCGTTTGGTTTTAATCCTGGTCTCGTGGATGGTGGCATTGTTGGGGGCGTGACCGGCCTGGCGAATCGCGTTTCGCAACTTTGTGAACTCCTGCTTGGCGAGGTCGTGCAATGTTATGGTGGATTCGACGGCGGTCGGGTCAAGCGCCGCTTGCTGGAGCCGCCTGATGAGGTCAAGATACCGCTCGCTCTTCAGCTCATTCAACAGGGCCTCCTGAACATTGTTCCGCTGGGCTTCCAGATGGGTGAGGAATTGTGTCAGAGGCCGGCGGTCTCGTGCATCCAGCGAGGCAGATTCCTCACGGAAATAGGCGAGTTGGACGTCGAGGTCGCGAGCCGGTCCCAGCAGTTGGCCGAGCCAGCGCAACTCATCCCGCAACGAGTCAGCCCATTCAGCAACCAGCAGGGGCTTGGCCGCGCGCAGGACGGCTCGCAATTGTCTCGTGGCCACACGCATTTGGTGCAGGCTTTCGGGTTCCCTTCCGAGCCTGGCGCCTGGGTCATGCGCAAGCAGCCATCGGACATGACGTGCGAGGGCCCACTTCACATGAGCCACCACCGGCGCATCCGATGCCGGCGGTGGCTCAGGACCGGGAGCCACCAAAGAAAGTGCGCGAAATAGCTTAGGGCGTCCGTCATGATCTTCGGCTCCCGCTCGACGGAGCTGCCGTTCGAGGTCGTGGCGCGTGCTGTCCTTCCCGTTCACCTGTTCGATTTCGAGTTCTCGAAAGCGCTGCAGCACCGCTCCGTGCTTCACGACCGCCACGTGGTCGAGCGTGACGTCTGCGACAGGAGCATTGTCCATGTGCACGCGAACGCCTGATCGCCAGACCCGCAAGGTCGCCACCGGCATGAGCCGCCGCCGTCCGAGATGGAGCAAGAGCAGATCGCGAAAGGTTCTGGGTGGAGTAGGCCGCCGATCGACCAGTTCAATTTCCTGCCGGTCCTTCATCAGAGGGAGTTTCAGTTGCCAGGCCTGTTTCCCGCGCTCGACTCGATGGCGGAGGGTGATCCCCGCGTGGGCCAGGTTGTACTGGGAGGTGTCGTAGTAGGTCGAGGTCAGCAGCCGTCGCGGCAGTGGGGTGCCGGCAAGAGGGGGCAGACGGAAATGGTCATCGACCGCCAGTTTGATTTCACGCTCGACCGTTGATTTTACAGCAGGGTTGACAGTAACAGGATGTGGCGGTTTCGAGGGCGCTTCCTGACGGACCAATCCAGTTCTGGCTGCGGCGAGAATCTCCCGGCGTTGCATGATCGCCACGGGCTCCTTTCATCAACCGCGCAGGATCTCCCGAACGAGCCCGAGCGAAAGAGGTACGTGAAACTCAAAATGCAAAGCGACTTTCAAAGCGGAGGCGACTTTGAAGAAATCGTCAGTAGTCTTTCAATGTGAGCCGAGCATTGCAAGAACTCTTTTACACCGGGGAGTCTCGAAGCGGGAGAAAACTAGAGTGCCAGCAGCGGAAAAATAATGGCCTTTCATCTGTCTACACGGCGTCTACACTGTGTAGATCTGCGGAAGATTAGATTTGTAAGTTGTTAATTTTGATGGGCCGTATAGGGGTTGAACCTATGGCCCGCTGAATAAGAGATGCCCTGTTGGCCAAACTCACCAGACCCAGGCGCATGTATCTGAGCAGAAAAACAAGAAATCGGAGTAATCGATATCGTGCTGGATGCGCCTGGGTGTGGCATCCGAGATGCCGTGCTTCCGGCACAGGTCCTGAACACTGACCCTGGCCTGGGCATCCTTCAACACGGCGATGATCTGCTCCTCGGTATGGCGGTTTCTGGTCATAGGCCTCCTCCGTTGGGCCCATGACAGCACAGTTGAGCTTCCTAGCCAATGGTGTAATTTTCAGTGGGAAGGTCAATTTAACCCCTCACGCCTTACGTTTTACGTCTTATCGGTTTGCAGTCACGGCGAGGCGGAACCCTCGGCCTGCTGATGGAGGAGACAGCGGATCAATGGGCGGGGATGCCTGGGCCGATCTTTTCGACAATGACCTGTTTGACTTGCTTGGCAAAACGTTTGGAGACTTCCACATTTTTCAAAATATGGCCGGATTCTGAGACGGTATATGAAGCAGGCGGGACCTGGGAGATGATGGTGGCTTCGAATACGACCGCGACCATCTTGCCGGGTTTGCCGGTCTGGCGGTTCACGCCGTAGACTTCCTTAATAGACACCTTGGAGGATACTTCGACGTCGGCAATCGAGGGAGTAGCACTGGGTTTCCGCAGCCGTGTCGTGTTCTGGCCTTCTTCGACGAGTTTGATGATGGGGTCGGAAGTGAACTCGTTGCGAATTTGTTGTGCGACCGCGCCCTTTGATCTTTCCGCCTGCTGCATCTTGCCATCCAGAACCGGAGGGGCCAGACTCACATAAATCGGGTCCTGTGGCCGCCGTTTGGGAGCGGAGCCAAGAGTCTCAAGCCGCACTGCTTTTTGCGCCCGAATCTGCTCGGCCATCTCCTGAGCCACGACTTGCCGTTTGGCCATCGGGTCCTGGGTATCGTGAATCGTCGTTTGCCCGTTTGGGTCTGTCTCGTACACAAGGGTCTTGGTCCCTTGCTCATCGACACGGTAGACTTTCTTCTCCCCGTTGACCTTCGAGGTATAGTACCCTCCCGCACAGGCCGTTAGTGCGAGGCAGAGAACGGCGACACAGTAGGAGGACAGGGTGGTCATTGGTGTGCTCGATTTCAACGGCATGGAGCGTGCTCCTTTTTTAAAGAACGGCTGGTGTGGTGTGAGTGGTCTGCGTGACGTTTTCGCATGCATGCAACAAGTTTAGCAGCCCGGAGCGCCCTGTCGAACGCCGTGATATTTCATGGTTATGTGGTGGCCTGCACGAGGACACGGGGATATTCCTCCTTTCGGATAGGAGGGGAGAACCTCTTGAAGGGGGGCTCAGCCGTGCGGTAGAACCACCACATGGGAAAGAGGGGGCACAGGGAAAAGTCTCAGTGGTGCTTGGGATGGCTGGCGGCATTCGCACTCGTCGTCATGGCTGATGACGCGGCGGCGCTCGATTTTTCCGCCGAGCGGATCGTCAAGAGCGGGAAGAAGGTTGTGACGGCTCATGTCAATGCCAAGGACGATCGCTGGCGGTTCGAGTTGGCCCAACCGCAAGGGGGTGCCAGCATCATCATTGTGAGGATGGACCGCCACAGTTCCTGGCTAATTTTGTCCAGGCGGCGGCAGTATCTCGAGATGCCGATAGCCGACGAGCATCGGTTGGCGGTGAGCGAGACGATGGAAGGGGAACTCTCGCGCGAATTCGTCGGTGACCAGACGCTGAACGGCTATCCAACCGAACTGTTCGAAGTCACTGTCGCAGAGAATGGTGGAACTCGGCAATACTATCAATGGGTGACCAAGGTTCAGCGGTTTCCGGTGAAGACAGTGAGCAAGCAGGGTAAGTGGTCGGAGGAGTTTCGCCATCTTATCTTCACCGAGCAATCTCCGTTCTTATTCGAACTCCCGCAACGATTGGATAGGGCGAACCCGCCAGTGGAGACGCAACAGTAGCTGACGTAAGATGTGGGGGGAGGGGCAGCAGTAAATAGGTCGATCCAGGAGCCAGCTTGAACCCTGCCACTAAAGCCCGTGCGGCGGCGAGGGAGGGGCGATGAACATCTGAATGCGCTACGGGATGGTGGCGCATAGTGGCGGGCAGCGCGCGACAAGCACAACCCGAAGGCTGAAGGTCGGGGTTCGAAGTTCCGAACACTTCAGTCTTCAGCCTGCTTTACCCGTCGTGCATTTCTCGCCAGTCTCAGCGTCTCGCTTCATGAGTGCGGTGCAGCCTAGCGGGCTGCGGGAATAACTCGGTTTATACACAAACTGCCGTTGGAATCTTCTTTATGGCACCGATGTCACAATAGCCCCAGGATGCTCAAAAAGGCTACGGTTCTCACCCACCCGACCCCGGCGCGCCAAGACGCGCCGTTCCGCAGGCAAGGCCGCAGCGAGCGAAGAGGCGAGGAGGTACATACCGCACTTCGTGCGGGCCGTTCGCCCCTTGAATGGATCTTGGCGAACGGAAAATCTCCTCCAGTGCTTCCGACCTCCGAGAAGCCTCTCCTCAACGTTGATCCTCTGAGCGATGCGAGAACGCCGCTGGCAGACTTTTTCAGCATCCTGCTAGGGAGAATCGGGTTTCGGTATCAAAGGACTGACCGCGTTCTGATCTCGCCCCGGCTGATAGGTCTCCAGCATTCTCGTGATCGTCGGCATCACTCGTTCTTCTGCCGAGAGAGGCACTTTGATTCGTATCCCGCGACCTTCGTTGCGGCCGAGTGAAAAGATGTGGCGTTCGATCATGCCGCCGTGCGTGGCATCCGAATACGTGAATGTCAATTGTTTCGCGGGAAATCCTGCCAGCGACATCTCCTGATCCTGTCGCCACTTCACCGTGATCGTTTTCTTGCCGTAGAGTTCCGTAATAATGCGGCGATGGGCCGCGGCAAATTCGTCGAGTGTCTGCCGTCCGTCCTGGCTCTTGCCCTCCAAGACATTCATGTGGCCGGATAATGCGACGAGGCTGTTGTCGATAGGAGGGTAGAGCGTCACGCCGATCCCATTCGGTATCGGATTTCCAAGACGCCAGTTTTCAGGATAACGGACGGAGAAGCCGAAACGGGCATTCGTATAGACGTTCCATGCGCGTTCTTCATGCCCCGACGGAGCGGCAAGGGAAGCCTGGGTCGCCATGCCAAGGCTCATCACCATCGCAATCAGTAGGCAAGTCTGGACCATCTAAGTTCTCATAGGCTACAGTCAGCTTCCGCTATCGCGCGGATCGCGCGCAGCGAAAACCAATGGTCGCGGCGCGCTGATCAGGCGATGCCCCGTTTCTGGTGGCCGTTCGCAACAAAGTCGGCGCACTCTTCCACGATCCTCCGCGCACCACCTTGTATCGGCCGTTGGCAGGTCCGTGGGGGTTGCGATCCGGCATGGTGGCATAGTAGTCGATGCCAAACCAGTCTTCGACCCACTCGGCCGCGTTCCCTGCCATATGATGCAGGCCATAGGGGCTTCGGCCCGCCTCGCCACTATCGACGGAGGCCACGATGGGAATCTCGTGGACGTGATACTGCCCGAACATCGCCAACGCGGGCGTGGGAGGTCTCTGCCCCCAAGGAAAGATATTGCCGCTATCCCCCCGCGCGGCTTTTTCCCACTCGGCCTCCGTCGGTAGCCGCTTATCGCGTGTGTGACAAAAGTCCGAGGCCTCAGACCATCTGACGTAGAGTGCCGGCCAACGTGCCAATGTCTCGGGCAGCAGGGCATGGATAGTCGTGACATGATCGATCAGTTTCAGCACTTCCTCGGGGAGGTGGCGTTGTTGCTGCCGCAGCCACAGCAAGTACTCTCCCAGGCTCACTTCATCCCGATCGATCTCATACTGATGGAGCCAGACGCGACGCTGTGGTTGCTCTGTGTCGTCATACTGGAGATCGAAGCTGAAGGGTTCGTGGCTTGTGCGGGCGGTGCCCATGATAAAGGGGCCTTCGGCAACTGTCAGCATAAGAGCGCTGCTGGCAAGGGCGGCAATGTCCTCAACCCGGTCCTGCACGTCATTCGTCGCCGCCGTTGCCGTGCGCAGAAATGATGCACCCATGAGTGTCGCGATGAGGACATAGCCGAAGGCGTGAAGATATCTCCGGACTCGGCCTGTGAATCCAGCGATGCGGCGGTTGTTCCGCATGACGATCGAACAGCATGAATAAGAAATGGCCCACTTCGGTCTTGTTACATAAGTAGCCAATGAAACTGCCCTTCCCCCGATTCCGTTGACACCGGGTTAAGCCACAGCCCGATCCTGTCATCGCCTTAGCCAGAACACTAATTATTATCCACAGAAAGATAAATTTTGACCCGTCCATCCTTCTTGGTGTCAATTAAGTACACCCTGATAGCCGAGTTATTTCCAGGTTTATATGCGGAAAACTTATCTGTCTTGGTGTAAGACTCTGTGTCAGTGTCCTTGTCAAGATCCGTTCCGATCCAACCATGAGGCAAGCTCTTGCGCAATCGATTAACTATATCCTCTGCCGATTTGTCGGCTTCTGGCCTGTCTGCAAATCTGAACATGCAACTCCACCTAGCTCCACTCTGGTCGTCTTTGTCCCTCACCAGGCACTGCTTGGACCCGGGAAAGGTAACTTTTGACTGCCAGGTTGTACCGGTATCAGCATCGACAGCTTTATGTCCTGTTCTTAAAGTTTTGAAGTCTCCAGAGGATGCCGTGAGCACGGCTTGAGTCACTTCACGGTCGCCTTTCCCAGCGGAGCCATCTGCAACGTTGGTGGTTGTCGGACGGACAATCATGGCCTGTGCAAGTAATCCGGTAAATCGTCTGGGTCCACTTTAGCCTTAACCCAAATGCTTCATAACCGATCTCATATTCGCCAGCACTTCCTCCTGATGCTCTCGCGCTTAGATATGCGTTCCCTATCCAGAGAAAGCGCATGTCTTCGTAGGGGAAAGGATCATTCACGGTGAGCATCAGGCCGCCGGAGCTATCATCATAGCCAACTATGAGGGCCATATGTTGAGGTGTTCCATCTACCTTGAACCCAGGCGGTGAAATTCCAACAATAATAGGACGGCCCTGATCCAGCTCGTTTTTCACTTCGGCCTCAGAAAGGCTTCCGCTCTTTGATTGAGCTGTAAGCGAAATATCTCCAGCCGTCCCGCCCAGCGTAGCCATTAAAGGATACTGTTCAAGCATGTTCACCATGGTGGCTTCATCGCCAGCCGGGAAATCGCATTCAACGCAATTCGGTATCCCCGTGCAAAGGTTTCTACTCTGCACGATCCCACATTGATAGTCTGTCCGATGAGCAGCGGGAACGTAATAGTATTTGAAGACCATCTCTCCAACGGCTGCCCAACACCAACTAGGGCGTTCCTGAAACACCGGAGGAATATGTAATTTCACCTCCGCTGCCATGGTCAGGTTGACTGGTACCAGCAGAACAAGAAATAGCCAGACTCCGAATGCCGCCATTCTATTTTTCACTGGTTTCCCCTCCTTCATTCTTGATACTTCTTGAGCAAGTCCCGAACTCCCTCCTCAACCAACTCATTGACCCAGCCTCCTTGTGAGTGCGTCGTCCCCTTCGCTACCCGCTCCCCATCCCAATGATCGCAACCATCTCATCTGGCAGATTCAATGAATGGTGATAGCTCTATCCAGTTCGACAGTACGAAGTTTATTAGCAGGTTGTTGACAAAGTCCACCAGCTTCCTGAAAGGTTACGGCTCAGGTCGCTCAACCTTGACCTCAGCCTGTTTCACACTGCGGCCTACTGCAAGGCCTGCTGTGGTCACGTATCTCCGAGGGGGCATGGTAGTTTGTCAACAGCCTGTTAGGTGGTCTTTACCAAAGGGGATAGTGTGAATACCAGCCATTACCATTGGTGGCCCGCTGATTAAGAGTGACAAAAGACCATTTCTCACAAAGCTCGCTATTGCAATGGTTTCCCCAATTTCTTTTGCAACACCGATGTCTTGGAGCATTCTATTGATTCTATTTTTTCCCTATCTATCCTTTTCATTCCGACCGTGTCTGGTCACAAAATTGGTCACACCTTTTCAGGGCGAGGGAGAAGTCCTGTCTACAAATGGTGTCGGATTGTGATGCACTAAGTAGGCGTCAAATCAGCGGGTGAGAGGAGGCGCGGGCATGGTCACAAACCAGATGGGCAGTACAAATCCGCGAACGAACTCCATGGGAGCGTGGGCAAGCCATCGTCCTTCTGTCGGGCTTGCGCAATATGTTCAGCTACGGCGATCAAGGGGGACATAATCCCTCGTCGTCGGCCCCGTGTAGAGCGCCCGTGGCCTGATCAGCCGGTTATGATCCTGCTGTTCGATTACGTGCGCGCACCAGCCGGTAATGCGTGAACAGACAAATACCGGTGTGTAGAGCTCTCGCGGAATGCCCATCAGGAGATAGGCCGCCGCCGTATAGAAATCGAGGTTGGGATAGAGACCTTTTTCCTGCTGCATCACACGATCGATGATGGTCGCAATCTCGTACCAACGGCGGTCGCCGCAGATCCGGCTCAACGATTCGGCGTGCTGTTGAATGATGGCCGAACGAGAGTCGCCTTGCTTGAGTACACGATGTCCGAAGCCCATGATCCGGTGTTTGTTTGCCAACGCCGCCCGCACCCATCGCTCCGCCCTCTCGTGGCTCTCGATCTCGAGAAACATCTCTGCGACGGCCTCATTCGCTCCACCATGGAGCGGTCCCTTCAGCGTGCCAACTGCCGAGGTAATAGCCGAGTGCAGGTCCGTCATCGTCGACGCGGTCACGCGGGCCGAAAAGGTGGAGGCATTGAATTCATGCTCAGCATAGAGCGTGAACGACACGTCGAGCACGTGGGCCATTGCTTTGGCCGTCTCATCGCCTCTCCGATCGGTGAGGAGGAGAAGCAGGTTCTCGGCGAAGCTCAGATCAGCTTGCGGCTCCACGCGGGGTTTCCCGTTCGCGAGCCGATGCGCAGTCGCGATGATGAGCGGGATTTGCGCCAACAGTCGGATCGCTTTACGGACGTTTGCCTCGTGAGAACTGTCGGAGGCATCCGGATCGGTCATGCCCAGCAGCGAGACGCTGGTCCTCAGAATGTCCATCGGATGCGCAGCAGGAGGAACCATGCCAAGGAACGTTTCGACAGGACCAGGCAGGACGGATTGTGCGGCGAGCTGCGTCGTGAAATCCTTTAGTTCTTTCTGGGTCGGCAACTTGCCGAAGAGCAGCAGATAGGCCACCTCCTCGAAGCGGGCCTTCTCCGCCAAATCGCTGACCGCATACCCGAGATATCTCAGTCCCCCTTCGCCTTCGTCTACATGGCACAGCTCCGTCTCCCCGGCAAGGACCCCATCGAGGCCCGGGCTGTATGTTGGAGTCTTTGCTGTCTCACCTGGTGGCATGGTCATCATCCGTCGAGTGAAATTGCCGATCCCGTTGCTCATACTCCGCATACCGCAGCAGGTCGTAGAGTTGTTGCCTGGTGTGCATTCGCTCCAACAGGTCGCGCTGCGAACCATGAGTTTTCAGCTCAACCAGCATCTGCTCGATCGCCTTCGTCGCCATCCGAAGGGCCGTGACGGGGAACAGCACGAGCCGATAGCCGAGATCTTCAAATTCGCCGACGCTGAGGTAGGGCGTCTTCCCGAATTCGGTCATATTGGCGACCAGCGGCGCTTTGCCGCCTTCCTTAGCGAGTTGCCGGGCAAACGCGCGGAATTCATCGGCGGACTCGAGGGCCTCCGGGAAAATCGCGTCGGCGCCGGCGTCGATATAGGCCCGTGCCCGTCGCACCGCGGCGTCCAATCCCTCAACGGCACGGGCGTCCGTACGGGCGACGATGAAGAAGTCAGGATCTCGTCGCGCGTCACTCGCAGCACAAATCTTGTTCACCATCTCACTCGTCGAGACCAACCGCTTCCCCGGCAGATGTCCACATTTCTTGGGCAGCTCCTGATCTTCGATCTGCATTCCAGCCAACCCAGCCTGCTCGAATTCCATCACGGCACGCATCACCGCGAGAGGGGGGCCGAAGCCCGTGTCAGCATCCACGATAGCCGGGATCGTCACGGCCTTGGTTATGGTGGCGGCATCGGATACCACCTCCGTCAGGGATAACAAACCAATATCCGGCAATCCTCGCGTGGCCGACAGACCGGCGCCTGAGATGTAGAGGGCATGGAACCCAGCGCGTTCGATCTGCATGGCCGTCAAGCCATTGAAGGCTCCGGGCAGGACGACGGTCTGTTTATCAAGCAGCTCGCGGAGACGCCGAGCTTTGGAAGTGGGATGAGGGTGCATGCTATATCCTTCGGTTCATCTTCAATAACGGCATCAACGCGCTAATATCGCTTAGCTGATCGAGCCCCCAAACCAAGTCGATCACCTTTTTCGTGTGCGCCCGGTCTAATTTTCCCGCCGCCAACCGGCGGAACTTGTCTTCGACTTCGTGGTCGGACATTCGGTTCTTGGGGTGGCCGAGGGGATAGTCCACCTGGTTGACATAGTCTTTCCCCGCCTTCGTTCGCACGGTGAGGCGCGTCGACATCGCCTGTGGATAACAGCCGACGAACTCCGGCTGCGGAACAACGCGCACTTTCTGGATCAGCTCATGCAGAACGGGATCCGCGAGGCGTTTGGCCTCGAATGAGCGCAGCGTGACCTTGCCGTCCAGCAGAGTAACGGCCACGCAGTAGGGAAAGCTGTGATCGGCGGTCTCTCTCGTGTGAGGGCGCCACTTTTCAGGATCGCGTCCGATGATTTCAATCGCCACATCGTAGCTGCCGATTTCAACGTCTGTGATTCTCGCAAGCGCATCAACTCCTTCTACTTTAAGCATCTTCTCTCGGATCGCCAGAGCGGCTTCCACTGCTGTCTGCGCATGATACTCCACGGGGTACCGTTTGATATAGGTATCCAGGATCTTGAATGTGGTCGGCTCTGATGGTCCTTTCTCGCCACCAAAGAGGGGAAGCTCGAGCGGTCCCGACACGAGTTTCATGAAGCCCTTCTCACCTTCAAAAATAGGCGATGGGCCTGTCATCCCTCGTTGAGCCAGCGTCGCCGCGAACACCCCGTTGCGCGCGGCGTTCGAGAAGGCACAGGCTTTCCACATGGAAAGGTCCCCGACACGCGTCTGCCTCAATGCGATATTCGCCACCCCAGCAAGGTTGATGGCCTGTTGTGTCTGTGCATCTGAGAGCCTCATCACCTTGGCGGCGGCGAGGGCGGAGGAAAAGGGACCGTAGGTCACATGGTCCCAGCCGCGCGGTCGCAGCGCCGCTGCGTCGCAGAGGCGGCACTGGACTTCATAGGCGAGGGCGATAGCCTGAATCATACGCTTGCCGGAGGCACAAGAGGCCTCTCCGACCGCAAGGATGGCTGCAATGTTGTCTGAAGGGTGCGCCGGTTCCTTTGCGAGGTAGGTGTCGTTGAAATCGAGAAAGCGGACGAGCGCGCCGTTGGCGAAGGTGGCGAGGTCGGGAAGGGTCCTGTGGCCGGTTCCCCACAAGGTTGCGCCATGTGGTACTTTGACAGCTTGAGCGAGCTGACGGGCAATCCGGCATGGCGGTGCGGTCAAGGCCCCAAGCGCACAGCCCAGGCTGTCTAGCATCCGCCGTTTGACTTCGTGCACCACGGCGCTGGGCAGATCATCGTAGCAAAGGGAATGACAATACCGACTCAAGCGATCCGCGAGCATTGGCGATTCCCTCCTGATGTCTGTCGTCCCGTCACTCCGCACGTTTCACGCGGTTCGACTGCCTTCGACAAGCTCAAGCCTCTACCCACTGATGCTGATCGGATGCCATGTAGGAGCCTGTTTCGCACAGTAGGCGATAGTGTCGGTGATGAGCCAGAGTGAGGGTTCGGGTGGGAAGAGCCATTCTTTCTGGCAATGTACTCTTTGAGAGTGTCGTTTTGGAGGGTACCGCCTAATCTCTGACCGGAGATGCCACGCTTTTCCGCGACATCGATGAGCAGTACTTGATAACCGGCCGTGGCACAGACCTGGCTGGTGCCGCGACCCATCTGGCCGGCACCGACGATGCCGATGGTCTTGATGTCGTCGAGTGTCATAACCACCTCGGGATAGAGGTGTGAGGCACATGGCCCTGGCCGATCGTTTTGTGCTTGTCGTCCCTGTTAAGAATTTCCCTCTCGCCTCCCGTTCTGTGCCTCTTGCCTGACTCATGGTCGTTCTACGACAACCGCCAACGCTTCTCCACCTCCGATACAGAGGCTGGCCAACCCTCGTCTGGCGCCGCGGGCCTCCATGGCATAGAGCAGGGTCGTAAGAATCCGCGCGCCGGTGGCGCCGATTGGATGGCCCAGCGCGACCCCCCCACCGTTGACGTTGACCCTCTCGTGGTCGAGCCCCAATTCCCGGTTGATCGCGAGGGAGACGGCGGAGAAGGCTTCATTGATCTCAAACAGGTCGATATCGCCGAGCGAAAGACCGGTCTTCTTGAGCACCAGCTTGATCGCCTCGACCGGCGCCATCGTAAACCACTCAGGCGCAAGTGCCGCTCCGGCGTAGCCAACGATGCGCGCCATCGGCGTGAGCCCGAGCTGCGCGGCTTCCTCTTCAGCCATGACGACCAAGGCGGCCGCCCCGTCGTTACAGGAAGGAGAATTGCCCACGGTCAGAACGCCGTCTTCCTGAAACACCGGCTTGAGCTCGCGCAGCTTGCTCAGATTGACTCGATTCGGTTCTTCATCCTCTGTGATGGTCAAAGGCGCGCCTTTCCGTTGGGGCACGTCGACTGGGACGATTTCCCGTTTGAAGATCCCGGTCGCAATGGCTGCTTGGGCGCGGCGGTAGCTTTCCAAGGCGAAGTCGTCGAGCTCCCTTCTAGTGAGCCGGTACTTTGCGGCACAGAGTTCGCCGCCATGACCCATGTGGAAATTGTTATAGACATCCCACAGGCCGTCTTTGACCAGGCTGTCCACGAGCTCCGCATGGCCTAGCCGATACCCCTGCCGCGCTTTCTCCAACAGATAGGGTGCGCGGGTCATGTTTTCCATGCCGCCTGCCACAACGATTCTGGCTTCTCCGAGGGCAATGGCTTGAGCGGCCATGATCAGGGTCTTGAGGCTGGACCCACAGACCTTGTTGACCGTCGTGGCGCCAACCGAGTTGGGGATTCCGGCTCCGATCGAGGCTTGCCTGGCCGGCGCCTGGCCGAGCCCGGCGCTGAGAACACAGCCCATATACACGTCTTCCACACGCTCTTTCGGAACGTGAATGCGGTTCAGTGCTTCCACTATGGCGATGCTGCCTAGCTTGGTTGCGGGCACGGAGCCGAACACCCCGTTGAAGCTTCCCATCGGTGTTCGCACTGCGCTGACGATGACCGCTTGCTGTTTCTTATTCACAGGATGTGTCTCGGTGACTCCATTCGAGATAACCCTTGCCTTTCACCGTTCGCCCCGCGCCGCGTTCACGAAATCACTCCTGAGCTTATGTGACTCAGTTGTCAGATGTTGCCGTGAGGCATATGGAACCGCGTCCCGAAGACTTGCAGGAACTCATGCTACGCGCCAGTCCGTCATTTCTCAACTAACGGCACAATCCCTTCCTCAAGCCAGACATACTCGCCACTCATGATTGCCTTCGACAGGTGGTAAACGCTGGTGTCTTTCTTGTGTCTGCGGATTCTTTTCACCGAAGAGGAGGGAGGGTGCAGACGATCCGCCATCTCCTGACAAAAATAGGTGGCAAGTTCAAGGATGCCTGGCTTCGTCCGCATCTCTGATTGGGACGCATACCAGAGCGTCGCGGCCATAGGAAAAAGCCAGAGGCTGTCATTCACCAAATCTTTCAACAGGAGTTGCTTATTGTGCAGGCCCTGCCTGTGGCGAAGCGTCGCGACGATCGTCGATCGTGTCAGGCTCCGAGAGGACGACTCGATGAAGCGAACCCACCGGGCGTAGTCCTTTCCGAACATCGCAGAAGTGCGCCGGGGATTCGAAGAAAGGGAGACAAGAGCGAAGCGCCATGCGCGCGTAGTACAGAGGCGCCGCGATCTTGTCTGAAGGTGATCCTTGGAGAAAGGCGATGCCCTGTTCAATATAGGGTGAAAGAGCCTCGCGCGCCATCCAGATGCGCAGAATCTCACTCGTCCCCTCCCACACCAGATTAATGCGGGCATCGCGAAGCATGCGCATGACCGGAATACCGAGTTCGCCGCTCTTACGCTGCGACTCAACGGTCATGAATCCCCGTCCCGCGCGCACTTGGAACAGATCGTTCACCACTTCCCAGTACCACTCGCTGCCGATGATTTTGGCTGCGGCCGACTCCAGCCGGAGGTCGCCCTTCTTGTTGGCCCAGGCTCCGCAGTAGGCCATGACGGCGTCGAGCGCCAGCGTATAGGCTGCAGCACGGCAGAGTTTTTCTCCGATGAGAGTGTGTTCGCCGATCGGTTTGTTCCACTGGACGCGCGTGCGCCCCCACCAGCGCATCACTGACAGGCACTGTTTGAGGCCCCCCGAACTGGCTGCGGGAAGCGTCAATCGGCCGACGGTGAGCGTGGCGAGGGCGATCCTCAGGCCGTCTTCTTCGTTGCCCAGGCGGTTTTCAATCGGGACGTAGACGTTGTTGAACGTCGGCACGCCGTTGTAGATCCCTCTCACACCCTCGAAACGCAGACGGGTGACGGAGCAACCTGGCCAGTGGGTTTCAACGATGAAGGCCCCATATCGCTTCTCTGCCTGGGGGTCTTGGAGTTCCTCTGGCCGATCAACGATTCGTGCAATGACGACCAGCATAGAAGACAAAAACTCGCCATCCTGCTTAACAGAATTCGTAATGAAGAACTTTTCTCCCGTGAGGCGATAGGCGACGGTCTTCCCGTTTTCTATGACGCGGACAGCGTACGTTTCTACCTTTGAAATGTCGCAACCCACATTTCGTTCCGTGAGTGCAAACCCTGATATTTCTCCCCGCGCGAGCCGAGGAAGATACTTGGCCTTCTGTTCTTCTGTTCCGAAGAGGCGCAGTGGTTCTGGAACCCCGATCGATTGCGCTGCCGACAACAAGACGGTGAGCGATGCATCAAAACTTGCGCACAGGGTGGCGACTTTCTGATACTCAGATTGGGTCAGCTCTAGCCCGCCGAAGCGTCTGGGAATCTTGATGCCAAAGGCTCCGAGTCTCAGCCAGTGTTTTCAAGACCGGCTCAGGCAGCTCCCCCTCACTGTCAACTCGTTCAGGGTCCAGGGGTATAAGGGCGATCTTGAATCGTTCTAGAAAATCCAGGGCGGCCGGACTCGTCTGTGGAATGCCGATTGAGGTAAAGAGATCCCATCGAACGTCGGTTTCAAACAGCCCCGCAAGAAACCCGGAATAGGAAGCCTTGTCACGAGCGGTCTCAGCCACCGCCACAGACCCTTGAAACACATCCGGTTTTGTCATGCGCGGCACCTCCATGACAGGCAAACTAGGGTGCTGTCGCTCGTCTCATTGGTTAACCTTACCACTATCTATGCCAGGTTTGTCCCGGAATTGGTCCGGCCTGACCCCCTCTTATGTAGCACTCATACTTCAGGTACGAAGACGAGCCGTTGGCCCCGTGGCGTGGTAGGATGTGGTGTAGATCAGGCGTGTCTCTGAGCATCGGCGCGTGACGATTCTTCACTCCGGATTTCGGAGCGGAGAATACACCATGCGTAATGTCGTCGTCGTCGACGGATTTCGTACCCCACTATGCAAGGAAGGAACAGACTTTCGCGAGACGGATGCGGAAGTGCTCGGCGCCTGGGTCGTCCGCGAAATGATCACAAGGTGTCATCGCTGGAATCTCCCCCTGGAGACGATCGATTGCGTGTTAGGAAGCAATGTGGCAACGCCCATGCACGCGGTGAATCCGACTCGGGTCGCAGCCGTCACCGGTGGCCTCCCCGCGACGATCCCCGCCGATACGGTAGCGGGGAAAAATTGCGGGTCCGGAGTGACGGCACTCTACTATGCGAGCTTGCGCATTCAGGAGCGGTGATGCCGATACGGTGCTCGTCATCGGCATGGAGGCGATGAGCCGAATCCCGATCGTCTACCACCAGACTGTCGCTGACCTCCTCCTGCAATACGGCAAAGCCAGAAGCTTTCGGGAACGTGCCGCCGGCGCTCTTGCCCTCATTCCCAAGCTCCTTAACCTCAAGAACTATCCACCGCGCGTCGGCTTGGTGATGGGTCTCACGGATCCGATGTGTGACCTCATTATGGGACAGACGGCAGAGAATATCGCGAAAGATCCTTCACTGGGCATCACTCGGCGAAGATCAGGACGCGTTTTCCATCCGATCGCATAGGCTCGCGGCACGAGCATGGAAGGATGGGCTGTTTGCGGACGAGGTCGTGCCTATGTATGTCCCCGAGCGGAGTACCTATGTCGAGCGAGACAATGGAATTCGTGAGGATGCTAGTCAGGAGACGTTTCGTGAGGTGAAACCTGTGTTCGACAGGCGCCACGGTTCGGTGACGCCGGCCAACTCCTCGCAAATAACCGATGCCGCCGCAGCGGTGCTGCTCATGGAGGAGGACAAGGCCAAGTCCCTCGGCTTGCCGATCCTCGGGTACGTGAAAGACTATGCCGATTTTGGGTATGAACCCTCCTGTATGGGCCTGGCCCCCGTCGGGGCCATCGCCAAAGTGTTGTCCAAGGCCCACCTGACCCTCAAGGACTTCGCAGTATGGGAGATTAACGAAGCCTTTGCATCCGTCGTGTTGGGGATCAGCCGCATTCTTGACTCGTCATCTCTCATGGAACGCAAGTTTGGCCGTTACGGATTGACTGAACGTCTCGGCGAAATCCCGCCCGACGATCTCAACCCGCACGGCGGAGCTATTGCGCTCGGTCATCCAGTTGGCGTCTCCGGTCTGCGCCTGGCTATGACCTCCCTGTTCGAACTCAAACGACGGAATGCCGAGCGGGCACTGATCAGCGCCTGCGTCGGAGGTGGACAGGGCGTGGCCATGATCTTGGAGAGGAAATAGCCATGTCGAATGGCCACAGCATCTCCCCCGGCGAGTTCAAACACTTTAAGACCGTCGTTCTTGACGAGGGGATCTTGCTGGCAGGTTTTGATTACTCCGGAAAATCGGTCAATGTCCTCAACGTGGAGAGCATGTCGGAGTGGCAGAAGATCGTGCAGTTTGCCGAGCAATCCTCCGTCATCAAAGGCGTCGTACTGGTGAGCATGAAGGAAGGAAACTTCTGTGCAGGAGCCGATCTGGAGCAGATGCACGACGCGCAACGGCGACGTTCCTTTCAGGAGATGGAACAACTTGTGATCGCCGCTCACAGGCTCTTTGACGCGATGGAGCGATCGCCGAAACCGTTTGTCGCCGCAGTGGAAGGTGCCTGTCTGGGCGGTGGACTCGAGCTAGCGCTGGCCTGCCACGTGCGCATGGCCAGTACCCACCCGAAGACCTGTTTTGCCCTACCGGAAGTCAAACTGGGCATTCTTCCTGGGTTCGGCGGCACGCAACGTCTCCCACGTCTGATCGGTTTACCGGCGGCATTGGGCATGATCACGACAGGGAAGACCGTCTTTCCACGGCAAGCTCTGCGGATGGGCCTTGTGGAAGGGATGGTGACCTCTCTCCCTTCCACGTGTCAGGACTCTGGAGAGAGATTCAGAAAGAAACGCTCGTTCAGGCCGCCATTGCACAAGCCCGCGTTCTCTGTTCGGCTCCTGTCCGACGGTCGCCCCTCCGAGCAAGCCAGAGATTCTTAAGCGTTCCCGGGATTCGTTCGCTCGTGTGTCGCTATGCACGACGTCAAGTAATCAAGCGCGTCCGACATTTCTATCCGGCCCCGCTCCGTGCCATCGATGCCGTGGAGAAGGGGATAGGTTTGAGTATTCTCGAGGGATCGCTCACGGTCGAAAAACCTCTCCTTCTGGATCTCATGGCCAGCCCGATTTCCTCACACCTCGTTGGTTTGTTCCTGGCCGGCGAGGAGGTGAAACGGAACGTTGCCACTGTTCCGAGCGGCGGCTGACGCGCGTTGGCGTGCTGGGGGCCGGATTGATGGGCTCACAAATCGCCGGGCAGCTTGCCGAAAAAGGGTATGCGGTGGTATTGCGAGACGTTGTCTTCGGACATTCTCGCGAAAGCGATCGGACGGATCCATAAAGCCCAAACTGCCCAGGTGCGCAAGCGGATTATCCTTCCTTCCGACCTGCGCTATCGCATGATGCGGATTGCTCCAACCATCCATATCAGAGGATGTGAGCGCTCGCTTCCCTTGTCATCGAGGCTGTGTCGGAGAAGCTGGACGTGAAACGAGCGGTGTTCGCGGAGTTTGAATCGGAGGCACGTCCCGATGCGATTTTTGCCACGAATACATCGTCGTACACCTTGGCCGACATCGCCGTGAAGGCCGTCCATCCTGAACGGTGCGTGGGACTCCATTTCTTCAATCCTGTCGCCAAAATGCAGTTGGTCGAAGTGGTGCGCGCATCCTTTACATCCGACATGGCCCTTGCGCAGGCCTGTAGTCTTGCCAAGCGGCTGGGCAAGTTTCCGCTCGTGGTCCGTGACGGACCGGGATTCCTCGTGAACAGGATTCTGTCGCGCTATCTGGCGGAGGCCGTGATCATGGTGGGGGAGGGCATTTCCGTTCGGCGCATCGACACCGTCGCCAAAAACTTTGGGATGGCAGTGGATAGCGGGCATCCTATGGGTCCTCTGGAGCTCCTCGATCTGATCGGACTTCCTGTCGCTCTGCACGTACTGACCTCGCTCGCAGTGCTGGGATCTCGAATCGAGTCGCGTGATGCGCTGCTGCGAAACTTCCTTCCGGAAAGGAAGCCGCCGCTGACATTTTGGAAGTCGGGAAAAGAGAATCCGCAGGCTCTCGACGCAATCGCGAACTATCGTCGCGCCATATCCCTCAGAAGCTGGCCCCATCTCCGACGACATCCTTCACCAACGCCTGTTTTTTCCGATGGTCGACGAAGCGGTGCGCTGTCTGCACGACAAGATCGTGGAGCATCCCTGGCAGGTTGATTTTGCACTGACGTATGGGATCGGGTTCCCCGCGTTCCGTGGTGGCCTTCTCACCTGGGCTCGGCAAACCATGACGCAAGGACACGTAGCCCGGGAATTGGAGTCGCTGGCGATCAAGTATGGCAAACGCTTCGAGCCCTGTCCGGCTCTCTCGAACGGAGGGTGGTAGTGCCGGGAATTTCTTGAGCCAACCTAAACGGAGCGCCTCATGCCTGAACAACCGTGGTTCTTACATTATCCCGAGGGAGTTCCCCACGAGCTCTCTCTTTCTCCCGAGACGCTCTTGGCGATGTTCTCCAGGAGCGCGCAGCGGTTTTCACGCCGGCCGGCTCTCTATTTCTTTGGCAAGACCCTGTCGTACCAGGAATGCCACGCCCTCGTTGAACGATTCGCCTGCGGCCTCGCAGCGTTGGGAATTCGCAAGGGCGATCGCGTGGCCCTCTGTCTCCCGAATTCTCCACAGGCAGTTATCGCCTACTTCGGCATTTTGCGGGCCGGGGGGATCGTCGTGGCCTGCAATCCGACCTACACGGAATACGAGCTATCCCACCAGCTTCGAGACGCAGGGGCGCGAGCGATCGTGGTGCTCGACATGATGTATCAGAAGATCCAGCATCTCGATCTGGAGACTGATCATCGTCACGCGGATCACCGATTTCATGACGACGATCGTGAAGTATATCTATCAACATCGAAACGGCCGACCGCCACTTGAGATTCCAACCAGGGATACGACGCTGTTTTTCCACGATGTTCTGGACGGCGTGACCCCCGTCGCGCCGGAGAAGCTTCCGATCGTGACCCCTGACGATATCGCGGTACTCCAGTACACAGGAGGCACCACCGGGGTGTCGAAAGGAGCGGAGCTGCGTCACCGCAATCTGACGGCCAACATTCGGCAACTAATCAGCTGGTTTTCTCCCGCCGAGCAAGTAGAGAGCTTTCTTGGCGGCACTCCCGCTCTTTCACGTGTTCGGGATGACGGTCACGCAGAATATCTGCCTGGCTGTCGGAGGATGCATGGTGCTGGTCCCTGACCCCCGCAACATGCCAGTTCTGCTTACGTTGCTTCGCAAGAAGAAACCGACCGTGGTCACAGTCGTTCCCGCTCTCGTCCGAAAGTTGCTTGAACACTGCGATGCGAAGGACTTTCCGACGACGAAGTTCGTTATTTGCGGAGGGGCCGCGCTTCCCTATGAGCTCCTGAAGAAATTCAAAGAACAGACGGGGCACCTGATTATCGAGGGATACGGACTCTCTGAAGCCTCTCCGGTTACTCACTGCAACATCGCCCGTGGTCTCTCGGTCAAGCGATCCATCGGATTGCCCATTGCGAACACCGAGGCGAAAATCGTTGATGAGACAGGCCAGGAGGTCCCGGTTGGGGAGATCGGTGAACTTTGGGTGCGAGGTCCGCAAGTGATGGAGGGGTACTGGAACAACCCTGTGGAAACGGCGAACGTGATGAAGCCCGACGGGTGGCTCGCGACCGGCGACATGGCACGCATGGATGAAGACGGCTTCTTCTATATCGTGGATCGGAAGAAGGACATGATCCTTTCACACTTCGGGCTTCAATGTCTATCCCGCCGAGATCGAGAAGGTGCTACTGCTTCATCCGCAGGTACGAGAAGCCGCGGTCATCGGCGTGCAGGTCGGGGGACGGGAGCGAATCAATCAAGGCGTTTGTCGTTCCATCTGCGAGATGAAACTGTCTCTGCGGACGACCTCGTGAAGCACTGCCGGCGCTACCTGGCCTCATATAAAGTGCCAAAGCACATTGAGTTCCGTACCGAACTACCACGAACGCTTCTTGGGAAGATACTCTATCGGGTCTTGCGCGAGGAAGAACAAGGAAGAAGAGGAGCGGCTGCATCCTCAACACATTCGTGGCGGCGTGAGATGAGGGCGATCGACCCCTGGACGGATTGAACCGCTCTCTGGACGCAGAGGCAGGTCAGCAACATGTCGGGCGAGCGCCAAGGCCGCGGAGAGCCCGGGCGATTCAATGCCTACCAGATTGATGAGGGGCGGGTTCTCGTGGTCTACGGCGACGATGAAGTCGCTTTTACGTCCGTCTGCAGTCATGACGCAGGGACGGATTCCGGAATAGGCCCAGCTAAGATCGCGTTCTTCGAGGGCCGGGAGGAATTTCTGCAAGGCCTCGACGAACACGCCGGGTGGCGTTTTCCACGACGTGTAGTCCGTCTTGTCCTGGACGGCCACCTCATTCGGTCCCACGAACAACCGTCCGTTCGGGCGGGGACTGAAATGAATTCCCTTGCCGGTCGCGTGAGGAGGCAAGGCGGGATACACCAGGCGTCCAATGAGGTTTTTCTTCTCCGGGGTGACCAGTTCGTAATACTCACCCCGCACCGGGCAGATGGTATAGTTTTTATAGCGTAAGGCGAGGGCAGCGACATCGTCGGCGTGGAGTCCTGCGGCATTAATCAGGCACGCTGCGCGGATCCTCTGACGGTCGGTGGTGACGATGTAGGCGGTGGCGTCTTCATCGATGCCATGCACCCGGTTGTTGAACGCAAATTCGGCACCGGTCGCTTCCGAGTCGGTCCTAAGAGATTGCACGAAGGCCAGAGGGTCTATGACTGAGACGCTTGGAATGACAATACCGCAGCAGGCGCGGAGATTCGGCTCCCACGCACGCAACCCCGTCGGCGTGACGAACGATACCCGGATGTTCGTCCTCCAGGCGTTGACCCACAGCCGCCGCAGCGTAGACACCTCACGCCAGAGGCCTCGACGGACATCCTCCCACGAAATGGCGATGACCATTCCCGTTCTCAGCAGCGGGATGCCACGCTCTACGCGTACGAGACCGCCAACGCGCTTCCCTCTCGAGCCAGCTGTCCCTTCAGTGAACAGGGATGTTCGTGGATTCCGCTATGGAGCACGCCGCTGTTGCGCCCGCTGGTCTCCTCCGCCTACGCGCTCGTGTTGTTCGAGAACAACGATGCGGAGGGGCGTGTCCCGGCGCCGGTGCCCCAACTCTCTGGCGATGGCGCACCCTACGACCCCTGCTCCCACAATGCAGACGTCATACGTGTTCATCTGGCCGGGTCCCTCGCATCCAGGAGCAGGCCGAGCGCGCAGTGCTCCGGGTGCTATCGTGACACATCCACGGCTCGGGCAGCGCAGTCGGAGCGGTGTCCGCACCGCACAGGTGTTCTGAAACACGCACGGCCGGAGAATTCGCATGGCTGATCATCAATCGAATAAGGACGGGAACATCCTGTTTGTGTTTTGCGGGGGCGGGTGTAAAGCCGTGATCCAAGCGGTTGCGGCCGCGGAATTGGTCCATGCCGGGCTTCTGTCCCACCCACATCATGAGTTCCTCCGCCGGCACCTGCAATGCTCTCGGGTTTGTCGAGAATCCCGGTGCTGTCGGGGCCGAGAAAACTCTCCGCATCTGGGAAGACTATATCACCTCCCCGGAAGCGATCTATGAGGTCCATCCATTCCTCCATGAAAAATTGGCGCGTGCTCTTAGGGGTTGTTCCACAAGTAAATCAAGGCTGGGGGCCGAGCGGATCGATTCTCCATGATCTCAAGAGGGCAATGAAGTTCCTGCCTTTGGTCATGTCCTTTTGTATGCGCATGCCGTTTCGCGTAGCAGGCCGCACCGTGAGCTTCGTCTTTCGCCTCATGGATGCGTTTGCGTCCCAACACAAGTCTTTCCGGCGGCTCGTGCAGGCGCCTGAAATCCGGGAAGCGTTCGACGAGATGGATAAGTATTTTGAATTCAAGAGGATGAAAGCCTTCCTCGATCCGTTCCCCCTTCTGGCCAGACTGGGCGAGCAGATCGATCTGCAGAAGGTGCTCGCAAGCCCCATCGTCTGGCACATCATCACGGAACGGTACGAAGACGGAGCGACCGTAGTCTTTTCCAATAAAGATCCCGATCTTGCGATGGACGGGAGCGAGGACCCGCGAAGCCAGAAGGCCAAACACGACCTCTTCTTTAAACGGATTCGTGCGTCCATGGCCCTCTACCCCTTGTTTGAGATGGTTGAAATGGACGGCTACCGGTACCTTGATGCCGATCTCGCCAATCCCCTTCCGGTCGAGGAAGCCTTCAGCTTGGGATGCGATACGGTATTCATCTTCCTCAATGTTCCACGAGGAGCGGATTCGTGATCGAGCCCTACCCCTTGCGAGACCTTCTGGAGTTGAACAACTTCTTACGGTTGAACGAGCGGTACATCCACCACCGCGTCAAGGAAGCACAGGCGAAAGCCAAGGAGCGGGGCGTGAACCTGTTTGTCATCCGCCCAGACGAGATTCCCTCCGGACTCGGGTTGTTGGAAATTGATCGCAAGGTGATCGAATTTGTGAAGATCCATGAGCAAAAACGCATGAAAGAATATCTCGCAAATCTGAAAGCCCACAATCTGCGATTTGCGCCACCGATCCCGTAGCCCAAGCTTGGTCTACTTCTTCGGCCAAGGTTTCAAGGAGACTTCATGCGGCGGGTGTTGAGAATCGGCCATCGTGGGGCCGCCGGACATGCGCCGGAAAATACGCTCGCGTCGGTTGAGCACGCGATCGCGCTTGGCGTGGACCTCGTCGAGCTTGATGTGCAGCAGACGAAGGATGGGCATCTCGTCATCATCCATGACAAACGGGTAGATCGTACCACGAATGGAGTCGGCTTGGTTTCCGAGATGTCATTCCGTGCGCTGCGGGAATTGGATGCGGGTGCGGGGCAGCGCATTCCGACAGTGGAGGAAGTGCTCCGGACCGCGAACGGGCGTGTCGGCGTGATCCTGGAGCTGAAAATACAGGGCATCGCTGAGCAGGTCTGCAAGCGTGTGTCTCTCTCGGGTTTCACCGGTCCGGTAATCTATGCGTCATTCAGGCACGACGAAGTACGTGCCCTCAGGGAGGCTGATCCTCAAGCTATGACCATGGCGCTCTTCGGCTGGCTTCCCCATGATCCGGTCCTGACAGCACAGAAGGCCAAGGCCACTCATCTCGGGTTCAATTACCGCACCCTCACCACGTCATTGGTTGAAACCTCTCACCAGCGGGGTCTTGTGGCCTTCGCCTACACCGTGAACGATCAGCGAGACATTCAGTCCGTAATGTCCGTGGGGGTGGATGGCATCGTCTCGGATTTTCCCGATCGGCTCTCAGCGGCATGTTTCACTGGGAGGGTCGCGTGACCCTGTTCGTCCAATGAGAGAAAAACTCATGGCCAAAGCAAACAAAGATATCACGCTGAGTGAAACCAAAGATGGCACGCCCCCGCCTGTGTGGCCGGAACGGACACGAGGCCTGAACTTTTTCCGTGTAGACCACAATCTGCAGCGGTTTTTATCGCGCTACAATCCGGTCCTAATGCAGAGCGAAGACAAACTGCTAGAGGACTTGGGGAAATTCTGCAGCACGGAACTAGATGACCAGGCCGCATATTCAGACCGGATTCATCCCCCGGTTCTAAAGCAGGAAGTTGTGGACCTTATCCGCCCGGAAGAAAGGCGCGGCCACGTTTATCTGAACGAGCGCTATAAGGACGCACAACAGGAACTGTATCGCCGTGAACTTCTGGCTAAATGCTTTGCTCCTGAAAACAAGGAATCGCACATGATGCCCTTTATCGGGCAGTATCTTGTCTCCCACAGCGATGTCTCAACAGGCTGTCCGTTCGCCATGACGCACCCGGTGGCCTATGTATTGGCGCACTATGCGCCCGAATCCCTGCGTCAGAGATATCTGCCTGAACTGCTCCGCACGGACGGCGCAACAGCCGTGGGCGGCACTTGGGCGACGGAAAAACATAGCGGCAGCGATATCGGCAATACAACGACAAAGGTGACGAAACACCGTGATGGTCATCATCGTCTGCAGGGCCACAACTGGTTTACGAGCGCCATAGGGTTCAGCAGGTTTCTGGCTCTAAAAACGGCGCGCCCCGATGCTGCGCCCGGTGGCAGCAAAGGGCTGGGCTTATATCTTGTGCCCAGCCATATTGATGACGACTGGAGTATACCCAACGAATACAACGTGACGCATCTCAAGGACAAACTGGGAACGCGCGGTCTGCCAACAGGCGAAGTCACGCTTGACGGAACGCTCTGTCACGAAATCGTGCCCGCCGGACAGGGCGTGAAAATCATGATGGAAGCCCTGGGCTGCTCACGCGTTCACAACGCCATGGGATCGGCTGGAATCATGCACCGCGCCTTGTTAGAGTCGCTGTGCTGGACCTCCCACCGCGCCCCCTTCGGCAAGCGCCTGATTGAACAACCCATGATACAAAAACGGCTGGTGGATATCATGACGGAATGGATGGCGGGATCGGCACTCGCATTCCACGCCGCACACGGCTTTGATGAGGCGGTTCATGACCCAAGCCAAAAGCCATGGGTGCGGATCGTCACAGCGCTGGCAAAATTCAAAACGGCTGAACAGGCGGTCTGGTGCGCAGACAAGGCGCTTACCCTTATCGGGGGCAATGGGTATACCGAGGAATATCCCACCGCGCGGCAATACAGGGACGCCATGGTGACGAAGGTCTGGGAAGGACCGGAGCAGATTCAAGCCTTGGAGCTGATGCGCATGATTGGATCGTCTCCGGCCGATACACAGCTGTTCATGGACAAACTGGCGAAAATTGCCTTCGAGCTTCCCGACGCAATGGGGGGAGAGAAAGACCATCTAAGAACATTGAACGGAAAACTTCAGGCGCAGTTTAAGATTCTGGCTGCCAACCCTGCAGGTGCCACGGAGACGGCGGACGACTTCCTCAGGGATATGGCGAATATTCTGGCGTACGCCTTCCTCTGTGACGAGGCCGCATGGGAAGTCACGCATTGCAACGACCAGCAGAAACTTCTCGTTGCCAGACATTATTATGAACGCACATTCGAGCATTGTATCGGCCCAGCCCCAACGTATGAACCCTTGCGCACGCATTTTGATGCCATCGTCAACAACATAGAAATTCCTGCCGGGTCCGATCACAACCCACCCCCGCTCGGCCTCAGTTAACATAGATGCTGCCAGGAGTCCCGTACTCGTTCCTCGATAGAACATATGTTGTGCCCCGCTTAAATTGTAAACAGTCTGTTGAACAGTGGAACCCATCAATTCTACAGAGAATCCAGCCCGCTGCGAGGGTCAACTTCTTAAGGAAAACCCAGGCACACTCGCTTGTGACTTTAGCGGGAGACCTTTGACCGTCGTCTAGGGCGATGGGTCTTGAACAAATTCAGTGGGTTTTCTACATCCAGTTGACTAGCCACCTGTCTACATTTTAATCGGTGCACAACAATCGATGCTGAGCTTCATAACCACGGACAAACCTTAAAATGTCTCTATTCAAGTGATGCTATCCAGATAGGAATGACTATGACGATATCGACCCGAAACATGAATAGGGAGGTCGACCTTACAGTGCCTGCGGCTGGATTTGTCGTATACGAATGACCGTCTTGGAGATGAGGAGCATTTCTGGTGTTGAATCCCACACGCCCCTTCTGGATGCGTGATCCTTAAAGAGAAACCACCATTCCTCGATTGTGTATAATACGCGCCATGCGACACCCTGGGACATCGGCGATCAGACCCGACGTTCGAATGGTCCTGCCGATGTCAGCCCTTGTGCTGCTCCTTGCTGGTCTCTGCCTCGTCGCGCTGCCCGTATCCACGCGATCGGTGGAGCCGGAGTCTGATCGAGGCGTCTGGCGCACGGCAGCGCCCGCGCCGACGAAGCGGACTGAGGTAGGCGCCGTGACGCTGCGCGACAAGATCTACGTCGTGGGCGGGTTCGAGCAGCCTGGCTTCAGCAATTTGAGGAATCTTGCGATTACCGCATCTGTCGAAGAATACGATCCCTCCACGGACCGATGGACTACTAAAGCTCCAATGCCGGTCGGCCTGCATCATGTGGGCATCGGTGTGACGGGCGGGCGAATGTATGTCATCGGCGGGTACACGCAGTCGGGACTCACCGTCTGGGAACCCGTCGCAACTGTGTACGCATACGATCCAGCCACGGACACTTGGAACCAGCGCGCGCCCATGCCGTCCCCTCGCGGCGCATTGTCGGTCACGGAGCACGAAGGGAAGCTGTATGCCATCGGCGGCTACCACCGGAATGCCAATAGTGCCGCGGTCGAGGTCTATGATCCGCAGCGTAACACCTGGGCCTCGCGCGCACCGCTGCCGACCCCTCGCGATCATCTGGCCACCGCGACCGTGTCCGGGAAAGTGTATGCGATCGGCGGGCGCCTGAATGGTGACTATCGGCGGAATCTTTCCGTCATGGAAGTGTACGATTCCGTCACTGACCGCTGGGCCCTAGCCGCGGATCTCCCGACTGCCCGCAGTGGAATCACAGCGGCTGAGGTCGGCGGCAGGGTCTACGTGTTCGGCGGCGAAGGCGGCGACGGCACGTTCCGTGAGAACGAGGCGTATGATCCGGCGCGTGACACCTGGCAGACGATGGCGCCGATGCCGACTGGGCGCCATGGCCTCGGGTCGGCTATGGTGCAGGGGCGCATCCATGTCATCAGTGGCGGGCCGACTCCCGGGGGCTCTTTTAGCAATCTGAACGAAGTCTTTATACCGCCGGAGCCTGTGAGCTCCAGGCCAGGAGGTCGCGCTCAGCCAGACAGCTCAAGTCGGTGATGGCTATTCTAGCCATTTTTCTGCTTTCCGCGATTGGGGGTCGACTTACTTCAGGGCAATGTGTAGTGGCGGAGTTAAATAATGACTAAATCCTTCCCGTCCGTACTACCATTCTGGTCAGGCCTTATTGCTGCTTCAACCCCCTAACCAACTCAGGCTGCCCGACTCTCAAGTGGGGCCGGACAATGGGAAGACGGTCTCGCTCGTGATATGAAGGCAGGACGGCCGAAGTTTGCTGGAGAACGAGCCTTCCCGATCGGAGTGCTATTTAGTGGGATGACGTGCTCGTTTCAGAATTCTTGGTCTTCACGTTGAACTGCGCAATCTTCTCGCGCAGCATTTGGACTAATTGCTCGTAGGATGATGAACGGAGTATCGCTGCAAACTGCCCCCGATAACTCTGGACCAGGCTGATTCCATCAATCAGCACATCGTACGCTTTCCAGTCATCACCTTTCTTCATGAGCCTATAGTCCATCGAGATTTCCGTTTTCTTTCCGACCATGATGCTCTTGACCTCCGCATGGTTCCCCTCAAGCCGTTCGTTGAGGAATGTCACCTCTTCGCCAGTGTAGGAGTGCATCTTCTCCACATAGGTTGCCGTCAAAAATTCGGTGAACAGGTCGACAAATTCTTGTCGCTCCCCCTCTGCTAATTTATCCCACTGGCCCCCGAGCGACCGCTTGGCCATTTCTCCATAGTCAAAGCGGAAATCAGCGATCTGCTTCAGTCGAGTGACACGCTCCTCCGTGCGCTCTGGTTTCTTGAGCTCTTGATCCTGCAAGATTCCGAGGGCTTGCCTGATGGTGGTCCTCATCGCTTCCGTTGGGGCACCTTGAGCCGGCGATGGTTTTGGTTCAGGAATACACGAAGTTCCCAAGAGGATTGAGGCTGCGCACATGATCCAGAGAGCGCGAGAGCCGAGGGTTTTGAGTCCTCTCATCTCGCGCAACGGAAACCAAATGTCCCCAGAGCCTATCCGATGCGTACTGCTCATGCGTGTACTGTCCCACTTAATTGTTGGAGAGCGTGTTGCTCGTTGTTAACTATCCAGTTCCCAGAGAATCGGCCGTGTTCAAGGCTCCGCTTCCAAATGGGCATCTGGGTAGCACCCATCAGCTTCTGCGTGGAGCACCACCGACACTTCCTAGCACCACCATTCTACCAGGATTTACTGCCCCCACCTGAATTCCTGGACAGTTTGCTGAACAGTGCTTACCATTAATTCTACGAAGCATCCAGCCCTTTTCAAATCTTCACTTCTCAAGGGAGAGCCGGGTGCACTCGATCGTGACTCTGGTGAGAGATCCTCGGCTGTCTTCTGATGCGATGGGTTCTGAATCAATTCAGTGAGCATCCTCCATCTAGCTGACTCAGCCATCTGTCTACAATTTAAGTGGGGCAGTACCGAATTCTTGAAGATACATCCTCCCACAAAATCCCATTGTCCGAACATGATGCCTCAACCGGCAGAATGTTCCTGTTCTGTAATGGTCAAGCTTTCAGCTAGGACGTCATAGACATGAGCGAAGGCTCTGTGGTTCAATTTACACTTTCAGAGAGTGTTGACATTCCTATGGACCGGATCGAGATAAACTATCGAGCCCTCTTGGCTGTTGCTGTTGTGCTCAATTCGCAGCGGGATATGCACAGCCTATGGGAAGCGATTACAGCTGAGATCACCAAGGTAATTCCGTGGGCACGGGCGTCTGTCACCCAGTACGATCGTGAGGCCGACGGGTTCAGGTTCTATGTCATGGCAACGACGATGGCGCAGGTGGTGCTACAACGCGATGCTATTGTTCCACGTATTGGAAGCGGCATGGGTTGGGTTTACGATCATAAAACTGTACACATCCGCCCTGACCTGAAACGGGATCAACTCTTCCTTGAAGACAAATGGTACGTTCAAGAAGGCCTCGGACGAATGATCAATCTGCCGCTTCTCGTGAGAGACAGGTGTCTCGGCATTCTCAATATTGGCAGTATCGAGTCAGGCGTTCCCGATCCAGGCGACCTCGAGTTTTTGACGCAAGTGGCGATGCAGATCGCCTCTGCGATCGATCATGTGCAAGCGTACGAACAGATCGATCGACTGCGAGACCAACTTGCCAAGGAAAACGTCTACCTTAACGAAGAACTGAGGCTCATGAAGAACGTAGACTCATTGGTGGGGCAGAGTCTTGCCTTTCGGCATGTGATAGGCCTTGCACGCGACGTGGCGCCCACTCCGTCGACCGTATTCATTACGGGTGAAACGGGAACTGGCAAGGAATTGATTGCTCAGGCGATCCATGATTGGAGCCCGCGGCACTCGAAACCTATGGTTCGGGTCAATTGCGCCGCCTTTCCGGCAGGGTTGGTCGAAAGTGAATTGTTCGGTCATGAACGAGGCGCGTTCACCGGGGCCGACCGCGCACGCGAAGGCCGATTTGAGCTGGCCCATGGTGGAACCCTCTTCTTGGATGAAATTGGTGAAATGCCGTTGGAAACACAGGCCAAGTTGTTACGAGTCTTACAAGACGGCCTGATTGATCGTCTGGGTGGGAAACAGCCCGTTCGTGTCGATGTTCGCGTGATAGCCGCCACCAATCGCAACTTGCCTGCCGCCGTCAAAGACGGCGCATTTCGCGCCGATCTCTTCTATCGTCTGAATGTCTTTCCTATCGGCTTACCTCCACTAAGGAACCGCCCGGAGGATATCCCCGTATTGGCTCGACATTTCCTGAAACAATACTGCGTGAAACTCGGCCGTTCGTGCAAGGAGATTGACCAGGAATCTCTAGAACGGTTGATTCGATACACCTGGCCCGGCAATGTCCGTGAACTGGAAAATGTGATTGAGCGAGCGTTGATTCTCTCTCATGAGCCTGTGTTGCGGATCGACGAACATGTCTTGGGTTCCCAGGACTCCTCAGTGACTGCGTTGCCACCAGCTGGCCTCAAAGATCTCGAACAACGGCACATTCTGCAGACCCTCACGCTTACAAATTGGCACATCGAAGGGCCCGATGGAGCGGCAATGCGCTTGGGGATACCTCCCAGCACCTTGCGTAGCCGGATGAAGCAGTTTGGGATGAAGCGACCCCCTTCTAACTGAAGAAATATCTCTCCCGTACTATTTTTCTCTATCTCCTCGCAGAAGACACAGCCCTCGAGCAATCGTGGGCTGAGCCCGCGACTGGCCGCGACCCACGGTGGAATATGAGCGGCCCTCTTCCCTTGCACCTAGCAGGTGATCGCAAGGAGACCCAGCATTTCAATGGGTTGCTATCGAGCGGTTGAAAAGAGTTAGAGCGGCACGGCCCATGCAGCAAGTGGACTCTGCACGCACAATTCAACTCATCACTTCAGTTGAGTAAGGATTGTCAATGTTTCCTGGAAGGAGGAACATCATGATGACTGCCGCGTTGATCAATGGCTCGCTGTACCTCTGTTTGGTTGCATTCTTGGCCATGGCATGGAGATGGTTGCAGAGAAGTGATTCGTGAATGAGGTTCCGCAACGCGCTGGACCGAGCGGGATTATCAGATCTGGCACAGGAAGCAATCCCGCGAACCGACGGGAGGACCACATGAACGAATAGGGGACTTCCTCGAATGTCACTGGGGGAGATCGACAGCATAGGCCGTCAAAACAGTCAGTGGTGTAGACGAGGCACTCAGGGAGAGGCGGTTATGAACTGTGCACGATGTAACGGGTGCGTGGTGCCGGAACAGACTTTAAATCCCCATGCTACGACCGAACGGTTCGAAGTTGTGCGCGGTCTTAACTGCGGCAATATCGAGGATGCCATGATCCGGCCAATCGGAATCACCATATGCGCCGTCTGTCGTCAAGGGTAGCTCGACTTCCCGTCGCCGGCTGCTCCCTTGATCGCTGGGTCGATTCCGTGATATTGCCGCTCTAAACGGCCTGCCTGCACAACCCTGTCGGATTGTGAGGAGCTAAGTCGGCGTTTGATCAGGAGGTCAACGGAGGGCGCAGAAATGGTCGTAAACCAGATGATGGAGAGACAGGACCTGGTCTTTCCCCAGCTATAACGAAACTGAGAATCGAGCTGATCATGACAGAGCCTTATTTAAGGGAAATCAACATGCCGAATGGTTCGAAAAGTTTACGTGTCAGTAATCAACTATTTCACTTTACGTAACATAGGATGCACCTGTTTCTTCCTCCAGTCACGAAAAGCGGGCCGGAGATTGACCTTCGTCTCATCACCGCTGTATGATTTTGTCATACAGGAGGTGTCCGATGAAACACGCGCGTGTGCCGGTCACGGTCTCGCTCCCTTCGAATCTTGCCGAAAGCTTCGAAAAGCTGGCCAAGGCCGAATCGAAAAACAAGAGTCAACTATTCAGGGAAATGCTCACGACCTATGAGCGACATCGCCGCGAAGAACGCTTTCTTGATCTGCAACGCTATGGCGTGAAGAAAGCGAGAAAGAAGAGCATTTTTACCGAGGCCGATGTCGAAAAGTTGGTATTCCAAGGCCGCTGACCGTGCTCGTCGTTTTCGATACCAACATCTACATCTCAGCCCTTGCCATTCCCGGGGGAAATGCCGAGGACGCCTATCTCAAAGCCGTCCGTGGCACGTTTGAGCTGTACACGTCGGTCGCCATCCTGACCGAAACGGCAAGAGTCCTCCAAACGAAGTTTGATTGGGCAGAAGAAAAAGTCCGAGAAGCAGTCCAGGACATCAGTCAGATGGCGACCGTCTTACGCCCTCGGCCCACGCTCCACCTCCTTGCTGATGAACCGGACAATCGCATAATTGAATGTGCGATCGCCGCACAAGCTGAGTTCGTCGTCTCGGGAGATCGCCATCTCTTGGCACTCAAGCACCATGCAGACATCACCATGATCTCCTTAGCCGACTTTCTCGCGAAGCTGCGCAGGTAACACCGGCTCCCTAGCGTCCTTCGATTCGCAGGCCGCGGCCGTAGGGATTTGTGGGGCTGTAGGGATTCCCGGCGCCGAAGGGGTTGTTGATCGAGTCCGGTGAGAACGGAGAGCCGTAGCGGCCGTAGGGGTTACTGGTCGAATCAGGATCATACGGGTTCGCGCTGAGCTTGCCGCGATAGTTCCCCTGTTGGTCATACAGCCGCGGTGCGTCAGTTGCATAGGGACTGCCGTAGGGGCTAAAGGGATTGTTCAGGCAGTCAGGCTTGAAGGGGCTTCCTGCCCCGAAGGGATTGGAAGTGGAATCAGGATTGAACGGATTCGCGCTCAGCTTGCCGAGATCTTCCGCGTGGACGGAGAGAGGCAGTGGCAGAAGCAGGAGCAAAAGGAGGAAGACAACCCGCATGACGAGCCTCCAGGGAACGAAACAGGCAGTGTCCGAAGTATTCCCTCTTCAACCCGATAGCAAGCAGCCTACTTTCGATGCTTGGCAATTAATTCTCTGACCGCAGGTACAAGCTCGCGGGGAATTTCCATGACAGTCTGATTAGCATCTTCAGCTGCAGCCTCGTCTTCGGCAACAGCTTCCTCTTCGGTCTGCTTTTTTAGTGTGCCAAGACCCGACGTACGCGCTGCTCGTCCCATCCTGGAGGAAATGCGCTCTGTTTATTCATAATTTCTTTCTCCGTCGTCACCGATAAGCCATCAGCGGCTTGCCGGTCACTTGGTAGGCTGTAATCACAAATATACTATCAGGGGAAATGGAACCATTAGACTCATTTGAGGCCCAGCAGGAGAGGACAGAAAAAATTTTCTCTGTTTTGGTGCCTACACGGAGACTGGCTGGAAGGGGGAGGGTGTGTAAGTGGTTGAAGAATTTGGTGGGCCGTGTAGGGGTCGAACCTACGGCCCGCTGATTAAGAGTGACAAAAGACCATTTCTCACAACGCTTGCTATTGCAACGGTTTCCCCAATTTAGTTAGCAATATCGAGGTCCTGTAGCGTTCCATTCAGTCCATACATTCCCGTTCTTTCCTTTCCATTCCGGTTTTGTCTGGTCACAAAACTGGTCACATCCTTTTCAGGGCAAGGGAGGAGCCCCATCTACGTCCTCCTGTCGGCCGGTTGAAGGGGGCAGATCAGTAGTGGTTAGCATGTCTCAAGCTGCTTCGCTGTCTGATTCCAACCTGGCCGGCCATAAATCATCAACTTAGGTGATGCAAAAGTAGTAGCGCTAGAGGAGGAAATATATTGTTGCAGACATTCGCTATCGTGTATGCTTTTGAAAACACCCACACGGAGGCTCTGATGGTAGACATCCTAGAGTGGTTCGTGTGCTGTCCTGCGGGTTCCTATTGTGGGTAGGGCTACTATGCAATATGGCCAGGCAATACTATGGCGCCGGGGGCTGACGCCGGGAAAGACAGTCAATCTCAAAGAACAGGCGGGCAAGGTGATCCAAAGGAGACGTCCATACGGCAGCAAGGAGTCCACATCATCCAAGGCGACGTGTTGCGCGTGGAGGGCAATACCTATTTCATTAAGGAACTAGGCGGGAAGGAACTGAGTTTGCGTACCGACGCTACCACCATGAAGGCTGAAAAGATTCAAATAGGAGATCGAATCGAGGCGAAAGTCGACGAAAACAATCGTGCACTATCGCTTGTTCTGGCTCCATGAACTGAGGCCAGACACGGGAGCACGCACGATTACGACGTGACGAGTCAGCCACACCCCGCTCTCTGGTTTCGCTTCCGCCATTCCCAATGCGGCACCGGCTGCGGATCAACCCACAAGCCTTTCCTGCCTCTCGCGGTTCGTGCTCAACCCACCCCCCTCACCGAGTCAATTGCAGTTTGTAAAAGTACTCGACCCCACCCGATTAGTTGTGCAGTTCTTGCCTTTGCTGAAATTGTGGAAGGTCGTCCCACCGATCGATTGGTGTGTGCTTGTGGTCCCGTCCTGCCAGGTGCCGAACGTCGTCCCGCCAATGGTGTTTGTTGATCCACTCAAACTGGGGGTGGAACCGGAATAGAAATCGGTCTTTCCCACACTGTTGCGTGTCGTGCTGTTCTCGTTGCTGAGGTTATAGAAGTCAGTCTTGCCAACGGACTGGCTCGATCCGCTGAACTTATCGAAGTTGTAAATGGTCGTGTTCCCGATGTCCGTACTGGAACCGGACTGGGAGAAAGTCACGCTGGGGATGAGCAGGAGCAGGAGAATGAAGAGTGGCATAGGGCACCTCCGGCGCTGGGGGAGCCGCGATCCTCCGACGAAGAGATCCTGATTAGAGTCAAACACGACTGACACCAGATTCCTTATTTTTCAGCCATTGTGCGCTGGTATCGACAGTTCAATTCTGTCCCGCTGCACCACCGCAACTCATTCAGAATATTGATATTTATACTTGAGCAGCCGGTGACGATGAAACAGCTAATTCCCTCTAGCGCCCCTTGATGGATCGGGCTGTTGCCCCGGTGGGAAGAGACGTTTGCATCGTGAGGGGCTAGCGAAAGGCCCAACGGCTCTGGCATGATGGGGGCATGACGAAACCAGGCAAAGCAAAAGCAGAAGCGGCCTGGCAGGAATCCCAGCACTCTCGTCATAGTGGCTCGTGCCGTGGTACCACGAAAGCCCAGCACGCACACAGTAGATTAACGGCTCGCTGCACGTATTGCCACGGACCTTAATGTTTCCCAGAGTTCATCACCAGGGAGTCTGGCATTGAAACGCAAACAAATCGCACCGTTTGATCCCCAGACGTTCCTCAAACAAGTCGGCAGGGCAAAACCACGCTGACCTGCCCGAAGAAACAGATTCTCTTTTCGCAAGGCGATGCGGCGGATGCCGTGTTTTATATTCAAACCGGCAAGGTCAATTTGACCGTACTTTCGTACAGGGCAATGAAGCCGATCGTCGCGATGCTGGAGCCGGGTGGCTTTTTCGGGGAAGGGTGTCTGGCCGGACACTAGTGTGCATGGCCACGGCGATCGCCTGGGAAACTCCAGGCTTGTTCGCATTGACAAACAGACGATGATCCGTGTGCTCCACGACGAACCCACCTTCTCCGAGCTGTTCCTCACGTATCTGCTGTCACGCAACATTCGTATCCAAGAGGACTTGGTGGATCAGCTGTTTGACTCCAGCGAGAAGCGGCTGGCTCGGGTACTGCTGTTCATGGCTCATTTCGGGAAAGAAGGCAGGTCGGACGCGATCATTCCGAAGATCAGTCAGGAAATATTGGCCGAATGATCGGCACCACGCGCTCCCGCGTGAGTTTCTTCATGAATAAGTTCAGGAAGCTAGGCTTCTTGAACTACAATGGCGACGTCACGTGCATAGCTCCCTCCTTAACGTCGTCCTGCACGACTAGCGTCTCGTATTGCTGCTGATCTTGCTTGGTGGAGCGAAGGTAATCTACTACATCATCAATTCCAGCCATCTGAGCAATTGTGAACAGACCCCTGCCGGTCTTCTGGCTATAGTGCTCAGGGAGACATGCCGACACACCCGCGCACGCACGCAGACGACGCACAGATCGTCACGGAAATCCTCAAAGAGGCAGCTGAGCCACGCCAAGCTGCGTCGGTTAAGAAAGCCCTCAAAAAGGTGAGCCCTGCCCCTGTCGCCCCGGACACGCTTGGTGGGGACAGGAAATAATCCAGCCGGTCCCTCTCGACACTGACGTCAGCCTAGCCTGGTCATTTCTCTGCTCGTCCATTCCCGCTGGATAATCTTCGCCATACTGCAATCCTTTGGCGCTTGTGTACTTCACAACATTGCTAGATTGACTAGGCGTTGGTGGCCATCTGTACCCGGGTGCCCTTATAGGAGAGAATCGTATACCCCGGCGCCAAGGCCACCACGGCATGGTCAGGGATATCGTCACAGATCACCACATTGTCCCTGATTTTGACGTTGTGGCCTATGCGAATCCTGCCGAGCAGCTTGGCCCCCGGGCAACGGACACGTCATGACCGATGGTCGGGGCGCCGTGTTTCTCGCCATAGCCAGACCACCCGATGGTGACACCGTGCGAGAGGGTGCAGTTTGACCCGATCCGTGCGCCGCCGGACACAAAGATCCCGCCGAAGCGCTCGATGTAGCACCCCGGCCCGATCTGCGCATCCCGCCCGATCTCGATGCCCCATTTCGTGCGGATGCGATGAAACAAGAATACATATAGCG
>CAVZKI010000014.1:32500-213145 GCA_963775905.1 Nitrospirota bacterium | reverse complement strand
GGTCCTGCCACCGTCACCAAGGAATCCCATCATGAGTGATGAGCCACATCCCTACAAGGAAGGCAAGCGTGCCGGAGTCCACCCTTGATCGTCATCTTCGGCATTCTGTTGGGGCTCTGGCTGTTTGTGTTCCTCATCGTGCCCAGCTCAAAGAACAAACAAGTCGCCGGAACAGAAGGACCAATCGGACCGATCATCGAAGATCCCGAAGCGGCGCCTGTACTCTTCAAAGTCCACGCAACCATCCCGGACATGAATGCCATCAGTCTCACCGTCCCCCCAGAAGCAACGACAGCCAAGTCGCCGGACTCTTGAAGCGGTTTAAAAATGACCGGCTCTCCGGCACCTTGACGGATCTCCTGCCCCCCACAACGCCCGGGCACAAACTGGGGGACCATGCCGTTGCCGAGATCTACATTGTGTCCGATGCTCAGTACGCGCAGGCTGACGTGATCCGCACCCTGACCCGCGGCGCGCATGCCCCGGGCAACCTGTATCCCCAGGCCGTTCCCTTTGAAGTGGCGATGGACAACCCGCGGGCACTATCGATCGATCTCAACAACACCGGCAATCCCGACAGTGCCTCCCTTGGCTTTGCCGACGAGTCGGGGGTGGATTCACGTCAGTATCGAAAAATCTTTTAACAGGCTGCTGAAAAAGGGGCGGGGTAGCCTGGCCGTCCTCCTGCTCGCGGAACGCGCACGATAAGAATGTGCTCGTTCGACGCGCGCAATCGAGGATCGACCAGGCTACCCTTGAAAGTGAAATAGGGGATTGGGAAGCCGCGCGCAGTTGGGATCATCCCCGCCACCCCTTATAAAGTGATAGTTCACTGCGGCCTTGCCTGTGGAAAGGCGCGTCTTGGCGCGCCGGGGTGGGCGGGTGAGAAGTCTGTCTTTTTGAGCATCCTGCAGTTCGGCATATGACATCCTCCGCTTCTCCTCTCGGAATGTGATGCGGCATTCTCGTTGCCTCTAGAGCGGAAACCTGTAGAATCTACCATCAGTCTGCCTCTGCAGCATTGCCGCTAGGGGCGCATGTATGATTGCAAGACCTGACCCCAATTACCTCAGCCCAACCCTTTTTGCCCACTCCCTAAAACACTTCGCAATCAGCTGCAGCAATGTGAGAAAGTGGGTTCTAATCCTGTCTGGGAAACCGCTTGCCGCGTCCGAACCATGGTTTCTCTTGACGAATCCTCTACAGACAGATACGCTTCAAGAAGGACTCCTCAGGCCTGTATCTCATGGCAAGGCCCCCAGGTTCCATACAACTCGATCTTACTTGAGATGATAACTATATAGGTAATGGCTTTGGCAAGAACCACATCAACGGGTTTCTTCGGGTTTAAGTGGCGACATTTAATTATCGTTTTCGTTCTGCTGGTGACAATTTGCATTGGAGTCTATTTCATTGCAGTTGAGAGTGATGCGTATCAGGAAGCCACACATTTTGCCATGACGAGTCCAGAAGTAAGGAGCGTAACTGGGACCATATCAGAAATAAGTTTGAAATTTTGGAGTGGATTTCATGTTACATACTCTGGAAGCGGTGGCGAGGCAAGTTTCGTCCTCAGTGTGAAAGGTGAAAAAGAGGAGTCTATATTAGACGTTCGGATGACACGTACTGCAAATTCATGGAATGTAATAGAGGCATATCTTGCTACCAAGAATCAAAAGGGGATACCAATCAAACAAAAGCCAGGAACTTCGAGCGCGTATTTCAACTCCCGCCCTGGATCACTAGTCAATACCACAATCGCATTGTCTCGCACCTCGATTCTTGCCGCGCTCACGATCACTGATCCCTTGCGCAAGTCACCACGTTCACCTATGAAGTAGGCGACTTGTGAAAGTAAAAGATCCCTTGAAAGCCGGTAAAGGGGTCAGGTCTTGCAATCACACAGTTGAGCGAGTGGTGCTTCGTCCGCTTCGTATCACGTCCTCAATCAATTTGGCTGGCTGTGCCATGCCGAGGCGGGACGAGTGAGACAGGCCAGACCTAATAGGAACGTACCTTACGTCGCGCCTTTCTTGCATGTCGCGCACTGCACACAGTCACGATCTGACTACAGTCCAACCAGCCTTTTAATTTCTGCCCGCAACGCTTCCCGCTGTTCAACCGCCCAGGCTTCGAGTCGTGCGAATAAATGAGCCAGGGGGCCTGTGAAGGGAGCCACGACAGTATCGCGACGCTCTGCCAACATGCCGTCAGCCTCGGCGATGCGGATTTTTTCGTCTGCGATATGCCGAGACAAGAATTTCGAAATCATGAGTTGCTGACCCGGTGTCCCTGCGATGGCCCCAAAAATCTTGTCACGGAGCATATCCAACTCCTCTGGAATTGCCACCTTTACGCGTACAGCCTGGGCGGTCGGCCAGGATGCCCGTTGGATCGAATAGTCATAGGAAAACACCTGCTCGCGAGGTTCTCGGTACGGTCCAGTCACATCCGTAATCTTTATCCGGGTATCCATTGCGATCTCCAGCAGGCTGTAGAAAAACTCAGTTTATACGCAAACTCCGTTTGAATCTTGCATAGCGATACCATGTCCACATAGCTCAGGATGCTCAAAAAGGCCGTTCAGCAAGGCCGCAGCAACTATCATTAATAAGGTGCGGGAGATCATGGGCATCTTCTCACCCGCCCACCCAATGCACGCCGAGACGTAGCCATTTGCCTGGCGAGGGTCTTCCGATTTTTATGCCTTCGAGGGAGTGGCCGAGACTGCCCAATCTCTCTGTTGCTGGCGGACTTTTTCAGCATTCTGCTAGGATCGTTCTCCCGATAGATAGCGCACGACACGCTCGGCCGCGACCGCCCCGTCACGGATACAGTCCGGAATCCCGACGCCTCGATAGCCGGCACCCGTGAGGATCAGTCCCCCATAGCGACTGAGTGCCGCCTCAATCTGGTTCACCCGTTCGAGATGTCCCAGCGTATACTGCGGCATGGCTCTCATCCAGCGATTGACTTCCACAAACCCCGGCTCTGCAGTCACTCCGCACATACTGGCCAATTCTGCCCTGACCCGCGCCACCAATGCTTGGTCATCCAATTGAAGAATGGCCTCTCGCCCGACTCCGCCGACGTAACAACGGACCAGCAGTTGATCCGGCGGAGCGCGGTATGGCCACTTGAGCGATGTCCAGGTCGCCGCAATGAGGTCGCGCCCCTCTGCCCGCGGGACGACAAATCCGAAGCCTTCAGCCGCGCCGGACACCGCCGTACACGGATAGGCCATCGCAATCGTGGCCGTAGAGGCATAGGGAATCAGCTCCAGCAACCCGCCGGCAGTGGGCGTCAGAGGACGAACCAGCTCCGCCGACACATACGCCGGGGTTGCCAGCACGAGACTGTCCACGGACAAGGCCGAGCCGTCATTGAGAATGACATCATACAGCCAACGACCGAGTTGATGGGATCGCACACGCAGAGCGTCAACGGCACAACCTCCCTTGAGCGTGACGCCTTGTTCCGTCAATCGGTGGACGAGGGCGGCGACCAGATCCGACAACCCGTTCTTGAGGCTCACGAACATCGTGCGCTTCGGACCGGAGTGCGTGGCAGGATGGATCGGCCTTCCGGGACGCCATCATCCCGCGAATCACACTCCCGTACTGTTGTTCCAGCTCAACAAACCGTGGGAAGGTCGCCTGCACGCTCATCTGATCTGCGTCTCCCGCATAGATACCGGCCATCAGGGGCTCGAGCATCCGCTCGAACGCCTGCCGACCAACGCGCCGCCGGAAGAAGTCGGCCAACGACTCATCCCCCGGCGACCGCTTCACCGGTACGACCAGATCCAGTCCCATCCGCGCGAGCCCTGCCCAACTCAAGAGTCCGCTCCGGAGAAAGGGCCCCAGCTGACCGGGATCAATAACGACTAATCCCTCTGGAAGTTCATGCAGACGGCCACGCGAAAAGACACAGGCCCTCTTGCTGGTCTCGTTGGTGTTGATGAGCTGATCGGTCAGCCCCAATTTGTCACAGAGTTCGAGGCCGGCCGGTTTCTGAGACAGGAAGGAATCGGGCCCCGCCTCGGTCACGAGATCGCCGACCCGATGGGTGACGATCTTGCCTCCCCAGGCGGGGGCGGCATCGACCACCGTGCAGCGGATCGGGATACCGGCAGCCGCCGCCCGTTCGTGAAGGGCATAGGCAGTCGAGAGACCTGAGATCCCTCCACCGATGACGGCGACGGTGCGGAGGTTGCTCACGACGTAGGACAGAGGGAGGATTCGTGTGCAGTGAGCACAGAGGCCAGTGTGTCGATGAGGCAGGCGAGTCGTTCAGCATCGCGATTCGCTCGAGTTGGAGGCCCTGACCAGCCGCGAACTGTTTCAATTCGATATCGATATCGTAGAGCGTTTCCACGTGGTCACAGAGAAAGCCGATCGGCGCGACCAGCACCTGTCGGTGCCCGTCGCGAGCCAGCTCCTCCACGACCGACTCCACGGTCGGCCCCAGCCATTTTTCTCCCGACCGGCCCTGGCTTTGATAGGCAAAGCGCGTGGGCCTGCCGCCCAGCAGCGCCGTCACCGCCTCAACCGTGCCTTGCACCTCGTCGGGATAGGGATCCTTCATTGCGACGATACGTTCCGGAAGGCTGTGGGCCGTAAAGAGCACCGGCACCGTCGCCCGCACGTCGGCAGGGAACTTCAGCAACGCCTGGTGGATATTCTCGACGATCGCCGCAATCAGACCAGGATGCCGATGCCAACTGCCGACGTAACTCACCGGGCAGGTGCTCTGCAGAACAGACCGTGCCTCTTCAACTTTCTTCCGATAGGCCCCGGTGCTCAGAGAGGACTGCTGCGGGGCCAGACAGAGACCGATGATGTGTTCGGGAGCGTCGCCGAGCAACTCGGCATAGGTCTCCTTGATAAACGGATGCCAATGCCGCAACCCGACGTAGACTCGATACCGCTCGTAACCGGACTCATTCAATCGCTGTTCGAGCTTCTTCGCCACATCCTTGGTGATCCCGACCGCCGGCGACTTCCCGCCCGTTGCCCGATACCGCTCCCGAATCTCTTCGACAAGTTCAGGCGGCGTGGGACGACCGCCCCGCACATCCAGCAGAAACGGCTCCACATTCTCCAGACTATCCGGCCCACCCATGGCCATGAGAAGCACGGCGATGGGACGTTGCGATACTGACATGCCTACTCCTCGTTATTCGTGAATCGTTAAACGCAGGGAGTCTGCTCGAATGACGATTCACGTGTAACGAATCACGTCTCCTAGCGTTGACTCAGCTTATGCACCATGTCGATTGTCGCGGCCACATGTTCTACGGGAGTCGTCGGCAAGATTCCATGGCCCAGATTGAAGATATGCCCCGGACGTCCGCCGGCCCGGCGCAGAATATCTGCCACGCGCCGTTCGATTTCATGCAACGGCGCAAACAACGTTAAGGGATCGAGATTCCCCTGTACCGCCACGTCATGTCCCACAGTTGCCCAGGCCTCATCGAGATGGATGCGCCAGTCGACTCCGATAACATCCCCGCCCGCTTCTCGCATCTGACGCAGCATCGCCGAAGTACCCGTGCCGAAATGAATCATCGGCACGCCTTCCCGCTTCAGCCCCTCAAAAATCAATTGGACATGCGGCAGCACATATTCGACATAGTCGCCGACCGAGAGGCAGCCCACCCAACTATCGAACAACTGAATCGCCTGCGCGCCGGCCTTGATCTGCCGCCGCAGATAGCCGGTGATCACCCGCGCAAACTTGTCCATGAGTTGGTGCCACGCCTTCGGCTCGCGATACATCAACTGTTTGGTGAGGAGATAGTTCCGCGAGCTTCCGCCCTCGATCGCATAACTCGCGAGCGTGAACGGCGCCCCGGCAAATCCAATCAGCGGCACCCGACCGTTCAAGGCGCGTCGAGCCTGACGGATGGCTTCGGCCACGTACTCGAGTTCGCCCCCGTCAATGACGTTGAGTCGTTCGACGTCCGCCTGGTCTCGCACGGGATTATGGATCACAGGTCCCTCGCCTTGCGCAAACTCCAGGCTGAGACCCATCGGTTCAAGCGGCAACAGGATGTCGGCAAAAATGATGGCGGCATCGAGCGGAAAACGATCGATCGGCTGGAGCGTGACCTGCGCCGCCAACTCGGGCGTCTTGCACAACTCGAGGATCGAATGCTTCGCGCGGAGCGCACGATATTCTGCCATATAACGGCCCGCCTGGCGCATGAACCAGACCGGCGTACAATCGACCGGCTCACGCCGGCAGGCTTTGAGGAAGCGCTCGTTCATCGTTTCGGCATTCTAGAGACGAGGGGGCGAGGGTGTCAATTCGCAATGGGACAGGCGCTGCGTCGATGTGCAATTGTGGAATACTCTGTGTAAACAGTAGTCAGCCCATCTGATTCCGGCAGAATAAAAGAGAGATCTCAATGTAGATAACGCTCCGGTTGACAGGGTGCGAAGCTCTCTACTAGACTGCCAGCTCACGCGTGGAGCCGACAGTTAACGCGATCAATGCGGTATACAGGGAGGCCCGAATCCGGATGGCGAAAAAAACGGCAACTGAATCGGATGAAACCAGACTGAAAAAGAAGGTGGCGGCAAAATTGACCGACCACAAGAATCCCAAAGAGGATGAAGCGTCTTCGTTCGCTGAGGAAGCGGCTGCGACGGACACAACGGAAACGGCGTGCGTTAGCGCTGCGCAAGAAAAATTCTGCGAGCAAGAAAACGGCCGCTCCCGCCGCGAAGTAGTCACCCTATCGGAGCAGTTGACGGAGCGAGTGAAGGTAGTGCTAATGGAACAATCACGACCCAAAGAAGAGAGCGCGACTCCCTCCGTTCCAGAGACGGTGACCGATGAATTTACCGATCAGGTGGCGGCGGAGTTTACAGGAGAGCACCCGGTACCAGTTGAGCCGACAGCGGAACTGACCGAGCAAGTCGTCCTTGAAGAAGAGAAGGTCAAGGATGAGATCGAGATCCAGATCGATCTGCTCAAGGATCCCGATTGGGTGGTCCGTCGCGAGGCCGCCATCACGCTTGGGGAAATGGGTGATGAGCGTTGTGTGGAACCGCTGTGTCGTGCCTTGCGCGACGGTGACTGGCAAGTTCGGGAAGTCGCGATCGAGGGGTTGGGGCAGATTGGTTCTCCTGCCGTCGAACTGTTGATCAAGTTGCTCCGTGATTGGGACGTTCGGAAGTACGCGATTGCCGCGTTAGGGAAGATTCGCGACGAGCGTGTGCTCGATCCTCTCATGCTGCAGTTGCGGAACGACGAGTTCAAAGACGATGCGGTCAACGCGTTGGTCGAGCTGGGTGAACCGGCGTTGTCGCGATTGATCAAAGCGCTGAAAGACAAAGACGAGAATGTTCGGAAGCAAGCGGTGATGGCCTTAGGACGGATCAAACATGCCGAGGCGATTGACCCGCTTATCGACATGCTCGCCGACAGCGATTGGTTTACCCGCTTGACGTCTGCGGCGGCGCTCGAGGCGATCGGCGATGACCGGGGCCGCGATGCGATCAAGCCGTTGATGAAGGATCCGGATATGGTGGTACGGATGCGGGTGGAGCGGATACTAGCGAAGTGGAAGAAACAGCCTGCCACCACGTAGCAGGTTGCTGAATAAGTACGTCAGCTTCGTTCAGGCTCGAGGCGAAATTGTCTCAACGTACCTTGGGTTCAAGCGAGAGTACGCCTCCTTGTTTGGGCAAGACGCCTGCGGCCTTGCTGAACAGCCTTTTTAGCCTATCCTGCCAGAGTAGTTACGCTACTTGTTCAGCTGCCGGTCGATCTCCCGCTGAATTTCATCGAGCTTCTTCATTGACACCGGTTTTCCCATCGACAATTCCAGTCTCACTTCTCGAAGTGTTCCGGTCAGCGCCCGCAAGGCGAGGATCGGCTCGTCTTGCTTCGCGCCCTTCGTGACATTCTCCAGCGTCTCGGCCGCCTCGCCTAGTTGCTTGGCGGCTTCCCCAAAGTTTTTATCGAACAGGTCTGATTTTGCCTGCACCACCCGCGACTTGGTGTCGATCAGTCCCTGCCGCCTGCGCAGGTCTCTCTCGATTCCCATCGTGGTGTCGAAGATGTTGCGCGACGTGTCTTTGACCGAATGTTGGAGGTCTGAAACCGTCTGTTGCAGCGTGCCGACTGGACGTTGGCCAAAATAAAATCCGAGACCAAACGATGCGGCGATCAGAACAAGAGCGGCGATAAATTTCCACATAATGCGATCCTTTCGGCTAACGAGGTAGCAGGATGCTGTAAAAACCGTCAGCGGCGTTCTCGCATCGCTCAGAGCTCAACGTAAGAGTCGTCGGAAACTACTCCTCGCCTCTTTGTTCGCTGCGGCCTTGCTGAACGGTCTTTTTGAGCATCCTGCGTGAGTGTTCTGCTCTTATCCAAGATGTACAGATTATCGATGTTCTGTTATGCCGAATTGCTTTTCCGCAGACCTTAGGAACTGTTGTGGAACGGCGGAGTTGTTGGAGCAGACCTCCTGCCGCAGCAAGGCGAACGGCGACGTCTGAGTCTTGCAAGCATTTTTTGAGCAACGGCGTCACCGGTGCGCCGCTCTTGCCCAGGGCTTTTGCCGCTAAGAGGCGTGGTTGTGGTTGCTGGTCCTGCAGGAGCGTCTGTAGAATGGCCACCGCTTGCTTATCGGACGTCGCTGCCAGTGCATGGGCTGCAGCAGCCCGTGTAGAGGGATCCGGGTGTCTCGCCAAGTCCGCGGCGAGCAAGACAGCCGATGTGTCGCCCAGTCGAAGTAGTCCTTCGACTGCACCGGCCCGTACCTGCATATTGGCATCGCGTGTGAGTGCCCGCAGTAACGGCTGATTTTCGCGAATCCCCAGCTGCCCAAGACTCCTGGCTGCAATCGCGCGCACGCGCGCGCTTTCGTCCCCTAGGGCATGGGTTAATGGTGCGACGCCATCGACGTGTCCATAGTCTCCCAATGCACCAGCGGCGAACGCGCGAACCGGGGGTTCAGGGTCGTACACTCCTTGGCTCAGGACCGACAGACTCGAGGGGCGCCTTAGCCGTCCCAATACCCCCAAGGCTGCCATGCGGACATCGGGGTCCGGAAGCGTCGCCGATCCGGTGATGTCCGTCAGTCATGTCCTGTTTACCGAGCCTATACAGTGCGGCATTGGCGAACACGGCTTCCGGTCCGTCGTCCGTTCTTGCGACTTCGATGAGGGAGGTATGATGTCGGTGACGTTGGCCTCACTGAGCGCGTTCATTGCGGCAATTCGCACGGCCGGCATCGCGTCGTTCAGTGCCCGTCGCAAGGGGCCGGACTTCCCTGCGAGTCCGGCTTTGCCGATGGCTTCCGCGGCACGAGCCCTCACCATGACCGATGCGTCGAGCAGCCCGTCTTCCAAGACGGCCTGTGTTTCTGCGAGGCCGAGTTCAGCCAGCACCGTATAGGCAGCGATCCGTACATACTCCTGCGAGTCGCGGACATGGCTGGTCAGAAAGCTGAGCGCCAAGGGTCTTAAGAGGGATGGATCATCCGGTAGATCTGTAGGGACGAGCCGGTGATAGAGGGTGAGAGCCTCTTCTGGCCGCCCAAGCTTGAGGAAGCTCTGGAAGGCCTGGCGGATGAGCGGTTTCGACGCTGTGGTCTCTGGCGGAAGCGATTGCCAGAGTTTCAGCACCCGGTCGTATTCGGCGTGGTTGAATGCGTCCGTGGCCTCACGTTCGATGGCTGAGTCGGTCGACGATGTTGGCGTCCGTGCTTCCGCGGGGGGCAGGCTCACGACAATCGTCCCGAGGGTGAGCAGTGGGAGCATCCGCAGATGGACGGTGATAGTGCAGCGACGGGCTCTCTCCAATAAGGTAAGACGTGAAAGGTGAAACGTAGGACTATCGAGGACTCTTCCTCCGAAACCTTTCACGTTTAACGATTCACGTTTCACGGCCCGTTACCATGTTGAGGGTGTGCGGACCATGGCTGGTGCATACAGATTGTCGACGTACTCCTTGACCATCCGTTTGGTGCAGAAGCGGGGGGCATTGGTCCGAAGACTTTCCTTCATGAGCTGCAACCAGCCGCGGGGTATCCCGTCAAGGTCTCGTTGATAGTAGAGGGGAATGGCTTCTTGCTCCAGTATGCGGTAGAGCTGTTGCGCGTCATGCTCGTCCTGGGCCTGAATGTCCTGGTTCCCGACTAAGGGTTCAATGCCCCATCCGTTGGCTCCGTTGTAGCCTTCTTTCCACCATCCATCAAGGACGCTGAGGTTCATGACGCCGTTGAGCGCGGCTTTTTGCCCGCTCGTTCCGCTCGCCTCTAGGGGAAACCGTGGGGTGTTGAGCCAAATGTCGACCCCTTGGACGAGGAACTTCGCCATATGCATGTCGTAATTTTCCAGGAACGCCACGTGGCCGCCCAACTTATGGTCGTTGCAAAAGCTCAGCACTTCATGAATGAAATAGCGACCAGGTTCATCGGCTGGGTGGGCCTTGCCGGCAAAGATCAATTGGACGGGACGCCACTGGTTATGGAGCAATCGTTTCAGCCGTTCGAGGTCGCGGAACAACAAGGTCGCCCGCTTGTAGGTGGCAAAGCGCCTGGCGAAGCCGATGGTTAGCGCTTCGGGGTCGAGCAGTGTACCTTGCGTTAAGACCTGCGAGGCTTGGAGATGCCCCTGCATCCAGCCGCTCCTGGCACGTTCCCGGATGAAGCTCATGAGTTTGCGTTTCATGGTTTGGCGCACGGCCCAGAGTTCCTGGTCGGGGATATCCAGGACCCGTTGCCACATCGTCGTGTCGTCGCATTTCTCCGCCCATTCCGGGCCGAGATACTTGCCGTATAGTTGGTTAAGTTCCGGCGCGATCCAGGTTGGCGCATGGATGCCGTTGGTCACACTGCGGATCGGGACTTGCTCGATCGGCAGGCCGGGCCACATATGGTGCCACATCTCTCGCGAGACCTGCCCATGTTCACGACTGACCCCGTTCACATGGGCGGCCAGCCGGATGGCGAGTGCCGTCATGTTGAAGCTTTGCTTCTGGGATTCGGAGGTATCTCCTAGGTGGAGGAAGTCTTCTCGCGAGAGGCCCAACTGCTCCCAATAGCCGGTAAAGTACCGGTCCATGAGATGGTGGGGAAATACATCGTGGCCGGCAGGCACCGGTGTATGGGTGGTAAACACCGTGCTCTGGCGGACCATTTCGCAGGCGTCCGCGTGCGTCGATCCCTTCTGGATCAATTCGCGAATGCGCTCCAACGTCAGGAAGGCAGAATGGCCCTCATTGGCATGCCAGACGGTCGGTGCGATGCCTAATGCGCGAAGCATACGGACACCGCCGATACCCAACAGAAACTCCTGACAGAGGCGCATCTCTTGATCGCCTCCATACAGTCGAGCTGAAAGAGCTCGATTCTCAGGACTGTTCTCGGGGACGTCTGTATCGATGAGGTAGAGGGGAACCCGCCCGACGAGCACCTTCCAGACCACTGCAGCTACGACCCGGCTACCGATCTCGACCGTAATCCGGCAGGCGTCTCCTGATGGAGTGAGTGCGGGATGAATCGGCGATTCTGCTCGCTTGAACGGGGCGTAGGCTGCTTCCTGCCAGCCCTCCGGCGTAATCCGCTGCCGAAAATATCCTTGTGGATACATGAATCCAATTCCCACCAGGGGCACACCGAGATCGCTGGCTTCCTTGCAATGGTCTCCGGCAAGAATGCCCAGGCCACCGCTGTATATAGGAATGGACCTATGTAGACCAAATTCCGCCGAAAAGTACGCAATGGTGGGAGCTTTCAAATCGCTGTGCTGTGTTTTAAACCAACTGTGTCCGTTCTGACGGTACTCGTCAAATATCTTGAGGGCGGCAGAGTACAGCCGCATATACGAGGGATCTTCAGCGAGGTGCATGAGCCGGTCAGGCCTGACATCGGCCAGTAGTTCGACGGGGTTGTGATGGGTCAGTATCCAGAGGGTTGGATCGATGTATTCAAACAGCCGACGGGCTTCCGGAGTCCAACTCCACCAAAGGTTAAGCGCCAATTCCTTGAGACGTGAGAGACCGGATGGAATGGCGTGTGATGAAGTGTCTGCTGTCCGCGGAGTATCCACTGCACCTCCTTGTTGCTGATGTTGAAGTCGAGTGTTGTCGTCAGTGATGGCCTAGGCTCGATCGGCGAGAGCGATCAGGCGTGACCGGCTTTATGCCAGGATGTCCATTCGTCGGAGAATGCCACGGAGGCATACCGTTCGCCAAGTATTTTAGCAACTCGGTTCATCAGTTTGGTGACTTGTTGCATGTCCTCCGGGGGAAGATCTTGTCGGAATCGAGGATGCAGCCCCCACCGAGTTTCCACTTCTTCTCCGGCGACGGTTGACATTACGCTCACCAACTTGATTTCGGTTCCCGTCGGACCTTGAGGCCCAGGCGTCGCAGTGGAGGGTGGTGGTGCGGACGTTGTATCGGTCGCTTGGGTGGCTGTATCGACCACGGCGGCTGGCGGCGCGTCTCCGGCCAAGATGGCTTTGATGGCCGGAATCACTGCGCTCGCGCAGAGCGTTGCGGCGGAAGATACTTGCGCGTTTCCTGCGATTCCCATCGCGTCGGCGACTCGTCCGCCAAAGTCTTTCAACATCTCGTCCTTCACGGGATTGTTTTCAGTGACGAGGAACCGGTACCGCTCATAGGCCTGCCGACTTTCTGCAACCGCTGCACCGACGGTGAGCATGATTTCTGTTTGGTCGGCGCCGGAACCGAATGCCGGTTCGAGCACGTTCTTCAATTGCAGGGTGACGGCGTCCTCGAGACTGTCCATGAACTGGGGCTGTTCTTTGATCGGCAGGTACAGCGCGGAGAGCCGGTCGGTGAGATTAAACATGACCTTGAGAAATTCAAGGTAGATGCCCCACTCATCCTGTCGTTTCAATTTCAAGGCCCGCTCAGGGGCATTCCGTTTCATGACAACCACGGATTCGCCCGCTACCGCGAGCATGAGTTCGGCGATCTGGCGAAGCTGTGATTGGTGTTCTTGGTTTGCGGTTGTCATAGGAATCTCTTCTTGAGTGGCGCGATTATAACGGAGACACGTTTGGCGATCAAAGAGGTTGTTTCAGCAATATCTTGCCCGATCTGTGCCTCGCGAGTACGATTGCATTTAGCAGGATGCTGAAAAGGGAGGTGGGGTAGCGGCGACGATCCCCGTGCTCGCGCAACGCGCGGCTTGAGAAAGCCCTCGTTGGACGCGCGCAGTTGGGATCATCCCAGCCACCCCTTAAAAGTGGTGGTTCGCTGCGGCCTTGCTGGACGGACTCTTTGAGCATCCTGCGACGTTGAATGTTGAATTGTGGGCTGAGGAGATTGCGATGAATAAATCTAAAGGCGGTGTTCTATTCGTTGTCGGGTTGCTGGCGGTGGTGGGGCTATTCGGCTGTAATCAGGAGACGCCGATAGAGAAGACGAAAGCTGCGGCTGCATCCGGCAATGCGGCGACGCAGGCAGCAGGGCAGGCTGCGGTGGATGCTATAAAGACTCCGATGGATAAGGCCCGTCAGGCCGAAAGCACACTAGAGAATTCAGCCGAGCAGACAGCCGCTAAGATCAAGGAATCGACGCAGTAGGGCACACGCAGAGAAAAAAGAACAGGCAGCATACCTGAGGCAGTCCGGATCTGACGATGACGGTCAAAAGGACAAGGTGGGATCATTTTGAGCCCAACACACCGTCCATTAGCGGTGAATGGATAATCGATGAGTTACCGAGTGGTATTTGACGCTGCAGAAGAAGGCTACAGCACATGGCCTTTTGCGTCCGTAGGTCTTGTATTTATCCTAATTGGCGTCGGCTTAGTTCTAGTCCGTAGGCGTATGCCTGGATGGTGGGCCAACCATCCTAAAGGGAGTAGCACGTTCGCATTCTTCTTTGCCGGCTTTGCAGTTCTGTGGACATCAATTACCTTCCTCGATACATATCAGTGAATATAGCAAGATCAGCTCAGCACAAGAGGAAGGTTGCGTGGAAGTTGAAGAAGAGACGGTCAGGGTTTTTATACCTATGCCGTATGCTGGTCACGCCATGGAGCGGTTTTGCATTCAGTCCAAGTGTTTCGAGTATTCTGACTACGATGTGACATCAGGGTTCAACGACACAAGTTCGCACGGCGGGCCATTTCGGGAGGTCTTCCCGTGAGGGTCACGTTTGTTGGGGGCACAATCGTCAAGCTGCAAGTAAAAGAATGAGCCGCTAAAAAAAAGCTTGCAGTCCCAGATGAGGTTGTTGCTTGACTCGACACCTTGCCGCGCTCTGTAAAGATTCTTCGAACTGCTAGAATCCACGGCTGTAGCTCCTGTCCTCACCTCGACGTCTCTCCATCATTCGTCTTGTCGGCGATCGATAGCGCACGATCCTTACAGGCTGGGGAAAGCGCTGCTTATACAATACATCGTTGGCACTTTAGATAGTGGTGCAGTTGTTATAAGGAACCTCAGGATGCTCAAAAAGGCTGTCAGCAAGGCCGCAGGCGAATCGAAACCGGAGGCGTACCCTCGGGGCGCACGGTGCGACGAATAAGGAGCACCACGTCTGTACGCGCCGCCGAGTTGAGTGAGGCAGCCGGGTCCCCGTTGAGGATTTCGATGAGTCGAGAACGAAGCTGGCGGGCTTTTTCAGCATCCTGCCAAGCCTTGTCATGCTTTGAAAGGGCGGCGGGGAGTATGTTATACAGCGCTTCCCCTGAATGACCGGACTGCCCAACCATTTCTTCACACATCTCTATGGAACGAGAAACGAAAACCTATGTGCTCAAACGGCCGGTTGACGAGGCCGTTTCCCGGAAGCTCTCCATCGACTATGCGGCGGCGTTGAATGCCCAGCAGCTTGCGGCGGTGACCGCGGGCGAAGGGCCATCACTGGTCATCGCCGGCGCAGGCAGCGGCAAGACGCGAACCTTGGTCTACCGAGTGGCCTATTTGATCGACTCGGGGATCGATCCGTCCCATATTCTGCTTCTGACCTTTACACGAAAATCATCGCAGGAAATGCTCGAACGAGCCGGTGAACTGATCGGCGTACGTAGCGAACGGTCCGTGGCGGCACGTTCCACTCTGTGGCCAATATGTTGCTTCGGCGCTATGGCCGGTCCATCGGCCTTGAGCCGGGCTTCACGATTCTCGATCGGGGTGACGCCGAAGACTTGATTGCCTTGGTTCGTGCGCAGCTGGGTTTGAACGAAAAAGATAAGCGGTTTCCTCGCAAAGCGACGATCGCGGAGATGTTCAGCAAGTCCGAGAATACGCTGCGCCCGCTCGACGAGATCGTGGTCGAAGAGTTCAATCATTTTGCGGACCATCTGGATGCACTGGGCCAGTTGCAGCGGGGATATCAGGCGGCGAAGCGTCAGCGCCAGCTGGTGGATTATGACGATCTGCTGGTGCTGCTGCGGCGACTCGTGATGGAGGACGAAGCGATCCGTCGGACTATCTCGTCCCTGTATCGATACATCCTGGTGGATGAATATCAGGACACCAATCGCTTGCAGGCGGATGTCGTCCGGCATCTCGCATCCACCCATCAGAACGTGATGGTCGTCGGCGATGACGCGCAGTCGATCTATGGCTTCAGAGGCGCGACGTTCAAGAACATCATGGAGTTCCCGACGCTCTTTCCCGGTACGACCATCTATAAGCTGGAAGAGAATTACCGCAGCACCCAGCCGATCCTGAATCTCGCGAACACCATTATTGAAGGGGCGAGGGAGAAGTACAGCAAGCATCTCTTCACGAGGAAGCTCGATGGGCCGTTGCCGGTTTTGGTGGAGGCGGCAGGGGAGAATGCCCAATCGCGCTTCATTGCGCAGAAGATTTTGGAGTTGCGGGAAGAAGGAATTTCGCTTGCCGGAATGGCCGTGTTGTTTCGGTCGAGCTTTCATTCGTTCGATCTTGAAATCGAACTCTCGCGCCACGGACTGCCATTTATCAAGCGCGGCGGGGTCAAATTTATCGAGACTGCACACGTCAAGGATCTGCTGGCCCACTTGCGCGTGGTGGCCAATCCCTTGGATGCCGTCAGTTGGCATCGAGTGCTCATGCTCATTGAAGGTGTGGGACCAAAGAAGGCGCAGGATGTCATGGCTGCACTCATGAAATCGGACAATCCCTATCACGCCCTTCGTGAGATGCCGGGGCGATCGGGGAAGGGGCTCAGGGATTTAGCCCTGACGCTCGAAAGCCTTGCCGGAGCCGGAGATCTTCGGCCAGCCGAGCAAGTGAACCATATTTATGAGTATTACCTGCCGATTCTGAAGGGCCACTACGACGACTATCCCAAGCGCATGCGGGATCTGGATCATTTGCAGACGATCGCGGAGGGGTACCAGGGGGTCGAAACGTTTTTGTCCGACCTCGCGCTGGAGCCGCCGGACGGCGAGCGCGACCGGCGTCGAGGCGCCCGATCGCGATGACGAACGACTCGTGTTGTCTACGATCCATTCCGCCAAGGGGCTTGAGTGGCAATGTGTGTTTGTCATTTGGATCGTGGATGGCAAGTTTCCGTCGGTCTACTCGTTCATTGCCGACGAGGATTTGGAGGAAGAGCGGCGGTTGTTCTATGTTGCTGTGACAAGAGCCAAACGGCATCTGTACCTGACCTATCCGATCAATGTGTTCGATAAGGGAAGCGGCATGCTGCTGTCGAAGCCATCCCGTTTCCTGGACCCTGTATCGCCTGCGCTGCTGGACCAGCTAGTCCTGGTGGAAGAAGGTGGGCGGCCTGACTGGTATTCTCGCGATGATCGAGCAGGATGCTGAAAAAGTCCGCCAGCATCGTTCTCGCATCGCTCAGAGGCTCAACGTTGAGGAGGAGTTTCTCGGAGATCGGAAACACTGGAGGGACTTTTCCGTTCGCCAAGACCCATTGCAAGGGCGAACGGCTCACTCGAAGTGCGGTGGGTACCTCTTCGCTCGCTGCGGCCTTGCTGAACAGCCTTTTTGAGCATCCTGCGAGCCGTTCATGCGTCAACGCCACTCGTAAGATCACGGCGGGATTTGCGCACAAACTGAGTTTTTCCGCAGCCTGATAGGTCTGGCCGATACCTCCCGACATAACCTTCCGGCGACGAAGCGGGTTGAAATAGATAATGCGCACGTTGTGCAGGGTGGTCGCGATGGGTCTTCTCATGGGTGGACTTCTCCTTGCGCCGAATGCGGGGATGTCGGAGGAGCGTCTGCCGTCAACCGACCGGATGTGGCGTCAGTTGCTTAGTGAGGCTCACGCGCTGGGCCTCCCGACGAAGTTCCTCAAGGCAATCCCACCGAGCTTCGTTCAGTTTGAGTTCGACGATTTGCACGGCTATGCCGCCGAATATCATCTCGGGGAGCATCGGATGGTGCTCAATCGTGCGCTGTCCTTTAATGGAGCCGGGGCCACGTTGCGTCCGCTTGGGCGACTTACTCATGCCCAGATTGAAACGCTCTATCACGAACTGTTCCACGCCTATATCGACTACCTGGTGACGACGGCTGAGGCATCGCCCGAGGTTGCATCGGATCCAGTGCTCGCTTTTGCGAGAGTGCAGCAGGGCTGTCACTATGGAGCGGTGTTGATCACACCGGTCGTGCAGAGGAAGGGTGAAACTGAGGAGCGGTTTCTGACCGAACGTGAATCCTGGGAAGCTCTCAACGAAACATGGGCGGTGTTTGTCGGGTGGATCGTATGGAACCAGTTGGAATTGACCAGCAGCGCAGCACGGTCGATTCAGAAATCAGGGAAGAGTCAGGATGAATGGGTGAGGCGTCTCAGGAGTGCCGATCGAGAAGGGATTCTCCGTGGGTATTACGAACCGGAAGATTCTGGTGAGCGAGTCGTCGCTCGAAAACGGTACTTGGCCCCGGCATCGCGTTTGTCGGAACAAGAAGCCACGGTACTTATGAAGAATGTCATTGAGTTTTCCCCCAGCCTCCTCGCCCGTGCGAGGGGGGTGCTTTCTGGTTTCGGCCAAGGGGTTGAACGATACGGTCAGTGCGGATAGGAAAGGACGTATCTCCATAAGCCCATGAAATGTCTGTGAGGCGCTCAGGGGAAGTGAGCTTGGTCTAGCAAGTATCGAGAAGGGCAGATATGAAAAAGACGGGATCTGCAGGATGGCGCCAGCAAAATTCCGGCGGAGGAGTGGAGTAATAGGGGGTATCGGATAAAAAACAAGAAATTCTGCTTTTGGGTCTTGACTTCACCAGACTTCATCAATAGAATCGAGCGTTTCCTAAACAAGGCTGTGCCCACAGATCACCACTTTCATCCTTAATTATAAGGAAGGGGGAGCTGTGTGTGGACCAGTTCGCTCTTCTTTATACGGATGAAAAAAGACAACCATATATTGAGCGCATAGTTTTGTGTCGTGTGCAGGGAGTTTGGGCAGGTACCCAAGTGGCCAAAGGGGGCAGACTGTAAATCTGTTGCCATCGGCTTCCAAGGTTCGAATCCTTGCCTGCCCACCAAAGCTGGATGCAGGCAAGTTCTGAGTGGTGAGTGCTGAACATTGAGCGAATGAGAAATCAGGCTTTGAACTCAGCACTGCGCACTCAGCACTCAATGATGGGCGGGCGTAGCTCAGTGGTAGAGTTCCAGCCTTCCAAGCTGGCTGTCGTGGGTTCAAATCCCATCGCCCGCTCCAGAAGACGTGAAATGTGAAACGTTATTCGCGAAACGTGAGGCATGCGGAAGTAGAGATTGAACCCACGACAGTGGGGATTCCGAAAGGGGCAAGCCCCTTTCGTGGGGAGGGCGCGAGGGGGCTGGCCCCCTCAGCGGGAGTCAGCGAAAGGGTTTCAGGCTTGAGCTGACGACGGAGTGCGGTTCAAATCCCATCGCCCGCTCCAAAGGAAGACGTGAGGCGTTAGGCGTAAAACGTGAAAAGTCGAGGAAGTAGCCTGGGTCAGTTGTTCGCACGGTCGTTTTACCTTTTACGATTCACGTTTCACGGAGAGGAACGCCCACGTAGCTCAGTTGGTAGAGCACGTCCTTGGTAAGGACGAGGTCACGCGTTCGATCCGCGTCGTGGGCTCCAGGTGATCTTTAGAAAGGGAGTAAGTTATGGCGAAGGCGAAATATGAGCGGCGGAAGCCGCACGTGAATATTGGGACGATCGGGCACGTGGACCACGGCAAGACGACGTTGACGGCGGCGTTGACCAAGGTGTCAGCGGAGAAGGGGCTGGCGAAGTTCATCTCCTATGACGAAGTGGCGAAGGCCAGCGAAAGCCAGGGCCGGCGCGATGCCACCAAGATTATGACCATTGCCATCAGTCACGTGGAATACGAAACGGCCGCGCGCCACTACGCGCATGTGGACTGCCCGGGCCACGCCGATTACGTCAAGAACATGATCACCGGGGCGGCGCAGATGGACGGCGCCATTCTGGTCGTCAGCGCCGCGGACGGGCCCATGCCCCAGACGCGGGAGCATATCCTCTTGGCCCGACAGGTCGGGGTGCCCTACATCGTCGTGTTCCTGAACAAGGCCGATAAGATCGACGACAAAGAGCTCTTGGAGCTGGTCGAACTCGAAGTGCGGGAGCTGTTGACCAAGTACGGCTTCCCGGGCGAGAAGACCCCCATCATTCACGGGTCCGCCTTGAAGGCGATGGAAGGGGATCAGGGGCCCCTCGGCGTGCCGTCCATTCTGCAGCTTTTAGAGGCGGTCGACACGTACATTCCGACGCCGCAACGGCCGATTGATAAGCCCTTTCTGATGCCGATCGAAGACGTGTTTACCATCAGCGGGCGGGGGACCGTGGTGACCGGGCGCGTCGAGCGGGGCATCGTCAAGGTGGGCGATGAAATCGAGGTCGTGGGCTTACGGCCGAATCAGGCCACCGTGGTGACCGGCGTCGAGATGTTCCGCAAGGTGCTCGATGAAGGGCAGGCGGGCGACAACGTTGGGGTGCTGCTGCGGGGGACGAAGAAGGAAGAGGTGGAGCGGGGGATGGTGCTGGCGAAGCCGAAGAGCATCACGCCGCACACGAAGTTCAAGGCGGAGATCTATGTGTTGGCCAAAGAAGAAGGGGGGCGGCATACGCCGTTCTTCAATGGCTACCGGCCGCAGTTCTACTTCCGGACGACCGATGTGACGGGGGTGATGGCGTTGAATCCGGGGGTGGAGATGGTGATGCCGGGGGATAATGTGAGCGTCACGGGGGAGCTGATTAGCCCGATCGCGATGGATCAAGGGTTGCGGTTTGCGGTGCGCGAGGGCGGCAAGACCGTCGGCTCCGGCGTCGTCACCGAAATTCTGGCGTAATTCAATAGGGAGCGTGAGGGGTAAGGGGTAAGAAGATGCGAGAGATCATTGATTTGGCATGCACGATCTGCAAGCAGCGGAACTATTCCACCATGAAGAATAAGAAGAACGATCCGGATCGGCTGGAGCGGAATAAGTTCTGCAAGTTCTGCCGGAAACACATTGCCCATAAGGAAGTAAAGTAAGCTGGGCAGCCGGCTCAATGGCTGGGTTGCCAGCCGTCATAGGGGCATGGTGTCAATGGTAGCACATCGGTCTCCAAAACCGAGAGTCTGGGTTCAAATCCTAGTGCCCCTGCCAATCGCTGCGTAGTGGATGGGTCAGGCTCAATATCGGCGGGTGGATTGAGAGCAGGTTGGTAGCAGAGTGGGGAGGCTGGGTCGAGTCTGAGGGGGAGGGGAGCATGTTCAGGAAGTTTACGGATTCTATTCGAGAGTTCTTCAGTGATGTGCGCGGGGAGTTGAAAAAAGTGTCGTTTCCGACTCGGGCCGAAACGGTCGGGTCCACGACGGTGGTCATTGTCTTTTGCATCATCATGTCCCTGTATCTGTCGTTCGTCGACTCGGTTCTCGTATGGGTAGTAAGCAAGATTCTGTGAGTCAGGTATCTGGAAGTGAGAGTCGCCGCATGGCACATATCAACCACATGATCCGAGGGTAGGGCATGGCAAAGAATTGGTACGTCATTCATACCTACGCAGGCTTTGAGGGGCGGGTGAAGACCAGCTTGCTCGAACGGGCCAATCAAATGGGATTGGTTGAAAAGCTGGGGCAGGTACTCGTGCCGACGGAGGATGTGATTGAGATCAAGGATGGCAAGCGCCGAACGTCTCGACGGAAGTTTTTCCCCGGGTATGTGATTGTGGAGTTGGAGTCTCCGGTCATCGATGAAACCTTGCAGATGATCAAGGAGACACCGAAGGTCACGGGATTTGTCGGCGCTGGTGCGCAACCTACACCCTTGTCGACGGACGAGGTAGAGTCGCTATTGAAGCAGGTTGATGCGGGAGCATCCGGGCCACGCGAACAGGTTAAATTCATCAAGACGGATAATGTGCGCATTATTGATGGTCCGTTTCTCGGATTTAATGGTGTGGTGGACGAGGTGGCTCAGGACCATGGCCGTCTTAAAGTCCTGGTCAGCATTTTTGGGCGCTCCACTCCGGTGGAGCTTGGGTTTTTGCAAGTGGAGCGGATTTAACCTCTGAAATGGTCGAACGCGCGTAGGAGTGTAGGACATGGCGAAGGAAGTATCGGCACAGATTAAGTTGCAGATTCCAGCTGGAAAAGCGAACCCTGCTCCCCCGGTTGGGCCGTCACTGGGTCAGCACGGCGTCAACATCATGGAATTTTGCAAACAGTTCAACGCGAAAACACAAAAAGAGGGCGATAGCATCATCCCGGTGGTCATTACGGTCTATAAGGACAGGTCGTTTACTTTTGTGATGAAAACTCCGCCGGCGTCCGACCTCTTGAAGAAGGCGGCAGGAATCATTAAGGGATCAGGCGTTCCTCAGAAAGACAAGGTTGGGAAGATCACAAAGGTCCAGTTGCGTGAGATCGCGCAAAAGAAAATGACGGATCTCAATGCCGTTGATCTCGCGGGGGCGATCAAGATCATTGAAGGGACGGCGCGCAGTATGGGAGTCGTGGTTCAAGGGTGAGGCGTTAGATCGGACAGGACTGCCAGTCGTGCTCGCGAACCGCGCGCCCTGGGAAGGACCTCGGTCGACGCGCGCAGCACTTGGCAGTCCTGTCCGATCAGTATTTGCGATGGCGTAGAGGAGAGAATGGAAATGGGAAAGAAGATGAGAGCGGCAGTAGAAAAGCTTGAGCCTCGGGCCTATGCCTTGCGCGAGGCGGTCGAGGCGGTGAAGCGGTCGGCCTACACCAAGTTCGATGAATCCGTCGATCTGGCGCTTCGACTGGGCGTCGATCCGAAGCGAGCGGACCAAATGGTGCGTGGCACGACCTCGCTGCCGCATGGCACGGGGAAGAAGATTCGCGTATTGGTCTTTGCCAAGGGAGAGAAGGAGCAGGAGGCGCGGCAAGCCGGCGCTGATTATGTCGGGTCCGATGACCTGATGGAGAAAATCAAGGGCGGATGGATGGACTTCGATTGCGCCATCTCGACGCCGGATCTCATGGCGGCCGTTGGGAAGCTCGGAAAGGCGCTGGGGCCCCGCGGCCTCATGCCTAATCCGAAGACCGGGACCGTTACCTTTGATGTCGGCAAGGCCGTGTCAGAAATTCGGAAAGGCCGCGTGGAGTACAAAGTTGAAAAAGCCGGGATCATTCAAGTGCCTGTCGGGAAAGTGTCGTTTAAGCCTGAGCAGCTCTATGACAACGCCGCGGCGGTTCTTGAGGCGGTGATCAAGGCAAAGCCTGCCTCGTGCAAGGGACGCTATCTGATGAGCGCAACTCTTTCGAGCACGATGGGGCCTGGCGTGAAGCTCGATGCCATTGCGCTAGCGAAGGAATGGAGTTAGTCGGGGTGTTTCCGCGCGGAAGGGAAAGGGTTCGATTATGAATAAGGACGAGAAAGCGACAGCGGTTGCGGAGTTGACGGAGACATTTAGTCGTGCACGGCTTGCCATTGTCACCGAAAGTGCCGGGCTCTCCGTAAACCAGGTCACGGAACTTCGCAAGCTCTTGCGAGGTGCCAAAGCCGAATACAAGGTCGTCAAGAATACGTTGGCTGCCCGTGCTGCTGAGGGCACGATCCTTTCCGGGGTGAAGACGTACCTAAAGGGACCAACGGGGCTGGTGATCGGCTATGACGATCCGGTGCTTCCGGCCAAGATCCTTCGGGATTTTATTCTGGCTGAGAAGCGCGAACAGAAAATTAAGATCACCATCGGTGTGTTGGAGGGCAAGGTGGTGCAGCCGGCTGAGGTGGCGGCTGTTGCAAAGCTACCGAAGAAAGAAGTCCTCATTGCGATGTTGTTGTCGGCCATGCAGGGACCGGCACGTGGCCTGGTGTATACGCTCAGTGCGATCTTGTCGAAATTTGTGAGAGTCATTGCAGCCATTCAGGACAAACGAAAAGGAGAAGGGGACATGTCAACGACCACGGCAAAATTGTCACAGGAAGAGTTGATCAAGGCCATCGAGACGATGAGTGTGCTCGATTTGGCGGAACTCGTGAAGGGGTTAGAGACCCGATTCGGCGTCACTGCTGCCGCACCGGTCGCCGCCGCCGCTCCTACTGCCGGCGGAGGCGCAGCAGCGGCAGCCGAGGAGAAGACGGCGTTCGACGTCGTGCTCGTGTCTGCTCCGGCGGACAAGAAAATCCAAGTCATTAAGGTCGTCCGCGAACTCACCAGCCTCGGTTTGAAGGAAGCCAAGGATCTGGTCGAAGGCGCGCCAAAGCCCGTGAAGACTGGTGTCACGAAGGAAGAATGCGACACCATGAAGAAGAAGCTCGAAGAGAGCGGTGCCAAGGTCGAGATCAAGTAGCCTCGATTTGACCAGTCTCTAGTATCTGTGGGTGCCTGCCATGTGCGGGCGCCCAAGTCTGACCATTGTAGTGGAGGACCGGCGAATGTCCGAAACGACTCTGCAAGAGTTCATCGAGCGGAAAGACTACTCTCGCATTCATAGTAGCATCGACATTCCTGATCTTATTGAGATCCAGAAGCGCTCCTATGAAGAATTCCTTCAGCGGGAGGTCGAGCCGGAACGTCGAAAAGATCATGGGCTCCAGGCAGCCCTGGCGAGTGTCTTTCCGATTCCGGACTACAACAATACGGCCGTATTGGAGTTTACGAGCTACACGCTCGGCACTCCCAAATACGATGAGCGGGAATGCCTTGAGCAGGGGATGACCTTTGCCGTTCCGCTGAAACTCCGGGTGCGCCTGGTCGTGTTCGACAAGGAAGACAAGGGCCCCAAGAAGAAAGTGCTCGACGTTCGAGAGCAGGAAGTCTACGTCGGCGAGCTGCCGCTCATGACGGAACGCGGGACCTTCATTGTCAACGGCACGGAGCGTGTGGTGGTGAGCCAGTTGCATCGGTCTCCCGGTGCGTCCTTCACGCACGATAAAGGGAGGACGCACTCCAGCGGCAAGGTGTTATATTCCGCCAGGATCATTCCCTATCGCGGATCGTGGCTGGATTTCGAGTTTGATGCACGCGACATTCTCTATGTGCGCATTGACCGTCGGCGGAAAATGCCGACGACTATTCTCTTGAAGGCATTCGGGTTTTCGAGCGACGATTTGCTCAAGATGTATTACCCGGTCGAGGAAGTTCGGGTCGTCAAGGGCAAGATGCTGCGAAAGCTCGACCCAGAGATCCATCAGGGTCTGCGCTGCTCGGCTGAAGTGCTTGAAAAGGGCGGCAAGGAGCCGCTGGTACGGGAAGGCGCCAAGCTCACGAAGGGGCTTATCGCGAAGCTCAAGGCGGCTGGGGTGAAGGAAATCCCACTTGCGCCGAGCGAGTTGGTCGGCCGCGCGGTATTGACCGAACTGGTGGATTCAAAGAAAAACAAGATCGCCGAAAGAAATCAGCGGCTTACTGCTGAGATTGTCGAGGCGCTGCTCGAGAGCGACATCGAAGAATTCAAGGCGATCTATTTTGATACGGTCACGTCTACGCCGGTGATCCTGGATACGCTGGAGATGGATAAGACCGCCTCGAAAGAGGAGGCGATGGTCGAGATCTATCGTCGCTTACGGCCGGGAGAAACGCCCTCAGTCGACACGGCACGAGCCCTCTTCGACAATCTGTTCTTGAACTCCAAGCGGTATGATCTCTCGCCGGTCGGGCGCCTGAAGTTGAACAAGAAGCTCGGCCTCGATCTGCCGTTGGAGCAGCGGACTCTGACGGCGCAGGACATGGTTGAGGTGATCCGCTATCTCGTGAACCTGAAGCTGGGCAAGGGCGAAATCGACGACATCGACCACTTGGGCAATCGTCGTGTCCGTTCGGTCGGCGAGTTGTTGGAGAATCAATTCCGACTCGGGCTGGTCCGGATGGAGCGCAGTATCAAGGAGCGGATGAACCTGCTGGATATGGAAACGGTGCTGCCGCACGATTTGATCAATGCGAAACCCGTCGTCGCCGCAGTGAAAGAGTTCTTCAGCAGCAGCCAGTTGTCTCAGTTCATGGACCAAACGAATCCGCTCGCAGAAATTACGCACAAGCGGCGGCTTTCTGCGCTCGGTCCCGGAGGGTTGACCAGGGAGCGGGCGGGATTCGAAGTTCGCGACGTTCATCCTTCGCACTATAGCCGTATTTGTCCGATCGAAACGCCGGAAGGCCCCAACATCGGCTTGATCACGTCACTGGCGACTTATGCGCGCATCAATAAGTTCGGGTTTATCGAAGCGCCCTATCGCAAAGTGGTGAAGGGGCGAGTCACCGACGAGATCGAGTTTCTTTCCGCTATCGAAGGGGACAAGTACATCATCGCGCAGGCGAACGCGAAAGTGGATGCTTCTGGTCGGCTGGTATCTGAAACCATCTCGGCGCGATCTGCCGGAGATTTCGTGACAGCCACCTCAGACAAGATCGAATATATGGACGTGTCACCGAAGCAGGTGGTGAGCGTGGCCACGGCATTGGTACCATTCTTGGAGCACGACGACGCCAACCGTGCCTTGATGGGATCGAACATGCAGCGTCAGGCGGTGCCCCTGCTCAAGTCGGAGGCTCCGTTAGTCGGCACGGGAATGGAAACCGTGGTCGCGCGTGACTCGGGCTATGTCGTGCAGGCTCGGCGTGCCGGCGTCGTGGAAAGCGTGGATGCCACGAGGATCGTCGTGCGTGCCGGTTCGAAAGAAGGTCGGAGAAGGAATGATGCCGGCCTGGACGTGTATGATCTGATCAAGTTCCAGCGATCGAATCAGAGTACGACCATCACGCAGACGCCGGTGGTGCGGCTTGGGCAGCCAGTGAAAGTGGGACAGGTCTTGGCCGATGGTCCCGCCATTGATCACGGCGAACTGGCATTAGGTAAGAACATTCTTGTCGCCTTCATGCCCTGGGGTGGATACAACTTTGAAGACGCCATTCTATTGAGTGAAAAACTGGTACGTGAGGATGCGTTCACCTCGATTCACATTGAGGAATTCGAGGTGGAAGCCCGCGATACCAAGTTGGGGAAAGAGGACATTACTCGCGACATCCCGAACGTCGGAGAAGAAGCGCTTCGCGATCTCGACGAGAGCGGGATTATCCGTATCGGGGCCGAGGTGAAGCCTGGAAATATTCTGGTCGGGAAGGTGACGCCGAAAGGCGAAACACAGCTCACGCCGGAAGAAAAACTGCTGCGGGCCATCTTTGGTGAGAAAGCGGGCGATGTGAAGGATACATCGTTAACGGTGCCGCCGGGCGTCGAGGGCATCGTCGTTGATGTGAAGATCTTCTCGCGCAAGGGGCTCGATAAAGACGAACGATCCAAGAGTATCGAAAGCGATGATGCGATGAAGCTCCAGCGTGATCACCACGAGGAGCTTCGTATTATTGACGAAGAGAAAACGAAGAAAATCAGAAAACTGCTGCTGGGGAAGGTAGTCGGCCGTGACTTGATGGATCCTGAGAGCGGCGACGTCATTCTGAAGAAGAAGGGCAAGCTGACCGCAGAGATTCTCAAGCGGTTGCCGGATGAGACTGTCCGCTACATCATTCTGAGCGATCCTGACGAGCAGAAAGAGCTGGAGGACGTCGAGCGGCGGGCAAAGGAGCAGATCGAAATCCTTCAGACGCTGTACGACGAGAAGGTTGGGCGTCTGAAGCGGGGCGATGAACTTCCGCCTGGCGTGATCAAGCTGGTCAAGGTCTATGTGTCGATGAAGCGCAAGATTCAGGTCGGCGACAAGATGGCCGGGCGGCATGGAAACAAAGGCGTGGTCTCTCGGGTCTTGCCCGAGGAAGACATGCCGTGTTTGCCGGATGGGACGCCGGTGGAAATTGTGCTGAATCCGCTCGGTGTGCCGTCACGTATGAACGTCGGTCAGATTCTAGAAACTCACCTGGGTTGGGCGGCCAGGGCATTGGGGATCAAGGTGGCGAGCCCGGTGTTCGATGGAGCGTCAGAAACAGAGATTAAGGAACTGCTCAAGAAGGCGAACTTGCCGACCAGCGGGCAAACCATGCTGATGGACGGCCGAACCGGGGAAATGTTCGGCAGCCCCGTCACGGTCGGCTACATGTATGTCTTAAAGCTCCACCACTTGGTCGACGACAAGATTCACGCGCGGTCGATCGGCCCCTATTCGCTCGTCACGCAGCAACCCCTCGGTGGCAAGGCCCAATTCGGCGGCCAGCGGTTGGGAGAAATGGAAGTGTGGGCGTTGCAGGCCTATGGCGCTGCTTCCACGCTGCAAGAGTTCTTGACGGTGAAATCGGATGACGTGCCGGGCCGATCGCGGATGTACGAAGCGATCGTCAAGGGTGAGCCGTTTCTGGAGCCTGGATTACCAGAGTCGTTTAACGTCTTGGTCAAAGAGCTGCAGAGTTTGGGACTCGACGTCGAACTGGTCAAGTCACAAGACTAACCTATTTGTGTGCCGGCCGTAGCGGTCGGCATCAGAGGAGGTCACTACCTTGGAAGGCGTCTATACATTGTTTGAGAAGCCGCGCGATGCGGTGTCGTTCGATTCGATGCGGATCCGGATCGCGTCACCCGAAAAAATTCGGTCGTGGTCCTACGGCGAAGTGAAGAAGCCGGAGACCATCAATTACCGGTCGTTTAAGCCGGAAAAGGACGGACTGTTTTGCGCGAAGATTTTCGGCCCGATCAAGGATTGGGAGTGCAACTGCGGCAAGTACAAGCGCATGAAGCACCGCGGCATTGTCTGTGACAAGTGCGGTGTAGAGGTCATTCAGTCCAAAGTCCGCCGAGAGCGCATGGGCCATATCGAGCTCGCGGCGCCGGTCGCGCATATTTGGTTCCTCAAGGGTGTGCCGAGCCGGATCGGAACCTTGCTCGACATGAGCCTCAAAGGGCTGGAGCGGATTCTCTATTTCGAGAGCTATGTCTGTGTCGACCCAGGATCGACAGATTTGACGGAGAAGGAGCTGGTCTCGGAGGAAAAGCTTCGCTCGCTCCAATCGGGATACAGCCCCGGTTCCTACAAAGTCGGGATCGGTGCCGATGCCATTCGGGAGTTGCTCCGCAAGATCGACATCAATGCCAAATGGGATGAGATCAAGGCTAAGGCTAAGACGTCGGCCTCCGCAGCGCTGAAGAAGAAATACGCGAAGCAACTGAAAGTCATCGAGGCCTTCCGCAAGTCTGGAAACATGCCTGAGTGGATGATCATGGATGTGATTCCGGTGCTACCACCGGAATTGCGCCCACTCGTGCCGCTGGACGGCGGACGTTTTGCGACATCGGATCTGAACGATCTGTACCGCCGCGTCATCAATCGGAATAATCGCCTGAAGCGGCTGATCGAGCTGAAGGCGCCAGGCGTGATTATCCGAAACGAAATGCGGATGTTGCAGGAAGCGGTTGATGCGCTCTTCGATAACGGTCGTCGCGGCCGCGCGATTCGTGGACCCAACAAGCGGCCGCTCAAATCGTTGAGCGATATGCTGAAGGGGAAACAGGGGCGCTTTCGCCAAAACCTGCTCGGCAAACGGGTCGATTATTCGGGCCGAACTGTCATCGTCGTGGGACCAGAGCTTCGGCTGCATCAATGCGGGTTGCCCAAGAAAATGGCGCTTGAACTCTTCAAGCCCTTTATCTTCCACAAACTGGAGGAACGAGGCGCGGCGACTACGATCAAGAGTGCCAAACGCTTAGTCGAAAAAGAACGGCCGGAAGTGTGGGACGTGCTTGACGAGGTGATTCGCGAGCATCCTGTGCTGCTGAACCGTGCACCGACATTGCATCGTCTCGGTATCCAGGCGTTTGATCCCGTGCTGGTTGAAGGCAAGGCCATCCGGCTGCATCCGCTGGTCTGTGCCGCATTCAACGCTGACTTCGACGGTGACCAGATGGCGGTCCACGTTCCGCTGTCGGTCGAAGCGCAGGTCGAGGCGCGCGTGCTGCTGATGTCGATCAATAACATTCTCTCGCCCGCCAACGGCAAGCCGATTGCGGTGCCGTCGCAGGACATGGTGCTCGGCTGTTATTGGCTGACCAAAGAGCGTGCAGGATGCAAGGGAGAGGGGAAAGTGTTCGGCTCACCGGAGGAAGTGCGCATTGCGTTTGATTCGCGAGAATTGGAAGTGCATGCGCGGATCAAGGTGCGGATCGAGGGGAACCTCGTTCAGACCACCGTCGGGCGAGTCATCCTGTCGGACGTGCTCCCTCCGGGATTGCCTTTCGCCAACGCGAATAAGCTCATGACAAAGAAGGAAATGACCAAGCTCATCGACACTGTCTATCGCCAGTGCGGTCACCGTGAGACCGTCACGTTCCTCGATAAGGTCAAGGACACGGGGTTCGAGTATGCCACGCGTGCCGGCATCTCGATCTGCATCGACAACATGCATATTCCGACCAAGAAACAAGAATTGCTGGGGAAGGCTCAGCATGAGGTCACGGAGATCGAACGACAGTATGCCGAGGGGTTGATCACCAACGGCGAACGCTATAACAAGGTGATCGACATCTGGGCTCATGTGACTGAACAGATCGCCAATGAAATGATGAAGGAATTGGGCTCGGGTGGTGATCCGAGCAAGGCCGAGTCCTTCAATCCAATCTTCATGATGGCGGATTCTGGTGCTCGAGGAAGCTCCCAGCAGATCCGCCAGTTGGGTGGTATGCGCGGTTTGATGGCGAAGCCGTCCGGTGAAATCATTGAGACTCCGATCACCGCCAACTTCCGTGAAGGATTAACGGTGTTGCAGTACTTCATTTCGACGCACGGTGCCCGTAAGGGGTTGGCCGACACGGCGTTGAAAACTGCCAACTCCGGTTATCTCACGCGTCGCTTGGTGGATATCGCACAGGATGTGATTATCAACGAAATCGATTGCGGCACCACCGATGGCATCATTGTGAGCGCATTGGTCGAGGGGGGCGAAATTATTCAGCCGATCGAAGAGCGGGTGTTGGGACGGTTGGCCGCAGAAGATATTCGTGATCCAGTGACAGGTGAGATCATTGTATCGTTCAATGAGGAGATTGACGAGGACCGGACAAAGGCGATCGTGGAAGCTGCGGTCGATCATGTCAAGATTCGTTCGGTGCTGACCTGTCAGTCACGCCGTGGAGTCTGTCGATCGTGTTATGGGCGCGATTTGGCCCGCGGACGGTTGGTCGAAAAAGGCGAGCCCGTTGGTGTCATTGCGGCACAGTCGATCGGTGAGCCGGGAACACAGCTGACCATGCGGACGTTCCACATCGGTGGAACGGCGAGCAAAGTGGTTGAGCAGACGGTGACCGAAGCAAAGCACGCCGGCACCATCAAGTTCATGAGCTTCGATGCCAAGAAGAATGCCGACTTCAATAACGCCGGGATTGCGGTCCAGAATAAAGAGGGTGAATGGGTCGTCATGAATCGGAACGCCAAGATTGCCATTGTCGATGAGACAGGGCGTGAGCGCGAGAAGTACGGAGTCGTCTACGGTGCCAAGATCAAGGTTAAAAATGGCGGTCGCGTTGAGGTAGGCCAGAAATTGGTCGAATGGGATCCGTACTCACTGACCATCCTCACTGAGGTCGGCGGGAAGGTGGCGTATGGAGACATCGTCGAAGGTGTCTCCATGAAGGAAGAATTCGATGAAGTCACCGGCCTCTCCCGCAAGGTCATCGTTGAGCATAGTGGCGCGACGTTGCGTCCACGTGTGTCGATCAAGGATGAGGGTGGGAAGACGGCCAAGGTTGCAGCGGCGGCAAACGTGGCTCGCTATCTGCTCCCGGTTGGGGCGCATATCTTCGTCGAAAAAGGCGCAGTGGTCACTCCCGGTGATGTGTTGGCCAAGATTCCACGGGAGACGACTAAGACAAAAGATATTACAGGTGGTCTGCCTCGTGTGGCTGAGTTATTCGAGGCCAGAAAGCCGAAGGAGACGGCCGTCATCAGCGAGATCGATGGCGAAGTGTCGTACGACGGTTTCGTGAAGGGCATGCGCAAAGTGCTGGTCAATAATAAGATGGGTGATGTGAAAGAATACTTCATACCCAAGGGCAAGCATGTCAACGTGCATGAGGGGGATTGGGTCAGGGCCGGTGAGCCATTGATGGATGGATCGGCCAATCCGCACGATATCCTCGATGTGCTGGGCCCGAACGAATTGCAAAAGTATCTCGTCGATGAAGTGCAGGATGTCTATCGGCTGCAAGGTGTGACGATCAACGACAAACACATCGAGATCATTGTGCGGCAGATGCTGCGCAAGGTCAGAATCGAAGATCCTGGCGATACGGAATTCTTGCCCGGCAGTCAAGTCAGCAAGATGTTATTTGACGAAGAGAATGAGCGAGTGTTGGCAAAGGGTGGGCAGCCTGGTCTTGGGAAGCCGGTACTGCTGGGCATTACCAAAGCAGCATTGACCACTGATAGCTTTATCTCGGCAGCCTCATTCCAGGAGACCACCCGTGTCTTGACGGAAGCAGCGATCAACGGGCGCGTTGATAATCTGTTGGGCCTGAAAGAAAATGTCATCGTCGGTCGCTTGATTCCAGCCGGAACCGGCTTCGAAGAGTATCGGGACACCTTTGTCATAAGTCCCAAGCCTGAGCCCGTGATTGTTGGCCAGGCAGATGTTGCGGCGCTTACGCAAGAGGGCGTAGCGACGGGATCGGAAGAGCCTGCTCGCTCATAATGCATGGGGTGCTGGAGACGGCTTGACACCGCGACTAATGATCACTACAATCGACCGGCTTTGCCCTTGAAGGGTTCAATAAAGCGGTCAAATCTGTGCCGAAGATGAGAGTGAAGTACTCATGCCAACGATTAATCAGTTAGTCAGAAAAGGTCGCCAGCTGGCGCACGCAAAGACCAAGAGTCCCGCACTCAAGTCCTGTCCGCAGAAGCGTGGCGTCTGTCTTCGTGTCTATACCTCAACGCCAAAGAAGCCGAACTCGGCGTTGCGTAAAGTCGCGCGTGTCCGGTTGACGAATGGGATGGAAGTCACGACATATATCCCTGGTGTCGGCCACAACCTTCAAGAACATTCCATCGTGCTCGTGCGTGGTGGCCGTGTGAAGGACTTGCCTGGTGTGCGCTACCATATCGTCAGAGGTGCCCTTGATGCCGTCGGTGTGACGGATCGAAAGCAGAGCCGTTCGAAGTATGGAGCGAAGCGTCCCAAGTAAGATGATGATCACAGTTGGTAACGAGAGAGTGAATGACACATGCCAAGGACTAGATTTTTAGACCACCGCGATCCACTTCCTGATGTGCGATATCGGGATAAACTCGTCGGGAAGTTTTTGAATATCCTGATGTCGGGTGGAAAGAAGAGTACGGCCGAGCGCATTTGCTACGGAGCCTTCGATGTCATTCAGGAGAAGACCGGCAATGATCCACTTAAAGTATTCCGGACGGCGCTTGATAACGTGAAGCCGGTCGTAGAGGTGAAGTCACGTCGAGTGGGTGGCGCCTCGTATCAGGTGCCGGTAGAAATTCGTCCGGCTCGCCGGATGTCGCTGGCTCTCCGATGGTTGGCGGAGTATTCGCGTTCTCGCGGCGGTAAGAGCATGCGAGAGAAGCTCGCAGCTGAGTTGCTGGACGCATCGAACAATACGGGGGCGGCGGTTAAGAAGCGGGAAGACGTGCATCGGATGGCGGAAGCCAATAAGGCATTCGCGCACTATCGCTGGTAGCGTCGTTCTGTGCTGCAGCTCGGCCGTGCTGCGATCCGCTCACGCGGGTGATTGTAAGTCGCAGCGTTTCACCGGCTCGGGTTGCGGCATATATATTTTTAGGGGAAGTACGTGGCACGTCAATCACCATTAGAGCAGACTCGGAACATCGGCATCATGGCTCACATTGATGCCGGTAAGACGACGACCACCGAGCGCATTCTCTACTACACCGGGATCTCACACAAGATGGGTGAGGTTCACGAAGGCGCGGCGACGATGGATTGGATGGAGCAGGAGAGGGAACGCGGCATTACGATTACGGCTGCTGCGACGACCTGTTTCTGGCGAGACCATCGCATTAACATTATCGATACTCCGGGGCACGTCGATTTTACGATTGAGGTTGAGCGGTCGCTCCGGGTGCTCGACGGGGCTGTGGCGGTGTTTGACTCCGTGCAGGGAGTTGAGCCGCAATCTGAGACGGTCTGGCGGCAGGCAGACAAGTATAGTGTGCCGAGGGTCGCGTTCATGAACAAGATGGACCGAATCGGCGCAGATTTTTATGCCAGCGTTCAAACGATGATCGATCGGTTGGGTGCAAACCCTGTTCCGATTCAGATCCCGATCGGCCGAGAGTCTGAATTCAGAGGGTCGATCGATCTCGTGACCATGAAGGCCTATGTGTATGACGACGAGACGCTTGGCGCCAAGTATAAAGTCGACGAAATTCCTGCTGAGCTGCTCGACCGAGCCAAGGAATACCGCGATAAGATGCTGGATGCGGTCGCTGAATTCGACGAACAGGCAATGGAGAAGTATCTCAATGGTCAACCCTTAACGGAAGAAGAGATCCGTCGAGCCATTCGGGCCGGCGTGATTTCGATGAAGATGACTCCCATTTTGTGCGGATCGGCTTTCAAGAACAAGGGTGTCCAGCAGCTGTTGGATGGGGTTGTGGATTTTCTTCCGTCCCCGCTTGATGTCGAATCGGTGACCGGGATTGATCCGAGCACCGAACAGGAAGTGAAGCGACGTCCGTCAGATAGTGAGCCGTTTGCGGCTTTAGCCTTCAAGATTATGACAGATCCGTTTGCGGGCCAGCTCACCTTTTTACGAGTATACTCGGGCACGCTGAAGACGGGAACGTCCGTCGCGAATGTGACGAAGGGGACGAGAGATCGCGTCGGACGCCTCCTGAAGATGCATGCGAACAAGCGTGAAGACATTGATGTGGCCTATGCAGGTGATATTGTTGCGGCCGTCGGACTCAAAGGGGCGACCACCGGAGACACGCTGGCGGATGAAAAGCAGCCGGTCTTGCTCGAGGTCATGAAGTTTCCTGAGCCGGTCATCGCAATGGCAATTGAGCCAAAAACCAAGCAGGATCAAGAGAAGATGGGGTTCGCGCTCCAGAAATTGGCGCAGGAAGATCCATCGTTCCGGGTGAAGACGGATGAAGAGACCGCGCAGACCATCATTGCTGGGATGGGAGAGCTGCATCTGGAAATCATCGTCGATCGCATGCTGCGCGAATTCAAGGTGGAGGCCAATGTCGGAAAGCCGGAGGTGGCCTTTAGGGAAACGATTCGCAAGAAGGCTGAAGCTGAGGCGAAGTACATTAAGCAGACCGGTGGTCGTGGCCAGTATGGACATGTCGTGTTGACGGTCGAGCCTGCTGAGTCGGGCAAAGGATTGGATTTCATCAATAAGACCGTCGGCGGCTCTATTCCAAGAGAGTTCATCCCGGCGATTGAAAAGGGTGTGAAGGAACGGCTTGATTCTGGCGTGATCGCGGGGTATCCGCTTCGCGATGTTCGGGTCACGGTGATCGACGGGTCGTTTCATGACGTCGACTCCAACGAAATGGCGTTTAAAATTGCCGGTTCGATGGCATTTCTCGATGCCTGTAAGAGGGCCGATCCGGTGTTGCTTGAGCCGATCATGAAGGTGGAGGTTGTGGTTCCTCAGGAATTTATGGGCGATGTGATCGGCAATTTGAATGGTCGTCGTGGCAAGATCCAGGGAATGAAGTCGCGGGCTGCTGCGCAGGTTATTGATGCGTCGGTGCCACTCAGTGAAATGTTCGGGTACGCGACCGATCTTCGGTCTCGAACGCAGGGCCGTGCCACCTATAGTATGGAGTTTGACCGATATGAGCCGGTGCCTCGGCAGATTTCAGAGGCCATCATTGCCAAGTATCGGGGTGAGTAGTCGAATTGATTCTTGAGTGAGGACGGAAGGGGGCGGGTATGGCGAAGGCGAAATATGAGCGGCGGAAGCCGCACGTGAATATTGGGACGATCGGGCACGTGGACCACGGCAAGACGACGTTGACGGCGGCGTTGACCAAGGTGTCAGCGGAGAAGGGGCTGGCGAAGTTCATCTCCTATGACGAAGTGGCGAAGGCCAGCGAAAGCCAGGGCCGGCGCGATGCCACCAAGATTATGACCATTGCCATCAGTCACGTGGAATACGAAACGGCCGCGCGCCACTACGCGCATGTGGACTGCCCGGGCCACGCCGATTACGTCAAGAACATGATCACCGGGGCGGCGCAGATGGACGGCGCCATTCTGGTCGTCAGCGCCGCGGACGGGCCCATGCCCCAGACGCGGGAGCATATCCTCTTGGCCCGACAGGTCGGGGTGCCCTACATCGTCGTGTTCCTGAACAAGGCCGATAAGATCGACGACAAAGAGCTCTTGGAGCTGGTCGAACTCGAAGTGCGGGAGCTGTTGACCAAGTACGGCTTCCCGGGCGAGAAGACCCCCATCATTCACGGGTCCGCCTTGAAGGCGATGGAAGGGGATCAGGGGCCCCTCGGCGTGCCGTCCATTCTGCAGCTTTTAGAGGCGGTCGACACGTACATTCCGACGCCGCAACGGCCGATTGATAAGCCCTTTCTGATGCCGATCGAAGACGTGTTTACCATCAGCGGGCGGGGGACCGTGGTGACCGGGCGCGTCGAGCGGGGCATCGTCAAGGTGGGCGATGAAATCGAGGTCGTGGGCTTACGGCCGAATCAGGCCACCGTGGTGACCGGCGTCGAGATGTTCCGCAAGGTGCTCGATGAAGGGCAGGCGGGCGACAACGTTGGGGTGCTGCTGCGGGGGACGAAGAAGGAAGAGGTGGAGCGGGGGATGGTGCTGGCGAAGCCGAAGAGCATCACGCCGCACACGAAGTTCAAGGCGGAGATCTATGTGTTGGCCAAAGAAGAAGGGGGGCGGCATACGCCGTTCTTCAATGGCTACCGGCCGCAGTTCTACTTCCGGACGACCGATGTGACGGGGGTGATGGCGTTGAATCCGGGGGTGGAGATGGTGATGCCGGGGGATAATGTGAGCGTCACGGGGGAGCTGATTAGCCCGATCGCGATGGATCAAGGGTTGCGGTTTGCGGTGCGCGAGGGCGGCAAGACCGTCGGCTCCGGCGTCGTCACCGAAATTCTGGCGTAATGATTGGCCGGATGAATAGAGGAATGAATGGTTAAGGTTGAACAGAGAATCAGGATTCGGTTGCGCGGGTTTGATTACCGCGTGTTAGACCAGTCGGTGGCAGAAATCGTTGAGACCGTCCGCCGGAGCGGAGCGAAAATTGTAGGGCCGATTCCGCTTCCTACGCGCATCGAGAAGTTTACGGTGCAGAGTGCCACGCATGCAGATAAGAAGGCTCGCGAGCAGTTCGAAATCAGAACGCACAAGCGTTTGATGGACATCATGGACGCGACTCCTGAAACCATGGATTCCCTGATGAAGTTGAACTTGGCCGCCGGCGTGGATGTCGAGATCAAGCTTTAGATGGCTGACAAGGAACGTTGCGCATGACGAACGGGTTGCTGGGTAAGAAACTGGGGATGACCCAGATATTTGACGAGACGCGGTTTACGCCTGTGACCGTAATCGAGGCGGGTCCTTGCCGCGTGGTCACGATCAAGACAAAAGAGCGCGATGGGTATGAATCCGTCCAGTTGTCTTTTGGCGAAGTGAATGAACGCAAGTTGTCCAAGGCCGAGCTGGGGCATCTGAAGAAGACTGAGGCTCCAGCCACCCGTGTACTCAGAGAGTTTCAAAAAGTTGGCGAGGTAGCGGTAGGGCAATCCATCAAAGTCGATATCTTTAAAAAGGGTGACTGGGTGGATGTCATCGGTATTTCCAAGGGAAAGGGATTTCAGGGGGTGGTGAAGCGGCATCATTACGCCGGCGGTCCTGAATCTCACGGGTCCATGTTCCATCGCCATCCCGGTTCGATGGGGGCCAGTTCGTATCCTTCTCGTGTCTGGAAAGGGAAGACCTTGCCTGGGCACATGGGGGCGAAGCGGATTACGGTCCAGCGATTAAAAGTTATTGAATCCAGGCCTGATGAGAACTTGCTGTTCGTTCGAGGGGCAGTCCCTGGCGCGGCAAATGGACTGATTATGGTGAGAAAGTCGAAGAAGGGGTAGGGCATGCCCACGGTTGATGTCGTTGATCTGAAGAGACAGAAAGTCGGGTCTGTCGATCTTCCTGACGAAGTGTTCGGCTGTAAGCCGCACACGGCCTTAGTCCATGAAGCGGTGGTGATGCAGCGTGCCTGTGAGCGTCAGGGTACGGCTTCGACATTGCGGCGAGGAGAAGTGACGGGGTCTGGGAAAAAACCATGGAAGCAAAAGCATACTGGGCGGGCACGGGCAGGCTCGATACGCTCTCCTATATGGCGTCATGGCGGGTCGGTGTTTGGGCCGAAGCCACGTGATTATTCCTACAGCATGCCGAAAAAGAAGTATCGTGCAGCGCTTCAAAGCGCGCTTTCGGCAAAGTTAGCAGACGGACAAGTGGTGATTGTGTCGAATCTGTCGTTGGACCAGCCAAAGACGAAATTGTTGGCCCAAGCACTGACCAATTTTGGTGCGGGGGCGTATGCCTTGATTGTGGCAGGTGCAGGGCATGCTGGATTGGCTCAAGCTGCGGGCAATCTTCCTAATGTGTGTGTGGTGGGACCTGAAGGATTGAACGTCTACGATATTGTTCGAGCTGAATTGATTCTGATTCTTGAGCGCGAGTTGCCGCGGGTGAAGGAGGTCTGGGCATGAAGGCGGGTCTCCATAGCATTCTGCTGCAGCCGTTGCTGACGGAAAAGATCACGGCGATGCGGGAAAGCAACAACACGGTGGGTTTTCTCGTTCACCCGGATGCGAATCGTGTCCAGATTAAGCAAGCGGTCGAAGCGTTGCTGAAGGTGAAGGTCGAGCGAGTGAACGTGATGAATGTTCGCGGGAAGGTGAAGCGCTTGGGGCGTTTCTCTGGTAAGCGATCGGATTGGAAAAAGGCCTTCGTCAAGCTCAAGCAAGGCGAGAAGTTGGAGCTCTACGAGAGCGCATAGCGGGACGTTGCACCGGGCTGATCTCGGTGTGCTGGAAGGACGACTGTAGCATGGGAATCAGAGTATACAAGCCAAGGACACCGGGGCGTCGCGGGATGACTGCGGTGACGACCGAAGAGCTGTCGAAAAAGAGGCCTGAAAAATCGCTTACGTCATTCCGTCGCAGTACCGGCGCAAGGAACAACGATGGGCGGACGACTGTACGGTTCCGTGGGGGTGGGCATAAACGGCTCTACCGAAAAATTGATTTCCGGCGCGACAAGACCGGAATTCCTGGGACCATTGCCGCGCTTGAATACGATCCCAATCGGTCGGCACGGATTGCCTTGGTGCACTATAAGGATGGCGAGAAGCGTTATATCCTGGCCCCTGTTGGCTTAAAAGTCGGGGACGTGGTGCAGTCCGGTGTTGCGTCAGAGGTTCGTACTGGGAATGCGTTGCCCTTGTCCAGTATGCCGTTGGGAACCACCATTCATAATGTAGAGTTGAAGCCTGGAAAAGGCGGACAGCTGATTCGTAGTGCGGGAGGCTCTGCTCAGGTGATGGGGCGTGATGGCGAATATGTGCAGGTGCGACTCAGGTCCGGTGAAATGCGGAAAATTCTTTCAACCTGCATGGCAACCGTCGGACAGGTTGGGAATACGGATCACGAGAATATTAATGTTGGGAAGGCAGGTCGGACACGATGGTTGGGCCGACGCCCGAATGTGCGTGGTGTCGTGATGAATCCGGTCGACCACCCGCATGGTGGCGGTGAAGGAAAATCTGGACAGGGTAACCCCCATCCGGTCTCCCCATGGGGTCTTCCGACCAAGGGCTACAAGACCCGGAACAACAAGGCGACGGACAAGTTCATTATTTCCCGCCGCAAGTAGGAGTACGCGATGCCGAGGTCAGTCAGTAAGGGCGCATTCGTTGACGACCATCTGCTTCAGAAAGTGGAGCGGATGAATCAGAATAAAGATCGCAAGATCATTAAGACCTGGTCGCGACGGTCCACGGTCATTCCGGATATGATCGGACATACGTTCGCGGTTCATAACGGGAAGAAGTTTATTCCTGTCTTCGTGACGGAAAACATGGTCGGGCACAAGCTGGGAGAGTTTGCTCCGACCAGGTTTTTTAAGGGGCATGGGCACGCCAGGACAGAGAAGGCGGTCGCCCTCAAGTAGGCGACAGGCTCTGGTCTCGGCACACTCGATTGGATGGGACGGTTATGGCTGAAGCACAAGCAGTTCTACGGTTCGTACGTGTCTCTCCGAGGAAGGCCCGCCCGGTGATCGATATGATCCGTGGGCAGCAAGTTCCGATGGCCCTGGCATTGCTCAGAAATTTGCCGCGTCAGGCAGCGAAGGTGGTCGAGAAGATTTTGAGGTCCGCCGTGGCCAATGCGGAGCAAAAGGAGATGGGCGACAGTGAATCGATGGTGGTCTCGAAGGCGTTTGTTGATTGCGGGCCGACGTTGAAACGCTTTCGATCTCGCTCGCAGGGGCGTGCGAATGCGATTCAAAAGCGCATGAGTCACATTACTGTCGTCGTGTCGGCTGCAAGCGTGAAGGAAAAGAAGTAGATAGAGGCGGCTAACGGAACGGATTCATTTCCTGTCTGAGTGAGGCACAAATCAGTTATGGGGCACAAGACACATCCGATCGGGTACCGGCTAGGATACAACGTCACTTGGTCATCTCGGTGGTATGCCAGCAAGGATTATGCAAAGCTGCTCCATCAGGATATCAGGATCCGCAAGATGGTCAAGCAGCGTCTCTTTCATGCTGGTGTGGCCAAGGTTGAAATCGAGCGATCTGGAGACCAGACGCGTGTGATTATTCACACCGCGCGCCCCGGTATCATCATCGGTCGTAAGGGGGCTGAGGTCGATAAGCTCAAGGCGGAGTTGGAGAAGAGCTACTCCGGTCAGGTGTACATTACGGTGAAGGAAATCAAGAAGCCGGAACTGGATGCCCAGTTGGTGTGTGAAAACGTCGCCACCCAGTTGGAAAAGCGAGTGGCGTTCCGTCGGGCCATGAAGCGAAGTGTGCAGTCCGCACTTCGTCTTGGAGCCCAGGGTATCAAGATTATGGTCGGGGGCCGTCTTGGCGGGGCGGAGATCGCGCGCTCAGAGTGGTACCGCGAAGGCCGTGTGCCTCTCCATACGCTCCGGGCGGACATCGACTACGGGTTTGCCGAAGCCCACACGACGATGGGGCAGATCGGGATCAAGACCTGGATTTATAAGGGGGAGGTCCTTCCGTTGCAGCCCCTCAATAAAGAATCAGTATTTGACCGCAGGCTTGGGTAAGTGAAGAGGATATGCGTGTTAGCACCAAAGAAAGTTAAGTTCCGCAAAATGATGAAGGGGCGTATGACCGGCAAGGCCTATCGTGGCAGTCAGATTACCCTTGGAGAGTTTGGGCTAAAGGCGCTTGAGCCTGGCTGGATCACCAGCCGACAGATTGAGGCGGCGCGCATCGCGATCACTCGGTGTGTGAAGCGCGGTGGCCAGGTTTGGACGAGAATTTTCCCCGATAAGCCGATTACCAAGAAGCCGGCTGAGACTCGAATGGGTAAGGGGAAGGGCAACCCGGAGTACTGGGTCGCCGTTGTTAAGCCTGGCCGCATTCTCTATGAGATGGATGGCGTGACGCCGGAGGTCGCCCGTGAGGCGTTCCGTTTGGCCTCACATAAGTTGCCCATTGCCACGAGGTGTGTCACTCGCGGTGAGTTTTAGCATCGATCGAACCAGGCGTAAGGGTAGGGAGCACATCCATGGATCTGAAGGAATTACGGCAACTCACGGGACCTGAGCTTGCGGAGAAGACGCAGCAGCTCACGCAGGAACTCTTCAATCTTCGTTTTCAGCTGGGAACTGGACGGTTGGAAAACCCTATGCAGGTGCGAAAGACGAAGCGATCGATTGCCAGGGTGAAGACGATTCAGCGCGAGATCGCGCAGGTCGATCCAACCTCTACCACGGCGAAAGGGGCTTGAGGATGGGAGCGTCAGCAAATAAGCGGCGTGAATGGGTTGGGCGTGTGGTCAGCAATAAGATGAATAAGACTGTGGTCGTCGAGATTGAGCGTTCGGTTATTCACCCACTCTATCGGAAGGTGCTTCGACGGGTAACGAAATTCAAGGCTCACGATGAGGACAATACCTGCAAGATCGGCGACCGTGTGCGCATGGTCGAGACGAGGCCGATCAGTAAAGATAAGCATATGCGGGTTGTCGAGGTTGTGGAAAAAGGACGGGGTGAGTAGGTCGAGATCGTGCGAAGGGTAGAGAAAACACAGGGACTATGATTCAGAGCTATACCTACATGGACGTGGCCGATAATTCTGGTGCCAAGCAGGCCATGTGTTTTCATGTGCTTGGTGGAACCAGGCGTCGGTATGCCTCTCTCGGAGACATTGTCGTCGTGGCTGTGAAAGAGGCCATTCCTGCGGCAACGGTCAAGAAGGGCGATGTGAGCCGCGCGGTGGTTGTGAGGACGACTAAGGAAGTGCGTCGCGAGGATGGTTCCTACATCAAGTTTGATCGGAATGCCTGCGTACTGATCAACAAGGATGGGGATCCCGTTGGGACTCGTATCTTTGGGCCGATCGCGCGTGAGCTGCGGTGGAAGAAGTTCATGAAGATTATTTCCCTAGCTCCGGAAGTGCTGTAGTGAGGGTGGAGACGGCGGGATGAATAAGCAGGCATTGAAGAAGAGTCGAATTTGTAAGGGAGATGTGGTGGTCGTGATCGCCGGGCGCGATCGCGGCAAATCCGGGAAAGTGCTTTCGGTTGATCCCGCAGTGGGAAAGGTTGTGGTCGAAAAGTTGAACATGATCAAGCGCCACACGAAGCCGAATCAGAAAGTCAAGCAAGGTGGCATTCTCGAACGGGAAGCGCCTTTTGCGATTTCAAATGTGATGTATCTGTGCCCTGTGACGCAGAAGCCGACCCGGCTGGGGGTGCGTATGCTCGATGATGGCCGACGGGTCCGAGTCAGCAAAAAATCGAACGACTCAGTCGAGTAGGAGTGAGGACGCCAGATGGCGAAGGTTGAATCAGGAAAAGGCGGTAAGACGTCGGAGCGGCGGCCACCCAAGAAAAAAGAAGGGTCGTCGGTACCGAAGGCGATGGACGAGGGCAGCGAAGAGTCCAAGTTCAATCCACGGATGCGGGAGGCCTACTTGCAGAAGGTTGTACCCGCACTCATGAAAGAGTTCGGCTACAAAAACATCATGCAGGTCCCGAAGCTTGAGCGGATTGTGCTGAACGTGGGGATGGGGGAAGCCATTCAGAACGTGAAGCTGCTGGAAAGCGCGGCCGGGGAATTGGGTGCGATTACGGGCCAGAAGCCGCTGATTACAAAGGCGAAGAAGGCCATCGCCTCTTTCAAGTTGCGCCAAGGGATGCCGATTGGCACAAAGGTAACGTTGCGTAGTCGCAGGATGTGGGAGTTCTTCGATCGTCTCGTGACGTTGTCGTTGCCACGGATTCGAGACTTCCGAGGTGTCTCGCCTAAGTCGTTCGATGGCCGAGGTAATTATACGCTTGGACTCAAAGAACAGCTCATCTTCCCCGAGATTAAGTACGACGAGGTCGCATCCATCCATGGGATGGATATCACGATTGTCACGACCGCCAGGACCAACGATGAGGGCCGGGCGCTGCTGAAGCATTTGGGAATGCCATTCCGGACATAATGTCAAGCGAAGGAGCTGCAGGTGTCGAGATTAGCGCTCAGAAATAAATCGGCCGTCAAGGCGAAGTTTCCGGTCAGAGACTATCACCGGTGTGAGATCTGCGGGCGTGTGCGAGGGTTCTTGCGCCGGTTTCGTATGTGCAGAATTTGCTTTCGGTTGCTGAGTCTGAAAGGTGAGATCCCGGGGGTTCGGAAGTCGAGTTGGTAAATTATCCGCTTTCCACGCCACCGGGCTGGTGATTCGCATCTGGTCACACGAAGCACGTTGGTGAAAGGGTTGGTATGGTTACAGATCCCATTAGTGACTTATTAGTACGATTGCAAAACGGGTTTCGCCGGCGTCACGATGTCGTGAGCGTTCCAGCTTCCCGTCTCAAGCGCGAGGTCCTTCGGATTCTCCAGAACGAAGGATATATTCAGGACGTCCAGGCGGACGTCGCGGATGGGCATCCCGTGCTGAAAGTGCACTTACGGTATGTGGCGGAAGGGCAACCCATGGTTACCGGTATGCAGCGGGTGAGCAAGCCGGGCCGCCGTGTGTATGTAGGGATCAAAGACATCCCGCGAGTAAAAAACGGCATTGGCGTGGCGATCTTGTCCACCTCGAAGGGGTTGATGACGGATCAGGATTCTCGCCGCGCTGGACTGGGCGGAGAAGTTCTGTGCTCGGTCTGGTAATGGGTAGAGCGAACCAGATTGTCATTGCAGCGATGTGCTAGGTAACGAGGCATCGATGTCACGCATAGGCAAGAAGCCAATTCAGATTCCAGCAGGAGTGGATGTAAAAGTCGCCGGGCCTATCGTGTCCGTGAAGGGCCCGCTCGGGAAGCTCGATTGGTCGTTGTCCACAGGCCTTGGGGTCTCGATTGCGGATGGACAGCTCGTGGTGAGCCGGTCAAATGAGGACCGGCAAATCCGTGCATTGCACGGATTGACTCGCGCCGAGTTGAGTAACATTGTTCAGGGTGTGACGAAGGGCTACGAACGTAACTTAGAAATCACCGGGGTTGGGTATAAGGTCGCCGTGCAGGGTCGGACGATGAGCTTCAATTTGGGCTATATCAACCCAGTCACCTATCCGATTCCGGTTGGAATCGACGTGAAGGTGGACAAGCAAACGCTGATCAATGTGAAGGGGGCTGACAAGCGCTTGGTGGGTCAGGTTGCGGCGAACTTGCGAGCAATCAAGCCTCCCGACGTCTATAAGCAAAAGGGCGTTCGCTATGTCGGGGAAGTGTTGCGTAAGAAGGCCGGAAAGACAGGGAAGTAGGGTGATTCATGAATACTGCAGATAAAGCGAGTCAGTTAACCAGGCGGAAACAGCGGGTGCGAAAGCGAGTCTTTGGAACGGCCGAGCGTCCACGTCTCAACGTGTTTCGCAGCCGCTCTCATATCTATGCCCAGATCGTTGACGATCTTAAAGGGGCAACGTTGGCTGCCGCGTCCTCCCTGGATAAGTCTCTGCGCACGTCGGTGAAATCCACCGGCAGCATCGATGGCGCAAAGGCTGTGGGAAAGTTGTTAGCCGAACGGGCTAAGGCCGCCAAGGTGCAGGCCGTGGTGTTCGATCGTGGTGGTCGGATGTACCACGGACGCGTCAAAGCGCTGGCTGAGGCATCGCGTGAAGGCGGTCTGAAATTTTAGGAACCTTAACCTAACGACCGGAGAGGGCAACGAGCGTGCGAGTTAATCCAGATGAACTAAGCCTGAAGGACAAGGTTGTCTTTATCAACCGCGTGGCGAAAGTCGTGAAGGGTGGGAAGCGGTTCAATTTCTGCGCGCTGGTTGTCGTTGGAGATGGACAGGGATGGGTGGGCATCGGGAAAGGGAAGGCCGCCGAAGTGCCCGTAGCGATCTCGAAGGCGGTTGAACAGGCTAAGAAAAACCTGGTGCATGTCGCCCTCACGTCTGGGACGATTGCGCACGAGGTGCATGGGCTGTTCGGGGCCGAGCATGTCCTCCTCAAGCCTGCAAAGAAGGGAGCAGGAATTATTGCCGGGGGTGCCGTCCGGGCGGTGGTCGAGGTCGCCGGAGTCCATAACATCATTGCGAAGACGCTGGGCCGTGGAAATCCCTTTAATACGGTTCGCGCCACGCTCAACGGTCTCTGTCAGCTCCGCAATGCTGAAGACGCTCTCAAAATGCGTCGTAGTGTGGTGGGCGACGCACAGGATAGGGTGAGTGCCTAATGCCTACAGCGAAGACCGCCAAGGCTGCTCCCAAGGGGTTCGTTATAACTTTGCGACGAAGTCCTATTGGCACGCCGCAAAAGCATCGACTTGTTTTGAGTGGCCTCGGTCTGAGGAAGATCAGACAGACGGTGACTCGTCCCAATACTTCACAAGTCAGAGGGATGATTGGCAAAGTTGGATATCTATTGGAAGTGCAGCCACAATGAACTTACATGAGCTCGGTCCTGCAAAAGGATCCAGGAAACGACGTAAGCGTATCGGCCGTGGTCCAGGTTCTGGTCATGGGAAAACATCGGGGAAGGGCCATAAGGGTCTGTTAGCCAGATCCGGCGGTCGGAGCCGCCAGGCGGGCGGGTTTGAAGGCGGCCAGATGTCCCTGATCCGCCGAGTGCCGAAGCATGGCTTTACAAACGTATTTCGTAAGGAGTACTCGATCGTCAACCTGAAAAGCTTGGGTGACATGATAGTGTCCGGTACCATCACGCCACAGGCCCTGGTCGATGTCGGCTTGGTCAAGCGCAAGTCGTTGCCGATCAAGATTCTTGGAAACGGAGACCTCACGAAGGCGATCGTGGTACAGGCGCACAAGTTCAGTAAGTCCGCAGAGGCAAAGATTCGAGCAGCTGGAGGGAGAATCGAGGTCATCCCCGGTGTTTGAGAGACTCCTGACCAGTTTTCAGAATATTTTCAAAATCCCTGAGCTGCGTACCCGTATCCTCTTTACCATGGGGATGTTGGTGGTGTATCGGATCGGGGCGCATATTCCCACGCCTGGGATCAATGGCGACGCCCTCTCCGATTTTCTGCAAAAGCAAGGCGGCGCGCTGCTCGGGTTTTTGGATATTTTTTCAGGCGGGTCGCTCTCGCGGTTGACGATCTTAGCGCTGGGCATTATGCCCTACATCAGCGCTTCGATTATTCTTCAGCTGCTGACCGTGGTTGTCCCGCACCTGACAAAGTTGGCCAAAGAGGGCGAGCGCGGTCGAAAAAAGATTATTCAGTACACTCGGTTCGGAACAATCGGCATTGCTGTGATTCAGGGCTTCGGGATTGCCGTAGGTCTCGAACAAATGAATAACGGCGCATTCGTGATGAGCGGTGGTTGGGGATTCCGTCTTATGACGGTCATCACCTTGACGGCCGGTACGGGCTTCCTGATGTGGCTCGGTGAACAGATTACCGAGCGAGGCATCGGGAACGGTATTTCCTTGATTATTTTTGCGGGGATCGTCGCGCGCCTGCCTGCCGCCTTGGCCCAGACCTTCGATTTATACAAGGTCGGGCAGCTCAGCATTATCTTGCTGGTCGCCCTCGCCGTGCTCATGGTCGTGGTGGTGGCAGCCATTGTCTTCTTGGAAAGTGGACGACGGAAAGTGCCGGTTCAGTACGCAAAGCGGGTCATCGGACGACGAGTGTTTGGCGGGCAGAGCACGCATATTCCACTGAAGATCAATACAGCGGGGGTGATTCCGCCTATTTTTGCATCGTCGATTATCGCATTTCCTGCGACGATTGCCGGGTTTTTCCAGACGCCTTGGGTAAAGGCCTTTGGCGCTCAGCTCGCGCCTGGGTCGCTGTTATATACACTGATGTACGTTGGCCTTATTCTGTTTTTCTGTTTTTTTTATACCGCCGTGGTCTTGAATCCGGTGGACATGGCCGACAACATGAAGAAGTACGGTGGATTCATTCCCGGGATTCGTCCTGGAACACGGACTTCCGACTACATCTATAAGGTACTCACGAGAATTACGTTTGCCGGATCGATTTACCTCGCGATCGTCTGTGTGATCCCGGAATTGTTGATCTATAAACTGAATGTGCCTTTCTATTTCGGTGGTACCTCGCTGCTGATCGTGATCGGTGTCGGCCTCGATACGGCCCAGCAGATTGAGTCCCACATGTTAATGCGGAATTACGAAGGGTTTCTCGGTAAGGGCATGGCCCCCCTCCGTGGACGGAGTGGATGAGGGAAATCCATGCGGGTGGTGTTTCTCGGCGCACCAGGTGTAGGCAAGGGAACTCAGGCTGACCGTATTGCGGCGCAGTGCCAGGCGGCGAAGATTTCGACCGGTGATCTTCTCCGCGAGGCGGTTCGCAATCAGACTGCGCTGGGTCTCGAAGCGAAGCGTTACATGGATCAGGGGAACCTGGTTCCTGATGCTGTGGTGATTGGGCTGGTGAGGGAGAAGTTAGCTGATCCCAGCTGCGCTAAGGGATTCGTTCTGGACGGATTTCCCAGGACTGTTCCGCAGGCGGAAGCATTGGGAACGGTTTTGACCTCCAATGGGATCGCGCTGGACCGGGTCGTGAATTTCCAGGTTTCGCGCGAGGATGTCGTGAGGCGATTGAGCGGGCGCCGAAGTTGCCCGAAATGCCAAGCGACGTTCCATGTAGACTTTGCGCCGCCCAAGGTGGATGGGATTTGCGATCGATGCGGAGAGCCGCTCGTGCAGCGCAGCGATGACCGTTGCGATGCGATCGAGATGCGCCTTAAAGTATATGATGAGCAAACTGCCCCGCTTGTGCAGCTATTACCAAGAGCGAGGGCTGTTACTCCAGTTAGATGGTTCGGGCGCAGTGGATGTCGTCTTTCAGCATCTCTCGCAGGAGCTGGCACCGTACCGGGTGACATGATCATTCTCAAGACGCCGGACGAGATTGCGGTGATGGCCCAGGCGTCAAGAGTGGTGGCAGAAACGTTACAGATATTGCAGAAGGCCGTCCGGCCAGGCATCACGACCGATGAACTGGACCGATTAGCCGAGGAAGAGATTCGGTCCCGTGGTGCGCGGCCCGCGTTTAAGGGGTATCGGAGTTATCCAAAGACGCTCTGTGCCTCGGTGAATGACCAGGTCGTTCACGGGATTCCCTCCAAGCGAGTGCTGAAGGAGGGGGATATCATCGGGCTCGATCTAGGGGCGATCGTCGACGGGTTTTACGGCGATTCGGCGGTCACGGTCGCGGTGGGGCAGACGACCGAACAGAGTGCCCGCTTGGTGCAAGTGACTGAAGAGGCGATGTATCTCGGAATCAAGGAAGCGGTGGTGGGTCATCGGCTATCAGACATTTCGCATGCGGTTCAGCGGCATGTGGAGTCTGCCGGTTACTCGGTCGTAACGGAGTTCGTCGGCCATGGGATTGGCCGGCAGTTGCATGAAGATCCGCAGGTGCCGAATTATGGGAAGCCTGGCCAGGGACCCCGATTGCAGGCAGGGATGGTCCTTGCGATCGAACCGATGGTCAACATGGGTGGCGCTGCCGTCAAGGTTCTTGAGGATCGATGGACGGCGGTGACGGTAGACGGGAGTCTCTCGGCGCATTTTGAACATACGATTGTGATTGAGCCGAGTGGACCGCCTCGTATTTTGAGTCAGCTCTGAGGAGCTGGGGACGTGGTCGTGCAGTTCGGGGAGAAGGGATAGAGGTACGTGCCGAAAGAAGATGTGATCGAAATTCAAGGCACGGTGAACGAGACCTTACCGAACGCGATGTTTCGTGTGTCGCTGGACAATGGCCATAAGATTCTTGCACACATTTCCGGGAAAATGCGCATGCACTTTATCCGTATTCTTCCCGGGGATAAGGTGACCGTGGAACTGTCGCCGTACGATCTGACGCGCGGGCGGATTACCTATCGGTTTAAGTAGGAGCGTGAAATAGATATGAAAGTGAGATCATCCGTCAAGCCGATCTGTGCCAAATGTAAGGTGGTCCGGCGCAAGGGCGTGGTGCGAATCCTCTGCGAGAATCCGCGCCACAAACAGCGCCAAGGGTGAAAGTGCGGCCGGGAGTGGGTGGCCTCCGTGCTCGCAGAACGCGCGCGATGAAACGGCGCTCGTTCGATGCGCGCAGTTGAGGCCCACCAAGCCCCGGCCGGCGAGAATGTACAGGAAGAGGGTAGGGGGGAATTATGGCTCGTATTTCTGGAGTGGATTTGCCGAGGGAGAAGCGGGCGGACATCGGCCTGACCTACGTCTATGGGATTGGGCGGGCGTCCGCACTCTCTATCCTGAGCAAAGCCGGGATCGACGGATCAATTCGCGTCAAGGACTTGAGCGAAGAGCATATCGTCAAGATTCGAGAAATTATTCAGGAGGGCTATCAGGTCGAAGGCGATCTGAGAAAGACCTTCTCGATGAATATCAAGCGGTTGATCGATAGTGGCACGTACCGTGGTCTGCGCCACAGGAAAGGGTTGCCGGTCCGCGGCCAGCGGACCAAGACGAATGCGCGGACGAGGAAAGGCCGTCGCTCCGGTGTGGGAAGCAAACCGAAACCGCCTGCGCGTTCGGCGTAGTGCGGACCGTTACTTGAGTAGGGAGCCTGTATGAGCATCAAAAAAGGGAAGAAGAAAGAGCGCCGAATCGTGCAGAGCGGGGTGGCCCATGTCCAGGCCTCCTTCAATAACACGATCGTCACCATCACCGACCTGAGCGGCAACACAATCGTGTGGGCAAGCTCAGGGAACCAAGGCTTCAAGGGCTCTCGCAAGAGCACGCCCTTTGCGGCTCAGCGGGCTGGCGAGGCTGCTGCGCGCAAGGCGATGGAGAGCGGAATGCGCCAAGTGGATGTCTATGTGAATGGGCCTGGGTCCGGTCGTGAATCGGCGATTCGATCTCTGCAGGCCGCTGGATTGCGGATCCATATGATTCGTGATGTTACCCCGATTCCGCACAACGGATGCCGCCCACCGAAGCGGCGTCGCGTCTAAAATTGGTCTATGTCGGGAGAGTCGAATACACGAGAATTGTTGGACGCACCCACGTGGTGATGTCCGGTAACGGGAGGTAGAGCAGTGGCAAAGTATCGCGGTCCCGTCTGTCGGTTGTGTCGGCGAGAGGGTGAGAAGTTGTTTCTGAAAGGCTCGCGCTGTATGACAGAGAAGTGCGCCATCGAGCGACGGAGCTATCCTCCGGGACAGCATGGGCAAAAGCGTCCGAGGAATTCAGAGTACAGCACGCAGCTCAGAGAAAAGCAGAAGCTGCGCAGAATTTACGGTCTGATGGAGTGCCAGTTCCGTGGCGTGTTTGAGCGTGCGGAACGTCAGTCTGGCATTACCGGCGAGGTGCTCTTGCGATTGCTGGAATGCCGGTTGGACAATGTGGCCTACCGATTGGGGTTCGGCGCCTCGCGAAAAGAAGCCAGGCAGCTGGTGAGCCACGGGCATCTGACCATGAATGGTCGAAAAATCAATGTGCCAGGTGCGCAGGTCAAGGCGGGCGATATCATCAGCGTTCGGGAGCGAAGTCGCACATTGATCTCGATCCAGGCTGCCTTAGAGTCTGTTGATGGGCGAGGCGTTCCGGAGTGGTTGGAGCTGGAAAAGACGGCCTTTAAGGGCGTGGTACGAGCGTTGCCGTCCAAAGACCAGATTTCGCTGCCGGTGAATGAGCAGATGGTGGTGGAGTTGTATTCCAGGTAGATGCGGAATTGGGAGGGGCGTCGGTCTCTGCGGCGAACCAGTGCCGTTCAATGGCTGGCTACTCGATGAGATGAAGGGGGAGTCATGATTAAAGCGATGAAAGACTTTCAGATCCCAATGCGGGTAGAAGTCGACAAAGATACGCATTCCCAAACGTTCGGCAGATTTACCACAGAGGCCTATGAACGTGGGTTTGGGACCACGGTCGGCAACGCGTTACGGCGTGTGCTGTTGTCGTCGCTGACTGGTGCGGCAGTGACGACAGTGAAGATCGAAGGGGTCTTGCACGAGTTCTCCACGATTCCTGGTATCACGGAAGATGTGACCTCCATTATTCTGAACGTCAAAGGACTGCGGCTTGCCGTACATACCGATAAGCCGAAGACGCTCCGTCTCAAGAAGAAGGGACCTGGTGAAGCGAAGGGGTCTGACATTATTCATGATGCAGACGTGACCATCCTGACCCCGAATCTCCATATTGCGACGTTGGACAAGGATGCCTCGTTCGATATGGAGATGACGGTGAAGCATGGGCGGGGCTACGTGCCTGCCGAGCGAAATAAGGAAGAGGGGCTGCCGATTGGTGTAATCGCGATCGATTCGGTGTTTTCACCCATCAAACGCGTGAACTTTCATGTGGAGAATGCCCGCGTCGGTCGCATGACCGATTATGATAAGTTGACCTTGGAAATCTGGACGGATGGGACCATCTCGCCTCGTGATGCCTTGTCCACGGCGGCCGGCATTCTGCGTGATCACGTTGATATTTTTATCAATCCCGATGAGCGAGTCGAAGGGCGAGCTGATCTTGGGAGCGATGAGGCGCAACGTGAGGTCAATAAGCATCTGTTCCGTAGCGTCAACGAGTTGGAGCTATCGGTTCGTGCCGCAAACTGCTTGAAGAATGCGAACATCAAGACCATCGCCGACTTAGTCCAGAAGACCGAGGGGGAGATGCTGAGGACGAAGAATTTCGGTAAGAAATCGCTCAATGAAATTAAAGAAATCTTGACGGAAATGGGCCTGGGGCTCGGTGTGAAGCTGGATGCAGTGCAACAGAACAGCGGTAGTTCGAAGAGCGAGTAACGAAATAAGAGGAAACCCGTGCGTCATCGAAAAAAAGGCAGACAGCTCGGACGACAGACCAAACATCGGTGGGCCCTGTTCCGAAGTCTCGTGACCTCGCTGCTCGAACATGAGCGCATTGAGACGACTGAGGCCAAGGCGAAGGAAATTCGAGGGTTCACGGATCGGATGATTACGCTTGGCAAGGCGGGGACATTGCCGGCTCGGCGGCAAGCCCTCGCGTTTATCCGAAGCAAGGACGTCGTCTCAAAATTATTCAGCGACGTGGCGGTTCGATTTAAAAACCGTTCCGGTGGCTATACGAGGATGGTGAAGACGAGACGGCGGATCGGCGATGCTGCGAAGCTTGTCGCGATCGAACTCGTCACGCGGCCGGATACTGCTTCCGCAAAGAAACAAATACCTAATGTGGCATCTCCCGCGAGTCCCGCTGCCGACTAGCAGGATGCTGAACAGTCCGCCAACTTTTTGAAGGTTAAGGCTCAGGTCAAGGCCGAGAAAAAAGCCTGATCTTCGCTCAGCCGTGACCTTAACCTCGACCTCACCCTACCTTCACTCCATCTCTATCGAGTAGACCATGCCGGGGTTCTGGCATAAGTTTACTTGGTTTTGAGCGCATGCTACTATCGTGCCAGTCTCCTTCATGCTACGTAAAAGGAAGCAGGGACAAAGTGTGGCAACGCTGGGTACGGGGAGGTTTGTTAGCGCTCAGTGTGCTGTTGGCCTGCTTCCTCGCATACCTGCTCGTGACCAATTCGACCACGGTTCCCACCCCGACGGCGGCGGCGCCCGGCTCCATGGACACAGCTGATGCCACGATCTCCCAGTTTACGTTCACCCAAACGAAGGGCGATACGGTTCAATGGCAGGTGCAGGCGCAAGAGGCTCGGCTCTTTGAACGGGACAGGCGGGCGATGCTCCAAGTCGTCGCAGTCACACTATTCGGCCGGCGGGGAAAGGAATTGACGGTAACCGGAGATGAAGGGACATTGAATACGGAGACGAAGAACTTTGTGCTCGCGAACCGATCAGAGCCACTCGTGATTCACACCGAGAGTGGATACGTGATCTATACCAACCATCTGGCTTGGACTGATCAGACGAGAGAGATACGCACGCAAGATCCCGTCCGTATCGTTGGGCATGGGTTAGAGGTGACGGGGCGTGGGTTGTTGGGACATTTGGACCGCGAGGAATTTGAAGTACTTGAGGACGTACATGTGGATTTGGCTCCTGCTTCTTAATTTGTTCCCGTTTGGAATGGCATCATTGAGCGAATCGGCTGACGCAGCCCTTCCCAAAGGTGGTATTGATCAAGCGGTAAGCACCACCATTACGTCCAAGAAGATGACCGTAAAAAGTCAGGATAGCCAAGCGGTGTTTGAGGGGGCGGTTGTACTGACTCGTGGATCATTGGTCGTCTATTCCGATCGCATGGTGGTGATATTTCGCGTGCAAGACCCACCCGCGAGCGATAACCAGAAAGGGCATGAGGCCGTCAAGGGCGCCGCGCCTTCGAAAGGGCCTGATGCCGTGCCGGCTGTGTCGAATCGTTCGGTCAACAGGATTGAGGCGACCGGACGAGTGAAAATCGAGAAGGATTCAGGGAGTGCGACCTGTGAGAAAGCTATCTACTACCATGATGGGGATAAGATCGTCCTGACGGGTGACCCCGTGGCCTGGGATAAGGGAACAAGGGTCAGCGGCAAACAGATCACGATGTTTTTGGCAGAGGATCGGAGTGTGGTGGAAGGAGGCTCGCATGTGCGTATCGAGCCGGATAGGGGGGCGGCCAAGTGATCGAGGCGGTTCAGGGGGATGCGCCGTCGACTGGCTCCCCGGTGAACAGAACAAGCGGTGTTGGTTTACGCGCGACGGGATTGGTGAAAAGTTTTCGCGCGCGCAAGGTCGTGAAAGGCGTCTCGGTCGAAGTCCGCGCCGGTGAGGTCGTGGGTTTGCTGGGACCCAATGGGGCTGGGAAGACCACCATTTTCGACATGATCGTTGGGCTGTGCCAGCCTGATGAAGGGGCGATCTCGCTCGGTGAAGAGGTGATCACGGATCTGCCGATGTACAGACGCGCGCGGAAAGGAATTGGGTATCTTCCGCAAGAATCATCGGTGTTTCGACGCTTGTCGGTTGAAGACAATATCCTGGCAATTCTTGAGATGCTGGACTACTCTCGGGCAGAGCGTCGCGACCGGGTCGATGCTCTTCTCAAGGAACTAGACCTCTCCCATATTCGAACGAGCATGGCGTATGCGTTGTCGGGTGGGGAACGTCGGCGGTTGGAAATTACGAGGGCACTTGCGACGACCCCGTCATTCATGTTGCTCGACGAGCCCTTTGCAGGGATCGACCCGATTGCCGTCGCCGACATCCAACAAATTATTACCCGATTGAAAGAGAAAGAGATCGGCATTTTGATCACCGATCACAATGTCCAGGAGACGCTGTCCATCACGGATCGAGCCTACATCATCAACGAAGGGTTGATTCTTGAGGACGGGTCTCCCGAATCCATCGTCAAGAGTGAGAGGGCCAGGGCTGTCTACCTAGGTGAACGGTTCAAGCTATGATACGTAAGGATCTGTGCGTATGAAGCTCAGACTCGACCTTCGACTGAGTCAAAAGCTGATCATGACTCCCCAATTGCAGCAGGCGATCAAGCTGCTGCAATTGTCGCGACTCGAGCTCCAGCAGAGCCTCACGCAACATTTGATGGAAAACCCGCTCTTGGAGGATCTCCCCGCTGAGGCTGAGGACAGCGAGGCCACAAGTGCAGAGGAAAAGGCGGAAGATGCGTCGGCATCAGCGAACAGTGAGCCTTCAAATGCGGAGGAGTCGACTCCGGAGGAACGGGATACGCCGGATGAGGCCTCGGCGGCTGGTTGGGAAGAGTACTTTGGGAGCGATCGTCGGATCGGCGGATCCGAGTCTCAGTCGTCCTCACAGGACGAGTTTCCTTCCTATGAACAAACCATGGCGAAAGCCACATCCTTGGAAGACCATCTCCTCTGGCAGCTGTCGTTTTCCGGCTTATCCGAACGTGAAAAGGGGATCGGGCGGTTGATCATCGGTAACCTTGATGATGATGGGTACCTGCGCATGTCTCTTGCCGAGATGGTCGGCGGGACCGACTTCCTCGAGATGGAGGCGGAGTCAGTCCTGAAGGATATTCAGAGCTTTGACCCGACTGGCGTGGCGGCACGAGACCTTGCGGAATGCCTGCTCTTACAAATCGGACATTTGGGGAAGAGTCCCATGGGATCACTAGGGGCTCGGCCCGGCGCCTTGAAGGGATCGATTGTTGAAGCCATTGTTCAGCACCATCTCAAAGACTTGGAGAAGAAACAGTATGCGAAGATCGCGAAAGCCTTAGATGTCACGGTAGAAGAGGTTTTTCAAGCGACCAAGGTCATCGAAGTACTTGAGCCGAAGCCGGGACGACCGTTTACGAACACCCAGAACTATGTAATTGTCCCTGACGTGTTTGTCGTCAAGAATGAAGGAGAATGGGTGGTATTGCTGAACGACGATGGGCTGCCGCGTATGCGGATCAGCCCGTACTATAAGCAATTGATGGGGGCAGGTGAGAGCGGGTCGGCGGAGACAAAGGCCTATCTGGACGAAAAGCTGCGGGCGGCGCAGTGGGTCATTCGCAGTATTGAACAGCGGAATAAGACGATCGTAAAGGTGGTTTCGAGTATCGTGAAGTTTCAGGAGCAGTTCTTTGAAAAGGGCGTGCAGCATCTCAAGCCGTTGGTGCTCAAGCAGGTGGCCGAGGATATTGGGATGCACGAGTCGACAATCAGTCGTGTGACGGCGAACAAGTATATGTATTGCCCGCAGGGGATGCTGGATCTAAAATTTTTCTTCAATGCCGGCCTGCAGCGAGCGGATCAGCCCTCCGACATGATGTCGTCCGTGACGGTGAGAGAGATGATTCGGAAAATGGTGGCAGAGGAGGATGCGAGCCACCCCCTCAAAGATGAAGAAATCGCGGCGCGATTGCTCACGCAGCAGGTTGTGATCGCGCGTCGGACTGTGGCCAAATATCGAGCGGAAGAACATATACCCTCCGCGACTCAGCGCAAGCGGTTCTTTTAGCAGGATGCTGAAAAAGTCCACCAGCGGCGTTCTCGCATCGCTCAGAAGCTCAACGTACCGAAGCGTACGCCTCGCTTCTTCGCTCGCTGCGGCCTTGCCTGGGCAGCTGCCTTTTTGAACATCCTGCGCGCGGTTCTTCCGATGTTCTTGATGTGCGGGCTATTGAATTTCCACTGTACCACAATAGTTTTTCCGCAGCCTGTTAGGCCGTTCCTGTTCAGCTGCGCGTGCAGTCACCACTTATTCGGTGTTTCCCCTGTTGCAGGGGTGCTCAGAACCAACAAGCATAGCCGAGGACAGAGGTGGGGCCGAGGTTATTCAGCTTGAAAGGATGAATGTCTATGAAAATTACAGGGCGACATCTCGTCGTAACGCCGGCGCTCAGACAACATATTGAAAATCGGTTTGAGCGACTCACGCGGTATGAAGTGAAACTGAGCCATCTGGAAGTGATTCTAGGTGTGAGCAAGCTTCAGCATTTTGCGGAGGTCGTCTGCACGATGCAAGGGCGACGGATTCAGGCAAAAGGTTCGACGCGGGAAATGTACGCGACGATCGACCAGCTCGTGGACCGGTTGGGCGTCCAGATACGAAAACACAAGGAACGCCAGGCTGATCATAAAGAACCGACCAAGAGATCGGTTCGTAAGATTCTGCGTCCGGCTATTCGTAAAGAAGAGGAAGAGATTGAAGTCATTCGTCCAGCCCGTCCGGTTCTGACTCTGGAGGACGCGAAGCGGCAGCTTGACTCTCTGCCTGGTTCGTTGGTGGTGTTCACCGCCCTGTCCTCGGGGAAATTACAGATTCTACAGCGCGTCGATCATGATCGAGTGGTTCTGATTGATCCGTAAGGGGTAAGCAGGCGTGGCTGCGCTCAAGTTGGTCGTGATCAGCGGTCTTTCTGGTTCAGGGAAATCGCATGCTCTCAAGTGCTTCGAGGATGTCGGGTATTTCTGCATCGATAATTTGCCGCCGGCTCTTCTGCCGACCTTTGTCGAGTTATGTCATCAGCAGGGGGGCGAGATTAAGAATGTTGCGCTCGGCATCGATGTCAGGGAGCGCGTATTCTTTTCCGATCTCGTGGGGATTCTTGGGCGGGTTAAGGTTCTTGGTCATTCGGTTGAGTTGATATTCTTTGAAGCTCGTGAGGAGGTGCTGGTTCGCCGATTCTCGGAGTCTCGGAGGCCCCACCCACTCCTGTCGCATCTCCCGGTATTGGAGGGAGTGCGGTTTGAAAAGGAGCGTCTTGCCGATCTGCGGCGCCACGCCGACCGTATTATTGATACATCCGATTTGACGGTGCATGAGTTGCGAGAGTTGTTGGACCGGCAGTTCAGACAGGAGGGCGCGCTGTGCCGGTTGACCATCTCGTTGGTGACATTCGGCTACAAGTTCGGCGTGCCGTACGACATTGACCTCCTATTCGATGTCCGGTTCTTGCGGAACCCGTTCTTCGTTCCTGACCTCAAACCATTGACCGGGGAAGACCCGCGGGTGCGGAACTATGTGCTGACCGATCCGGACGCCGTCGCGTTCATTGAGCAGCTGGAAGGCCTCTTCAAATTCCTCATTCCTCTCTTCGAACGAGAACGCCGCAGCTATGTGAATGTTGGGATTGGCTGCACCGGCGGACGTCATCGGTCTGTGGCGATTGCCGGCCGACTCCAAGAGAGTTTTTCAGCACTTGGATATCAAGTGACCGTCGCCCATCGCGATCTCAATAGGCAATAACCCAAGAGCCGTTAGGCACGTCCTCCCACCACCATAGCTCTCGCCCTCGTCTCTAGCCCGCATTATTCATGACGGTTCCTCGCGAAACCGCGCAGTCGCCATGCGAGACAGGCGCGCGGAGCCGCGAGAGCGGGAGTCATACTTGAAACAGTATGTTGACCGAACCGAACGGCGAATCCGCGATTGCAGCAGAAACGCTCATGAATAATGCGGGCTAGGCGTGTGCAGGAAAAGTGATTTGCTTGACAGGTAGAGCATCTGAACTATACTTAGCATGTGCATGAAGCCAATCCGTAGTGTGGACGCACCGTTTAGACTTGTGTCGGACATGATTTAGGCCCAAACGGCTCCTCTAAATAGGGGAATGCGGAGTGGAGGGCAGGGCACAGGTGAATAGCCAGAATGGTCTCGACACACAGTCTTTCTTTGGGACGTTGAAGTTGGGGAGGTAGGGTCATGATTGATAGTCTGCGCGAAATTCACATAAAGATTTGTACTGCGCGGATAGTCATGTACAGTCAGAGGCACGTATGTTGAGTTCATTCAAGAGTCTCACCGAAACTGATGTGTTCTCGATGTTCACCCCGAAGCGACAGCTCGTCGGGCTGGATATCGGGTCGAGTGGTATCAAGCTCGTCCAGTTGAAGGAAAGCCGAGGGCGGTACATTCTCCAGAAGTTTGGATTCAAACCACTCGAGCCGGAAGTCATCGTCGATGGTACCGTGATGGATGAGGGGCGGGTGGTGTCGGCGATTAAGGAATTGTTTGAGGAAACGAACATCAAAGTGAGGCAAGTTGCCGTGTCGATTTCTGGCCATGCGGTCATCATTAAAAAGATCAGCCTGCCGCCGATGCCTGATGCGGAGTTGGAGGGGCAGGTGAGGCTTGCAGCGGAGCAGTATATCCCCTTCGATATTAATGAGGTGAATATCGACTTCAGTGTATTGCCCTCTGCCGAGGCCGCGGGCGATACCCAGGGAGAGATGTCGATCATTCTGGTAGCGGCCAAGAAAGACAAGATTAATGAGCTGACCGAACTCGTCAAGGGGGCGGGGCTGTTTCCGATCGTCATGGATGTGGATGCCTTTGCGATCGAAAACATGCATGCGATCAACTATCCCGTCTCGCAGGAGGATACGACCGCGCTCGTCAATATTGGCGCCAGTGTCATGAATATCAATATTGTTCGAGGCGGCACCTCGCTGTTCACACGTGATATTCCCATCGGGGGGAATCGCTATACGGAAGCCATTCAGCGAGAAGTGGGCATGTCTTACGAAGAGGCAGAGGAAACGAAAAAAGGCGCGCGTTCGGCAGGGAGCAATCAGGCCTCGGTGGCCACGGTCCTCGACAGTGTCAATGCCGAGGTTGCATCGGAAATTGCACGGACCATCGATTATTTCAAGTCAACCATGTCGGATGCAGAGGTTCAGCAGGTTCTCTTGTGCGGAGGGGGTGCTCAGGTCAATGGCCTGGTCACGCAACTGAGAGACCGAATGCAAGTTGTTGTCGAGGTAGCTAATCCGTTCGGTGAAATCGATACCTCAGGGAGCGATTTTGATCAGAATACATTAGCCGAATTGGCTCCGCTGGCTGCCGTGGGGGTTGGATTGGCCCTTAGATCGGTAGGGGATCGATGATTCGCATTAATTTATTGCCAGGGCCCAAGGGGCATAAGGCGAAGCCTCAGTATGATGTCAGAGCACAGGCGCTGTTGGCTGTGGGGATGTTGTTCATCACCCTGGCGGGATGCTGGTGGTACTCAGCGTCACTCGATGAAGAGATAAGCGTGCGGCAGAACGAAAAACTCGACAAGGAAAAGCAAGTCGTGCAGCTGAAGGAACAAGTGAAGCAGGTTGCTGAATTTGAAAGCCGGAAGAAGGTACTGGAAGACAAAAATCGTATTATTGACGAATTGGAAAAGTCACGCGTTGGCCCTGTCAAGGTGCTCGACCATGTCAGCCAGAGTCTGGAACCGTTGAAGGTGTGGCTAGTAAGAGTCGCGGTCAACGGGAAAGAGATCGATCTTGAAGGTCGTGCAGCGACCAACGATGATGTGGTGGAATTCGTGAATAACCTGCGTCGTACCGACTATTTCTCGAATATCAATCTTCAAGAAAGTCGAGCTGCGGTGGAGAGCCAACTCAATATCTATCAGTTTAAACTTGGTTTCCGTCTCAAAGGGTAAGAATCATGAAGCTGCCTGCTATTAACCTTGACCTATTGAGGTCCATCCCATTGATTCAGAAGGTGGGGCTACTTCTGATGGTTCTTGCGGGGATTATCGTGGGCTTCTACTACTATGTAGCCGAGCCAAAGTCTGCGGAGATTGCAGGGCTCCAGGTAGCGATCGGCACGCTCGACAGCGAGATTCAAACGTTGACCATTAAAGTCAAGCATCTTGATGAACTCATTGCTGCCAATAAGCAACTAGAGATTGAGCTCGCGAAAAAGAAAGAAAAATTGCCGCCGGAAGAGGAGGCGGTGATGTTGCTCAAACAGGTGTCAGACTTGGGGATTCGCCTTGGACTTGACATTAAACTGTGGAAACCGAGTGCTAAGAGCGAGGATCCATCGAAACTCTTTGTGCGGATGCCGGTAAACGTAGAGGTCGCTGGGGGCTACCACACCGCAGCCTTGTTTTTCGATCGAATCAACGCGTTGCCTCGGATTGTGACTGTGTCTGGCCTCAAGATGGGATCTCCAAAGTTTGAGAAGGGGCGGGTTGTCACGCAGACCGTGTTTGACCTTGTAGCCTATGCGGCACCAGAGGAAACCAAGCTGGCTGCGGTAGTTCCGGCGACTCCTCAGAAGAAATAGGGCAGAGAGTCTTGGATATGTGCGAGGCCATGGCGATGAAGGCCATCTGTGAAAACTGGCGGTTGACCATGAAGACAACAAGAATGACTCTGATTGGATGTGCCGGTCTGCTCGTCGCAGTCGGCCTGGGCTTTGCTGAGACAGGTATGAGTTCTCATGTCCGACAAATTAGCCCAATGCGGCAGGATTCCTTAAAAGTGCCTTCTCTCAATGATGTGCCGCGGCACGCACTGTCTCCAACCGTAGCCCCGGCAGCTGGCGATGAGAATGCCCAACCAGTTGCACCCAATTCAATGATTGAGCCAGCGAGCGCACAGTCCTATGACCCTGCTGGGCGGCGCGATCCGTTCGTGCCAGTGTTGCAACAGTTGGGACTCGGGCCGATTGACCCCACATTACCTCCGCTCCAGCGCATTGGGCTCACTGAGATGAACCTGATCGCTGTGGTATGGGGGGCCTACGGCAATACGGCGATGGTTCAGACGCCAGATGGGAATGGATATACGGTGCGTCGAGGAACGCGAATCGGTCCCAATAATGGTGTGGTGAGTGCCGTGACCGAGAAGGGTATTGTGGTGCAAGAGAGGTTTACAGATGTGTACGGGAGTAAACAGGAGCGGGAGTATGTCAAGCTCCTTCACCCAAAAGAGGGCGCAGAATGACACCTAAGCTGACCATGACAACCACAGCATTTGTTCGCGTGCTCTCGGCAGTGGGAGCGCTCAGTGTCCCGATGGCCATGCCATCGATGGGGGCGTCACCCGACATACCTAATGTCAATTCAGGCATGCCCGCGAGCATCGAGGGAGGTCTGGCACAGACCCTCACTCGCATAGATGTTCAGCGCGGCACGGACGACATCCGTGTTGTCATCTCGGGGGATGGCAAGTTGGCCCACGAGGTGACACGTCTTGATGAGCGACGTCTCATGATCGACATTCCAGGCGTGGCGTCCGCCATACACAAGCCAGTCATATCTGTGAATCACCAGATTTTGAAGCAAGTGCGTCTGGGGTATCACGCGGATAAAGTACGGCTGGTATTGGATCTTGCCGGTAAGGCTGCCTACTCGGTTGAGCCGCAAGGGACGAATCTCATTGTGACTCTTCGGGAAGGCGCCGGTACGGATATGGGCGCAGATATACACCCTGACCGTGGCGAGGTGGTCGAAACCATCGAATCGGATAATTCTGTAAGGCCGCCGGCCCAGGCGGATGCCGCCCCTTGGGCGGTTCAGCGGACAATGGCTACGGTTCGGCGGTCTTCAACGAAATTTCATGTGCGACCTGTCCAGATGACTTCCGAGGCAGATGGTGGTGAGAAAAGCACGCCAAAAGAAGATCTGGTTGTCGGAGAAACGCGTTATATCGGCCGGCGCATTTCGCTGGATTTCCAGCAAGCCGACATCAGTAATGTGCTGCGCCTCATTGCCGAAGTGAGTGGGTTTAACATGGTCGTCGGTGAAGGGGTCAAGAGCAAGGTCACGATGAAGCTCGTGAGTGTGCCCTGGGATCAGGCGCTTGATATGATTTTGAAGATGAATGGGTTAGGCAAGATCAGGCAGAGCAATATCCTTTGGATCGATTCGCTGGCGAACATTGCCAAACAGCAGAATGAAGAAGCGTCGGCGAAGGATGCCAAGGTGAAAGCAGAAGAACTGGTCGATCGGGTGTTCTATATTAGGAATCTGCCGGCGATGGAACTCATGACGTCTCTTCGGCAGTATTTGAGCCCGAGAGGGTTGATGCAAATGAGTCAGGGGTCCAATGCCTTAATCGTCCGGGATACGGAAACCAAAATTGGGGTAATGAAACAGCTGGTTGATGGGCTCGATCTCGAAGTACCTCAAGTCCAGATCGAAGCTAGGATAGTGCAGGCTGATACGACCTATTCCCGTTCTCTGGGTGTTCAGTGGGGTGTCCAGAATGTGAACCAGGTTGGAAGTACTGGGGTGGCGAACTTCAAGTCGGGTGTTATCGGAGGATTTGGAGATCAGGTATCTAGTTTCTTGGTAAATCTTCCCGCCACAGTCGGTGGTTTGCCGTCGACTCCTGGTGTCGGGTTCACGATTGGAAAAACAGATGGAGCACTGTTGGATATGCGGTTGTCGGCAGGTGAGTTGCTCGGTCTGAGTAAAGTTATTGCCGCACCGAAGGTCACGACTTTGGACAAGCGGGAGGCCAAGATCTCACAGGGGGAATCGATCCCATTCCAGACGACCTCCCTCCAGGGGACTCAGACAACCTTTGTGGATGCGAACTTGGAACTGAATGTGACTCCTCAGATTACCTCGCGAGATCCCAAGGAAGTCGGTAAGCAGATCATGATGAAGGTTCGCGCAACCAGAAACGCAGTCGGTGCACGAAGCAATCCGGCTGGTCCAAGTATCGACCGCCGAGAAACCAATACCCAGGTCATTATCCGCGATGGCGAGACCATGGTGGTCGGCGGAGTCTTTATCGATACGCAGAACAACAGCGTGGCTGGCATCCCTTATCTCTCTCGCCTGCCTGTTTTGGGATGGCTCTTCAAGCAGAAGACCGAGTCCGTAGCGAAACAAGAACTCCTCATCTTCTTGACGCCCAGTATCGTGAAGAGCTAGAAGGTTCGCTTCTAGCTCTTCATCGATGGCGAGCTCACGGGTGGTGAGCCTTCGCGGTTGGTGCGTCATCTCGATCCTCCAGTGTGTACTCTCCAGTTCTCAGCTCATTTCTGACATGCTCAATGCGGACACTCTCCGGCGCAAGAAAATGCGACGGCCGATCGGTCGTATGCGCGTGCAAGACGATTGGCTATCGAATTGACATCATGGACTGGGAAGCGGTGAGGACCATGTGAAATGGTCAATGTGATGCTCAATACGTCTAAAGAGGGTACTCCTGAGGCCATGATACGCGATCTTTCGGCTTGGAGGCGTATCTGAAAACCTTCTAGTTTCCGAACCATTGTGGTACCATCCCCCCCGATGTCAGCCATCGCAATTCATTATCACCACAGGCGAAGTGGTTCGTGAATCCAGGCTTTCCTATCCAAGAAGAATCGGATGGGCGACTGGTATATTGGGGTCAGGAGCGACCGTCGTTGGGCATGGCCGGTGTGGCAGAACAGATTATACCGGTGACCTTGGGGGAGCGGAGCTACGACATCGTCCTTCATCCTGGGTTACTTGCGACAGTGGGTGAAAGGCTCAGCGCACTTACGACTTCTCCGAAGATCGGGGTTGTGACAGATAGGCATGTGGCAAACCGTTATCTTCAAGGGACCCTCCGCTCGCTTTGCAAGGCGGGATACGACCCGACTCCGATTATCTTGCCGCCGGGAGAACGAACAAAGACGCTTGGCACAATCGCTAAGATTCTCGATGCGTTAGCCAAGCACAAGTTCGAACGTCAGTCCCTGTTGCTGGCCCTCGGTGGCGGAGTCATCGGTGATATCACCGGTTTTGCTGCCGCGATCTATCAACGAGGAATCCCATTCGTACAAGTGCCGACCACGCTTGTGGCTCAAGTAGATTCCAGTGTCGGGGGCAAGACCGGCGTGGACCATCGGTTGGGAAAGAATCTCATCGGGACGTTTTACCAGCCGCGCGCGGTATTGATCGATCCCCTCACGCTGCGCACTCTGCCACGCCGCGAATGGATTGCTGGTTTAGCTGAAGTGATCAAATACGGCATTATCGCCGACGAGGAGTTCTTCACCTTTCTGGAGCAGGAGATTCCTGCGCTGTTGAAACTCGACGAAGAGCCGGTTATCCACGCGATTAAACGATCCTGCGAGATCAAAGCGCAGGTGGTAGCCGCGGACGAGCGGGAATCGGATCGCCGACGCATTCTCAATTACGGCCACACGATCGGACATGCACTGGAGTCACTCGCAGGCTATCGTGGGTTGATCCATGGTGAAGCGGTTGGGATCGGATTGGTGCAAGAAGCGGAATTGGCTTGTTATATGGGCCTGTGCGGGCGAGAAGTTGGCGAACGGATCAGAAGCCTGGTGCAGCGTGCTGGGTTGCCCGAACAGGTCTCACAGGCATCCTTTACGTCACTCTGGGGCGCCATGCAACATGACAAGAAGGTGGTCGGGGGGCGGGTCATCGGGGTATGGCCAGTGCGGATTGGGGAGGTGGTCATTCGGCCAATCGAGCAGCAGGTCTGTGCAGCGTGGTTTCAGAGCAAGCACGGCCGTGGGAGCCGACCGTCGAGTGGCCGTCAGCCAGGCAAGCATCCTGTCCGTCGAAAGGCCCGTGCACGAAGGTAAATCTCTATGACGACCGAACGCACACCATCCGTGGCTCACCTCCAACAGGCTTTGCGGGAAAAAACACGCGAAGTCGATGTGCTCCACCGGATCTCTGAGTCAATCAGCAACCAACTGGATCTCGAAGCAATTCTCAAACATATCGTCGAAGTTGTCGTCGAAGTCACCAAGGCGGATGCCTGCCTCCTCTACCTATTGTCGGACAGCCAAGACGAACTCATTCTTCGAGCCTCGAAGAACCCTCATCCGAAATTGATCGGCCGCATCACGATCGGTTTGGGAGAGGGCATCACCGGATGGGTCGCTCAGGAACGAAAGCGCGTCGTGATTCCGAGTAATGCGAACGACGATCCACGGTTCAAGTTTTTTCATAACCTTCCAGAAGACCGCCATCAAGCCTTTGTCTCCGTACCGATCATGGCCAAAAAAGAAGTGGTCGGCGTGATCAATGTCCAACATAAGCGCCCAAAGCGCTATCGGCCGGATGAGTTGGCGTTACTCTCGACTATCGCCAATCAAGTCGGTGGAGCGATCGAGAACGCGCGGCTCTACGATCAAATGCAACGCAAAGCCTTACAAGTGGAAACGCTGTCGCAGGTCTCAGAAACGGTGGCGTCCAATCGGTTGATCAAAGACGTGCTTCAACTCCTGGTGACGATGACCGCGCAAATGATGAACTCCAAGATCTGCTCGATTATGTTATTGGACGAAGCCAGCGGGGAACTGCGGATCGAGGCGACGCAAAGCCTCAGCGAACAGTATCGCCGCAAGCCAAACTTGAAAGTTGGGCAGAGTATCAGTGGCCATGCTGTGAAAGACCGTCGACCGATTATCGTGGCCGACGTCACCACAGATCGAGACTATATGTATCGGGATATGGCCAAGCAGGAAGGGCTGTGCTCATTGCTCTCGGTACCGATGATGGTGCGGGAGAAGGCGATGGGTGTGATCAATAGCTATACGTCCGTTCCGCACGTGTTTACCAGCGAAGAGGTCAAGTTGCTCCAGGCCATCGCCAATCAGGCCGCCATCGCCATCGAGCATACGGCCCTGGTCGAGAAGTCCTTTGAGATGCAGGAAGCGCTGGCGGTTCGGAAGCTCATGGAGCGGGCCAAGGGCTACCTGATGCGCTCGAAGAAGCTGACTGAAGAAGAGGCATTCAAACTCATTCAGCGGCAAAGTATGGATTTCCGGAAGTCGATGCGCGAGATAGCTGAGGCTGTGCTCTTAGCCGGAGAACTCGACCAACGGGCTGAGAAACAGCGGGGATAGGTTCGGCAGTGACCGTCCGTAGGCGTAGAGCGAACCCTTCGTTGATTCCGCTGGCACCCCCGTTTGAACGACACGAAACCCAACCTGCTGGTCCGACGCAGCTCTGGTGAGCCCCTCGACCAGGAGTGGCGCCAGGTACTCAACGTCCTTGTCCCTAAACGCTCGAATGGCCTCCGGCTTTCCGGCGACCAGAATTCCCAATAATCCTCGGTTCTCCTTGACGACCATGCGGCTAAGGACCCGGGCCATCCAGGACATGGCAACCTTCTCAAGCTTATGAGCGGAAAGCCTACTTGACAGGAGGCCAATAGACTCCGAAAATACCTCACCCCCAATTGTACGGGTTGAGTAATTGATGCGGCGCAGCAACGAGGCGAAAAGGATGAATGACCATGTCTGAAGGAACGGCTCCCCGCCCATACTCCTGGCTGCCGGTCCTCATCAGCGTGCTGCCGGTCATCATGCTGACCATCGGCGGACTCGCATTCCGCTACACCGAAACCCGCATGGTTGCTACAGCAGGCGAAACCCTGGCCCTTACAGCCGCCGAAGTCTCGGACAAACTGGACCGATTCCTAATTGAACGGTATGGCGATGTGCTGATGATGGCAAGGACGTTCAGCGCGCAGCCATACAATCGGGAATTTCAGTCGGCGTATGTCGCCGGGGTGAAGGCCGCGTACCCGGATTACTTATGGGTCGGCGCCACGAACGCGCGCGGACAGATCGTTGTTGCCACCGACCCGGCCACGCTGGGGCGGGACTACAGCGCCCAATCCTGGTTTCAGGCCGTGCGTAACGGGCAAGGGGTCCATATGGGGGACGTGGAGCCATTCGCAGTGATGGGCGGTCCTGACGCAATAGCCGTGACGGCTCCCATCACCGGACCGCGCGGGGAATTCCTGGGGGTCGTGACGACGCGGGTGGGGATTCCCGGGCTGGAAAACGTCATGACGGGAACCCTTCTGGCTTTCCGGCAGCGAGAGGGATTTTGGGGAGCCCTGGAATACCAGTTCCTGACTGAGGAGGGGGTTGCCTTCATTGATTCGGATCTCCGGCATAAGGGCCACGTCAATCTCAAACAACTCAGCCTACCGTCGGCACTGTTAAGCGAAGGGTCCCTGTCAAATTACGTCGAGGAGGAGCACATGCGTCGCCACGTGCCTGTCATCACTGGATATGCCAGGACTATAGCCCGTGGCAAGTTTGGGGGTCTCCATTGGACGGTGCTGATGCGCATGGATCGGCGCGACGTGCTGGCGCCGATTCGAGAGGTCCTCTGGAACCTTGGCCTGGCGGGCGGCGCCCTGGTGGTTCCAACGTTTGGACTCTTGGTGTGGACCGTGAAACTCGTGCGGAGGGAATATCGGCACGCGCAACAGGAGCGTTCGCTTGCCAGGGACGCCGAAGCGTCGCTGCGCAAGAGTGAGGCACGCACGCGGCGCATCGTCGAGATGGCGCTCGATGGCTTCATCGGGATGGATGCCGCTGGAGTCATCACCGACTGGAACGTCCAAGCCGAACAGATATTCGGCTGGCCCAGGCAAGAGGCCATCGGGCGACTCCTCTCTGCTACCATCATCCCTGCACAACACCGGGAAGCCCATGAACGGGGATTGCGTCACTTCCTCGCGACGGGGGAAGGACCGATGCTGAACACGCGGGTCGAAATCACAGGCTGCCACCGAGACGGGCACGAGATTCCGATAGAACTGGCGATCTCGCCGGCCTTGGGGCAGGGGGGGGCCTACACGTTCAGCGCGTTCGTGCGGGATATCTCGGTGCGGAAGCTGACGGAGCAGCAGGGCCTCATGCACCAGGAAGAACTGCAACGACTCAATGAGGCCTTGGATAGGCGTGTGCAGATCCGAACACAAGAACTGGCCTCCGTCAACGAATCATTGGTAGCTGAAGTGGCTGAACGGATGCAGACCGAGGCGTCGCTCGAAAGCAGCCGGCAAGCACTGCAGAAATTGGCGTTCCAGCTGTTGCGCGTGCAGGAGGAAGAGCGGCGTCGTATCTCGCGTGATTTGCACGATGACATCAATCAACGGCTCGCGCTTCTTGCCATGGATATCGAAGCGGTAGAACGGCAGCTCAGCTTCTCATCGGGTAATGTGGGCGAATCCGTCCGTACGATACAAGACCGGGTTGTGGAATTGTCTGATGTTGTGCGCCATTTGGCCTATCAGCTTCATCCCTCCATTCTCGATGACCTCGGTCTTCCGATCGCCCTGCAGCGGTTGGTGGACGACTTCACAGCTCGAAGCCATATCCGAGGGAGCTTTGGACACAAGAATATCCCCGCAGCCGTCCCCCAGGAGATCGCGACCTGTCTCTATCGCGTCGCCCAAGAAAGCCTCAACAACGTGGCTCGCCATGCGGCGGCGTCCCGAGTCGATGTGGAGCTGACCCGGTCTCCATCTGGGCTGTCGGTCACGATTACGGATGATGGAGTGGGATTTGACTCTGAACAACCCCGGCACGGACCACATGGACTGGGGTTGCTCGGCATGAAAGAACGAGTCGCCTTGGTTCGCGGGGAGCTACAAGTAAGTTCTGCCGTGGGGAAGGGAACGAGAGTGCAGGTGGTGGTGCTGGTTCCGGAGGGGGTGGCATGAGCAGGCCCCGGGTTCTCTTGGTTGATGACCATACCCTGGTGTTGGACGGATTCCGGAAACTGTTGGAGGATCGGTGTGAGGTCGTTGGTACGGCGGAGGATGGCCGTGCGCTGCTTCGAATGGCCCAGGAACTTCAGCCCGACATCGTCACGCTCGATATCTCGATGCCGCAGCTCAATGGGGTCGATGCTGCCCGGAAGCTGAAGAAGATTCTGCCTCGCATCAAGCTGATCTTCGTGACGATGCACGCTGACCCAGCCTATGTGAATGAAGCATTCAAGGCCGGTGCCTCCGGCTATCTGCTCAAACGATCCGCCGGTTCAGAACTCCTCCAAGCCATTCAATCAGTCATGGATGGACAGTGTTATGTCACCCCCTTGGTCGCGAAAGGTCTGGTGCAGTCGGTTATCACCGGGGGGAGGCCTGCGGTTCTGAAGGACAAGTCCTTGACTGCGCGCCAACGAGAAGTGTTGCAACTCGTTGCAGAAGGGATGACGGTCAAGGAGATTGCGGCGGCCCTCAATCTCTCACCGAAGACTGTCGAGTTTCATAAATCGCAGATCATGACAGAACTCGATCTTCACACGACGGCGGAGCTAACAAAGTACGCACTCGTCCACGGCCTCCTCGCATCGGACTAGGAGCCTGTCCGACAGTGACCGTTCTACTGCGGCGAATGATCCGCGACCAATCTGCGCGTGCTCGGCCCGAAATAATTCCTCAATGTATTCCAGCGAATACACCTCCAGTTCTTCCGAGCCTTCGGCCCGCTCATCTGGCCGCACCTCCTTCGCCTCGCCACGAAGGCAATGTCGGACAGGCCCTAGACTCTGGCCCCGTGACTCTCGCCCACAGAGTGGCGATAGCAGCAGAAACCCCATGAATAATCGGCGCTGGATCGCCTAGGGAGATTGCCTCACGTTCCTAGGGGGATGCCTAGTGTGTTTATCGTTCCTCTCAGTGTATAGAAGCCGGGCATGGATCGGGGCACGGTTCTGTCACCGACACTCCCAACCAAGCGGGGGTGGATGATGAAGAAGAGACGGCAGATCGTGGGGACGGTCGTAGACGGGAGGGCCCTCATCAAGGTGGGTTTTCACTAGAACTTCTACCCTTCTGGAAAACCCGGGAGGACTTTTTCTGCCTCCCGCACAATTTCCATCTCTGTTTTAGGGACGATGATCCGTCGTGACAGGAGGGCTGACCATCTGCTATAGAATGTGCCGATCAAACGGAATGAAGGGTGGACAACGGCGTCCATCGAATCGGCCAGAATGCACGAGAAGGACAACGGCGTCCATCGAGCCAGCCGGAATGCACGAGAAGGACAACGGCGTCCTTTTCCAGAGCTTGTATAACTTCTTATGCTAGTGAAAGGAGTCCGACCATGGAAACGAAGAAACCCAATGAGGCAAGCCCGGTCGAAGCAGACAGTGTTGCTCCGAGCGATGCTGGTCCTTCGCGGCGTGAGCTTCTGGTTCAGGGAAGCAAGGTAGCGGCCGGCATAGGGGTTGCCGCCCTACTTGGTAACTTGGGCAACTGGGCCCTCTCATACGCAGCGGGCAAAGAACCAATCAAGATCGGCATCTTGCACTCCCTCAGCGGCACCATGGCCATCAGCGAAGTGTCGTTGCGTGACACCGTGATGATGGCAGTAGAAGAAATCAACGCCAAAGGCGGGGTAATGGGGCGACCGATCGAGACGGTGGTCGTCGATCCTGCCTCGAACTGGGACCTCTTTGCCGAAAAAGCCAAGCAGCTCCTGCTGCAAGATAAGGTGGCGGTCGTCTTCGGTTGCTGGACCTCGGTCAGCCGCAAGTCGGTGTTGCCGGTCTTCGAGAAGAATAACGGCTTACTGTTCTATCCCGTGCAGTACGAGGGAGAAGAGTGTTCGCGCAATGTCTTCTACACCGGCGCCGCACCGAACCAGCAGGCCGTGCCGGCGGTGGATTATCTGATGAGCAAAGAGGGGGGCGGATACACGAAGTTCTATCTGCTCGGTACCGATTACGTGTATCCCCGCACCACCAACAAAATCCTGAGGGCGATGCTGCTGGCGAAGAAAGTCCCGGTGGACAAGATCATGGAAGAATACACTCCGTTCCATCATCAAGACTACCAAACCATCGTCGGCAAACTGAAGAAATTCTCCGCCGGTGGAGGGGCTGCCGTGATCAGTACGATCAACGGCGACAGCAACGTGCCTTTCTACAAGGAGTTTGCGAACCAAGGCTTGCGGGCCGAAGATGCCCCGATCATTGCCTTCAGTGTCGCGGAAGACGAGCTGCGCGGAATGGATACGTCCGCGCTGGTCGGTCACCTGGCGGCCTGGAATTATTTTCAAAGCGTCGATACACCGCAGAACAAGCAGTTCGTGGCGAATTTCAAAGCCTACTGCAAGAAGAACAACCTGCCGGATGGCGACAAGCGGGTCACGGACGATCCGATCGAAGCAGCCTATTTTGGCACGTATATCTGGAAGCAAGCCGTCGAGAAGGCCGGGTCGATTGAAGTCGACAAGGTCCGAAAGGCGGTCTATGGCAGTAAGTTCCTGGCACCGGGCGGCGAGATCATGATGGATGCCGCCAATCACCACACCTATAGACCGGTGCTCATCGGTGAGATCTTGGCGGACGGGCAGTTCAAGACAGTCTCCCGTTCAAAGGGGCTGGTGAAGCCGGAACCCTGGAGCGAATTTACGAATCCGGACAAGGGCTGCGACTGGGTCGGTCATCAAGGGACTTATCAAAAAGCGTAAGTCACGGTAGAGGGGGCTACTCAATAGCCCCCTCTACCGTGTGCGAGAAGTGCGGTTGACGGGACGAGATGTCTACGTCATTGTTGCGTCTTGTGGAGGAGCAGTTCACCATCATGATCATTTCTCTTGGTCGAACCGTTGCAGCACTAGGTGTCGTGGGACTATTCCTGTTCTCTGGACCCACCTGGACGATCGCAGCGGATGGGCCTGTCGCCGCTCCTCCGACTTCTTCTATAGAGCAAGCACTCACCCAGGTGACCAGCGAAGACGAATCCGTCCGCGAAGCAGCAATTCGTCTGTTGATCGAACAGGGCGATGCCAGCCTGGTTCCGCGGCTGGAGGAGATCCGTGCCACTGCAGACCGCAGCATCCGGCAGGCCATCAAGCCGCTCATGGATCTCCTCAAGAATCGAGCGAAACTCACCAGCCCCAGCACCGACGTTCGCCGCTCGGCGGCGACGGATCTCGGCTCCTCCGGTAATCCCTCGGTGATTCCGTGGCTGGATGCCGCCCTGGCGAACGAGCCGAACAAGTGGGTGCGCTACACGATGGAGGAGTCTGTGGCGCTGATCAAGCTCGCAGCGGACGATCCTTCGATCAAAGCCGCAGCAGCCGATAAGCTCGGCGAACTCGGCAGTCAGAACGCGGTGCCGCTCATGAAGCAACTGGTCGAGGCCGGTGCTGGCGCCGAGGCGACCGAATCGCAGAAGATGGTGGCGAAGGCCGCCGTCGCCGCGATCGACCGCATTGAAACCTGGGCCGTCTGGTCGAACGTCATTGAAACCTTCTTCCGCGGAGTCAGCCTCAGTTCGGTTCTGCTGATCATGTCGTTGGGATTGGCGATCGTCTTTGGTTTAATGGGCGTCATCAACATGGCCCATGGCGAGTTGATGATGGTCGGCGCCTACGCGACGTTTGTCACGCAGCAATGTTTCACTGCCTGGTTTTCGGCCGATGTGTTTGACTGGTATTTTCCCGCGGCATTGCCGGTTTCATTCCTCGTGGCCGCCGTCTTTGGATGGGTGCTGGAGGCGACGGTCATCCGGTTTCTCTATGGACGTCCGCTCGAAACCATGTTGGCGACCTGGGGAGTGAGCTTGGTCCTCATGCAGGCGGCCCGGGTCTACTTCGGCGATCTCACCGCCGTGGTCGCACCAGGGCCGCTCAGAGGTGGCGCTCAAGTGATGGTCGGGGTCTATCTGCCGTATAATCGAATTTTCATCATCGCGCTTTCGATCGTTTGCGTTCTTGCGATTTATTACACCCTCTTTCGATCGAATCTCGGGTTACGCGTGCGGGCGGTGACCCAAAATCGTAATATGAGCGCCTGTCTCGGCATCCCAACCAGAAAAGTCGACTCCTATACCTTTGCGTTCGGATCGGGGCTGGCGGGCATCGCGGGCTGGGCGCTCACGATGGTCGGGAACGTCGACCCGGGCCTCGGCCAGAACTATATCGTCGACGCCTTCATGGTGGTGGTCACCGGCGGGGTCGGGAAACTGGCGGGCACGATCGTGGCCTCGCTGGGAATCGGCGGGCTGAACAAGCTGATCGAGCCGTACTTCCGGCGCCGTGTACGGCAAGGTCTTCATCCTCGTGCTGGTGATTCTGTTCTTGCAGTGGCGGCCGGCTGGACTGTTTGCGATGAAGGGACGAGATGCCGATTGAGAACGGGTATAGCGCAGACGATGAGTGACGGAACAACGAACAGCAATCGCGGCATAGGTCTGGGCTTCTGGGTTGTCGGCGGTATTCTGCTCGTGGCCATGCCGCTCCTGAACGTTTTGCCGCCGGAAGATTCCTGGCTGCACCTCTCCGATTTCAGCCTGAATCGATTCGGAAAATTTCTCGCCTATGGGATTCTGGCTCTTGGGCTCGATCTCATCTGGGGCTACACCGGCATTTTGAGCTTGGGGCAAGGAGTGTTTTTCGGATTAGGCGCGTACTGCATGGGCATGCACATGATGCTCACGATCGGGAAAGAAAGCGTCTATGGCAGCGATCTGCCGGACTTCATGGTCTGGAACCAGTTTAAAGAACTGCCCCTTTTCTGGTATCCGTTCTACAGTTTTCCGGTTGCGATCATTGGAGCGGTCCTGGTGCCGATGTTATTCGCGTTGGTGTTCGGATTTTTCGCCTTCCGCAGCCGCATCAAAGGCGTCTATTTCGCGATCATTACGCAGGCGCTGGCGCTCGCCGCCTGGCTGGTCTTTAACCGGAACGACACGAAGCTCGGCGGCACGAACGGATTGACCGATTTCAAGCAGCTGCTCGGGTATCGGCTCTCCGAACCCGGCACGCAGCGGGGGTTGTATATACTCACCGTGCTCTGTCTCGGCGGGGCCTATCTCTTGTGCAGCTGGATCATTCGCTCGCGGGCCGGCCGGGTGCTGATCGCCGTGCGGGACAGCGAGAAGCGCGTCGTCTTTTCCGGTTACACCCCGGCCACCTACAAATTGTTCGTCTTTGTCGTGGCCGCGGCCCTGGCCGGATTGGCGGGGATGCTGTATGCTCCTCAGGTCGGCATCATTACGCCGGCGCAAATCGGAGTTCTGCCGTCACTTGAAATGGTCATTTGGGTGGCGGTGGGTGGCCGTGGCAGTCTGGCGGGGGCGGTATTAGGGGCCTTGAGCGTGAATTATGGCCGCAGTGTGCTCACGAACTATTTCCCCGGACTCTGGCCCTTCATCCTCGGCGGACTCTTCGTGTTGGTGGTGTTGTTGTTCCCTGATGGGTTGGTCGGCATGATTCGAAAAGGGAAGAGTCTCCTGAGCCAGCGTAAAACCGGTGAGGAGAAAGCGGTTGTATCGGAGGGGAAGCGCTGAGATGACCGCATCCCTACCCATTATCACTCTCGAAGGCGTCGTTGTCGATTACGACGGCTTCAAAGCGCTCAACAACCTGAACTTCATTGTCAATTACAACGAGCTTCGCGTGGTCATCGGGCCGAACGGGGCAGGGAAAACGACCTTGCTCGATGTCGTGTGCGGGAAGACCAAGCCGGCCGGCGGCCGTGTGATTTTTGGTAAGACGGTCAACCTGATTGGGAAACGCGAAGATGAGATCGTCGCCCTCGGCATCGGGCGAAAGTTCCAAGCTCCATCCATCTATGGAAATCTGACCGTGTGGGAAAACCTCGACCTGTCGTTGAAACGGAGCAGCAAGGGTGTGTTCCCAACGCTGTTTGGGAAATCGACGGCGGCAGAACGAGAAACCATCGCGCAGAACCTCGAAACGATCGGCCTGAAAGACTATGCGCATACCAGAGCCGGGTCTCTGTCGCACGGTCAGAAGCAATGGCTCGAAATCGGCATGGTGATTTTGCTAGACCCCTCGTTGCTCCTCGTCGATGAGCCGGTCGCAGGGATGACCGACAAAGAAACGGAACAGACTGGTCGATTGCTCCAATCGTTGGCGGAGAAACATGCGATCGTCGTCATCGAGCACGACATGGAGTTTGTCCGGCAGATCGCCCGTATCGTGACGGTCTTGCACGAGGGCACCGTCATTTGCGAAGGCACCGTCGAGAAGGTGCAGGCAGACGATCGCGTAAGAGAGATTTATCTGGGCAGCCAGAAGGTCGCCCATTAGCAGGATGCTGAAAAAGGGGGCGGGGCGGCTGGGACGATCCCCGTGCTCGCGCTACGCGCGGCTCGCGAAACTCCCCTCGTTGGACGCGCGCAGTGGGATCATCCCAGCCACCCCTTATTAAGCGATAGCTCGCTGCGGCCTTGCCTGGGAAAGGCGCGTCTGGGCGCGCCGGGGTTGGGCGGGTGAGATGTCTGGCCCGTTTGAACATCCTGCAAGGCAACTCGAAACTACACCATGCTCCAGCTTGAAAAAATCAACGCCTACTACGGCGAAAGCCACATTCTCCGGGATGTGTCCTTTACGATCGATTCCGGAGAGGTCGTGTGTCTCATGGGCCGGAACGGTGTCGGCAAGACGACCACGCTCAAAGTACTGACCGGCCTCCTGCCCGCGAGGTCAGGACGGATGATGTTTGATGGAGCCGATGTCACGAAGGAGGCGACCGACGGGCGGGCGCGCCGAGGGTTGGCCTACGTGCCGCAGGGCCGGGAGATTCTTCCTCATCTGACGGTCCGGGAGAATCTTCTGCTCGGCTTCTGGGCGAGGTCGGATAAGCCGAACGGGACGGTCGAGAAGACAGTGTTCGACGAGGTCTACCACCTCTTTCCCAAGCTCACCACAAATTCTCAATCGGCCTGGCGGTGTCCTGAGCGGCGGCGAGCAGCAGCAGTTGGCGATCGGCCGCGCGATCTTGTCGAATCCCAAGCTGCTCTTACTCGATGAGCCGACTGAAGGAATTCAACCCTCGATCGTGGATCAAATTGAAGACGTGATTATCGGGTTCAAAAACTCCAGACGGTTTGCCATTTTGTTGGTCGAGCAGGGGCTCCACTTTGCCGCTCGCCTGGCGGAGAAGTATGTGGTGATGGCCAAAGGGGCGGTGGTGGTATCGGGCAAGAGTGATGAGTTGAGTGCGGACATGGTGAAGAAGCATTTGACGGTATAGTCGCGGGTCCTGTCGCCAGTCAGCCCAGCCGTCCTCGCACCCCGCCCGGTGTAGGGTCCCCGCTGCGGGCGGCTGGGCTCCCAGACTGGCGCCACCCAGTGTTTCGTCTTGCCCGCCGCTGAAGAGGAAAGAAATGATCGGGGTGGGGGATGACTTCCGAGAGTTGAAGTCATCTTCTCACCCCGTTACTATTCTTTCCCTGTGTAGGGAGGGGGTGCAGGCGCTCTCTCCCCGATTGACGAATGACCATTGACGGAGTTACACTATGCATCTGACACCACGGGAACAAGAAAAACTGTTGATCTATGTCGCGGCGAATTTGGCCAAGGAGCGGAAGAAGCGCAAATTGAAATTGAATCATCCTGAAGCGGTTGCGTTTATTACAGCGGCAATTCTGGAAGGTATCCGCGATGGGCGCTCGGTGTCGGACCTCATGAGCCATGGCGCGACGCTCCTCAAGAGGAAAGATGTGATGCCCGGCGTGGCGGAGATGATTCCGGAGTTGCAAGTCGAAGGGACGTTCCCGGACGGGACGAAACTTGTCACAGTTCATGAACCGATTCGATAGGTGATTCGATGAAAAGGAAAACCAAAGCCAAGCAGAAAGTGACGAAGCGAAGGAGCGAGAGTCGTGATGCCAAAAAGGCTTCGAATCAGTCTGCCACTCTTATTCCTGGTGGAATCATCCTCGGTGAAGGCGACATTGTTGCGTTCAATGGCCGTAAGACGGTTGAGCTCATCGTCGCCAATACCGGTGATCGGCCTATCCAGGTCGGGTCGCATTGTCATTTTTTTGAGGCGAATCGCGCGCTGCGGTTTGATCGTGAAAAGGCTTATGGGTTTCGGTTGCAAGTTCCGGCTGGAACCGCGGTGCGGTTTGAGCCAGGTGAAGACAAGCGGGTGACGCTGGTCTCGATAGGCGGCAATCGCGTGGCCTATGGGATTAATGGATTGGTGAACGGGCGGCTCGACGATCCGGCGGTAAAGGCCAAGGCACTCGCTGCGGCGCGGGAGCAGGGGTTTATCCCGAAAAATAGGTTAGACAGAATCTAAAGAGAAAGGAGAGAGGCTGTTCAAAACGGTTTCCAGCAAGGCCGCAGCCGAAGAAAGCCCCGGAGGCGTACCATCCTGGGTACGTTGAGGAGGCTTTCGAGGCGAGAACGCAGCTGGGTGCCGTTTTCAACAGCCGAAGAATCATGAAGATTCCTCGCCGACAGTACAACGATCTGTACGGACCGACGGCGGGTGATCGCATTCGCCTGGCCGATACGGATTTGCTGATCGAGATCACGCGCGATCTGACGGTGCCCGGTGAAGAGGCCAAGTTCGGCGGCGGCAAGGTCATTCGCGACGGCATGGGCCAGTCACCATCAGCCACCCGCGCCAAGGGCGCGCTCGACCTCGTGATCACGAATGCGATCATCGTCGACTGGTGGGGGATCGTGAAGGCGGATATCGGTATCCGGGATGGTCGCATTGCCGGCATCGGCAAGGCCGGTAATCCTGACATGATGGAAGGCGTGACGAAAGGAATGGAGGTCGGCGCCTGCACCGAAGTACTTTCGGCGGAAGGCAAGATCATTACGGCGGGTGGAATCGATACGCACATCCATTTCATCTGTCCGCAGATCATCAATGAGGCCTTGGCCAACGGGCTCACGACGTTGATCGGCGGCGGGACAGGCCCGGCAACCGGGACCAATGCCACGACCTGCACGCCTGGCGCATGGAACATCCATCGGATGCTGGAAGCAGCGGAGGGATTCCCGATTAATCTCGGCTTTCTCGGGAAGGGCAATTCATCGCTGCCGGATGGCTTGCGCGAGCAGGTAGAAGCCGGGGCGATCGGGCTCAAGTTGCACGAAGACTGGGGCACCACGCCGGCGGCGATTTCGACCTGCCTCGATGTAGCGGAAGAATTCGATGTCCAAGTCGCCATCCACACCGATACGTTGAACGAAGCCGGGTTTGTCGAAGATACGATCAAATCCTTCAAGGGGCGCACGATTCACTCGTTTCATACAGAAGGCGCCGGTGGTGGGCATGCTCCCGACATCATCAAGGTGTGTGGTGAGGCCAATGTGTTGCCCTCGTCCACGAATCCCACGATGCCGTTCACGGTGAACACGATGGACGAGCATCTCGACATGCTCATGGTCTGTCACCATTTAAACCCTCGCGTGCCGGAGGACATCGCCTTTGCCGAATCGCGCATTCGCCGCGAGACCATTGCAGCGGAGGATATCCTGCACGACATGGGGGCGATCAGCATCATGTCGTCCGATTCGCAGGCGATGGGGCGCGTGGGTGAAGTCATCATTCGCACCTGGCAGACGGCGCACAAGATGAAAGTGCAGCGCGGACATCTCTCCCAAACTGCGGCCGACAAGCTGGCTGGTTCCAACGATAACTTTCGCGTGCGGCGCTATATGTCGAAGTACACGATCAATCCAGCGATTGCGCACGGCATCGGGCACGAAGTGGGCTCGGTCGAGGTCGGCAAGTTGGCGGACCTCGTGCTGTGGAAGCCGGCCTTCTTCGGCGTAAAGCCAGAGATTGTCTTGAAGGGGGGCTTCCCTATGTCCGCTGCCATGGGAGATCCCAATGCGTCGATCCCCACGCCTCAGCCGGTCTTCACCAGGCCCATGTTCGGGAGCTTTGGCCGCGCCCCGTTTTCAACGAGCCTGACCTTTCTTTCCAAAGCTGCAATGGATCAAGGGGTGCACAAGTCACTCGGCTTGCAGAAACGCGTGGCGGCGGTGAAGAAGTGCCGCAGCATCGGCAAGCGCGATATGAAGCTGAACGATGCGTTACCGCGCATTGACGTGGATCCGGAAACCTATGTGGTGAAAGCCGACGGGCAGATCTTGACATGTGATCCGATGGCGGTGCTTCCGATGGCCCAACGTTATTTCCTTTTTTGACGGCTGCTGAAAACGGCCCCCAGCTTCGTTCTCGCCTTGAACGCATCCTCAACGTACCCCAGGGGTACGCCTCCGGTGCGTTCGTCGGCTTCGGCCTTGCTGGACAACGTTTTGAGCAGCCTGCGGCGTTCTCGCATCGCTTCTAGGGACCATGAGCGTTGAGGCTGAAGCGTGACACGAAGGTCAGCCAGGAGCTACGGCCTAGTTGGTAACCTTTTTGAGCATCCGGGATAAAGTGGATTCGGGGAGAACCCTGTGGACACTTCGTCGCTTCTGAACGGTCTTCGATTCGTCGATAGCTTCTTTCCATCGGGAGGCTATGCTTTCTCCTCAGGACTTGAGGCGGCGGTGCAGGGTGGTGCGGTTCGGAATGCGGAAGAGCTGTCGCACTACGTGGTTGAGTCGCTCACGACTGGCATAGGTGAGCGCGAAGCGGTGGCAGTAGGATTGGCACATGATGCCTGTGTTTCCGGCGCCTTGGAAATTGCGCTCAAGGCGGATCGAGAACTGGAGGCGATGAAGCTAGGCCGTGAATCACGGACAGCCAGCCGGCAGATGGGCCGCCAGGTGATTCGGCTGGCCGCGAATCAACATGCTAGACATTCACTGATCGAAGACTATCTTGCGGCGGTTGAGGCTGAGCAGTCGCCAGGACATCTGGCCGTGAGTTTCGGCCTCACGCTGGCGGCGGCCGGTTGGTCCAAAGAAGACAGCATTGCCGCGTTCCTTTACCAAACCGCGACAGGTTTTGTGGCGGCGGCGATGAAGTTGATGCCGATCGGTCAGCGTGAGGGACAGCGGTTATTGGAGAGCTGGCTCGAAGTGATCGAACGAGTCAGTCACAAAGCGGCGCATCAGCGAGTGCTTCAGTCTTGGTCACCGGTCCAGGACATTTACGCAATGCGACACAGCCGGCTGGAGTCGAGGCTCTTTCGCTCTTAGTTCTTTTCTTATTATGCATCGAGCGGATGAACATCTTTGTGGCAACGGGCGTGTAACGGCGGCGCGAGCGCATCATATTCCTGTGATTGGTGTCGGTGGGCCGGTGGGGTCTGGAAAGACCGCGCTTGTCGAAGCGCTCTGCCGCCGTCTGCGTGATCACGTGAGTCTGGCGGTGGTCACCAATGACATCTTTACCAAGGAGGATGCCGAGTTTCTCACGCGCCGGGGAGCACTGCCTCAAGACCGTATTCTGGGCGTCGAAACCGGAGGCTGTCCGCATACGGCGATCCGTGAAGATGCTTCGCACAATCAAGAGGCCTTGGACGATTTGCTCAAGCGCCATCCTGATGTCGAGCTGATGTTTGTCGAGAGCGGCGGCGACAATCTGGCTGCGACATTCAGCCCAGAACTCGCGGACAAAGTCATCTATGTGATCGATGTGGCGGCCGGTGATAAGATCCCGCGCAAAGGCGGTCCTGGAATCACCCGGTCCGACTTACTTATCGTCAACAAGATCGATCTCGCGCCGCATGTCGGAGCCGATTTGTCCGTCATGGATCGGGACAGCAAGCGAATGCGGGGCGACCTGCCCTATCTCTTTACGAATCTCAAGACAGGACAGGGGCTCGACCAGGTGAGCACTTGGGTTGAGCAGTTCTTGCCGCAGCACGTGCATCGCCCTTAGCAGGATGCTGAAGAAGGGGGCAGGGTGGCTGGGACGATCCCCGTGCTCGCGCAACGCGCGGCCTCAGAAGACCCTCGTTGGACGCGCGCAGTTGAGATCATCCCAGCCACCCCTTAATTAAGTGATAGTTCGCTGCGGCCTTGCTGACGGCCTTTTTGAGCATCCTGCGTTATAGTTGTTTCGCAGTCTTCGAAAAGAAAGGTCTTCTGTGAACCTTTCGGCGGACGGTTCTTCTGTAATTAAAACAGTTGGCCGGCGTGGGGCGCTGTCCTATGAGTTCGAACGCGCGGGCCCACGCACGATACTCACGCGCTCGTCTTGCACGAGTCCCTGGCATCACTTTCCTCCTTCGTATCTCGACGATAGCGGGTGTGCCTACACCTGGCTCGTGAATCCATCCGGTGGTTTGGTCGGTGGCGATCATGTGTCGGTGGAGGCGCAGCTCCATGCCGGGACGCATGTGCTCATGACGAGTCCGTCCGCCAATCGTGTCTATCGAAGTCTGTCTGAGCCGGTGCTACAAGAAATTCGTCTTTCGGTTGGTCCTGAAGCTCGGCTGGAATGGTTGCCCGAGGTCACGATCCCTTTTGCCGGATCTCGCGTTCGCCAATCGATCCATGTGGATCTTGCACCTGGCGCTACAGTGGTACTGTGGGACGCCATAGCCTCCGGTCGGGTTGCCATGCGGGAGCGCTGGGCCTTCGCATCGGTCGAAAACGAGATCCGCATCAGAACGCCTCTAGGTGGTTCGGTCGTCGAACGGTATCGCCTGGTCCCTGGTCGACTGCCTGAATCGGTAGGCCTCGTCGGGAGCTGGGACTATGTGGCATCGCTCTTTGTCATAGGCGATGCGGTCAAGGCCGATGTCTGGAAACGTCTCGACGTAGTACTCGCTGCTATTCTGGAACAGCGTCCTGGCCTGGTGCTGGGAGCCGTTTCAACTCCGGCAGCTCCAGGTCTGGCGGTCAAATTTGTCGCACGGTCGGCTCCAGACCTTACTGAGACCTTGGAAGCGCTCTGGGCGGCGGTTCGGAAGAGCTTTGGGATCTTCCGGTCCCGAACTTGCGGCGATATTGAGATCGGCGAGCTCTCTGAGCTAACAGGATGCTTGGGTCGAGCCGAGAACGCAGGCTTCAGGTAGGCTTCGATTTTCACCTTCAGCCGAACCCTTGGGCTTGGCAATTATGCTATAACGCTATGCGTACCTTTCGTATCGCCATGGTGCAGATGAATCCGACGGTCGGGGATCTGGATGGGAATGTTCGCCGGATCACGACCTGGCTGCGCGAGGCGAAGAAGGCAAAGGCCGACTTGGTCGCATTCCCGGAGCTGGCAATCACCGGCTATCCGCCCGAAGACCTCTTATTAAAGCCACGTTTTATCGCGGACAACTGGCGCGGCCTTCAGGAAGTAGTCCGCCACTGTCGGGGCCTTGCCGCGGTTGTGGGCTATGTCAGCCAGAGCGATGGAATAGATCCGAAACCGGCTCGCTCGTCGGTGGTGCCGGCCGGCGCGCACGAACTCTACAATGCGGCGGCGGTCATCGCAGATCAGAAGCTCATCACGACCTATTGCAAGTGGTACTTGCCGAACTATGGGGTGTTTGACGAGAGCCGCTATTTCCATCCAGGCCGGCGGCTGCCGCTTATCCGACTGCGCGGTACGGTGGTCGGGGTCAACATTTGTGAGGATGTCTGGTTGCCGGAAGGTCCGACCGGTTTTCAGGCGGCAGCAGGCGCCGAAGTCATCGTGAATCTCAATGCCTCGCCGTTTCATCTGGGCAAGAGTCGGGTACGCGAGCAGATGTTGGCAACCCGCGCGAGGGAAAACGGAGTGGTGCTCACCTACACCAACGCAGTCGGCGGTCAGGATGAACTGGTCTTCGACGGGAATAGCGTGATTCTCGATCACCAGGGTGAGGTCATCGCGCGAGGGAAAGCCTTTGAAGAAGATCTGATCGTCGCCGACCTCAATATGGAGGCTGTCGCGCGGGCGAGACGAACCGGCCGGAAAAAGCTCTTGCCGCGACGGGTTGTCTCTGCTGTGGAGGTCTGTGTCGCGCCGCTTCCATCTGTTCAAAAAACTCGGGTGCGTGCGGTCCCCGACGTGGCGCCGGTCCTCGACCCGCTGGAGGAGGTGTATCGGGCTCTCACGTTGGGGGTGCGCGACTACGTGAGGAAAAACGGATTTACGAGTGCTGTGATCGGCCTGAGCGGCGGAGTGGACTCGGCGCTGACCGCCGTGCTCGCCGTCGATGCGCTCGGCGCCGAGAACGTGTGGGGTCTGTTCATGCCGTCGCCCTATACGTCGCAAGACAGTCGCGACGATGTCGCCGAATTGGGGAAACGACTCGCGATCTCTGTCAGGACGATTCCCATCACGACGATGTTTGACACCTATCGGCACGCGCTTGCGGAGACGTTCGAGGGGCGTGCGCCTGATACGACGGAAGAGAATCTCCAAGCCCGCATCCGGGGCAATCTCCTCATGGCGTTCTCCAACAAGTTCGGCCATCTGGTGCTCACCACGGGCAACAAGAGCGAGTTGAGCGTGGGGTATGCCACGTTGTATGGCGATATGGCCGGAGGATTTGCCGTGATCAAAGACGTGCCCAAGACGATGGTGTATGGCCTGGCGCGGCTCCGTAACCTCCGCGGCACAACCCCGGTAATCCCCAAACGGACGTTAGATCGGCCGCCGACCGCCGAGCTGAGGCCCAACCAGAAGGATGAAGACTCGCTGCCGCCCTACGAGATACTTGATCCCATTCTCCAGGCCTATGTGGAAGAAGACCGGTCTCTCGAAGAAATCGTCGAAGCGGGGTACGACCGCGCCACGGTGGCGCGCGTGATTGCGATGGTGGATGGCAGCGAGTACAAGCGCCGGCAGGCGCCGATCGGCATCAAGATCACGCATCGGGCCTTGGGGAAGGATCGGCGGATGCCGATCACGAACGGCTACCGAAATTCTTAACAGGATGCTGAAAAAGCCCGCCAGCGGCGTTCTCAGCTCATCGAAATCCTCAACGGAGACCCGGCCGCCTCACCACTCGGCGGCGCGCACAGACTTGGTGCTCCTTATTCGTCGCACCGTGCGCCCCAGAGGGTACGCCTCGGCCCTTCACTCGCTGCGGCCTTGCTGGACGGCCTTTTTGAGCATCCTGCTGGGAAAGGCTGAAGTAGCGGAAGGCTGAAGCTTTTGAAAGATCCGGCGCTCCGAACCCCGCCTTCGGTCTTTCAGCCTGGCCTCATTTTTGCTGCGGTGTGGTTTTCTGCTTGGGGCTATCTGGCCCGGTGGTCTGGTTATTGAGTTGCTGTTGTTTAAGGGATTGCATTTCCTTCTTGAGGGCTTCCACCTCCTGAGCCAGGGCTTCTGTGGATTGAGCTGAGGCTCCGGATGTGCCGGTTCCTCCCGGAGACTCGCTAACCGGCGCGGCCGCCCTCCCCAGTCTGCTCAGTGGTGGCTAATGCCGGCGACACCTGTTGCAGCAGCTGATAATCGACGGCGAGAAATCTGTCGGTGGACTTTATCCCTGCCGGCGGATCAAAGCTATCGGACCGTTGGGCGGCGCGCGGAGTGAACAGCAGTATATAGTCCTGGAGACCTGAAGATTCGGGTTGACGCGACCGATAGCGATTGGACATGTCGTTCACATTCATGTTCTCCCGCATCTGGTTGTAGTTATATTGAGAGAGTATCACATACATCTGTCGGCCATAGGCGTAGAGGGAACCGGCGGTGGTTTCCGTGGTCGAGGATTCTAATACAGAACCTTTGTGCGTAGCGTTGACACGATACTCGATACGTTGATCTGCGGTTGCCGTACGTAAGCCCTCCGCAAGCAGCGGAGCGAGGAACCGGATCTGATCGTCCGAGAAGACGGGGACGGGAGCTGATGGGCTTGTGATTAATTTCTGAAGGCCATGCTCCTGTTCCTGAATCTGTATGCCTCTCAATAGCTGGGCGATAAGGTTTGGGTCCAGATTGATCGGGTGATTGGCCTGAATCGACTGATCGGACATCGTCTGAAGAGACACGGTACCGCGCGGATCGTCGAAGAGGATTATGCCGGTCGGGCCGGTTATGCCACAGGCGGTGCCGACTAAACAGACCAGGGCCAGCAGGATGCTGATCAGAGGAACCGTGAAACGTGAGGCGTGAAAAATGAAACGAGGGTCAGCTGCTGGGAAGAGTGAAGGCCTATGAGACAGTTTTCGTGCCGAATGTTGTGGTGAATGAGCCATAGGTGAAAGCGAATCTAGCACAGACGATAGGTCATTGCCAGCGGGACAGACCGTGAAAGGTGAGAGGTTTGTCGAATGGTAACTCTGGTCAACTCAGACTGACTCGAGAATTTAGTTAACTCAGAACTCAGAACTCAGAACTTCTAACATCTAGTCGCGCCTTTCTCGCCAGTCTCGCCCGTCCATCCCTTCCCGCTCATCCCGCTAAACAGAGATAGGCATTGACAGATTTCCCTATGGTTGCTATAAGGGCGCCCAATGGTTGCATAGTGCTTCCATTCGGAGTGCCTATCTGACAGGGGAACAACGGCGTTTCCCACCGGCTTCACGATAGTACGGGATGGACAATGGCGTCCTTTAGCCCCAACGGGTTAGAGGACATTTTTTTTGACACATTCGAGCAGGCTAGGCCGCAGCGAATGAGGGTAGGTTGAGATCAAGGTTGAGCGAAGATCAGACTCTTTTTGATCTCAACCTTAGCCTGAACCTCAACTTTCTTCGTGCTGCGCGGCTTTTTTCAGCATCCTGCTGGTGGGAATCGATGTGGAAGTGAGAAGCAATGGGCGGAGAGGGGCTGAAGATTGCGCACAATGGCGTGCGTGGCGACGATGTCGTCGAGGTGAGAGAGGCAAGCGAGTGAGCAATACAATCACCTATCGGACGAGGAGGGCGTAATGAAGTTAGTACGCAGTCTTATCGGAATAGGTATGTGTGCGATGGTCTCTCTGGTTGGCAGCAACAGTGGTATTCGCTCAAACTGCGCCAGACGACAGAGCGGCTGGCGGCGCTGGAGTCAAGAACTGATGCGAGCTGGAGAAAAAAATGGATGCGCCGGGGCTATGGAAGACGCTGGGCTTTCAGCTCTCCGGGGCGGTGGAAGCATCCTTTACACAGAATTTCAATAGTCCCAACACCAACCTCAACCAACTGCGTATTTTCGATACGCAGTCGAGCTCGTTCGTACCTATGGTGGCGCAGTTGATGGTGGAACGGCCTGCAACGGCAGGCAGTGCCACGGATCGGATAGGCTTTCGCGCGCGGCTCAATTTTGGGGCCCAATCCAGGTTTTCGCGGGCCCGCACGAATTACCAACCCGGCACGGACAGCAACGAGCTGGATGTCCATGAGCTCTATGCAGAGTACATTGCCCCGATCGGCAACGGCCTGAAGATTCAAGTGGGGAAGATCAATACGTTGATCGGGCTCGAGGTGATCAACAGCTGGGAGAATCCGAACTACTCCCGCAGCTTCACGTTCGGCCTGGCGCAAGCCTTCACGGAGACAGGCATCCGGTTCACCTATCCGTTTGGTACATGGGCGACCGCGGCAGTCGGACTCGTCAATGGGTGGGACAACATCGAGGACAACAACCATGGCAAAACAGTCACGTGGAACCTGGCCCTGACGCCGCACCCGGTGTTCGGAATAAGCTTTTACGGATCCTACGGAGCCGAACAGTCAAATGGAAATGCGGTATTTGGTAATGCAAGCACCGGTATCTGTGTGAGTGGTACACTCGGGTGCGATCCTAAGGCCAAACGATTTGTGGTCGGGTGCGCTCATCACGTTCAAGCCGAACGACAGTAATACCCTCATCATTGAGCCCTATATCGGGAACGAGGAGAATGCCAGCGCTTTAATCCAAACGGGAACGCCCGCTGGAATGCGATCCTTGCCTATTTCACTCATGACTTCAACGATCAAACACAGCCCCATGCATTCAGCGCTCCGGATTCGTGGAGAGATTTTTGAGGATGCAGGTGGTGCCCGTACCTGTGTCGGAGGCAATAATTTCAACGGCGGCTCAAATGTTTGTGCTGGTCCGGCAGCCGCCGGTGGTTTTCTCCCTGTCCCTGGTGTTGGCCTGGTGGTGGTTTATTTAATGCTGCAACGGGTATAGGACAACCTCAGACCCTCTGGGAGACTACCTGGACACTCCAATACAAGCCGGCCCCATCACTGATGACGCGGTTCGAGTATCGGTATGACCATTCCAATAAGGCTGTCTTCCTGGATAACGATACACCGAAGACCAGTCAACAAACCCTGGGATTCTCAGTCGTCTACCTGTTCTGAGCTGAGTGATACTGAAGTTCGTTGAAGTGTACAGCGTGGCTCCTGTGCTGAGCCAGGTCGAAGCGCTCCCGTGGAATATTCCACGGGAGCTGTCACGAAAAGAGCCATTGATGAGAATGCCACGAAGCAATGGACCACTGTCTGCGCCGACAGGGCAGACAGGCACGCCTGGGATCTGCTGGATGACGAACACAGTGGTCCGACAAAGAGGCGTGAGATAACCAGGGGAGCCGCTTAGCCAAATCATTCAGGAGTGCCGTCGCGAGGCGTTCGAGACCAAAGCCCGTCTGGGCTTCTCGCGAGTAAGGCCGAGGGAGGCGATTGCTCAGTCGGTCGAGGAGGCCGAACGAGAAAAGCCCCGCCGGGCGAGAGGGTCGGACGACGTAGCAGGTATTCATGGAATCGTCCAAGCTTAGAACATTTCAACGAACTTATTGATAACCTCGTTCTGAATCAGGGGATGAAAGGATGCAATTATGCTATCGCATATGAGCAGTATGAGGAAGATTCTGCCAGTCCTTCTCTGCCTTGCCATGTTGGCAGGGGGGGCGGCCCTGTTCGCGCAAGATGCAGGTGCGCAGGCTCCGCGCGCCGGCTCCAGAGGCGCCGGCTGCGGCTCCAGAGGCGGCAGCCGCTCCAGAACCGCCGAAGATCGATACCGGCGATACGGCCTGGGTGTTGGTCTCGACGGCCTTGGTGTTGGCCATGACCGCGCCGGGCCTTGCGCTGTTCTACGGAGGGATGACGCGTTCCAAGAATGCGTTGGCGACGGTCATGCAGAGCTTTGTGATCCTCTGTCTGATCAGTATCCAGTGGGTGCTGTGGGGTTACTCGCTCGCCTTCGGGCCGGACGTAGGCCATATCATCGGTAGCCTAGATTGGTTCGGGCTCAACGGGGTTGGACGTGGAGCCCAATGCCGATTATGCGGCCACCATACCGCACCAGGCCTTCATGCTCTTCCAGATGATGTTTGCGGTGATCACGCCGGCGCTGATCACCGGCGCCTATGCCGAACGGATGAAGTTCAGCGGGTTTGTCCTGTTCACGCTGCTGTGGGCGACCTTCATCTACGATCCGCTCGCGCACTGGGTGTGGGGAGTCGGGGGATGGATCAGAAACCTCGGGGCGTTGGACTTCGCCGGCGGGACGGTCGTCCATATCAGTTCCGGCGTAGCGGGGTTGGCTTGCGCCCTCGTGATAAAGAAGCGATTGGGACTTGGCAAGGACTCAATGCACCCGAACAATTTGCCCATGACCCTGTTGGGCGCGTCCTTGCTCTGGTTTGGATGGTTTGGGTTCAACGCCGGCAGCGCGTTGGCCTCCGGGGCACTGGCGACCAGCACCTTTACCGCCACCAATACGGCGACGGCGGCCGCGGCGCTGGCCTGGATGGTCGCGGAGTGGATCTATCGAGGCAAACCGTCGGCCCTGGGCGTGGCAAGCGGGGCGGTGGCGGGATTGGTGGCCATCACGCCTGCGTCGGGGTTCGTCGGCCCGATCTCGTCGATTTGGATCGGGATTGGAGCGGGTGTATTATGTTATACGGCGGTGATGTTGAAGCCCTTGTTTGGCTATGATGACGCCCTCGATGCTTCGGCGTTCACGGAATCGGAGGCATGTGGGGCGCGCTGGCGACAGGTCTCTTCGCGTCGAAGGCGGTGAATTCGGCAGGGGCCGACGGGCTGTTCTTTGGTAATCCGGCACAGTTGGGCATCCAAGCGATAGCCGTACTGATTTCCGTGGTCTTCGCGTTTGTAGGGACCTTAATCATTCTGGCGATCGTCGCTGGAATAACTGGTCTGCGTGTGAATGAAGAAGAAGAGCGATTAGGCTTGGATCTCAGTCAACATGATGAAAAGGCCTATTCGTAAGGCAGGAGTGACCGAACCCTACTTTCCAAGTAGGGTTCGGTGCCGTAGCCGGATGGCCAAGATACCCATCGGCACAAGGCCGAGGCGGCATTCTCAGTTGTTCTTCACGCATGATTCAGGTTCCTAAACGGACCATGACACGATTGACTAAACGATCGTGCCGGCGACCCCCGTGACGCTGTACGATCAGCGTCCTCGGGTGAGCCTGGTAAGGAGGCATCGACATGAAGATGATTGAAGCCATCATCAAGCCGTTCAAGTTGGATGAAGTCAAGGATGCGTTGCTGGAAATGGGTGTGCATGGGATGACGGTCACGGAAGTCAAAGGATTCGGACGCCAGAAGGGGAGTAAGGAGACCTACCGGGGCAGCGAGTATACGACCGACTTTGTGCCCAAGGTGAAGATCGAAATATTCGTCGCGGATAACCAGGTGCCGAAAGTGGTCGAAACCATTACGCGCACCGCGAAAACCGGCAGCGTCGGGGATGGGAAGATCTTCGTGTCGGATCTCAGCACCGTGGTGCGGATCAGGACCGGCGAGACGGGGGAAAGCGCGCTGTGACAATGACACCGGACAGCGAATCGCTGTCCGGGCTCTTGCACAAGGCGGAGTTCGAGCCGGCCTCCGCCCTGGCTGAGTACCGGAAGGCGCTCGGACAGCGGTTGTTGGGAGGGGCCTCGGGGGCCGAAGTTATGGCGGCCCTGACAGAGTTTGTGGACGGGTTGATCATCGGCCGGTACAAGAACGCCATGCGGCAGGCCGGGGAGGAGGCCCGGGTCGCGGGGGCTCAGTACTGTTGCCTGGTGGCGTTGGGAGGCTATGGCCATCGGGAGTTGGCTCCCCATTCAGACATCGACATCATGCTCCTCTATCGCGAGGAAGGGGGGGAGGTAGCTCAGACTCTGTTCCGTCAGGTGTTGCGCCATCTGTGGGATCTAGGCTTCCAGGTTGGCTACTGCATGCGGACCCTCCAAGATTGCTTCGAGTTGGCCCCGACGGACCTTTCGATCCGCACCTCCATGATGTCGGCCAGGCTTTTGACCGGAAGCCCGCACCTGTTCCAGGAGTTCCATCGCCGGTATTTCCGGGAGGTGGTCGGCCGTGGGGCGGGGCCCTTTATCGAACAAAAAGTAGAGGAGCGTCGCCGTGAGTATGAGAAGTTCGGCGCGACGGTCTATCTCCTGGAGCCCAATGTCAAGAGAAGCCAAGGAGGGCTGCGGGACTTCCATCTTGTCCGGTGGGCCGGAATGGCCCGGTTCCATGCCGCTACGCTGCAGGATTTGGCGGATCGCGGCTTCCTCTCCAGACAGGATCTTCTCTCGCTGACAGAGGCCCGGGATTTTCTGTGGCGCGTCCGGGCATTTCTGCATTTCGAAGCCGGGAGGGCGCAGGAGATTCTGACGTTCGACGAACAAGTCAGGCTGGCCTCCCTGTACGGATTCAAGGATCGCCCCCACCTCCTGGGTGTGGAGCAATTCATGCAGCAGTATTACCAGCAAACGATGGGACTCCACGAGACCTTGGTCCGGTTTTTGGACCGTTGCCGGGCCGTGCCTGTGAGGCGCCGATCGCCTCGCGTCCTGCCGGCCGCCAAGGTGGACGGTTATTTCGTGGAGACCGGCCAGCATCTAACTGTTCCCTCCGAGCTGCGGGCTCGGGTCCTGGATAGTCCGGATTTGCTCCTCCGGCTGTTCGAGTTGGCAGGGTCCCGACGCCTCAAGATCGACAGCGGCCTGCTGGACGAGATCCACAGCCACATGGATAGCATGTCGGACGAGGCCTTCCGGACCCCTGAGGTCAGCCGGGTTTTTATGAAGATCCTCGCCGGACCTGGAGCGGTGGCCGGCACGCTTGAAGTGATGCATCGCGCCCATCTGCTGGAGAAGCTCATTCCGGTCTTTGCCAGGGTCCGAGGCCTGATGCAGTTCAACCAGTCTCACAAGTACACGGTGGATCAACATACCCTGCTGGCGGTGGCCAAGGCCGAAACTCTCGCCCAGGAGCCTGGTGTCATCGGGAAAGTCTGCCAGGAGATCAAGCGGAAGGACCTCTTGCACCTGGCGGTACTGTTGCATGATATGGGGAAGGGGCGGAAAGAAGATCACTGCGAAGTGGGCAAGGCGATCGCGGAGGAGACGGCGGTGCGGCTGGGATGTGACGAGCAAGAGACGAGGACGCTGGTCTTTCTCGTGCACCAGCATCTGCTGATGGCTCAGACGGCCTTCCAGCGAGATCCTTACGACAAGAAGGTCCTCTTGCCCTTCGCCAGGGCGGTGGGGACGCCGGAAACCCTCCGCAAGCTGTTGGTCCTGACCGCAGCCGATATCGCGGCGGTGGGGCCTGGCGTCCTGAGCAAGTGGAAGGAGTCCTTGCTCATCGAACTCTATCTGCGCGCGCTGCCGGAGGTGTCGGGTGAGCAGGATGAAACGGCTGGTCCGGACCGCCTCAAGCAATTGGCCGGCGAAGTGGCACGCGAGTGCACGAATGCAGTGGCCGGGGGGCTCGACTGGATCGAATCGCAACTGGGCCAGTTTCCCTTGCGCTATCTGCATGGAACGCCTCCGAAGCGGATCGCAGCCCATCTGGGGGCGATCGGAAGGTTGCAGACAGGGGAAGTGCTGATAGAGGAGAACTTTAACGAGGAACTGGGCGTCTGCGAGTACACGGTGATTACCCACGATAATCTGACACCAGGCATCTTCTCCAAGATTGCCGGGGTCATGACGTCCCAGGGGCTTCAGATTTTGGACGCCCAGATCATCACCCGGCAGGATGGGGTGGTGGTGGACACCTTCCAGGTGTCCGATCCGGATTATGCCGGCGTTCCACCGGTCGAGCGCCGGGCTTCCGTAGCCGAGACTATCGTTCGTGTGCTGAAGGGCGAGGAGGAGGTCGAGCGGTTGATGAGCCGAAACACCCGCCTTCCCTCCGGTCGCCGGCTGCCCACCACCCGCCAGGCGACCGAGGTGCAGATCGATAATGAGACATGTGACCGGTCCACGATCATCGATGTGTTTGCCGACGATACGCAAGGTTTGCTGTATGCCATCACCCGTAGTATCCTTGATCTCGATCTGTCGGTCCATGCGGCCAGGATTTCGCTTAGGGACGAGCTCGATCAGGTGGCTGATGTGATCTACGTGACGGATCGGCACGGAGCCAAGATCAAGGACCATGCTCGCCTGGAGGCCATCCGAACGACCATCCAGAAGGATATCGATCAGTTCATAGACCGACAGGTTGCTGGGTCAGAGGGCGTATCGACAGGATCAGCAGCATAATTGGACTTGAAAGGAGTTTGAATGAATCCCCGCGAGGTATTGGAGTTTGCGAAGAAAAATAAAGTCCAGATGGTGGACTTGAAGTTTGTGGACCTGATCGGCACCTGGCAGCACTTCTCGATTCCTGTGGAAGAGCTGACTGAAGGGCTATTCAAGGATGGATCCGGGTTGGACGGTTCGTCGATCCGGGGCTGGAAGGCGATCAATGACAGCGATCTGCTGATGATTCCCGATCCGTCTGCGGTTTGTCTCGATCCGTTCTGTGCGGTCCCGACACTGAGCCTCGTCGGCAACGTCGTCGATCCGATTACGCGCGAGCCCTATGATCGTGATTCGCGGTTTGTGGCGCAGAAGGCGGAAAAATATCTCCAGAGCACGAAGATCGGCGATGTCTCCTACTGGGGGCCGGAAGCGGAGTTCTTCATTTTCGATCAGGTTCGGTACGATCAGACGGGCCACAGTGGCTTTTACTTCATCGATTCCGAAGAGGGCGCCTGGAACATCGGGCAAGAAGGCCACAACTTGGGCGGAAAAATCCGTCACAAGGAAGGCTACTTTCCGGTCCCGCCGACCGATACGCATCAGGATATCCGCAGCGAGATGGTCCTGGAGATGCAAAAGGTCGGGATTTCCATTGAGAAACACCACCACGAGACGGCGACGGCAGGCCAGGCGGAGATCGATATCCGCTTCGACTCGCTGGTCAAGACGGCGGACAAATTGATGATGTACAAGTACATCGTCAAGAATGTGGCTCGCCGGCATGGCAAAACCGCCACCTTCATGCCCAAGCCGATCTTCGGGGACAACGGTACCGGCATGCATACCCACCAGAGTATCTGGAAAGAGGGGAAGCCTCTGTTTGCGGGGAAGGAGTATGCCGGCATCTCGCAACTCGGTCTCTACTATATCGGCGGCATCCTGAAGCACGCGCCGGCCCTGGCGGCGTTTACGAATCCGACGACAAACTCCTACAAGCGGCTGACCCCCGGGTTCGAGGCGCCGGTCCTGCTGGCCTATTCCAGCCGGAATCGATCGGCTGGCATCCGGATTCCCATGTACTCACCGAGCCCGAAAGCCAAGCGGATCGAGGTGCGCTTTCCTGACCCGACCGCGAATCCTTACCTCGCTTTTTCTGCCATGCTCATGGCAGGGTTGGACGGGATCGAGAATAAGATCAATCCGGGTGAACCGGCTGAGAAGGATCTGTACGATCTCGAGCCGGAGGAAGCGGCAAAAATCCGCACGCTGCCGGGCAGTCTCGACGAAGCGTTGCGCAACCTCGAACAGGACCATCAGTTTCTGCTCAAGGGCGGGGTCTTCAGCAAGGACCTGATCGAGGCCTGGATCGGCTACAAACGCCGCAAGGAAGTCGATCCCATGCGATTACGGCCGCATCCATACGAGTATGTCCTGTATTTCGATGTCTAGCAGGATGCTGAAATAGTCGCTTTTCTCACCCGCCAACCCGGCGTTCTAACCCGCCGCGCTGAGGCTCACCAAGAAGCGTACGTCTCCCGACGAGAGGCGGCGCCTTGTTCGCCAAACAAGGCCGCAGTGAGTCGAGCTAAAGATAATCCTTCCGAGCTTGCTCGTGCACATTGTCGCTTTGATGAGCCTGGATGAGTCCTTCTACTGCGCGCATCGAACGAGCACGCGTTTCATCGTGCGCGTTCTGCGAGGAAGGAGGGCACCTGAGCCGCTCCCTCCCAAGCTTGCTCGCCTTCTCTTCTAAGGAGGGTGGTCTGTTTGTTCTCTCACTGCGCGCGTTCAACGAGGGCCTTCTTAGGCCGCGCGTTGCGCGAGCATAGGAGAGCAACGGCCACCCTCCCGCTCCACTCACAACGCTCCGAACGTCCGTTCGAAGAAGGTCTTGGTGAGAGTCATGTGCTGCTGGATGTCTGATTGCAAATCGCGCGCGCCGGCCCGCCAGTCGTCTCTCGTGTAGCCGACGCGGCGGGCAAGACTGACAAACTCCTCCGAATCGTAAGGAGGGAGCACAAGATCCTTGGTGTTTCCCCTGACCATGCGCAATCCGTCGACCGACATCCGGATGAAGGCGTAGGCTTTCCGGAGGCCTGCTCCATCGGTGCGTGCGACCAACCCCGCATTGACCAACGCGGCGAGTGCCTGGAGAGTATTCGGCGTACGCAGGCTCGGGTGGTCGTGGCCATGCATCACTTGCAGGTATTGGACGGCATATTCGATATCGATGAGTCCTCCCGCGCTATATTTCAGGTTGACCTGCCCAGGCTGGATCAGCTGTTTGAGCTGTTGTCTTCGCAAATCGAGCGCTGTAGGGAGATCCCAGGGGGCGCCGCTATAGACAAACGAGTTTCGGTGTGCTTCCACTTGATGCCCCAGCGCGGAGTCGCCGGCGATATGCCGCAACTTGATGAGGGCTTGCCGCTCGAATGGCGCGGCAAGTCGCTCATGGCCATCAGCGGGAGCACAAATACTTCGTTTGATGAGGGCTTGCCGCTCGAATGACGCGGGAGGTCCGGTCAGACTGTAGTAACGACAGACCTCCTCGAATGCATTGGCCAGCGCGCCCTTGCCTCCGTGCGGTCGAAGCCGGACATCAAGGCGAAAGATGCCTTCTTGCTTGGCTTCGATCCACCCCAGGAGTTCCTGCGCCAGCCGTTCGAAGTATTCGCTGTTTTCAATTCCATTCTTACCGCTTGTGTTGCCCGATCCACCGTAGACGAACAGGACCTCGATGTCCGAGGCGTAGCCGAGCTCTCGCCCTCCGAATTTTCCCAGGCCCAGGACGGCAAAGGGGCAGGGCTTATTGTTGGCGAGTCGTGGGCGCCCATACGATTTCTCCAGCTTAGCGCGGCAATCCGAGATGCTCCGTTCCATGATGACCTCTGCCAGTTCCGTGAGCGCCAGCGAAAAGTCAGGGAAATTGCTCGAGGGCTCGACGATGTGTTTGATGTCGATTCGGAACATCTCATGGTCTTTAAACCGGTTCAAGGCGTCCTTTCGCGCTTCGTCTGTTTTGGCTCGCATGACCAAACGTCCGAGTTCTTTCCGAAGGGTCGCCTGCGGCTTGATCAGGGGGGCATCCTGGTATTCCGTGAGCAGCGGAAGGAGGTTATCGTGCTGGCGTCGGAGAAAATCCTCCCACAAGAAGTCGCTGGCGCCGAGCAGTCGTGCGAGTAACGGAAAGGTTTTTTTATCGCTGACAAAGTCGAGCGCCTGGCTCTTGCCCTTCTTGCCCTGGTCTTTCACGATGAGATCCAGGAACTGATCGAATGATGCCAGCGCCTTAGCCGGGTCGGAAGCCCAAGTCAAGGCATGCGTGAATTGCTTGATGAGCACGGCAGTCAGCCGCAGTTGCTGCTGACCGGCGGAGTCGAGCAGTGTCTGCCCGTCGCGATTCCTGACAAAAAACCGATCGTGAAGTTTGGTGCCGTCGCATTCGATCTGGGCTTTCGTAATGTATATGTTGCGCATGGCCAGGGCGTTCGCAAGCGCATAGAGGAAGGCCGGAGTATCATCCGATTGGATGTCCATGATCGTATCTGTCGGCGATTGGCTATTGTCGAAGGTGATCTGCACCGTGTCGAGCAGGCCGGTAAAGGCACTCCGCTGCTTGTCCAATCGTTCGACGAGCCGGCGGTTGACATATTGGCGCGCCGCTTCGAACCGGCCGGCATCCAGCAGTTGAACGATCTCGGTGACCGTCTGTCGGAGGGCATTGTGTTGTGGTGAGGGAAAGCCTGCGCGGTCTATGGGATGCACCAGGAAGACATCGACGATTTTTTTGCGGCTGAGGCCGGGCCGGCCTTTAGGTCTGCCGGCCGTCGAGGGAGCCTCCCGGCGCCGCGAGGGAGAGGGCGTGGCCTCCACAAAGGTATAGATCTGTCCTTCTTCGATATTGAGTCCAAAGGCCGAGAGCACACCGCAGATGGCGGCGAATTCTGAGAAATAATCGTAGGCGACGATGCTGATTTCTGATCGCCCCGCGCGTTTGTCGAGCACGGATATTTCGCAGGGGTGGTCCGGCGTGAGCCGACTGGCAAGCTGAATATGGTGCGCGACGGCGTCCGGCTTGAACCGCTCGAAGTACTCGGGGTCCATCCGTAACACGAAGTCCTGGAGGACCTCATCCTCGACATCCGGACAGAGGGAGACCAGGGTCTTGATGATCGACTTGCGTGATCCAGGCCCATCCGTCATGGCCGGGAGTATAGCCGAAGCGGGTTCATTGTGCGAGGGCCAATGGATGAGTATAATGCCCACTTATGTCCGATCATCCGAAGAAGCCAGCACCGCGCTATTGTGGTGTTCCTATACTCGAGAGTGCTGCTCAGCCGGATCCGACCCCGGTCCTATTAGCGCTCGGGCTGGAACCGGCCAAACTTGAAGCGACTCTTCAATCCTACGGACTCCATCGCATTCAGGATGCCGATGCGAACCTACAGTCGATGGCGGGCGATCCACACCAGCGGCGCCAGTTGGCAGACATCCTGCCCGCGTTGCTTGAAGCCATTGGGCGGACCGCCGATCCGGATCAGGCCTTGAACCACTGGGAACGCTGGCTCGCTAGCGGAGTCAGCCGGTCGGCCGTGCTGGAATACCTGCGCAGCGCTCCTCGCATGTTGGACCTGGTGTGCGCGATCTTCGGGAACAGTGACTCGCTCGCCTTCACTCTCGTTCGCGATCCTCTGCTGCTGTACTGGCTGGCCCAACAGAATGTGCTGTCCACCGCGCCGACCAGGGCGGGGATGGAACGTACGATCCGGCAAAGTCTGGATGGTGTCACCGCCACTGAACCCATGTTGGACGTGCTCAGACGATTCCGTCGTCGAGAGATGCTGCGCATCGGCGTGCGCGATCTCGTACGATTAGCAGATGTGGTGGAAACCACCGCCTCCCTTTCGGATCTGGCCTCGGTCGTCATTGACGCCGCCTATCGCATTGTGGATTCCGATCTACGGGCCCGGCACGGGATTCCCATGCACCAGAATCGGCAGGGGCGGTGGGTGAAGACCGGTTTCACTGTCATTGCGATGGGGAAGCTGGGCGGACATGAACTCAATTACAGCTCCGACGTAGACGTGCTCTATGTCTGTGAATCCCACGAGGGGGAAACCAGGCCGGTTGCGTCCAGACGCGCGAAGGCGAAGGGTCCTACACAGCGCGTGCTGTCCAACGAAGAATACTTTGAAATTCTCGCGCAGGAGTTCACGAAGGCGCTGACCGCACAGACCCATGAAGGGTATGTTTACCGCGTAGACCTCCGCTTGCGGGCAGAAGGTTCGGTGGGGCAGCTCACTCGCTCGCTCGACGAGTATGCTAAGTACTATCGGACGAGAGGACAAGTGTGGGAACGGTTGGCCCTGCTGAAAGCCTGGCCCATCGCCGGGTCGAAGGAGGTCGGGAGATCGTTCATCAAGATGGTACGGCCCTTTGTGCTGACACCCTCATCGAAACGACCGGACGTCGAACAGGGGCTCGCAATCGTGGAGGAGGTTCGATCGGTCAAGGAGCGGATTGACGCGAAGATGGCGGAGCGCGGGCATGAGCAGCGCAACGTAAAACTCGGTGTTGGCGGGATCAGGGAAATCGAGTTTCTCGTCCAAACGATCCAAGTGCTGGCTGGCCGGCAGTTGCCAGGGATTCTTGGCCGGGGGACCCTCGGTTCGTTGGTGCGGCTTCAGAAGGCCGGTATTCTGTCAAAAAAGCAACAGGCCGATCTGACCAGTGCCTATCAGTTTCTCCGAGACGTAGAGCACAAACTCCAGATGGTGCATGATCTGCAGACGCATGCTCTCCCAGATCAGCAGAGGGAATTAGAACGCTGCGCAATCCGCATGGGCTATGACAGAGCTGATCGACCGATCGCGCTCAAACAATTTCAAGCCGACCTCGCCGCCCATACCACCCTCGTGCACGACATCTTCCGCTCATTCTTCGAAACGCCGAAGACTTCCAAGTTGTTCAAGGCTACTTTGCGAGCCATAAGCGGGCATTAGCCAAAACATCCAGCTAGGACACTTCAGCGCGAACAAGACCAAGCGTCTCGTGCCTCCTAAGACACGCAGGGCTCAGCGGGAAACCCGCTGAGCCCTGCGTTCATTGCTCTAATGCGACTGTCCCCTGAATGTGTTTTGGTTCTACAAGGGCAGAGAGAACTAGTCTGCATAGCGCAGATCACGGTCACTGGCGAGCGAAAGGTAGGCTTCTCCCCACTGAACCGGACTCTCGAAATTCCAAGCTTCCTCGATATTAATCGACTTGAACCGTAAGCCGTGAATCCCTCCATAGACCAGGTGAGTCAGGCCTGAGCCTGAGTCTTCAACGAGCTGGGCGTAGGCCGGGCAGGCGGGCGTCTGTTCATCGTCGCTCCAGCCAGTGATCCAGTACCATTCCCCGGCGGGATTTCGGTCGTAGAGCCGTACCTGGATAACCTGTCGTGCGGGGCCAGCTTCCTTGAACCGCCCGAAGAAACTGGTTTCGCAATTGTCGTTACTCTCGACTTCCACGATCATGGGACGTTCCCTTGACTCATTGCGGCCGAGTCACATTTTATCTCATCACGTGGCCAGAAACACGAAGGGCTCAGCGGGATGACCCGCTGAGCCCTTCATTGCTGAAAGCTGATTGCTTCTCAGCGTCTCTTCTTAGTACATGCCTTCCATGCCGTGGTTGTGTCCACCTCCACCACCGGCCGGCTCTTTCTTCTCTTCCGGCAGTTCGGTGATCATCACCTCGGTCGTGAGCATCAATCCCGCCACGCTCGCCGCGTTCTGCAACGCGCAACGCGACACCTTGGTGGGGTCGATGATACCGGCCTTGATCATGTCCACATATTCCTCGGTCGCGGCGTTGTAGCCGCCGCTGGAGTTCTTGTCATTGCGCACTTTCTCAACGATGACGGAGCCTTCCATCCCGGCGTTTGCCGCGATCTGACGAATCGGCTCTTCGAGCGCGCGGCGGATGATATTGACACCCACCTGCTGTTCCGGCACCAGCTTGAGCGAATCCAACGCGCCGATGCAACGGAGATAGGCCGTTCCGCCGCCAGGGACGATCCCTTCTTCGACGGCTGCCTTGGTGGCGTGCAACGCGTCTTCGACGCGCGCCTTCTTTTCCTTCATTTCGGTTTCGGTCGCGGCGCCGACGTTGATGACGGCCACACCGCCCACGAGCTTCGCGAGCCGCTCTTGGAGCTTCTCCCGGTCGTAGTCGGAGGTCGTCTCGTCGATCTGTGCCTTGATCTGCTTGACGCGGCCTTCGATCTTCTTCGGATCGCCATAGCCTTCCACGATCGTGGTGTTGTCCTTGTCGATCGTGATGCGCTTGGCGCGGCCGAGGTCCGTGAGCTTCACGTTCTCCAGCTTGATGCCGATATCTTCCGAGATCACTTGGCCGCCGGTGAGGATCGAGATATCCTCCAGCATGGCCTTGCGGCGATCGCCGAATCCAGGGGCCTTGATGGCCGTCACGTTGAGCGTGCCGCGGAGCTTATTCACCACCAGAGTCGCCAAGGCTTCGCCTTCCACGTCTTCCGCGAGGATGACGAGCGGCTTGCCCATCTTGGCGACCTGCTCGAGGATCGGCAGCAAGTCCTTCATGCTGCTGATCTTCTTTTCGGAAATGAGAATGAGCGGGTCTTCCATGACGGCTTCCATCCGCTCGGCGTTGGTGACGAAGTAGGGGGAGATGTAGCCGCGGTCGAACTGCATGCCTTCGACCACGTCCAACGAGGTGGTCATGGACTTGGCTTCCTCGACCGTGATCACGCCGTCTTTGCCGACTTTCTCCATCGCTTCCGCGATGAGGTCGCCGATGGTCTTGTCGTTGTTGGCCGAAATCGTTCCGACTTGGGAGATCTCGGTCTTGTTCTGGCAGGGCTTGCTGAGCTTCTTCAGTTCAGTGATCACCACTTCGACCGCCTTGTTGATTCCCGCGCTGGATTTCCATCGGGTTCGCGCCGGCGGTGATGTTCTTCGACGCCTTCGCGATAGATGGCTTGCGCGAGCACTGTCGCGGTCGTGGTTCCGTCGCCGGCCGTGTCGCTGGTCTTGCTGGCGACTTCGCGCACGAGCTGGGCGCCCATGTTTTCGTACGGGTTCTTGAGTTCGACTTCTTTGGCCACGGTCACGCCGTCCTTGGTGATCGTCGGGGCGCCGAACTTCTTGTCGAGAATCGCGTTACGGCCCTTCGGACCGAGTGTTGCCTTCACGGCGTCGGCGAGCTGGTTCACCCCTCTGAGGATGGACGCGCGCGCTGCGTCACCGTACATAAGTTGCTTTGCCATAGTCTTTCCCCCTTTATCGTCGTCGTAGTGTTGTAGGTATGGTGATTAGCTGGTGAAGACCCCGAGGATGTCTTCTTCCTTGAGGATCAAGCATTCTTCGTCTTCGATCCGGAGCTTGCTGCCGGAGTATTTGTCGAACAGGACCTGGTCGCCGACTTTCACATGCTCAACCTTCTTGCCGATGGCTTGGACGATGCCCCGTTGCGGCTTTTCTTTCGCGCTGTCCGGCACGTAAATCCCGCCGGAGGTCCGGTCCAATTCCTCGGTGTAGGTGACGAAAACCCGGTCACCCAGAGGCTGGAACCCCTTGGCTAAGTTCTTCTTCTCTGTCTTCTCCTTGGCTGCAGTGCTCATATACAACACCCTCCTCGTGAAGTTAACCCAGTGAATATCGGCGATGTAGAACAGGTTCGAACTCGATGGCGTAACCGTGGTACTCCAGAACGAGCAGAAGCCCTGATCCGCTGGACACGGGAGTGGAGATAGCCCCGGGTTCATCCAAGTCAAGGGGGAGAATGAGGAAATTTTTCCACGCCTCAGACGATCGGACATAACCGAGTGAGATTGGCGACTATTCATGAGGATATCGGTGAGCAATCGTAGGTCGAAATCTTTGATGTCTTTTTTAATGTAGTCGCGTAAGCGCTTGATGATGCGGGCTTCCAGTTGCCTGGTTCGCTCTTTGGTAATGGAGTATTTGGCGCCGAGGTCGTCCAGGGTTAGAGGGGTTTCTGAAAGAATCCGGTTCCGGAGGATGTCTTCGTCCCGCTCATCGAGTGTCTTGACGAATTCGGCGAGCTTGGCACGGAAGAGTGTCCGTAATTGGGTTTGTGCAAGCTGCTCGTCCGCCGGAACCTGCTGAGAGGGGAGCACATCAAGCAGGCTGCCTTCCTGGTCCTCGCCGATCGGCTGGTCTAGCGAGAGTTCCCAGTTGCCCAGCCGCTGCCCCATCTCGATGACGTCCCGCTCCCGCACATTCAAGCGGTCGGCGAGCAACTTCGTGTCTGGAGCGAACCCCTCCCGTTCAAGCTTGGCCTTCTCTCTTTTGAGGTTGTAGAACAGCTTCCGTTGGTCTTGAGTCGTCCCGATCTTGACCAGGCGATAGTTGTTCAGTAAATAGCGCAGGATATAGGCCCGCGACCACCAGGCGGCATAGGCGTAAAAGCGCACGTTCTTCGACGGGTCGAATTTCTTGATGGCATGCATCAGCCCGACGTTGCCTTCTTGAATGAGGTCCATGTGGTCGGCGCCGGTGTGGAGATACTCAGCGGCAATCGAGATGGACACGCGCAGGTTGGCCATGATGAGCTTCACGGCGGCGTCGCGGTCCCCGTGTGTTCGATATTCATGGAACAGGCGCAGCTCTTCTTCTTTGGAGAGATAGGGATGGAGACGGACCTCAGCCAGATATTGCTGGAGTGCCGTAACCGGCACCACGGCTGTGGAGTCGGTGGCGTGATGATCTTCCGGGCCTGCACGATGAGACGCTTCGGGAGGCGGACTGATCTCGGCGATCTCCTCCTCGGACGGGTCCAGAACCTCCGGTTCGATCGGTTTTTCGTCGAGATCTTTCTTGCGCGGACTCATACCGGTCGAGATTATCATAAGAACCTTTAGCCTGGGTGCTGAAAAATCCGCCGGCGGAGTATGAGGGATTAGGTTCAGGTTAAGGTTGAGCTTGGATCAGACTCTTTTTTCTCGGCCTTGACCTGAGCCTGTAACCTTAGTCCTTTCAGAAAGCGGGCGGACTTTTTCAGCATCCTGTGAGATGGGGGAATGTGATGACGGACATGTTCCTGCGCCCTAACGACGCGGGCATTGGCCGAGTGTGATCGGCGCCTGGCTGCATCTCACCGTCAGTTTCATGGTGTGGCTGCTGATCGGTGCGCTGAGTCTGACCCTCGCGCAGGACCTCCATCTGAGCCAGACCGACACGGCGCTCGTGGTGTCGCTCCCGCTGCTGGGCGGCGCGTTGCTTCGCATTGTGGCGGGGTGGAGCAGCGATTGGTATGGGGCGAAGCCAACGGGGACCGTCATTCTGGTGGGCGAGTTGGTGGTCACCTTGTGGGGATGGCTGGGCGTGCCATAGTTATGTACGAGTTGTTGCTCGTTGCCGCCGCTGCTCGGCATCGGTGGGGCGAGTTTTGCGGTGACGCTTGCCGTTGGCGGGCCGTACCTATCCAGCCGCCCATCAAGGATTTGTGTTGGGAATAGTCGCATCGGGGAATGTCGGCACCGTGCTGGTTCTCTTTTTTGCGCCACGCATTGCGGCCGCAGGCGGATGGCATCGACGCTTTCGGTGGATGCTCTGCCGATTGTCGCCGTCTTGGCGGTCTTTGTGCTCCTCGTGCGTGACGATCAACGGAGCCGGCGAGCCGAGCGCGATACGCATTGGTGGCATAATGTGGCGGTGATGATCCGACAGCCGAAATCCTATTGGCTCTGCGGGCTCTATGCCGTGACGTTCGGCGGGTTCGTCGGATTCTGCAGTATTCTTCCTCTCTTCTTTCACGACCAGTACCACGTGGACGGCATCACCGCCGGTTCGATTGCCGCCTTGTGTGGACTGGTGGGCAGTCTCATCCGTCCGTTTGGAGGCTATGCAGCCGACCGGATCGGCGGTTTGCGCACGCTCATGCTTGCATTGCCCCTTATCGCGGGGATCGTTGCGGCGCTTGGCTGAATTCACTCGATGTCAGCGTCGCCGTTGTGCTGACCGTGGCCGCCGTGGGAGCCATGGGGGTCGGCAACGGCGTTATTTTACAGTTGGCCTCGGAATGGTTTCCAAAACAGATTGGACTCGCTTCGGGTATTGTGGGGGCGGCCGGTGGGATCGGCGGCTTTCTCTTGCCTCTCTGGTTGGGGACGCTGAAAGAGGTGACCGGGTCCTATCGAGTCGGGTTGTGGGTGTTTGCTGTGGCTACGGGCATTGCCTGGGGTTCGGTGCTGCTCTCAGAACGCCGAGCACGCCGACTAATCAATCCCGGTGAAGCACCGAGCCGGTTTTCTCGTTGACAGTGGGGGGGCCAAAAAAACAATGTTAAATGTGCAATGTTAAATGATAAATTGATCATCCATTGAACATTAACCATTGAACATTAACGTTATGGCCACTCCCTTTCACAGCATCGAAGACGCGATTCGGGACGTCAAGAAGGGGAAATTCATCATCCTCGTCGATGACGAAGATCGTGAGAACGAAGGCGATCTCGTCATTGCCGCCGAGGTCGTTACGCCCCAGGCCATCAACTTCATGGCCAAGCATGCCCGTGGGTTGATCTGTCTCGCCCTGACTCCCCAGCGAGTCGAAGAACTCCATCTCCCGCAGCAGGCGGTTGAGAACACCGCCACCTTCGGCACGGCCTTTACTGTCTCCATCGATGCGCGGAAAGACATTACGACGGGAATCTCTGCGGCGGACCGGGCCACGACGATTCATGTGGCGATCGATCCGAAGTCCAAGCCCGGCGACCTGGCGCGCCCCGGCCATATTTTCCCCTTGAAGGCGCAGCAAGGCGGCGTGTTGAAGCGCGCGGGGCAGACCGAAGGCTCAGTCGATCTGGCGCGGTTGGCCGGGCTCACTCCCGCCGGCGTGATCTGCGAAATCATGAACGAGGACGGCACCATGGCGCGCGTGCCGGAGCTGACGAAATTTGCCAAAGTGCGCAAGCTGAAGATGGTTACGATCAAGGCGCTCATCGAATACCGCATGCAGCGCGAGACTTTTGTGCGGCGGATGGCCAGTGCGCGGCTGCCGACGATGTTTGGTGATTTCGAGGCGGTGGCGTTCGAAAATGAATTGGACGGTATCACGCACATTGCGCTGGTGAAAGGGCGCGTGGAGGGAGGCGATCCCACGCTGGTGCGTGTGCACTCGGGCTGTTTAACTGCCGACGCGCTGGGATCGTTGCGGTGCGACTGTCGAGACCAACTCCATAAGGCGATGGAAGTGATTCAGAAAGAAGGGCGCGGGGTCCTGCTCTACCTCAATCAAGAAGGGCGCGGCATCGGCCTGCTCAACAAGATCAGGGCCTATGGGTTGCAAGATGAGGGCAGCGATACGGTCGAGGCGAATTTGAAGTTGGGATTTAAGGCGGACCTGCGCGATTACGGCGTGGGGGCGCAGATTCTCGTCAATCTTGGGCTGCACCAGATCAGGCTCATCACGAACAATCCGCGCAAGATTGTCGGCATCGAAGGGTACGGATTGAAAGTGGTTGAACGCGTGCCCATCGAGATTCAGCCGCATTCGGCGAATGTGAAGTATCTTGCGAACGAAAAAGAAGAAGATGGGGCACATTCTGAAAAAAGTGTGAGGAGCGGATGGCTAGGGAGATCTCTGTGCTCGCCGAACGCGCGCACGATGAAGCGGTGCTCGTTCGATGCGCCGCAGTCGGGACTCATCCCAGCCATCCGTCTGAGTGCTCGAATGTGCGCAAGTGGGGAGAGGGAAGGAAGATAAAGAGGAATGAAGCTTCGAAAAGGCTCTCACGATGCGACGGGATTGCGGTTTGGGATTGTTGTCGCGAGGTTCAACAAGTTCGTCACGAGCAAGTTGCTGAGTTCCTGTGTTGAGGGGCTGACTAAACACGGGGTCAAGGCCGACGACATCGAGGTGGTGCGGGTGCCGGGGGCGTTCGAGATTCCCTTGGTGGCGCGGACGATGGCAAAGTCGAACCGGTTTAATGCGGTGATTTGTCTCGGGGCGGTCATTCGTGGCGATACGCCGCATTTCGATTACATCAGCGCCGAAGCAAGCCGTGGCATCGGGCAAGCGGCGCTGGATACCGACGTGCCGATCATCTTCGGCGTGCTGACGACGCACACAATCGCGCAGGCGATCGAGCGGGCTGAGTCGGCCAAGTTCAATCGTGGTGGAGAAGCGGCCAGGTCCGCGATCGAAATGGCGACGGTGATGCGGCTGTTGCGGGTAGGTGAGGAACTGCCGAGGGCTGAAGTCCCGCGAGTCCGGAGAGTCAAGAAGCGGGCGCGCGAAAGCGCAAGGGTTAGCCCGCATCGTCATGATCCGCTACAGGCGAGCTGCGCGACGAGCAAGCCTGGGCCATCGACTCTGTACGAGAGTACGCTGGGCTCAGGCCCGCGCGCCGCTCAGCGACGCGTCATGATAATGCGGGCTACCATGGGATCACGCCGTCAAGCCCGGGAGCGCGCGCTCCAGATTCTGTTTCAGTACGACATTCACGGCAGGCCGGGCCTGTGGCTGGATGTGTTCTGGGAGAAGAACGAGGCCACGGATGTGGTGAAGGCCTTTGCCGAACGACTTGTGGCCGGGGTATTGGAGAAGAAGAAAGATCTGGATGCCCTCATCGGGAAATACGCCACCAATTGGAAAATCAGTCGCATGCCGATTGTGGACCGTAATATCCTGCGCGCCGGGGTCTATGAACTGTTGTGGATGGATGATGTGCCGGCCAAGGTGACGGTGAACGAAGCCATCGAATTGGCGAAAAGTTTCGGCGACGACGACGCGTCGAAGTTCGTGAACGGCATTCTGGATCAGGTCTTGAACGAAGGAATCACGCTTGGAAGCCAAGCGCAAGATGCGTAAGGCGTCAGGGGTAAAGAGTGAGGGGTAATGAGTAAGTCGGAATGAAAAGGCCTAGGTTCCGAAACCCCTTACCATTCACGCTTTACCCCTCACGGTGACGACATGATCGATCGCTATACCCGTCCCAAGATGAAAGCCATTTGGGAATTGAAACGTAAGTATGAGATCTGGCTCGCAGTCGAACTGGCCGCCTGCGCGGCGTTCGAACGAGCCGGACAGGTCCCGCGGGGCACCGCGGCTCGTATCGGGAAGAAAGCCACGATCGATGTGAAGCGGATCGACAGGATCGAGAAGGTGACGAAGCACGACGTGATCGCCTTTCTCGAATCGCTCATGGAATCGGTCGGCCCGGAGCATCGGTTCCTCCACATGGGGCTGACTTCGTCGGATATTGTGGACACCTCCCTGGCCGTGCAGATGACCGAGGCGCTCGACCTCATTCTCAACGATCTTGAAGAGCTGATCGCCGTCTTGAAACGGCAGGCGCTGAAGTACAAGAACACGGTGATGGTCGGCCGTTCGCACGGCATTCATGGCGAACCGATCTCGTTCGGGTTCAAGCTGGCCATTTGGTACGAAGAAGCCTGCCGGCACCGGGAACGGCTGAGGCACGTTCGGCAGGAGATCGCTGTCGGCAAGCTCTCCGGCGCGATGGGCACGTTCGCGCATCAAGGGCCTGAGGTGGAAGAGTACGTCTGTGCCAAGCTGGGGCTCACGCCGGACCCTGTCTCCAATCAAATCGTGCAGCGTGATCGCCATGCGGCCTATGCCTCGGCGTTGGCGCTGTTGGCTGCCAGCATCGAAAAGTTTGCGACCGAGATTCGCCATCTGCAACGGACCGAGGTGCTCGAAGCGGAAGAATATTTTTCGGAAGGGCAGAAAGGGTCTTCGGCGATGCCGCACAAGCGGAACCCGATCGCCTCGGAGAATCTCTGCGGGCTGGCGCGCGTCGTGCGTGGCAATAGTCTCGCGGCGATGGAGAACGTCGCGCTGTGGCATGAGCGCGACATCAGCCATTCGTCCGTCGAGCGCGTGATCATGCCGGATAGCACGATTCTGATCGATTATATGCTGGCGCGGATTACCGACGTCATCAAGCATCTGATGGTCTATCCCGCCAATATGAAACGCAACCTCGATCGCACCGGGGGACTGGTCTATTCGCAACGGTTGCTGCTGCGGCTCATCGAGAAGGGTGCGCAGCGGAAGGAATCGTATGAGGCCGTCCAGCGCAATGCCATGGCCTCCTGGAAAGGGGCAGGGGGGTTACAGGAGTTAGTCAGAAGAGACCCCTTCGTGGCGAAACATCTCACGGCAGCGGAGATTAAATCTTGTTTCGATCCGAAGTATTATCTGCGCCATCTCGACAAGATTTTCCGGCGGGTCTTCGGATCGGGGGCGCGTAAACCGGTGAAAGGAAGGAAACGATGAGATCCGCTATTTCTATTTTCATGCGTTTTGCTGTGCTGGTGCTTGTCGGTCTGGTGATGGTATCGGCCGTTGGGGCGGCCGATCGCGACAAGCTTCTGACCGAGCCGGGCGTCTATGGCACGTTTGCCGCCTTTAGTCTCGATGCGGACTGGGGGAAACAGGATCAGGCGGTACGCATCGCGCAATTGACCGTCCTGAAGGAAGTAGTCGAGCGGCATCGAGAGAAGTTGGCGATCGATGTCTATCTTCTTCGCGGACTATCCGATCACGCGGACGTGCTCTTTCGTATTCACGCGACCGAGCTGCTCGAGACCCAACAGTTTCTGCTGGATCTTCAAGGCAGTCTCTTTGGTAAGCATCTTAAGACGGCCGGTGTCATGCATGGCCTAACCAAGAAAGCAAACTATGTGCCGGGATTTCCGGATCAGCTGAAGGCCGACCTCAAAATTTACAGCGAGCCGGGTCCGAAGCCCTATGCGATCGTGATCCCGATCCGTAAAAGTGCAGACTGGTGGGGGCTGGATCAGGACAAGCGCGCGGCCATGATGCAGGAACATACGGAAGCCACGGTGCCCTATCTCAAGACGGTCAAACGGAAGCTCTATCACTCCAGCGGGCTCGACGATCTGGATTTCATCACCTATTTTGAAACGTCCAAGCTGGAGGATTTCCACAGCCTGGTTTTGGCTTTGGAGAAGGTGAAAGAGTTTCAGTATAACCGGCGGTTCGGTCATCCGACCTTGCTGGGGACTGTCAGATCCTTGGACGAGATCATCGAGGTGTTGGCTCAGTAACAGCGAACACGTTTGAGGACTACTATGATAACGGGAACGCTGCTCTATGAAGGTAAGGCCAAGAAAGTCTTTGCGACCGACAAGCCGGATCAGGTCGTCCAGTACTTCAAAGACGATGCGACGGCGTTCAACGCGCAGAAGCGCGGGACCATCGTCGAGAAAGGCGTCGTCAATAACAAAGTGTCCGAGCGGCTCTTTCGGTTGCTGGAACAGGCCGGTGTGCCGACACATTTTGTCGAACGGCTGAGCGACCGGGAACTGCTCACGAAGAAGGTGACGATCGTGCCGGTCGAAGTGGTGGTCCGCAACGTCGTGGCAGGCAGTTTGGCTAAGCGGCTGGGGTTAAAGGAGGGTGATCCTATCGAGCCGGCCATCGTGGAGTGGTACTACAAGAACGATGCGTTGGGCGATCCGCTCATGGCCGATGAGCACATTCGGCTGCTCAAACTGGCGACGCCGGAACAACTGGTGGAGATCAAGCGGCTCGCGTTACAAGTGAATAGGGTCCTCCGTCCGTTCTTCCGTGAACGGCAGATGATCCTCGTCGATTTCAAATTGGAGTTCGGGATGCACAACGGCAAGCTGATCCTGGCCGATGAGATTTCTCCGGACACCTGCCGCTTCTGGGATCAGACGACGAAGGAGTCGATGGATAAGGATCGGTTTCAGAAAGATTTGGGGAAGATTGAAGAGGCGTATCAAGAAGTTCTGAAAAGAGTATGCGGGTAGAGGAGGGGACAGTGGGAGAGGGATGCGGTGCCGGTTTCTATGCTCGCGGAGCCCCCACGATGAAGCAGTGGTCGCTCGACGCGCGCAGTTGAAACCGATCACCGCATCCCTTTGTTGAGTCCTGCAGTCTTTCCCTCACTGGGGAAGGGAAGAAGGAAGAGAAAGAGTAAGGGGTTTCTGCGGTTGTTCATGAATTATGGGTTGGTGGCGGCCATTTTGGTGGCCACGGCGCTGGTGGCCGTATGGCCTATCGCCTGGAAGGGTCACCCTGGCGCTGGCCGCTTGTGGCGCTTGTCTTGGGTGGGTTCGGGACGGTCGCGGGGATTTTCTGGATCAGGAAATACGTGGACAGACAGACCAAAGCATCTGAGCAGGGGAGTCAAGAGTGAGGGGAGATGGACGACATGAACGCTCCCTGTGCTCGCAGAGTGCGCACGATGAAACGGTGCTCCCTCGATGCGCGCACGTGAGAGCATCCATGCCGCCCTTCGTCGAGGGGTGAGAGAAAAGCTAAGGAGAGAGCGGTGAAGGCCAAGATTCATGTGACGTTGAAACAGGGAATTTTGGACCCTCAGGGGAAGGCGATTGAGCACGCGCTCGACTCGCTGGGGTTCAAGAATGCGGGCAATGTGCGAGTCGGGAAGTACATGGAAGTGGATGTGGATGAAAAGGATAAGGCTAAGGCCGAGGCCGAGGTGAAAGCCATGTGCGAAAAGTTGTTGGCGAACACGATTGTTGAAGAATATCGGTACGAGCTTGCTAGTGAGAGTGCTGAGAGAGAGTTGGGGTAGGACAAATGCTTTTGGCGCAGTCGACAGCACTCTCTACTTAGCACTGGAGGCAATTATGAAAATCGGAGTGGTGGTTTTTCCTGGGAGTAATTGCGATCACGACTGTCAGCATGTCTTCAAGGATGTGCTGGGCCAGTATGTGGAGATGATCTGGCATAAGGAGACCTTGCTTGCGGGGCTGGATGCGATTGTGCTGCCCGGCGGGTTTTCCTACGGCGACTATTTGCGGACTGGCGCCATCGCGCGGTTCTCGCCGGTGATGGGGGCGGTGAAGGAGTTTGCGAAGAAGGGCGGGATGGTGCTCGGCATCTGCAACGGGTTTCAGATTCTGCTCGAAGCAGGGTTGCTGCCCGGCGCCATGCTCCGGAACGAGTCGCTGCATTTCATCTGCAAGGATGTGTCTGTGAAGGTTGAAAATGCCGCGACGGCGTTTACCGGCGCCTGCGAATCCGGTCAGGTGCTCAAGATTCCGATCGCCCATGCGGACGGGAACTACTACACCGATCCGGTCACGCTCGCGGCGATGCAGGCGAATGCGCAGATTGTGCTCCGCTATTGCACACCGGATGGCACAGTGACGCCGGAAGCGAATCCGAACGGCTCACTCGATAACATTGCCGGGATTATCAATGCCGAGGGCAACGTGCTGGGCATGATGCCGCATCCGGAGCGCTGCGCGGAAGCGGTATTGGGCAATGACGACGGGAAGCTGATTTTCCTGTCGATGCTGGAGTCGTTGAAGGGAAACAAGAAGCAACTGAAGATGGTGGGGGCGTGACCGCCAGAGCCTGCGCTGCCCAGCCCCTCCGGCTCGACTCGCACTAAACCTCTCATCTGCCCGGCTGCGGAACTCGTTCCGTTCCGAGCTGTGCTCGAACGGAACTTCGAACAGTCCTCGCGGTCATCTGTTAGCGGGTACGAATCTGTTCGGCAAGTGCAGTGACCCGAGCCTCCGTGTAATGCGCGACGCACCTCTGGCCATCACGCACTATAAAGGAGGTATGAGAAATGTCATTCGGCCAATTTCGCTCTCGCAGCATGGCTAGGGATTTAAGGTGATTGATTGTGCTTGGCTTTCCCGGTGATCCGTTTACTCTCTTTTATGACTATGACCAGGTGGAGTTGCACAAGCTTACGCCTCTCAATCGAGAGCAGAAGGCGGAATGGTTTAGAAGGCGCCTTTACATGGCATTCATGGAACCGCTCCGTCGAGTGTGGACAGAAAGAGTCGTATTTGAATCATTGCTTGAATCGAAGCTGGATCCGAAAAAGGAGTGTTCGTTCTCGATCGCAGCAATGGGGATAATGCTGAATGTTGTAGAGGCTCTTGGATCATTCAGAAATCCGCAGTTGGCACGGAAAAGTGACCGGGACAGCAACTGGAAAATATTCTTGGAATTTCTGTCAAACCATATGAAGGAGTGGAGTGTTACTACCGCTAGCAATGTCTCTGTTCCTAAGGTTCTTTGGAGATCATTCCGAAACGGAATCGCGCACGATTTGAGGGTTGGTCAAGTTTCTGAAGATGGAGGGCTTTGGGGGAGTTTGGAGTTTCGAGGAAATTTTGCTGATCCAAACAAGAAACGATTTGAGAAACATGGACAACTCCTTAGAGTATGCCCCGAAGATTTCTTTGACGATCTTAAATCCGGAGTTGATGACTACTTTGAGAAGCTTAAGGGCAATGAACCGTTGCTCGCGAACTTTGCTTCCAGATTTAATGAAGTTTACCCCAATTGAGTTGTGAAATATGACGCAAATAAGCCAGCCAATTACCAAAGATCTCATCGCGCAGCATAATCTGACGGACGATGAGTATAAGAAGATCATCGAGATACTCGGGCGGGAACCGAATATCACTGAGCTGGGCATGTTCTCGGTGATGTGGTCGGAGCATTGCTCCTATAAAAGTTCGCGCGTGCATTTGAAGAAACTGCCGACGACGGGACCGCGGGTGGTACAGGGGCCGGGGGAAAATGCCGGCGCGGTGGATATCGGCGATGGGCTCTGCGTGGTCTTCAAGATGGAGTCGCACAACCATCCCTCGTTCATCGAGCCCTATCAGGGTGCGGCGACGGGGGTGGGTGGGATTCTGCGCGACATCTTTACGATGGGTGCGCGTCCGATTGCCTTGCTCGATGCGCTGCGGTTCGGCGAACTGGAGACGGCGAAAAATCGCCACCTGATCAAGGGCGTGGTGGCCGGCATAGCGGGCTACGGAAATTGCATGGGGGTGCCGACGGTCGGAGGCGAAATCGTCTTCAACGATATTTATTCGCAGAATCCGCTCGTGAACGTGTTTTGTCTTGGCATTGCGCACAAGGATAAGATTTTTCTTGGCACAGCGGCCGGGGTCGGCAATCCGGTGATCTATTTCGGCTCGAAGACGGGCCGCGACGGGATTCACGGCGCGACGATGGCGTCCGATTCCTTCGACGACCAGTCGGAACAGAAGCGGCCTACGGTGCAGGTGGGCGATCCCTTTACCGAGAAGTTGTTGCTGGAAGCCTGTCTCGAACTGATGGCGGGCGATCTGCTCGTTGGCATCCAGGACATGGGGGCGGCGGGGTTGACCAGTTCGTCCTGCGAAATGGCGTCGCGTGCCGGCAATGGGATCGATCTGGACCTGACCGATGTGCCTCGGCGTGAGCCAGGCATGACGCCCTATGAATTGATGCTGTCGGAATCGCAAGAACGCATGCTGATGGTGGCGCAGGCGGGCAAGGAAGACGAATGCATCCGGATCTGCAAGAAGTGGGATCTCGATGTGGCGGTGGTGGGACGGGTCACAGGTGACGGGATTCTCCGCGTGAAGGATCAGGGCAAGGTGGTGGCAGAGATTCCGGCGAAGTCGCTGGCCGATGATGGGCCCCGCTATGAGCGGCCCTATTCGCCGCCGGGCTATCAGGACATGCTGACCAACCTGAATTACGATGCGCTTCCCGATGTGAAGGATGCCGATGCGGCGCTGCTCTCGCTGCTGGAATCGCCGACGATTGCGAGCAAACGCTGGGTCTATGAACAGTACGACCACATGGTGCGGACGAACACGATGATCCGGCCTGGTTCCGATGCGGCGGTGGTTCGGATCAAGGGGACGAATAAAGCCATCGCGATGACGGTGGACTGTAATAGCCGCTATTGCCTGCTGCATCCGTACGAAGGGGCTCGCATTGCGGTGGCCGAGGCGGCGAGGAATCTGGTCTGCTCCGGCGCGGAGCCGATCGGGCTCACGGACTGTTTGAATTTCGGTAACCCCGAGCGGCCCGATATTATGTGGCAGTTTGTGTTGGCGATCGAGGGGATGAAGGATGCCTGCGAACATTTCAAGGTTCCCATCGTCAGCGGCAATGTGAGCTTCTACAATGAGACCAACGGTCTCTCGATTTATCCCACGCCGATGTTGGGGATGGTGGGTCTGATCGATGCAGCCGATAAGACGATGACGCAGTGGTTCAAGCAGGACGGCGATGCGATTCTCCTCCTGGGCAAGACGAAGGAGGACCTAGGCGGCAGTGAATATCTGAAAGTGCTCCATCATCGGGAGCAGGGATCGCCGCCGTTCCTCAGTCTAGAGGCGGAGAAGGCGCTCCATGATTTCATCCTGAACGTGATCCGTGAGGGAGTCGTGCAATCCGCCCATGATTGCTCAGATGGCGGGTTGTCTGTCGCATTGGCTGAATGTTGTGTCTCTGCCCCGGACACCAGGCGAGGGGCTGTGGTAAGATTACCCCTCGATGCATTGCGGCGGGATGCCCTCTTGTTCGGTGAGAGTCAATCACGGGTGGTCCTTTCGGTGAAGCCGGAGTTGGCCGACCAGGTATTGAATCGCGCCTGGGACTCCGGTATTCCAGCGATGAAGATCGGGACGGTAGGAGGCGATCGTTTCGTCATCGATGTGGAGAAGGGGCAATGGAGCGAGGGTTGCCGCATCGACCTTCCGGTCGATCAACTTCACGACCGGTGGGCCTTTTCGATTGAACGAACGCTGAATCAGGCGTGAAACGTTAGGCATATGGATAAAGCGTCGAACCAGAGCAGAACTTCTCCGATCGTTTCACGCTCTCACGTCTCACGCCTCGACCATGATTACCCCGATAAGTTCCACGACGAATGTGCCGTCTTCGGCATTTACGGCCACAAGGAAGCGGCAAACCTCACCTATCTTGGGTTATATGCCCTGCAGCATCGCGGACAGGAAGCCTCCGGCATCGTCTCGGGCGATGGCGAGCAGTTTCATGTCCATAAAGGGAAGGGGCTTGTCGCGGATATCTATAATACCCACGCGCTCGAGCAATTAACCGGTTCGATGGCGATCGGTCACAATCGCTACTCCACGGCCGGGGGGAACGATCTCAAGAACGTTCAGCCGCTCTCGGTCAACTTTGCGTTTGGGAATCTGGCACTCTCGCATAACGGCAACCTCATCAATGCCCAAGTGCTGCGTCACGAGCTCGAAGCGTACGGCGCCATCTTTCAATCCACCTCAGACAGCGAAGTCATCATCCATCTGATCGCCCATTCGCGGGCCGATACGTTGCTGGCCCGCATCATCGATGCGTTGAGCCAAGTTCGCGGGGCGTTTTCGATCGTCTTGCAGACGGACGACGAGATCATTGCGGTACGCGACCCGCATGGGTTCCGGCCGCTCTGTCTCGGCCGGCTGGGCGATACCTACCTCGTGGCCTCGGAAACCTGCGCGTTCGATCTGCTCGGAGCTGAAATTGTCCGCGAGATCGAGCCCGGCGAATTGGTCGTGCTGAACGAGAAGGGCGTGACGAGTTACAAGCCGTTTGCGCCGGTCAGTCCGGCCATGTGCGTCTTTGAATATGTGTACTTTGCTCGGCCGGACAGCAAGATCTTCGGCGCGAACGCGGTCTATGTCACGCGCAAGGCTTTGGGTAGACAGCTGGCGCAGGAATCGCCGGTGCCGGCGGATATCGTCATTCCCGTACCGGACTCCGGGGTGCCTGCCGCGCTCGGCTATGCCGAGGGGGCGGGGATTCAGTTCGAACTCGGGCTGATTCGGAATCACTATGTCGGCCGCACCTTCATTGAACCGGAGCAATCGATCCGCCACTTCGGCGTAAAGGTAAAGCTCAATGCCGTGCCGGAGGTGCTGGAGGGAAAACGGGTCGTCGTGGTTGATGATTCGCTGGTGCGGGGCACGACGAGCCGTAAAATTGTGAAGATGATTCGCAATGCCGGGGCCAAAGAAGTGCATGTGCGCATCAGCTCGCCGCCGATCATCTCTCCCTGCTTCTACGGCATCGACACGCCCACCAGGAAGGAATTGATTGCCTCCAGCCACACGACCGAAGAGATTCGGAAGTACATCACGGCTGATAGCCTCGCCTATTTGAGTCTCGATGGCATGCTGAACGCCTCCCCCGGCACACCGGGCCAGTATTGCAATGCCTGCTTTACCGAACGCTACCCCATTCCCCTGACCCGCGCTGAGGAATGGCAGCTCGGCCTCTTCGAGCCGTCTTCCTAGTCCGCAACCGCAGACTCGTTTGTCCGCACGGCCCACACCTATAGTACCCACGAGTTCCAGCCATACCTAGAGCCAACTCGCGAGGATTGCGCTGTTCAATAATGGACCAGCTTATTGGTACTGCCTGCCCCCCTGAAAGAAGGATTATTCGGAAGGTACTCGTAGAGGTAATCTGGGTAACGCTTACCCAGGAAAGGCTCAGTATATACTCTACGTACTTAACCTTGAGGATAGATTTCAGTGATAGCCTCGAATCCTGAGTCAACAACGTTGATCTTCCCCTGGCAAAGCAAGGGACGCATGGGCGAAAGCCGTTCGTCGTGGGTGTCGTGCATCAGGATTCCAGTCCGACCTATCATCACTCTCATTGAGAGAATCCGGACCGGACAACGTAATTCTGACGCCGTCGTGCAAATAGAACAACATCAGATCACGGAGGACAGACCCATGTCGGACTCCACTACAAGCGACCCCACCCCCGATCGCCTCAGGCCATGCCGTCGATCATACGATACTTGACCGAACCATCCTCCGGCCCAGCCCCGATGTGCAAGGCACGAGCATGGAGGGCGAGACGGTGTTATTGGATCTGAGCACGGGGCGCTACTACACCTTGAACTGGTTGGGCAGCGTCATCTGGGAGCACTGTACCGGCCACAGCACGATCAGCGACATCCATGCGGTCCTGTGCGACCGCTTTGACGTCGCGCCCGAGCGGGCCCTGGACGATCTCGTCGCGCTGGTCAACCAATTGATTCAGGAGGGGCTACTTCAACAGGAAAGGGGGTGATGAAGCATGAATACAGAGAGAAAAGCGTTGTATGTCCAGCCAGCGCTCGTGAAACACGAGTTGCTGCGGGACATCACCGCGACCCGTTCCGGCCATGGTGGTTACGGTGGCGGTTACGGTGGCGGTGGGTGGTTAAAGAAGTTGTTTCATGGCCACAACGATCGCTGGAGATAGGCCAAGGGGGCTGGCCGGTTCGTCAGAACTGGCCAGCCTTTTTCTCACGATGCGGGACGGGCGTAGGTGATGATCGTCGGTTCCCAGTAAAGGGCAGGTTGATGAACGTGGAGACACGCCCTGCGCTCGAGTATCTGATTGTTCCCATCGCCAATAGCCACTGCTATCTTCATCGCGCATTTGCCCACGTGTTGCTATTCTGTTGCTATTCGATGTGTTGCAGGCAGATTCTTTAATCTCATCTCAAGATCTTCTGTGAATCCCTGGTGAGGTGTATACCACTCAGCCTGGTCAGACCGGTGCAGGGAACCCAGACGTCTCACTCTGGACCGTGGTGTGCGGGTGTCTCCAGCATTCGCACCGGGTCCAGGTTTCCCGTCACGTTCAGTATGTGAATGAGGCTCCTCTCCTGCCACCATCGGGACACATCCCTTCGGTGAACGATTGACCAGGCTCCAGGCCGGCAGTCTACGAAAGTAGGGGCTCCTCCCCAGCCTTTGAGGAGCTATGCAGATATACACCGTCGGGCTACATTTCTAGAAGACGCCGACGTGCTCTTTGTACATCATCCTTTGTTGGTGCTGACTTGTCGGTTCGTGCCGTCGCGCAAATAGAAAAACATCGGAACGAGGAAGACAGGCTCAGGTCGAACCCACTGCAATCGCCCTCCCTTCTCAACCTGCGTCAGGGAAGCGCGTGACGAGCACCAGTGGGGGGGACAGCATGACAATGAACGTGGTAGCAAAGCCTATGACTGAGTATCTGTTTTCCCTCTACGGAACGGCGGTGAGATATGCCACGGCGTCGCCCCTGTTGGCCGCGCCGGTGAATGAGTTGCTGAAACATTTTCGACGGGACTCGCTCGAGGAGTCAGTCTCGCTTACGTTATGCTTCCGGGCTGTGCAGGACCGAGCGGACATTCCGCTGACGATGTCACCGTCGGCGCGTCAACTATCTTCCGGAACGGGCGCAGCGGTTGGAGATCGGCGGGAGACCGGGTTGCCCTACGAGGTGATTCAGGACGGAGGGCGCTTGATTGCGGACTTTCACGACGCCGGAGTGCTGGTGATGGATGGTGTGCAGGGCAGGGCTGACGGCTACCTGATCAAGCCGGAAACCATGGACGCAAACTTGATTGAATATTTGTTCCACCTCGCCTTGATCGAACTCTTGCGACGCCGTGGGCTCTATACGATCCATGCGACTGCGCTGGAGAAATATGGGCATGGGGTCTTGATTCCAGGAAACAGCGGCCGCGGTAAGACGACCTCCTTTATTTCCCTGCTTCGCTCAGGCTATCGTTATCTGTCGGATGATCATCCGGTGATTCGAGATGCCGGGACACATGTGGACGTTCTCCCCTTTCCCATCAAGATTAGCGTGACAGAAGCGACGATCGCATTCTTCCCGGAGCTCCGGAACGCTCCAGCGCACGTACTTCATTCCGGTTCGCCCAAGCGGTCCTTTCATGCCGAAGATCTGTATTCGACTTCGGTGGGCAACTGCTGTCAGCCGGCCATGGTACTGTTCCCCCATGTCGTCGATGCCCCTCACAGTCACCTCGAGCTTCTCCCTAAGAGCCGAGCACTGGAAGTCCTCCTCCCTCAGGCTCTATTGGTCTACGATCCTGAGGTGGCTAGACGAGAATTTCAGGTATTAGCGAAACTGGTGCAGCAGGTGGACTGTTACCGTTTGCATTTCGGCCGCAACATCCTTGACTTGCCGAAGCTAATCACGCCGCTTCTAGAGCAGTTAAGATGATGACGATACCGCCCACCTCTAGACAATTCTCACTGCGACCGGAATCGGAGCTCTTGGTCTGGTGCGCCCGTACGGTTGTGACAGATGCGCTCAAGGCACGTATCCGGCAGAGAGTGCAAGAGTCAATTGACTGGAGAGGTCTCCTCGAGCTGGCCTGGTATCATGGTGTAGGCCCACTGTTGTATCGGAATCTGTCCACGCTCTGTTCCGACCTCGTGCCCGCCGAATCGTTGGCTCGGTTACGCCAGAGGACGCAAGCCGGTGCCTTGCTCAACCGGTTGCTCGCTCAGGAACTCGTCGTCTTGTGCGAGGCATTTGCCGCGCATGGAGTGCCGGTCATTCCCATCAAAGGGGCGACCCTGGCTGTGTCAGCGTATGGCGATGTGACCCTTCGCGATTTTACCGACCTGGACCTGCTTGTTCCCAAAGGCTCCATTGCAGAAGCACAGGCTGTGTTACTGGCTCAGGGCTATGAGAGGAGAAACCCTTCCTCCGAACCTGGGGAGACGGACCACGAGGAAGGACCTTACCATGTGTTTATCAAGAAGCGGACACTCTTTCGCGTCGATCTCCAGTCGGTGATGGCACACCAGCACTTTGTGTTTCAGTTGGATCGTCCCGAGTTCTGGAAGCGTCGAACGCCTGTTGCTCTAGCGAACAAGACCATACAAGGATTGGCACCGGAAGATCTGTTGATTGTTCTGTGTGTCCATGGGTCGAAGCACGCGTGGGAAGCGCTCAAATGGATGTGCGATGTCGCCGAGCTGCTTCGCGCACACGATCACATGGACTGGGATTGGATCTTCTCGAGGGCATCGACGTGGCGCTGCCGACGTCTGGTGCTCATGGGATTGTCCCTCGCGCATCGATTGCTTGATGTGCCGCTGCCCGAGGCAGTTCTCGCACGGCTCTCTGCCGATTCGGACGTACAGATGTTTTCCCATCGTATGCCAGCCACCCTACTGGCAAACTATCGAGCCGGGGTGAACGAGGAACAGGCAGTCTTGCTCTATTTCTCCTTGAAAGAATCGTGGTGGGAACGCTGGGGGTTTGGTTTGATGCTGTGTCGTAATCCGAGTCCCATGATCACGACCCCTCCTGCCTGGTTTCGCTGGCGCACCTCCCTCCCGCGTCTCGCTCGGCTCGTTCACCCTCTTTATCGGACCCTGAGGAGTCTGTTACCGTCCACGATTCGGGGCACTATCAATCGTTGGGTCGAGCACGGTGGTTAGTCATATCCTGGTCGAACCTTCAGGGAAGCGTATCTGCCTATCCCCACACAGGAAACGGTTCGGCGTGCTGGTGACTCGCTATGTCCCGCATTGTCTCCAATTGCTCTGCCGAAGAAATCGAAAGTACATGACGGCCGATAGCCGTATCTGCGTGGTTCTCGACGCGATGTTGAAAGCCTCCCCTGGCACGCCAGGATCATCAGGGCATGTGTTCTTCGGATTTGGAAACGGCGAATGCTGGAATTTTCATTGAGGATTGCTACACTGATCCCATCATGATCCGACTCGTGAAAAAGTATTGGACCGTGTTTCACGTGGGCGTGGTTGTGTTGTGGGTTCGTCTCTTGTTGCGGGTCAAGAGTTTGCCGCTGGTGCTGGACCGATTGAATCCTCGCTCGTTGACGGGGAGACCTGACGAGGCGGTGATGAGGGATCTGATCTGCTACGTGGATCGCTGGCTTCAACTATTTCCCTATAACAAGAAAGGGAATTGTTTCCCACGATCGTTGGCCCTCTATTGGTTCGCCCGGCGATTGGGGTATCCGGTTCTCTTTCATTGTGGTGTCAGAAAAGAAGTTTCGAATCTCGATGGTCATGCGTGGCTCACATTGGATCGCCAGCCTTTTCACGAGGCGGGCCAGCATTGGCAACGATTCACCGTCACTTTTTCGTATCCTCAGGATCCGGAAGACGGAACGCAGGACTCTGCCATCCGGCGTTTGAAAAACAGGACGACGATGTCCTAACGAAGCATTCTTCATGTGTCCCTGTCGCCTATGAACAGCATTCTGAATCGCATACGCCCCTTCCTTCTGACGCTTCGTCACGCCCTCTCGTTCGTTTGGCAGAGCAGTCCAAGTCTGGCCATCGGCAGTATCGTGGTGCGTGTGATCCAAGGCCTCCTTCCGCTCGCGGCGCTGTATCTGACGAAGTTGTTGATCGATGCCGTGACCGAAGGGCTCAAGACTTCATCACCCGAGGCCTCGTTGACGCGGATAACCACGATTCTTGCTGGGTTAGCGGGTGTCGCGATGGCCAGTGCCATGCTCACCGCCGTTGCTTCCCTGATTTCCAGGATTCATTCTCAAGTCGTGACGGATCATATGCATGCGCTCCTCCAGGCAAAGTCCGTCGAGGTCGATCTTGAGTACTACGAGAATGCGCAGTATCAAGATACGCTCCATCGCGCACAAGAAGAAGCGCCCTATCGTCCAACGTCAATTCTCAACGCCTTGCTCCAGTTTGGCCAAGATGCCATTTCACTTCTCGCTATGGCAGGCATACTCTGGTGGCTCCATTGGGGGGTGATCCCGATCTTGATGCTGACGGCCATCCCGTACTTCTTTGTCCGCCTGCAGCAGTCCAACCGGCTGTTTGCCTGGGAGCGCGAGCGGACGCCACTTGAACGGAAGGCCTGGTACGTCAATATGCTGCTGACGCAAGCGACTGCAGCGAAAGAAGTCCGACTGTTCGACCTCGGCCCTCGGTTGCGACAATGGTTCCAGGACGCGCGATCGGTGCTTCGTCGGGAACGGATTGCGTTAGAGCGCCGCTGGGCACTCTGGGGTCTTGCCGCGCAGATCGTCGGCGTGGCCGGTGTGTTCGGTGTCTACAGTTTTGTGGCGTTCCGAACGTTTCAGGGGCTGCTCACCGTGGGTGACCTCGTCATGTTTTTTCAGGCAGTGCAGCGGGCCGCAGGATTTTTGGAGGGTTTGGGATGGAGTGTGTCGAATCTCTATGAAAGCAATCTGTTTCTGACCACATTGCATGAGTTTTTGGGGATCCAGTCTCGTTTGCCTAAATCAGTACATCCGAAGTTGTTTCCCCAACCGATCAAACAGGGGATCACGTTCGATCACGTGTCATTCCAATATCCGCATGAAGAACGTGTGGCGATACGGGACTTCACCTTTACGATCAGACCCGGCGAACATGTTGCATTCGTCGGGGCCAATGGTTCCGGGAAGACGACACTGGTGAAGCTCCTGTGCCGACTGTACGATCCGTCGGGGGGATGCATCACCATCGATGAGGCAGATCTTCGGGACTATCCTATTGCCGATGTACGCGGCGCCGTCAGCGGGATCTTTCAGGACTTCGTAAAGTTTCAAATCTCGGCAAAAGACAACATCGCCTTGGGCGCGCGAGCCTCCGATGTTGATCTTCCCGCTGTGACTCAAGCTGCGAAGCAGGCTGGAGTCCATGAGACCATCGACCGCTTGCCGAATGGATATGAGTCATTACTCGGTAAGCTGTTCGACGGCGGGCATGAACTGAGCATCGGCGAATGGCAAAAAGTGGCGCTGGCTAGGGCCATCCTTCGCGATTCTCAGATCCTAATTCTTGACGAGCCCACCAGCGCAATGGATGCCAAGGCAGAAGCAGAACTCTTCGAGCGGTTTCACGAACTCGCCAAGGGGCGTATGGCCATTCTGATTAGCCACCGACTCTCTACAGTAAAAATGGCCGACCGGATCTTTGTCGTCGACCAGGGCCAGATCGTCGAACAAGGTACTCACGACGACTTGATGCAACAACAAGGACTTTATGCCACGCTCTTCCTCACTCAAGCCCAGCATTATCAATAGCTACGACAGCCGACGCTCGACAAGCAACTGTGCTGGACCGGAGTGGAAGAATCAGCTGTTGAATTCTGAAGTGTCGCCGATTCGATCGCGTGAATCCGTTGGTTGACAATGCTGCTCTGCCGCGAGTGTTCATCCCACTTCCGTCGTCTCGATGTTTCCAGCTGCCATTGCCCCTGAAAAAATCTGCATGGTAGGATAGCGCGCCACGAAGTTGCGAATGTTGAGTTTTGAATGTTGAATGGTCGCCTCACTCAACATTGAGCATTCAACATCGAACATTGTGTGAGGGAGGCTGCCATGAAATGTTATGTCGTCATACTTAGCGCCGTACTCGTTCCGGTGTCTTGCGGCCCATCTGGCTCTTGCCGCGGGGTTTTTTAAGGTGGGCGAGAAGGCGCCTTCGTTTGTGTTGACGGCCATCACCGGTGAGACTGTGGGGCTGGATACCTATAAGGGGAAGGTCGTGGTACTCGGACTGTTTCATATCTGCGACCCCTGTATGATGCAGGGGTCGACGCTTCAAAAAGTTTCCGAGATGACAAAAGGCAAAGACGTGGCCGTGCTCGGCGTCAATTCTTCCGGCAACTCGAAGAAGGAAATCGGCGAGTTCTTGGCCGCCTTCCCCGTGAAAGTCGCCTATCCCTATCTGCTTGATCCGAATAAGGTGACGGACAAATTGTATGGAGGAGGGAAGTTTATTCCCAACGTGTATGTAATCGATCAGCAGGGCATGATTCGGTGGCAGCGAGTCGGCGATATGGATCTGGCGGGTGAAGCGGTGATTGTGGAGGAAGTTGAAAAACTGTTAGCGGCTGGGCATAGCAAGATGTAGGAAGCGGGGAGGCGGGGCCTCTCCCTGCTCGCAGAGTCCCACGATGAAAGGAGTGGGATGGAGCCTGATGATCTCCTGTGCTCGCGCAACGCGCGGCCTCAGAAGGCCCTCGTTGGACGCGCGCAGTGGGAGATCAATCAGCCTCCATCCCTGAAGAGATAACGAGCGAGCTTGGAGGGATCACCTAGAAGGATGAGGGTCGCTCGATGCGCGCATTGGGTGAGACCCCGCCTCCCCCCTTGGAAACCAACCGACTTCTGCTGACAGTGAGAGGAAAGAAGATGATGGATGAGATGGAAGATGGGAAAGCAGAAGTTTTTGGAAGTGGTGAAGGAGACTGATGCTACTGTGCAGGTCGTCATTCCCGTCACGCCTTCTAATAGTATGTTTCTGATTTCTCTGACGAAGGGGCCGAATCGAAAGTTTATTACGATCTCAGAAGACGACATCATCGATCTGCCCAACGAAGCCAGTATCCTGGCTAAGGTGACGAAAACCGTCAAAGATGCTGTCGGCGCCATGTGAAGGAAACGACGTGAGGCGAGGTAACGCAAAGGGCCACCAGTTCTAAGCTCGTTGATCTGCGCTATCGACCATTAGCTATTGGCTTTCATGAAAAACCTGCTTCCCGGTATCTGGCAATGGTCCTGGTTCTCTGAGGAGAAGCAACTCGATTTCAACGGGCTTTTCCTGACGGTCGGGGAACACAAGATTCTCATCGATCCTCCGCCGATGACAGGCGAAGCCAGTTCCGTGATCCTCCGCAACGGTCCCGTCGATTACATCATCGTGACGAATCGCGACCATGCCCGGGAAGCGGCAAAGTACCAAGACGAGTTTCGCTGCCAGCTGCAAGTGCCGGAGGCCGACGCGTCGCAGATGGACCTCAAGCCGACCAAAACGTTCAAAGACGGGGAATTGCTCACGGGCGGAATTTGGGTGATCCACCTGAAAGACCAGAAGTCTCCCGGCGAATCGGCCTTGTTCATTCAGCAGGGGAAAGGCGTGCTGATTGTCGGCGATGCGTTGATCGGGAAACCGGCCGGCTCCGTCAGGTTCCTGCCCGCAGAAAAATACGCCGATGTGACGAAAGCCCATGAGGGACTGCGGCGTCTCCTCAAGTATAATTTCGATAGTTTGTTGGTCGGCGACGGTGTTTCGATTCTCACCGGCGCCAAGCAGGCGGTCGAACAGTTGCTCCAGCCCTCATCATGACGCTACGCAACGGACTCTCCGAAGAACTCAACCGTCAGGGAAACGAGCATTTTTCGCGCGGGCTCTACACCGATGCCTATACCTGCTATGCGAAGGCGCTGGAATGCGACCGGTTGACCGGGGATCAGCGGGCGTTGGCCGCCACGCTGGGAAATCTCGGGAACATTTGTGCGGTCAGTGGACGTCGGGAATCGGCCCAGGCCTACTATCAAGAGGTATTGGAACTCCAGAAGATTCTTGGAGATGAGAAGGGGATCGGGACGACGTTGGGCAATTTAGGGAATCTCAGAGCCGACGCGGGCGAATGGGATCGCGCCAAGGCCTACTATCTCGAAGCGATGGATCTGATGTGCAAGACTCAGGATGATGCCGGCAAGGCGGTGCTGTTTTCGGATCTTGGCCTGGTCGCACGGGAGGCGAAAGCGTACGAGCAGGCGATCGGATACTATGAACAGTCGTTGGTCCTGATGAGGCGATTGGGAAACGAGGGTGGCGTGGCCGATGCCTGGCGCATGATCGGTCGAACGTTTTTGCTCCAGCAGCGCTACGACGACGCCATCGCCTGTTGCCAAACCAGCCAGTCTATCGCTGAGCGATCGCGCGATGAGCTGAGGACAGGCGGCGCTCGTTATGTGTTGGTCCAATGTTATGAAGAGACGGGCAAGCTACGTGAGGCGGCGGATCTCCTTGAACTGGTGGTGCATATGGATCGCAAATATCAGCTGCCGAAACTTGAAGAGAATACCCGACGTTTGGCGGCCCTGCGTGCCACCCTCCTGGGGCAGGATGAGGCGCCGCCTCATCGAAAGACGCACGCATGAGTGACGGAGCCTCGCCGGCGTGGGCCGCTCTCAGGGCCTCGCTGGCCCCCACATTTCCCCAACTACTGGAATCGGAAGCCGGCGGTGCGTTGGCGATGGATCTTGGTTCCGACGGATGGCTGCTGGAACTTACGCCGGACGGACAGTTGCTCTGCCAGTATGGTGTGGCGATCGAAGATGTGATGACCCTTCTGTCCGATGGGACGCCGGAAGATCTCGGCACCGACGAGATTGCGAAGCAGGCCAAGTACTTCATCCAACCGGCAGTTTCAAAGTATCGTGCGCTGCTGTTGAAATCCGGATTTTCCGAACAGACCGAGATGAACGATGCGTATGTGGCCGCTCGATTCGAACGGAGCGTGGACGTGACAAATCCAATAGCCGTGCAGGACTTGATGCGATGGTGCGTGCGGACGATCGGCGCAGCCCGGTGAGCAGGCGAATCGCCACGTTCGATGACTTGCGCGATGCGATTACGGCATACCGGTTGCCGCGGGTCCTGATCGCCGCCCTTGAGCTGAACCTCTTCACGGCCATCGGGACGGACGCCTGGACGATTCCTGATCTGGCTCGTGACATGAAGGTCAGTGAGCGGGGGCTGGCCATTCTCTGCCGGAATCTCGCGATGGCCGGTGTGCTGAAGAAAAAGGGCGAGACCTATACGAACAGCCGGTTGGGCGCCACGGCGTTGAACGCACACCATCCGGCCTATCGGGGAGACTATCTCCAGCTGATCACGAGCCATTGGGCTGATTGGGGACGCTTGCTGGAATCGGTGAAGAGTGGATTGCCGCTCGATCACGATGAGCCGGATGAGCCGGACTATCGTCGTCGGTTTACGTGGGCGATGCATCACCGGACCCTGGAGACGGCTCCGAAGATTGCGGCCCAGGTTAACCTGCGTGGGGCGCGTACGCTGCTCGATCTTGGCGGCGGTCCCGGCACCTATGCGATGGCCTTCCTCGCAAAGAATCCCACGCTCCGTGCCACAGTGTGCGACCGTCCCGCAGCCCTCGACGTGGCGAAGGAGGTTGCGTCGACTCACAAGGCCGGTGAGCGACTCTCCTATCTGCCGTTGGATGTGATGAAGGAAGACATTCCCGGCACCTACGATGTCATCTGGTATTCGAACGTGCTCCACATCTATTCGCCGAAAGACAATCAGGCGCTGTTTCGGAGGGCGTTGGCTTCATTGAATCCCGGAGGCCGCCTGCTGATTCAGGATGCCTTTCTCCACGACCGAAAAGGTCTGTTTCCCGAAGAGGCGAGTCTCTTTGCGGTCTCAATGTTGCTGTTCACCGAGAGGGGCAATACCTATTCGGCAGCCGAGACGAGGGCCTGGTTGACGGATGCTGGATTTGAACGGATCAGGGTCTTGCGGATGAAGAAGGGGACGGAGGACTGGGAGGGCGGGATTCTGGAAGCGCGACTCCCAGGGGCGAATGTAAAAATGCGCGCCCGCCGAACAGGATCAGTAAAAAATTCACGATCCCGCTCATCGCACTGAAGAGGAACAGGGTGCCAGTCTCGCCCTGTCCGCCCAGGATGCTCGTGACTGTGGCAAGGTCTAAGGCCAATCCTACCGTTCCATAGATGACGCAAGCCATGGCGGTCCAGGTCCATCCGATCCGCACAAGGCCCGCGAGAGCTATAGGAAATGCGATCAGATAGAGCATCCATCCGATCCGGACGGCCTCCGTTGCAGCCGGTATGAGCTGGGTGGTAATGGCTCCGATGAGGCAGAGCCCCGCGAGTAGGCCGATAAGTATCCAGGTGTGTCGCATGGATGGGATGATACCTGCGTCTGCTGCGCACAGCAACAGGACTCGCAGGATGCTGAAAAAGGGGGCCGGGTGGCTGGGACGATCCCCGTGCTCGCGCAACGCGCGGTCGCAGACTCCCCTCGTTGGACGCGCGCAGTTGGGATCATCCCAACCACCCCTTATTAAGTGATAGTTCGCTGCGGCCTTGCTGGACGGCCTTTTTGAGCATCCTTAGACTATTCTGACACCAGCGCGAAACATCAGATTCTAACGGCACATTGTGGATACACCGAGTTTTTCCGCAGCCTGATAGGGCGCTGATGCGGTGAGTGGGAGATCGCGAGGGATAACGACGATGGCAGATCCATCCGACAGAGCGTCTCAGGCCTGTCTTCTGGTCTACGACGGCCAATGCCGCCTCTGTGTCACTGCCAAGGAGGGCCTTGAGCGACTGGGGACTCACGCGGATGCCACCCCGATACGGATGATTCCGTATCAGAGCGAAGAGGCCAAGCAGGCCTTGGGGGAGAGCTATCGGCCAGGTCGTCCCAACGCCGCCTTCCTGGTCCGTCCTAACGGGGAGATTGCCCGTGGGCTCGATGCCTTTCTGGCCCTCCTGCCGGGCCTCAAGGGTGGGCGGGTCCTCTCAGTCCTCTTGAGCCTTCCACTGGTCAAGCCCTTCGGCTATCTGCTGTATTGGTTTGTGGCCCGGTACCGGTATTCCATCTTTGGCAAAGTTCCGCTTGCGGGGGCTTCCAAGCATCCAGGTACACCAAGTCGAGAAACACCGCCCAAGTAGCATGCGCGACGGTGCACGCCATCCCCGATTCCGACTGTGTCTCGCCCGTCCCGCCTGTCTCGCGTAGCTATGTAGCGCCCCCCTCTTTCGATGGGGTTTCTCCCCATAGTGGGGAATATACGCTGTAGAGCGTCAATGCGAGACTTCAGTCCAAGCGAGGGAGAATCGCACATGACGATCATCCAGTGGCTGTCTAAGACAATAGGTGGAGTGAGGGAGCGCTTCAGGCCGATTCGGGCGTGAGTGTCGTGCCGTTGTATGATGAGCGGGGGATCGATGGGCGGATGAGGAGGGCTTTCTGCGGTGCGTTGATCGCCTGTGCCATGATCGGCTCCGGCCTTCCCTTGACAGCTTGGACTGCAGACCTGTCGTCTCTCGCGCCGGTGAAACCCAGGAGGGTCGTGGCAGCTGGTGTTGGGTATGAGAATGCTGAGACGTCAACGATTACTGTGAAGACCTACGATGCCGAGAATGGCGCGATTCTCTCGGATGAAACGTATGAGTTGAACGTGAGAGAGGACGAAGTGTCAGCGGGCAGTCAACCGCGTGATCGGATTTTTGCGGGCGGAGTTGGCCCAGGGGCGGACGGACTTTCAGCGTTCACGCTCCGTGTCTATGACTCGGCCACGGGCCGGTTTCTCTGGGAGGGTCTCCTGAATCTCAGTGCCGGCGATCAAGAACCCAGTTCCACCCACCGAGTCGTGGCCCATCTTGTTGCGCCACAGGCGACGGTGACCCAGGTCCGCAGCCAAGGTGCCATCGATGGTCAACCCCAGTTTTTCCTTCGTGCCGTCGATTCGGTAACCGGACAGCTTGTGTGGACCGATCAATTCTCAGCCGGGGCCGGCACGGTTGCGCGTGCAGAACGAGTCGGCAGAGCCGCCGTTGGCCAGACAGAGGAGTTGGCGGCCCTATCTCAGCAGATCGAGTTTCGCATTCGAATGATGGATGATCTGGACCAGCAGATAATGTGGGAAGACACGATCGAGCCGACCGTGGAGGAGACAGACATAGTAGCCGGGCACGATGATGCAGCCGAGAACCTGCCGGTTTGGCGTGGCGGAGCGCCCGAGGAGATGAAAAGAGAAGCGATCTAATTAACCTTTCTTTCCGTGCTCCTGTAACTGATCCACCCACCTGGACTGGAACTGCTCGTACGACAGCGAGAGCTGCGATTGCATGGCGGCAGAGAGCGCCTGCCTCGCCTTGAGGTGTGCGAGGAGTTCTTGCACCCGAGGCATGCCGAAGCGGTCGATCAGATAGTGCACGGCCGAGTTCGCCTCCAGATAAGCCACGGATGCGGCTTCACCGGACAACCCTCCCCACGCTCCCTCTAAAGCAGGCAGAGGGATCAGTGTAAACTGCTGCTTCAGAATCTGATCGAGATCCGACCAGCGATCCCCGGATAATTCCATGGCTAAGCCTTCATTGAGCCAGGTCGGGATAGCGCTGCCGGCGGGGCCGAGTTGGTCGTGCAGGAGGGCGTGTACAAACTCGTGTCGCAGCACGCGTGTGAGCCAGGCACGGTCTGTCAAGGCGTCCTGCGCAGGAACCTGGATGCGCCCAAGCACGGGATCGAAGAGTCCATCTGCCCACAGCGGGCTGCCGGTTGCGCTTTGGAACGTGGACTTGGCGTGCAGGACGACGGTGATGGTCTTCGACGGAAAGTGCCCGAATTTTTGGCCGATCTCTCGATAGGCCTCTTCAAGAATCTCCAACACAACGGCCCAGGTAGCCTGATCGGCTTCCCCGTCGAATTTCACGGTAAAGTGCGCGCTGTCTCGGCTGGTGAGTCGCGCTTCGCTCTTCTCGGTTCCGCGGACTTTGGCCGTGACGGTTCGCAGATAGGATTGCACGGCGGGGTCTTTGTCCGCACGGGCGGTGGCTTGATCGAGATGGCGAGCCGCTTCGCCGAGCTGATCCCGTTCCTGAAAGAGATTGGCAAGCGCCAGATGGGGGAAGGGCTCGTTCGGAGCCAGGACGACCAGCTTTTCCAGAAAGTCCTGCGTCATGGCCGGATCGCGCAATTCCCAGTAGGCATGGGCGAGGTTCAGATTGGACGACGGGATTCATGGCATCGAGTGACGCGGCTTTCTTGAAGGCATTGATCGAGACAGCGGTCCCGCCGTGTTTTTCCTGTTGAATGCCCAGATTGTTCCAGAGGACGGACACATAGGGGCGCGTGCGGTTGTCCTCTGCCGACAGATGCCGGCAGATCGGCCAGTTTAGTTTCCGCGATTTTGACGTTTCCTTTTTCGATCTCATCGCGGATCGTCTCCAATAGTTCGTGATGCGTCGTCTCCGGGACCACGCTGGGATCGATCAGGCGAGTCTGTTTAGGCTCGAGTTCCAGCGGGCCATCATGATGCGGTTCTGGCGGTGCGTCCTGTGAGTCTTCCACGACGGCATTGGGCTGACCTGGTGGTGGCGTAGGCAGATAGGTCGGTTTGAACCAGGCTTGATAGACGATGAACAGCCCGATCAGGCAGGCGATGGGATACAAAATGTGAGAAATGTTGCGACGGTACATAAGGGCTCTATTCGGATGAAGCTCAATGTATCACCTATGGGTAAGCACCACAAAGGATTGTCAGAAAACTGACAAGGCGCGCAGGATGCTCAAAAAGTTCGTCCAGCAAGGCCTCTCCAATTCTCTCTACCTCTCTTTAGGGGAGCGGCCGAGGCTGCCCTCTACTGCGCGCATCGAACGAGCACAGTTTCATCGTGCGCGTTCTGCGAGCAGGAAGGGCACTTGGCCGGCCCCCCTGCTGGCGGCCTTTTCAGCATCCTGCTAAAAGGGATGTCCTGGTCGTTGAGGAGGGGGCGAGGCTATGATACGATCCGCCCTGTGATACGGCGCTCTTCCGAGCCCAACCCCCCTGAACAGTTTCAGCAATGGCTGGACCGTGTCGCGCGTCCAATCGAATTCGCGACTCGCGATGCGTTCGCACATCTGCCCACCGTCAAGAATTTGAATCGTTTTGTCTCCTCGCAGGTGATGCAGGCCCTGTCCGATCGCGTCTATCCACGGGCGATTGAAGCCGCGTTGCTCCAGCTGCGTGAGTTGTTTCTTGAAGACCAGCAGCGGCTTCCGGCAGAGGATCAGCAACGTCGGCTGCAGGAAGCCGCAGTCATTCTTGGGGTCTTGCGCAAGGCCGTCCGCGATCCGGCCCGGGCGTGGCAGGAACCGGAGCCTGTCGTGGTGCGTGAGCCTGTCATGAATGAAGCCCCATCGCGGTCATGGTGGGAACAGCCCATCCGTTTCGCGAAGGGAGTCGGCCCGAAGCGCACATCGTTGCTGCAACGGTTCGGGATCGAGACGGTTGAGGATGCCCTGTGGACCGTGCCTTGGCGCTATGAAGATCGCTCGGTCATGACCCCGATCGGGCTACTCGTGCCGGGTGTGCAGGCCTCGATCTGCGGCACGATCGTCCGAAGTGAGGCGAAGCGCGCCCGCAGTCGCCGCCTCGCCATCCTCGACATTGTGGTGGAGGATTCAACCGGGCGCCTTCAGGCGCGGTTCTTTAACCAGGCGTTTCTCGAGCCAATCTTCACCGTCGGGACGAGCGTCATGCTGACAGGGCGGATGGTGGCAGGCGCGCAGGGGTGGGTGGATACGAGGATGGAGGTGGCGCAATACGAAGTCGTGGGCGTGGAAACCGAAGCGCCGTTGCACGTGGGGCGTATTGTTCCGGTGTACCACGAAACCAAGGGGTGGACCTCCCGGCAGATGCGTGTGCTCATGAAAGGCTTGCTGGATGGCGCATGCGGCTGAGGCGCAGGAGGTGTTGCCGGTCCCGCTTCGTGCCCGCTATCGATTGCTGCCCATTCAACAAGCCATTCAGGATGTGCATTTCCCTCAGCCAGGGACGGATGGGAGACAGCTCGATCGAGGCCTCACGCCGGCGCATCGTCGCTTGGCGTTCGAAGAGCTGTTCGTGCTCCAACTCGCATTGGCCTCGCGGCAGCGAGTCATGAAGGAAGAGGTCAAGCAAGTGTTGTTCAATCCGAAGACACCGCTCCTCGGCAAGCTGGATCGGGCGTTGCCCTTTCAGTTAACCGCTGCGCAAGAGCGGGTCATGCGCGAGATTATGTCTGACATGACGTCGCGCAAACCGATGAACCGCCTGGTGCAGGGCGATGTCGGTTCCGGCAAAACCATGGTGGCGGTGCAGGCGATGGTGCTGGCCTGCGGATCGGGCTACCAGGCGGCACTGATGGCGCCGACTGAAATTCTCGCCGAGCAGCACTATCGGACGATGAAGAGGCTCTTGGAACCGCTCGGGCTTTCCGTAGTGCTTGTGAGCGGTGGTGGACGTGCGGCAGCGCGTAAAGCGGTTCGCGAGCAGGTGGCCTCCGGGACCGCGCAGGTCGTGATTGGGACCCATGCGGTCATCCAGCAAGGCGTCACCTTCGCGAAACTTGGGCTGGCAGTGGTGGACGAGCAACATCGATTCGGCGTCATCCAACGGAAGACGCTCATCGAGAAGGGGTATAAGCCCGATGTGTTGGTGCTGACCGCGACACCGATTCCACGCACGCTGGCCATGACGGTGTATGGAGATCTGGATGTCTCGGTGATCGACCAAATGCCACCGGGGCGGAAGCCGGTGCGGACCTTTCTCATGAGCGACGGCCAGCGGGGACGGGCCTATCAGATTCTCCGCGATGAACTGCGGAGTGGCCGTCAGTCCTATGTGGTGTATCCGCTCGTCGAAGAATCCGAGAAGACCGATCTGCAGGCGGCCATGCAAGGCGCAGCGCAGCTGCAAGCGGACGAGTTGGCCGAGTTTCGCGTCGGGCTTGTGCACGGCCGGATGAAGTCGGAGGAGAAAGAACAGGTCATGGCATCGTATAAGAAGGGGGAGATCCAAGTCCTGGTCTCGACGACGGTGGTGGAGGTCGGGGTCGATGTGCCCAATGCCACGGTCATGATGATCGAGCATGCCGAGCGGTTCGGGCTGGCGCAATTGCACCAATTGCGCGGACGCGTCGGGCGAAGCGGACACCAGTCCTATTGTCTGCTGATGGCCTCGGGCGGGGTGCTGTTGCGATCGGCGAAGTCCCAAGCGGCCGGCGAACCGGCATCGGCGGCCCGGGAGCGGCTGGACGCGCTCGTGCGATCGACCGACGGGTTTGTGATCGCCGAGGAAGATCTCCGCATTCGCGGGCCCGGCGAGTTTTTTGGATTCCGGCAGTGGGGCATGCCGGAGTTTCGTGTCGCGAACCTGGTGCGGGATGCCGATATACTCCAGCAGGCGCGGCAGGAGGCCTTTGCACTGTTGAAGCAGGACCCACAGCTGAAGGCGCCGGTGCACCGCGCCTTGCGAGAAGCAATGTTGCGGCGGTGGGAAGCGAAGTTGGATTTGGGATCGGTCAGTTAAGATTCGCGGGTCCTGTCGTCGACCAGCCCAACCGTCCTCGCACCCCGCCCGGTGTAGGAGAGGAGGTGCGGCCGGTTGGGCTCCTTGGCTCGCGAACGCGCACCCGCTTAAATGAAATCGTTCAATCCGCGCAGTGGTGGGAAGCTGGGGCCACCGCTCTTTACAGCAAATGGAGCGCGCATTGGTCCACGCATCCCCCGCCGTGGAATTGAGAGTGGGAGAAGTAGGAGAAGATGGGACTATTGCAACGGTTGAAACATGATTTGAAGGCGGGGTTGGTGACGTTGCGCCTTGGCACGGCGCAGGCGGCGAACCGTGCGTTGGAAGAAACGGAACTGCTACGGATCCGGCTCGAAATCCGCAAGCTCGACCAGCAATTGGGCGAGCTCTATCGGGATGTCGGCGAGCGAGCAGTCAACCTGTGCGAGGCAGGCGAACCAGTTGAACGGGTCCTGTATGACGCTGAAGTCGGTCGACTCGTCAAAGAGATCCAAGAGCTCAAAGACGCACGCGGGAATCTTGAATCGGAGATGGCGGAGGTTCGGAACGACCTATGAGCGACCCGTCACGCAGGACGCGTCTCGCCGGCGTGGATATCGGCACGCTCACCTGCCGGTTGCTGATTGCCGATCTGTCGCCCAGCGGACGGCTGATAGAAATACGATCTGAGCGACGAATCCTTCGGCTGGGCGAGGGTGTCGATCAGACAAAGCAGCTGAGCGATGTGGCGATGGATCGGGTGCTGCAGTGTCTCAAAGAGTGGCGGGAGATGATCGATGCCTCTCATGTCGATGCTGCGGCGGCCGTCGCGACGAGTGCAGTTCGTGCTGCGAAAAACCGTGCTGAGTTTCTCGATCGGGTGAAGCGCGAAGCGGGCTTCGAGGTCGAACTGATCTCAGGAGAAGAAGAAGCCAGGCGGACAATGCTGGGTATTCGCTCCGGCTTGTCTCCTGACGTGACCGACGTGCTAGCCCTCGACATCGGCGGCGGCAGCACTGAGTTCATCCTGGATCGGTCAGGCCAGAAGCTGGCCGTACGGTCGATCGATATCGGGGTCGTGCGCCTCTGCGAGCGGCTCCTGCTTCACGACCCTCCGACCGACGGAGAAGTGCGCAAGACGCGCGAGTGGGTTGCTCGAGAAACGAAAGCAGCCGTCGTCGGAATGGGCAACTATCAGACGGCGACCTTCGTCGGCACGGCGGGAACCATCACAAGCTTGGCAGCCATGGCTCAGAAACTTCCTGTCTATGAACCCGCCCGCATCCATAACTACATGCTGAAGCTTGATACGATTCGAGAACTGGGGCAGACGCTGCTGGGCACGAATAAAGCCGCCCGTGTCGGCCTACCTGGTCTTGAAAAGGGGCGAGAAGAATTCATCGCCGCCGGCGCCATCATCATCCGGACCGTGATGGAGACGCTGGGGGTGTCCGCGGTGCTTGTTAGCGATCTAGGGTTGCGAGAGGGTGTGTTGCTAGATCTGGCGGCGCGGACACGATGAGTGCGAAGAGTGGGTAGGAACAAACAGTGAGAAGGTATGATTGCAAAACCTGACACGCAACTGAAAGGGAAACGTAGCAGGCCAGGCTTTATGTGGCCAGTATCATCGCATCGAGGCCGCCTCGGAATATCAACTAAGAATGGGATTGACTCATGGCCAAAATCGCCCGATGTAAAGAAGCGTTAGACAGGGTACTCTAGATTGTATACAATCTTAGCTCGTCGCAAGATGAGTCATGTTACGGATCTTGCCGCCTGCCCATGGAACGACTCTAGCAGCCATTCAGGTTGGATTATCCATAAACATCGGTCGCGAGGAGTCTGACACAGAAGAGGTATTCACCTGATTCAGGTGAACTGCAGACATGGTTAATAAGGTTGATCGGAAAGGCGGAAGACAATTCTCAAATCTCAGTGCGTCGATCGTTGCGACACTGAAAGAGCGGATCATTCATTGGCAATATCCGCCAGAACACCGGCTTACCGAAGCAGAACTCTGCCAGAAATTCGGCGTCAGCCGTAGTCCGGTGCGGGAGGCCCTCCGGACACTGGCGACGGATGGGTTCGTCAAAAAGATGCCTAATCGGGGCTACGCGGTTAAGCAGTACAACCTTCGCGAGATTGAGGAGCTCTATGAGGTTCGCCTGGCCCTGGAGCTGTTTGTCGTCGAATGCTTGGCGAAGCGGGGCACCCCGATGAAGGATGATATGGATGCGCTCAAGCGAACATGGACTGGTCTGCTGAACGGATCGTCTAAGAAGGATGAGGAACTCGCACGGCTGGACACACTGTTTCACGAAACGCTCGCCCATGCAGCAGGAAACAAGTCTCTGTTGCGGCAACTTCGCGCCATCAACGAGCGGTTGCTGCTTTTTCGCATGATAGATTTCGGCAGGGCACACCGGGCCGAAGGCACATGCCACCAACACCTGGAAATCCTTAAACGCATTGCAGCCAAGGATATATCGGGTGCACGCAAGGCCATGCAACGGAATATCGAAGAGGGCAGGAACAACGTTCATGCAGCGATCAAAGATGCGCTGGCCAGAGCCTACTCATTCTAGGAAATTCCACTCTCCGCCATCATCCCTGCGGCCTGGGGAATCTCGGCGCAGCCCTTAGCGCTGTACAATTCTGGCAACCATGGCCTAATGTCGCCTGGCGCTAGGAGTGTGCCCAATGCGCCTCAATGCTCTCTCGGCCGGCATTGAAACGCCGACCATGTGCTTCAGCGGGGTTATTCACAGTATTTTCCACCAGGCTTGTAATGTCAGTCTTGAAAGCGATGCATTACTCACCCTTGTTTCATCGGAAAAAGGCAACCTCTCCCAAGGGATCCGCTTGGGGACTCCCCCCAAGTTCACTTTTCTGAATCAGCTCCGGGTGGGACAACCGTTCGCTTGCCGAGGAGGGATTCTCCGAATCAGCGGGTCCGAACTGTCCGTTGATTTGCGAACCGCAAGCCTCTGGCACATCGATCTCAAGGGATTGCGAGTCGATCTACGACAGCGCGACACGGCTCAAGCGTGGGCGGTCGCCTGGCTGGAACTGGGGAAACATCGGCGCGGGAACGGAATATCCGCAATGATCGCGGCCATTCCTGTGCCAAGACAAAATTCCGTGACATCGCCCGGGATAAAAACACTTGTCGAAATGGCGGTTCAAACCGTTCCGGCCCTGATAGATGCGACACGCAACCTTCAGGTTGACGGCGCCATCACCGCCGTCAGACCTTTGATCGGGCTGGGGCCCGGTTTGACGCCTTCGGGCGATGATTTCATCGTGGGGTATCTGGCTGGATTGTGGAGCACGGCGGGCAGTGATTCATCCCGGTTGAGGTTCATGTCATCCCTGGGTGCCTGGCTGTCTCAGGCCGCAACAGGCACCAACGCGATCAGCTGCACCTACATTAAATCCGCGGTCAACGGCAATGTCTCCGAGCCGATTGCGACTCTGGCGCAACGCTTTGGACAAGCGAAAAGCATGGACAGCGTCCGAGAAGCGACACGGACCGCCCTGCAGGTGGGCAACACCTCAGGGACCGATGGCGTCCAGGGGCTGTTGCTTGGCTGTATCGCCTGGGCGGCGCCTTCATTAACTTATTTCAGTCGATCTCAGCTAGCAGGCTGTTGACAATCAAGTGGTTTAAAAAAATCCTCCCCTGTTGCATTCACCATGGCCCTTCTTTGATTCTCCTTTGCCGCATACCCCGTAGCTTGCTGCGGGGAGCTTTATTGTTCATATTGTGGCCCGTGCTAAGTATCTTGTGCCAAACTCCTGCAGAACGCTCCGGTGCGGTCGAGATTGCCGGGTCTACTGAGCTGTTTCCCTGACGTGCAATCTACAGAAGGCTCAGCGATGTTTTATCGGTTTTCCCAAGACAGGAGGAGCAGACAATGCTGCCTGTGAAACGCTTTCACTGGGACACTCCAGAGTATGCGGATGCCTTTACCACTTTTCTGAAATACACTGGCGAACGGATTTATGTGCGCCAGATCCTCCGAGGGATCTTTTCCCACTATCCCGCTGAGTCGCGCGCGATCGATTGGGGTGCCGGGGAGGGGGACCTCACCCGGCTTATGTTGGAACACTTCCACCGTGTGTATGCGGTAGAACCGCACTCGGGCATGCGTGCGGTGCTTGCGACGAGATATCCACGCGCGCAGGTTTTCGATGGCACCCTCATCTCAACGATCCCGCCCACCCCAGTCGCAGTCGGGCTTATCAGTCATGTTTTTTACCATGTTCCCGATCACAAATGGGGTGCCTATACGATTCACGCGGCCAATCAGCTCACGGAGGATGGCGTGCTGGTCGTAACCCTCAAAAACCCAGATTCGGGATGTAATCAGATGCTCGAATACTTTGGGGCGCCCCGCTACAACATCTATGATGGCCTAGCCAGAGTAATGCGGCTTCATACGGAATTTGACTTTTCGTTTACGCGTGTAGCAGGTTCCATTTCTACGCCCTCGTTCGACGATACGCTCCAGATTGCTCGGTTCATGTTGTGTGACCGCGACGCCGATGCCTTTTCCCATTCCCCAACCGAGGAGGAGTTTCAGGAGTATGTCCGCGTGCACTTCTGGGACGAGCGGAGACACACAGGGGGTTGGCACTACGAAGAGGTGTTCTGCTTCGTGCGACGCAATGCGGTGCATGCAAAGCAACCTGAAGGTGGGAGATGACTCAGCCAGCACTTTGCTCTTGACTTGGTATACAATTTAGTGTTCAAGTTCGCGGTCGAGAAATAAACAGCACGACTTCCCAGAACTCGCAAGCTAAAAATCTCTCTCGGGGCTGTTCATGCAGTCATCCCAGACGAGACACCACTCTGCGGGATTTGACGTTCGTCAGATAGGCCTCTGGTGGGGAAGTTCCCAACCGCGTGACGTTCAACGCCACGAACCGGCCAAGGCGAAGGCGTCAATTGGGGAGGCTGTAAACATGGCCAGGGCGACAAAAATACTCCGAAATTTCTACCGTGATTCGGTCTCACTGATGCAACTCTCCTCCACGTTCGCCAAGTTGCCCGGCGTGGAACAAGCCTCGGCGATCATGGCCTCTGCAAACAACATTAGTTTGCTCAAAGAAGCCGGCTTGCTCGGGGAGACTATTGAGGCCGGTCCCAACGACCTGCTCATCGCGCTTCAGGGAAACGACGACGCCCTTGCTGCTGCCATGGCTGCAGCCGAGTCGGCCTTGAACCAAAACCCGCCTCCAATGTCCGGAAACGGGAAGTCATCTGCCATGGCCCCCCGCAGTATAGAAATGGGGCTCGGAAACATGGTTGGCGCCAATCTGGCCTTGATCTCCACGCCCGGCGAATATGCCGCTGCCGAGGCGTTCAAGGCCTTGCGTCTTGGCCTCAACGTGATGCTGTTCAGCGACAATGTCGAGTTGAAAGACGAGATTGCGCTGAAACGCTTCGCTCAGGCCCACGATCTCATCGTCATGGGGCCGGATTGCGGCACCGCCATCATCAATGGGATCCCGCTCGCCTTCGCCAACGTCGTGAGGCGCGGGGAGATCGGTGTCGTCGCTGCGTCTGGCACCGGTCTTCAGCAGGTCACCTGCCTTATCGATCGATGGGGCAAGGGTATCTCGCAGGCGATCGGAACCGGAGGTCATGACTTGCACAGGGATGTGGGAGGCATTTCCATGCTCCAGGGGCTGAAGGCATTAGCCGCCGATCAGTCCACTTCGGTCATCGTTCTGATTTCCAAGCCTCCCTCCCCCGAAGTTGCCGAACGCGTTCTGGATGTTGCGGGTGGGGCCGGAAAACCGGTGGTGGTGAATTTCCTCGGCGCGGACCCGGAGGGTATCAGGCGTCCGAATGTATTCGCGGCCCGGACTCTTGAGGATGCGGCGGCGGCAGCGGTGGCGCTCGCCGACGGCCGGCGGCCTGAAGAGGGCAGGCCGAAGCGCCCGCCTTTTGCGATGCCCTCCAAGCTGGTCCTCGGGCAGCAATACCTTCGCGGTCTATACACTGGGGGGACGTTTTGTTACGAAGCCTCGCTTCTGCTGAAGAAAACCTTGGGGCAGGTCTATTCAAACACTCCTGTGGATCCGGGAGACCGCCTGGACGACGTCTGGACCAGCCGGGGGCATACGGTCATTGATCTGGGCGACGATCTCTTCACCCGGGGGCGTCCCCATCCCATGATCGATCACCGACTGCGCAATGAACGTATTCTCAAAGAGGCCGGGGATCCAAATGTGGCTGTGATCCTGTTGGATGTGGTACTCGGATTTGGCTCTCATCCAGATCCGGCGAGCGAAATGGTGCCGGTGATTCAAAAGGCCAAAGATTTGGCGGATAAGGCGGGCAGGCATCTGGTCGTTGTCGGGTTTGTTTGCGGAACATCATTGGACCCGCAGGATCTGCCTAAACAGGAAGCCGCCCTGCGAGACGCAGGGGTGATCCTGGCCGAAAGCAATGCCCAGGCAGTCCGCTTGGCGGCCGCCGTTGCTTTAGGAGCTGGCGGGGTTGGGGGAATGCTGTGATACAGGCCTTGTTTCAGGAGAGGCTACAAGTATTGAACGTCGGCCTGTCGTCATTTGCCGAATCCGTTGCCAGGGCGGGCGGGACGGTTCTACAGATAGACTGGGCCCCGCCCGCGCAGGGTCAGCAGACCGTCTGTCGTGAATTGGCCCAGCTCGTGAACCTGCCGGCCGTCGAAGAAGCCAACCAAAAGGCCTTTGATGCGTACCTATCAGCCCAGCCGGTCCTTCGGGGTATCGGGATTGCCGGCAAGGTCCTCCCCAATATGGCGGAGCGCATGATCCTGCACGGAGGTCCTCCCATCGCCTGGGAAAACATGTGCGGTCCCATGCAGGGCGCCATCATCGGCGCCATCCTCTATGAAGGATGGGCGAAGGATACCGCTGGCGCGTGGGCCCTGGCTTCCGGTGGTGAGGTTGTCCTCGAACCCTGTCACCATCATGCCGCCGTCGGTCCGATGGCTGGTGTCATCAGCCCGTCCATGCCCGTGTGGATGGTTGTCGATGCCGCCCATGGCAATCAGGCCTTCAGTAACTTCAACGAGGGAATCGGCCGAGTGCTCCGGTTCGGCGCCAACAGTCCCGATGTGATTGACCGCCTTAAATGGATAGGACAGGTGCTCGGACCGACGTTGCGGGCAGGAGTGGAGACTCTTGGCGGACTTGATCTCAAAACGTTGATGGCGCAGGCGCTGCATATGGGCGACGAGGTGCACAACCGCAACGTCGCGGCGTCGTCCCTGTTTTTGAAACGGTTGATTTCGGCTTTGCTGAAGACGGATACGCCCTCGGCCGATATCGCCGCCGCCGTCGACTTCATCGCCGGCAACGATCACTTCTTTTTAAATCTCTCCATGACCGCCTGTAAGGCCATGCTCGATGCCGCTCACGGCGTTCCAGGAAGCAGCATGGTCACGGCCATGGCCCGTAATGGCGTCGAGTTCGGTATCCGTGTCAGCGGCACGGGGGATCAGTGGTTTACCACGCGGGCGCCGGTGGTCGACGGACTCTTCTTCCCCGGTTACACCACGGCGGACGCTGCTCCCGATCTGGGGGACAGCGCGATCACCGAGACAGCGGGTGTGGGCGGCTTCGCGATGGCCGCCTCCCCGGCGATCGTCAAGTTCGTCGGCGGCACGCCGCAGGATGCGATCGACAATACGACGGCGATGACCCATATCACGCTGGGCCGGAATGGTGCGTTCACGTTGCCGCCGATGAACTTCGCCGGCTCACCGGCGGGTATTGACGTCCGCAAGGTTGTGGATACCGGCATTCAACCGATTATTAATACGGGGATTGCCCACCGTGAGGCCGGAGTCGGACAGATCGGGGCCGGTATTACACGCGCCCCCCTGGCCTGTTTCACGCAGGCGGTGTCCGCGCTGGCAAGCGCCATGCGCGGCAGTCAGTGAACGCGGAGAATGTTTGCGATGACAGCTGCCAACAAACTTGCCGTTGTCGCGGTGGGGGGGAACTCGTTGATTCGAGACAAACAGCATGAGTCCATCCCAGACCAGAGCGAGGAAGCGGCGATTACCGCGCACTATATCGCCGACATGATCGAAGCCGGTTGGAATGTGGTGGTGACGCACGGAAACGGCCCACAGATGGGCTTCGTCCTGCGACGGTCGGAACTGTCACTTCATGAAGTGCCTCCTGTGCCCATGGATTATGCCGGTGCCGACTTGCAGGGAGGCATCGGCTACATGTTCCTCAAGGCACTGTATAACGAATTCCGCAAGCGCCGGATTGATCGGAAGGCTGTGGCCGTGGTCACCCAGACCATTGTTGACAGCCATGACCCGGCATTTACCAATCCGACCAAGCCCATCGGTTCTCAATTGGACGAACCGACGGCACGCCGGGTTGCCGCTCAACAAGGCTGGACCATTAAAGAAGATGCGGGGCATGGTTGGCGGCGCGTGGTGCCCTCGCCGTTGCCACGGACCATCGTCGAACTCGAGATGATCAGGTGCCTGGCCAAGGCGGGATATGTGGTTATCGCTTGCGGCGGGGGCGGGATCCCTGTCGTCAAAGATGCCGAGGGCAATTTAGTCGGCGTTGAAGCGGTGATCGACAAGGACTTTGCTTCGAGCCTACTGGCGCGCGATATCGGTGCTGAATTGTTGCTGGTATCGACAGCGGTCGAAAAAGTCGCCATCAACTTCAATAGGCCCAATCAGCATTGGTTGGATCGCATGACGGTGGCTGAAGCGAAGAGGCATTTCGCGGACAATCAATTTGACAAGGGCAGCATGGGACCGAAAATTCAGGCGGTGATCGAATTCTTGGAAGGTGGCGGGTGGATGGGGCTGATCACCAATCCTCCCAACATTGGTCGCGCCCTGGCCGGTGAAACTGGAACGTTCATTGTGCGGGAGGGTGCGCCGGCATTCACATTTCACAATTAAGGAGGACATATGGCTCCATCACATAAACTGACAAGACGACAAGTTCTGAAAGGAACCGCCGCTGTCGGAGCTCTGGGAATGTTGGGCGGCTTGGGCTGGCTCGGCCAAGCATGGGGGGCACAGGACAAAGTCAAGATGGGGTTCATCTTTGTGGGGCCGCGAGACGACTATGGCTACAACCAGGCGCATTTTGAAGGTAAATCGGCGGTGGCCAAACTCGACTGGGTGAAGGCCTTCGATGAAGAGAAGGTGCCGGAGACCATTGAGGTTCAAAAAACCATGGAGAGCATGGTCAAGCTGGACGGAGCCCAGGTTCTCTTCCCCACATCCTTCGGCTATTTTGATCCCCACATTCTCAAGGTCGCGCCCCAATATCCCAACATCCTCTTTTTGCACTGCGGGGGGCTCTATCAAGAAGGCAAACATCCCAAGAACGTCGGTAGTTACTTCGGCTACATTGACGAATCGCAGTATGTGGCCGGCATCGTGGCCGGCGGGATGACCAAGAGCGGGAAGTTGGGGTTTGTAGCGGCCAAGCCTATTCCACAAGTATTGCGCAATATTAACAGCTATACCCTCGGGGCCCGCAGCATCAGACCGAGCTGCACGACCAATGTAATTTTTACCGGGGATTGGTCACTGCCGGTCCGCGAGGCGGAAGCCACCAACAGTTTGGTCGATCAAGGGATCGACGTGATCACCTGCCATGTAGACAGCCCCAAAGTCGTCATGACCATGTGCGAAAAGCGGGGCATCTATTGCACCGGCTATCACTGCAACCAAGTGAAACTTGCACCCCGCGGATACCTCACCGGAGCCGAATGGAATTGGGCCAAAGTCTACATGGATTATGCCGACATGATTCGAAAAGGGCAGAAGGCCCCCAACCTGGTACGTGGTGGTTTAAAGGAGGGCCTTGTGAGGGTGTCGGATTATAACCAGGTGGTGACTGAATCCGTTCGCAAGCAAGCCGACGCGGCCAAGGCAAAATTCATGGATGGATCAATGGTCGTCTACAAGGGCCCCATCAAGGACAATACAGGTCGTGTCGTCATTCCGGCCGGAAAGGAATCTGTCCAAACGGATATCGGGCTGGAAAGTATGGATTGGCTGGTGGAAGGGGTAATCGGTTCGACCAAGTCGTGAGCATGGCTGTGACTAAAAACCTGCACAAGGCGCTGGAACCGTTCCTCATCATCGTCGGCTCACTCTCTGTGTCGATGGTGTTGTTTGGAGGGTTCGTGGCGGTGGCTGGGGCGAACCCCTTCGAGGTGTATCAGACGATGTATCGGGCCGCCTTTGGCTCTTCGTTCTCGTGGCAAAATACGTTGGTACGAGCCGCGCCACTGATGCTGACGGCCCTCTGCACGGCACTGCCTGGCTATCTCGGTTTAATCATCATTGGAGGAGAGGGGGCAGTGGTGATAGGGGGTCTCGGCGCGGCGTTAGCGGCCCTGACCATGCCCACTGCCCCTCCCATGGTTGTCCTTGCCACCATGGCGCTCGTCGGCATGGTCACCGGCGGGATCTGGCTCGCCATTGGAGGAGCATTGCGGCACTATCGCGCTGTCAATGAAACCATCAGTAGTCTGTTGCTGAACTATATCGCCATTGCGGTGCTGAACCACCTCGTCACGAGCACCTTTCGCGATCCAGAAAGTCTCAATCATCCCTCGACGCATCATATTGGAGAGGCCAATATGATCGGCCTCATCCCTGGGACAGACCTCCATTGGGGATTGGCTTTCGGCGTCGTTGCTTGTGTCCTGGCGTGGTTTCTCATGCATCGCACCGTCTTCGGCTTTGCGTCACAAATCGCAGGAGGCAATGTTCGCGCCGCTCAGATCGCAGGATTGCCGGTCGGGCGGTTGATTCTCATCGTCTGTTTCGTGGCGGGGGCAGCCGGTGGATTGGCAGGCATGGTGGAAGTGGCGGCTATCCATGGCAGGGCCAACGATACCCTCAATGCCAATTATGGGTATGCCGGTATTCTCGTCGCTTTTGTGGCGCGCAATAATCCGCTGGCCATTATGCCTGTCGCAGTGCTGTTGGGAGGGATCCGCGCAAGTAGTGGATTGTTGCAGCGAGCTCATGAGTTGCCGGATGCGACCGTGCTCGTGATGCAGGGGATCATTTTCCTCGTCATTCTGTTTAGCGAAACCCTGTTCGGGCGGTTTTCGAAGTTGCAGAAACAAGGGGTGGCGTGATGGAAGTCGGTTGGTGGGGAGTCTTAATCGCCGTGCTGGGGGGAGCGATTCGGATCGGCACCCCATTTCTGTTTGTCTCGCTGGGTGAGTGCTTGACTGAAAAAAGTGGCCGCATCAATTTGGGATTGGAGGGCACGCTGGTGATGGGAGCGATGACGGGGTACGCCGTCTCATTACACAGTGGTTCTCCATGGCTTGGAGTTTTGTGTGCCGGGTTAGTCGGCGCGGTGCTCGGCTCCTTGCACAGTTGGCTCTGCAGCTACCAGCGGGTCAATGATATCGCAGTGGGAATCGCGATGATGCTCTTCGGCACCGGGTTGGCCTTTTTCCTGGGGAAACCCTACATTCAACCATCCGCTCCTCGATTGCCGTCCATCGATCTGGGAGGTTGGAGTAATGTGCCTCAACTCCAATCAGCCCTGCAAATCAATGCCTTGTTTCTAATTGGGATTGTCGTGGCGATTGCGCTTGGGTGGATATTGAAAAATACTTCATGGGGATTGAAGGTTCGTGTTGTCGGCGAGAGTGCGGATGCTGCGCGCGCCCTTGGATTGCCGATCGATAGAATACGGCTCCTCAGTACTGCCCAGGGAGGATTTCTTGCGGGAATCGGCGGGTCGTATCTCTCGCTCTACTACCCGTTCAATTGGAGCGAAGGCCTTTCGAGCGGCCAGGGATTGATGGCGGTGGCACTGGTGATCTTTGCCCGTTGGCAGCCGCTTGCCTGTCTATGGGTCTCTCTCTTGTGGGGAGGAGCGGCTGCGTTAGGGCCGGCCTTGCAATCCGTGGGGATCACCTACGGATATTATATCTTCAACGCGATCCCCTACATTATGACGTTGGCGGTGATGATTGCGACCTGTTCTCCACGACGCAATCTCGTGGGGGCACCGCATGACTACTGACCGTTACTCGGTATACCCAAAGAGTAAAGCTTACCCCGTATGTTCTGCGTGGAGGTGTAAATCATGAGTAAATATGTTACCGCTGATCCGTATCCCTATCCATATAATGGCGATCTCCGCCCGGAGAACACGGTGTTTCTCATCATTGACATGCAGACCGATTTTTGCGGGAAAGGGGGGTACGTGGACAAAATGGGCTATGACATTTCACTCACCCGTGCCCCCATCGCCCCGATCCTCAAAGTGCTAGCGAAAGCGCGGAACATTGGGATGCATGTCTTCCATACCAGGGAAGGGCACCGACCTGACCTAACTGATCTCCCAGAGAACAAACGGTGGCGCAGCCGAAGAATTGGGGCAGGCATTGGAGATCCTGGGCCCTGCGGGAAAATCCTCGTCCGTGGAGAGCCGGGATGGGACATCATTCCGGAGCTCGCTCCGAAGCCCGGCGAATGCATCATTGATAAACCCGGCAAAGGCTCGTTTTGGGCGACCGATCTCGAGATGCTGTTGCGGCTTCGCGGGATCGCCAATATCGTCCTGGCAGGGATTACCACCGATGTCTGTGTCCACACTACTATGCGCGAAGCCAATGACCGGGGCTTTGAATGTCTTCTGCTCGAAGATTGTTGTGGCGCGACTGATTATGAAAACCACCAGGCGGCAATCAAGATGGTCAAAATGCAGGGCGGGGTGTTCGGTACCGTGTCGACATCCGATGCCTTCGTAGAGGCACTTTCATGACGAACCCTGTTCCTCCAGACCTGGAAGTCCTTGGTATGACCAAGCGCTTCGGACCGCTGGTGGCCTTGAAGGACGTCAATTTTCGGCTGCGGCCAGGTCGGTTTCATGCGCTGCTCGGTGAAAACGGCGCAGGCAAGAGCACCTTGGTGAAATGCATCATGGGCTATTACCACCCCGATGAAGGGAAAATTCTGGTGGATCAGCAACAGGTCACGGTTCGTAGTCCCCGTGACGCGCAGGCATTGGGAATCGGGATGGTCTATCAGCAGTTCACCCTGATCCCTAACATGACGGTTCTCGAAAACCTGGTGATCTCCAAAGCGAAGTTGAACCCGCTCATCAATTGGCGGGAGGAAGAAGACCAGTTGATTCGGTTTATGGAAAAGATGCCGTTCAAGGTTTCTCTTGCAGCTCGTGTCAGTTCACTCGCAGCAGGCGAAAAACAAAAAGTTGAAATTCTCAAGCAACTATTTTTACATAACCGTATTCTCATTCTGGATGAGCCTACTTCCGTTCTGACACCACAAGAAGCGGATGAAGTCTTAGGCCATCTCCGTGCTATGACGCGAGCACAACAGCTCAGCGTCTTGATTATTACCCACAAACTGAGAGAAGTGGTGACATTCGCAGATGAGGTCACGGTGTTGCGTAAGGGACAATTCGTGGGGTCCGGACTGGTGTCGGATCTGACGGTGTCCCAGATGGCCGAAATGATGGTGGGGTCTGAATTCACAACCAAACCGAAGGAACGCATCGCACCCCCCGCCAAGACGCCCAAACTAGCTATTCACGACCTTCGAGTACATGACGATGCCGGAGTCGAAGCTGTCCGGGGGCTGCATGTCACCATCCATTCAGGTGAAATCGTGGGTGTTGCCGGTGTATCGGGCAATGGACAGCGAGAACTGGTTGAGGTCCTGGCTGGGCAACGCCAGGCGATAGCAGGCAAAATCTTGGTACGGGGCATGCCTTTTGAGCCGACCCGTGAGCAGATTGTGCGTCATAAAATCTATTGCTTGCCGGAAGAACCGCTTCTGAACACCTGCGTGGGGAACATGAGTCTCGCAGAAAATTTAGCGTTTCGAAATTTTGATGTGGAGCCCCATGCCGTGGGTGGCTGGCTCATCAATCACCAGATGATACGCCGTAGCGCACAGAGTTTGATCGAACAATATAATATCAAGCCGCCGTATCCCCACCTCCCGATCCGATCTCTTTCCGGAGGAAATGTACAGCGTGCGGTCTTGGCGCGAGAGCTTTCCGACGGCGTGGAGATTTTAATCGTGGCCAATCCATGCTTTGGGTTGGACTTCTTGGCCACGGAAGACATTCGCCTACAGATTGTCGCCGCGCGTAATCGTGGAACGGCTGTGCTTCTGGTGAGTGAGGATCTCGACGAAATCCTGGAACTGGCCGACCGTACCGTGGTGATGTTTAACGGTCAACTGGTCTATGAAACGACGTCGTCCGGTGCCGACCTCGCGCTCATCGGACGGCACATGACAGGACATGCGGCATGAACACTGTAATCGCATCCCCTTATCCGTATCAGTTGCCTCCGCGAGAGTCCGGCGCCCGAGTGGCGTTGGTGATCATTGACATGCAGCGCGATTTCATTGAGCCAGGCGGATTTGGCGCGGCGCTGGGCAATCAGGTCGAACACCTGCAAAAGATCGTACCGATCGTCTCTGGGCTTCTCAGAACATTTCGAGAATTGCGGTTGCCGGTTATTCACACCAGAGAAGGCCATCGCCCCGATCTGTCAGATTGCCCTCCTGCCAAAAGAAGCCGTGGGGACTCCTCGCTTCGCATTGGAGATCCGGGGCCGATGGGACGGATCTTGGTGTTGGGAGAACCAGGGAACGACTTTGTGAAGGAGTTGCGTCCTGAACCGGGCGAACTCGTCATCGACAAACCCGGCAAAGGGGCATTTTACGCCACCAACCTGCAGGAGCGTCTGCAGGCCCTGTCGATCAGCCATTTGATCTTTACGGGAGTGACCACCGAGGTCTGTGTCCAGACCAGCATGAGAGAAGCCAACGACCGAGGATATGAATGTCTCTTGGTGGAAGATGGAACCGAAAGTTATTTTCCTGATTTTAAACGCACGACCCTGCGCATGATCCAATCGCAGGGAGGCATTGTCGGCTGGGTGACGACGGCGAATCGTCTGACGGACTCTCTCCGGCAAGCCTACGGGTAACTGCGGCAGGTGCCTGAACGAGGTTATCCTGTGCCCGGGAATACATCTTGCGCGGAAGAAGCAGGGGTGTTGGGATGGGCTGGTCTCTTCAAAACGGCAGTTTGGATATTGCCACACTGCAGAAACTCTATCTTGCAGGAACGCTGCGGCCGACTGAGCTCGTGGAGGCTGTGTATGAGCGGGTCGCGCATTGTCCCGTGCCACACATCTGGATTTATCTCCTGCCCCGCGAATCGGTGTTAGCCCAAGCTAAAGAGCTGGAAGCTCGGTGGAAGTCCGACAAGGCCGGAATGCCGCTCTATGGCATTCCCTACGCCATCAAGGACAATATCGATGTAGCGGGGCACCCAACGACGGCCGCTTGTCCGGAATTTCGTTACGTGCCGACGGAGTCGGCTACTGTCGTGAACCGGCTCAATTCGTCGGGCGCGCTGTTGATCGGTAAAACCAATCTGGACCAGTTTGCCACAGGATTGGTGGGAACCCGTTCCCCTTACGGTATCAGTCCAAACCCCTTCGATTCCCGGTTTATTTCCGGCGGGTCCAGTTCCGGTTCTGCAGTCGCTGTTTCCACCGGGCTGGTCAGCTTTTCTTTAGGGACCGATACGGCCGGTTCGGGTCGAGTCCCGGCCGGATTCACCAATCTCGTCGGCCTCAAGCCGAGCAAAGGACTGCTCAGCACAAAGGGAGTCTTTCCCGCCTGCCGCTCCTTGGATTGTGTCTCGATCTTTGCGCTCACATGCGCCGATGCGCAGGCTGTCTTTCATGTGTGTCAGGCGCCTGATCCGGCCGATCCCTTTTCTCGCGAGAGACCGGCCTATCTGCCGCAGCAACAGTATGCCGCGACTCGTCCGTTCCGTTTTGCGGTGCCGTATCGCGAGCAATTGGAATTTTTCGGGAATGGTGAATATGCGGCGCTGTTCTCCTCGGCTGTGGAACGATTGGAAAAGTTGGGAGGGGAGAAGCAGGAGATTGATTTCGGGCCGTTTCTCGCAACGGCCAAACTGCTGTATCACGGGCCATGGGTCGCTGAACGGTTAGCGGCGATCAAGGACTTTTTTGCCGAAAAGCCGAACGCCTTGCATCCTGTCACGAAGCGCATCATCGAAGGAGGCTCACGCTTTTCCGCCATAGACGCCTATGAAAGTTATTATCAACTGCGAACATATCAACAAATAGTCAGGGCCCTGTGGCGCACCGTTGACGTGCTTCTGCTCCCGACCACCGGCACCATCTATACGATTGCAGAAGTGGAAGCCGACCCGGTGAAGTTGAACACGAATCTCGGCTATTACACCAACTTCGTCAATCTCTTGGATCTCTGCGCCTGGGCTATTCCCAATGGATTTCTCAAGAATGGTCTCCCGATGGGGATTACGTTGATGGCGCCCGCATTCCACGATGAATATCTGGGAGGACTTGCCGCGGAGTTTCATCACCAGTCAAGCAGTACCATGGGGGCTACAGGATGGACCTTGCCGCCCAACAGCGCCCCGGATGTCGAGTTGTCGAACAGCCAGGATGGCGAACGAATGGAACTGGCTGTGCTGGGGTTGCATCTGACCGGGCAGCCGCTCAATTTCCAACTCACCGAGCTGGGAGCCCGATTACGGAGGACCTGCAGAACCGCACCGGAATACCGGTGTTACGTGATTACCGACCCTCAGGGAGCGCGCAAACCGGGCGCAGTCTTCGTCAGGGACGGCAGTGGCGCTGCGCTTGAAGTGGAAGTCTGGGATATTCCTTTAGAAAATTTTGGTCGCTTTATGGTGCGGGTCCCGCCTCCGTTGGGAATAGGATCGCTGAAGCTCGATGATGGCCGGATGGTCAAGGGATTCATCTGCGAGGGCTACGCGATCGAGGGGGCGGAAGAAATCACGGCCATGGGGGGCTGGCGGAAGTATCTGGCGCGGCATCCTCGCTAGGACCCTGTCCGACATTGACCGTTCTACCGCGGCTGACGATCCGCGACCAGCTGCGTCGTTCTCGGCCCGCGCCCATGAATCGTGAAACGTGAGGCGTGAAACGTGAAACGAGGGTGAGCCTCGGAGCTGCGGCCTCACATCTGGCCGTACCTCCTTCGCCTCGTCACGAAGGCAATGTCGGACAGACTCCTAGGGAGATTGCCTCACGTTCCTAGGGAGATGCCTAGTATGTATATCGTTCCACTCAGTTTATAGATGCCACCCCAGGGATGGATCTGGTCAGGGTTCAGTCTCCGACACTCACACGGCTTCGCGCGCCCGTTTCGCTTGCCGTCTCGCGGTTTCGTCACGAACTCTCGTGAACAATGCAGGCGAGAAGCATTTATGTAATGAGTGGCCTCCCTCTTGCCGGGAGGGGGCGATGTTGGGAAAAGACAAATTATGTTTCGTCCACTCTCAAAAGAGATGTATATTTCCCTTGCTATATGTTGTCGACTTTGGCATATTCCGCACAAAATTACGTAGTCTCAGAGTTTCGGGCACATTGGCATACAGATTACTGACGTAATTAACGTTGTAAAAGAAGGGAGGTATTTTCCATTCGTTTTGATTTCTCACCAGGGAGGCTGTCACCATGAAGGTCGATCAAACCAGGGAGGCTGTCACCATGAAGGTAGCTGAAAAAAGACGGTGGAAAATACTGTTGGTTGCTGGGGCCACCATGGCGCTAGTGGCCGGGATGGTATCCACGCTGCCCAGTGCGTATGCTGGCGGCACGATCAAGGCCAACGATGACCAGTGGATTAGCATCGGAATGGGTATAAGGACAAAGCTTTCGGCAGTGGAAGATGGGCAAGCGAACGGTCAGGGTTACGGCACAAACTTCGGTGTCGACAACGCTCGTGTTTATATCAACGGGAAGATCCATAAGTACGTCGGGTTCACGTTCAACACCGAATGTTTTAACTGTGCGGTCGGCGGAGGCTGGAAATCATTTCGCGGGAAATTCCAATATGGGCCTGATCGATGCGATCGGGAAGTTTGAGTTTAATGACCTCGTGAACCTCTGGGTCGGGCGCACGTTGGTGCCAGGCGAGCGCGGCGAACTGAATGGGCCTTTCTACCACGCGGTCTACGAAGGCTTTAAGACGCCGTTCAACTCCGCAGACTTTAGCGGGAACTTCGGCACAGGTGGGGCTGGTGTCTATGGCCGTGACAATGGCGCGGTCTTGTGGGGGAGCATCCTCAATAAGCATCTGTCATACTCCGCTGGGGTGTTCACCGGACTGAGGTCATCTGCAGGCGTCGGACCTAATGCACATAGCACCATGTTGTATGCTGGACGTGTCACCTATAACTTCTTTAACATAGAGGACAATCCTGGTTACTACACCAGTGGTACCTACTATGGTACAGCCGGTCATATTCTCGCGATCGCGGGAGGGATTAATTATCAGGCAAGTGGCGCCGGTTCAGCGGCTGCTTCGTCCGATATGACCGTGTTGGTCACTGATGTCCTGTGGGAGCTGCCACTCGGTAAGGACATGCAGGGGGGCGTGATCACGGTCAACGGTGAGTTCAAACATTACGCAGCAAGTTATGACACTACCGTCGCCTTCGCGCCGGGGACAACAGACTGCTTCTGTATGTTTAGAGGGCAGTCGTATACCGCGTACGCCTTGTATCTGTTCCCGGGAGAGATAGGGATCGGGAGATTCCAGCCCTATGCGAGATATACCTACATTGAGCCTGATCAAAGCACCCACCGCGATGAAGCCGAATTTGGCACGAACTACATCATTTCTGGTCACAATGCGCGTATTTCGGCATTCTACCAGTATGGCGATCTTGCCACCAAGAGCTTGTTCAACTGGTCTCCCACTGCGGCAGGTCAGGAGGTCAGTGCGTTCAAGCTGGCCTTGCAGTTGCAGTACTAAAAAGGCGGGTTTTCACTAGACCGTCTCGCCTTCCGGAAAAGCCGAAACCCGTAGGATGGGTTTCGGCTTTTCTATTGCCCTGCTCTCTAGCAGGATGCTGAAAAAGTCCGCCAGCCTGTCTTGTTCATTTGGTCTGTTCGGTCTGTCTGGTCTGTCTCGTCTGTTTCGTTTTTGGGTTGTTTGGTTTCTCTGGGTCAAGCAACAAAACAAACCAGATGGACCAGACCAACCAGAGTAGACCAGATGGACTAGGGAATAGGTTGCCGGTATCCTCGCCCTTTCAGCTATGCTAGACTGCTGGCTGGTACACCGTGCACGAAATGCCTATGTCTCATCATCCGCGACTTGCTCTTGTCCTGCTAACCGGAATCACCCTGGCCTTGGCTGCCTGCGCCACAGGGCCTGATCTGGACTTAACGGTCCATGAATCCGAACGGGGTGGGGTGTATGTGGAACGGATTCCCGATCGATCGTTCCAAGCCGCACATCCCATTACGTTATCGGCAGATACGATGGCCCGGGTCCTTCGCGGCGTGGTCGTTAAGGAGAACCACGGGCTCCTGGGCAATCTGGTCGCCGAAAAGCCAGAGGCCGTTCGAGCGTTTAGGGACGAGGACGTTGAGTACCTGGCGCCGCTCCTGGTCGAAGGGCTCACCAGAGCTGCGGCAGACCAGCAGGTTGGGTTTCGCGTCGTCCAAGTTGGTGCGCCGATCTCTTCGAAATCCGCCGGGCCGACCTTCTGCCTGTCTTCCGTCCGTTTTCCCGGTGTCTGTGCGTCTGAGATAACCCAGGAATCGACGGGGGGTTCGCTCTACGCCTATGGACGATCGCTATATCTGACCTTGACCGGCTATCGCCACCGGACGGATCGGGCCGAATCGGATAACCCGGCCAATCGGCCCATTTACAATTCGACCAGACTGGCGAACCACACGGTACACTTCATCCCGGAATCCGCCAAACGCCCCGATAGCTATCGCAACGCGCACTCAACTGACGCCACTCTGGTGATCGACTACAACCTGCTTGCCACAATGCCTGCCGCACCGGACATGCGACCGACTGCCGTTCAACCACCGACGCCTGCGAAGGGGGAACCCACTCAGCGAGATACCGATCTGGACGCGCTACGGAAGGAAATGGAGGACATCAAGAAGAAACTGGCGGAGCAAGAAGCCGAGCGGACCCGTTCCACCTCCTCGTCCTCTCCGAAGCCGACACCTTGATCGATTCCTTAGCAGGATGCTGAAAAAGGAGGCGGGATGGCTGGGCACGATCCCCGTGCTCGCGCAACGCGCGGTCGCAGACTCCCCTCGTTGGACGACGCGCAATTGGGATCATCCCAGCTACCCCGAATTAAGTGATAGTTCGCTGCGGCCTTGCTGAACGACATTTTTGAGCATCCTGCTAGATCCACGTTGCTACAATCTAAGGACCTCTTGTACACTTCCTATGAGACCGCTCAGACAGGTGGAGAAACCCATGCAACGGCATCACGATTGCCTCGACGACGCGCGCATTGCCGACAATCTTCGCTGTACGATCGAGCTGACCGAGCTTGGGTTGGCACTTCGCCAATCCGTTCTGCAGCAGGGAGAGCCGGACGGCGATGCCATAAGGAAGGTGATGCGCGAGATTCGGCGCGCGAAAGAACAGGCATGGCAGCAGAGTCCTTCCTAGTTCAGGCGCTTTCCACTCTCATCGCTGAGTTCAATCGACGTGGCCTCAACTATGCGTTAGCCGGGGGCTGGGCCTACAGTGCGCTCGTCGAGCCACGGGCCACGACGGACATTGATCTGCTCATACTCATCGAGCAGCCCTCCCGTGAAGGCATTCAATCCCTGCTCTCGCCCCTGTTCGACTCGACCTTGGTCCATCCTGCTCCCAGGTGTTCCAGGGGATTTCAATTTGGCGCACGGTGGGCATTCGTGACGATCAGGAAGTGGTTGTTGATTTCATCTTGGCGGACTCGGAGTATCTTCGGACGGCACTTGTGAGAAGACGCCTGGTGGCGTTTGGCTCGCTGCAGGTACCGATTCTTACAGTGGAGGATCTGATTGTGCTCAAAACGCTGGCTGGCCGCCTTCAAGATCAAGCTGACCTAGAAAAAATCAGGGCTCGCCAGGACGAACTTGGTGTGGATTGGGACTATGTCGAGAGATGGAAAACTAAGCTCGATCTTCGCGGGTAACGGCTTCTGAAGCGTATGGGGTCATTGTGCAATAAGACAGCTCGTCTTCCGATCGATCGATTCCTTTCAGTGCTCTCCCCGTTACTCTCTCAGCAGCCATCTGGTTGCCCTGCCCCTACTTCTGTGAGTACCACCGATAGCCTTTGTTCTCCGAGAAGCTGGCTTTCGGGGCCCCGCCTGGTTTTTCGAGTAACAAGACTTTGAAGTCGAGAAGGCCGAACCAGGCAGGATCTGCCACGTCGTGATAGTGGCAGCCATGCAGTTTGGGAAGCATGTCGCCCAGGGCCTGTTGCAATTCCTTCTCCTTGTAGGCGCGCACGATGAACGGCTTGTTCATGGCCTGGCAGAACCGCTGAATGGTATAGGCCGCGCCGGTGCAGAGCACTTTGGTGTCTGGTTTGATGGCGAGGAATTGAGGCAGCGAGAGATAGCGCTCTTGAAAGCCCAGCCAGCGGGTAGCCTGGCGCAGGTGGCTGTACTGGACTTCGTATTCAGTGTGGCCTGGCAGCTTGACCGGCGACGGCCAGCCTTCTTCGACCCCAAATTCAGTGAGAAACGCCCTGCCGCCTGGCTTTAACACCCGCCAGAGCTCTGCTACGAATCGAAAGGGGCCGAGGTTGAAGATCACGTCCTCGGGCAGGTCTGTGCCCAGCGGCAGCCGCACGCGTCTGATCCAATCCAACGCTTCTTGATGCTGCGGCCTGTCGCCTGTTCCATCGAGGAGTTCTTTCCTGGTCAACTTCACCGGTGTCATGTCCGCCATATTTTCGTTGTCGATGACGAGGTCGACGGAGTTGTCTTTGAAGGGGAGCCATTCGCCGTTGGCGCGGGTGCCGATGCCGCCCCAGCCTCCGGCCTTGGCACGGGTGACTTGCAGCTTGAGGAAGGGCTGTGTGATGTCGAGGGAGATGTATCGGATGGTCTGCTTTTCAAACGGCAAGAATTCCCTGCCCACCTCACGGGCGAGGTATCCGAGTCCGCCGCCCACTTCCACGATGACGCGGGGTTTGGGTGTGAACCAGCCCAGCTTCCGCAATTGACGCATGAGCAGCCGGCCATAGGTCAAGCCGTTGAGCGTGTCGTTCGGCTCCCGGAAGAGATGCGAGACGGTGGTTTCGATCAGGTCGAAGTGGCCGTCGTCTTCACCGCTGTCGGTCAGTTCGTGGTGATGAAAGTCTTCAAGATGCTCTTCTCCCTCGAACCCTTCCTGTCCGGACCAGCCTTCCCGAATTTGTTGGAGGAGCAGATCCCACTTGGCCTTGTGACGGTGGCCGCCCGGGGGCTCTGTGCCGTAGTAACAGAGGGAGTAGGTGGGCAGAGCCCAATGTTCCAAGTGCCACTGTCCCGGCTGTCCGTCCGGTCCGCAAACCCGGGCCCCGTATTTTTCCACCAGTGCCCCGACTGCCGTGTGGCCGTTCATCGCCTGTAACATCTCCAGGCCGGTGCGGTTCAGTCGCACGATTGGCAAGTTGTCATCGAGGGGGGCGAACCACCATTCGTCTTCGTGGTGCTGATAGGAGACGAGATCGGGGATGTGCCAGGCCAGGAGACTGAGCGTCTCTCCGGTGAGACTGAGCGGTTCGTGCGCGGCGACAGCTGGTTTCATGATCGACGTGACCTGTTTATGCGCCGCAGCCTACACGGGGGGCCGGGATTCTCGCAAGTCTCGCGCGAGTAACGAGATACGCTGCAAGATTCTTATCCCTCCCCCTTGACGCCGTATTCTGTTTGTCAGGATTCTCCCATCCGTTGGGACTCAACGCCAGGAGTCAAGGTGGTAGACCCGCAATGCAGGATGCTCAAAAAGGCCAGACTTCTCGACCCGCCCATCCCTGGCGCGCCGAGACGCGCCTTGTCCCAAGCAAGGCCGCAGCGAGCGAAGAGGCGAGGCGTACGCTTCGGTACGTTGAGCCTCTGAGCGATGCGAGAACGCCGCTGGCGGGCTTTTTCAGCATCCTGTTGAGGTGTGAGTTGCAAGATCCTAAAGGTTATGCTAGATGGAGACCGCGTCAGACATCCACTGGATGAGAGAGGAGAAAATCGATGGCGAAAAAGAAGAAAAAGCCAGCGAAGAAGAAAGCTTCGAAGGCTAAAGCCAAAGCAAAGTCCGCAGTGAAGAAGGCGGCCAAGAAACCAGCTAGAAGGAAAGCTGCCAAGAAGGTAGCCAAGAAAACTTCCAAGAAGACTGCCAAGAAGCGTTCTGCCGCGGCATCCAAGGCGGTTCAGAAGAAACCGGTGGTGATGACGGTTCCAACTGTTTCGTCCAAACCAGCGGCCCCAGCCCTCGATAAAAAATCCGTGAAGCCGTTCGTGGATGAGGGGCCCCAGAAGTCCTTGTTTTCGCAGCCGATAGGGTCACCGATGCTGAAAGATCCCGATCTTGACGAGGAGCTGGGCGAGGATGATGTGGATATCGCTGTTGAGGCCGATGAAGATGTGGAAGAAGAGCTCACACCTGGACGGGGAAGATGAAGACGCCGATTTTCCTGAAAAACGTGAAGGCCTGTTAGACGACGCAGACGATTACCACACGCACTGATACACGCATAGGATGCCTATTCTGGACGACTCGGTCTAGTCGTCCGGCTGGATGACACTGTGAGTCCTTCCCAGTATCATGGCGTCCGTTCCCCATCTGTATCATCCTCCTCCCGCTGATTCTTCTGCGATGAATCACCAATGAGTCATTTTTTGTTTGTGGCCGGGGCCTTGCGAGAACGCACTTCGGAGGAAAGTGCCGAGCTGCAACTCGGGCACGGCCTCTGGGGGCTCTGCACTGGGCTGATCCGGACGAATCTGCAAACATATCTTGATGCGGAGTCCCGTGGGCTTGTGTATGTGCTGAAGGTCGGGCTCTGTGCCGAGTTTCAGATCCTGTCGCCTGTGTTGGACTTTTCCGCGTTGGATGCGTTCCTCAGCGACGAGCTGAGAACTGAGACCAGATTTGGCTTTGTGCGAATCAACGGGGTGCGCCGGTTGGCCTGCTCATCCGCTGCGAGTCAGACGCTGTTGCTCAGCGTGTTGCAGATTGCCGATCAGGCCGAACTCACTCGACGATTGAGGTTGGGCATGCATCGGTTGACGCAAGCGGAGTATGACGCGATCATGCAGGGTGCCACAGCTTAGCAGGATGCTCAAAAAGGCCGTTCAGCAAGGCCGCAGCGAACTATCACTTGATAAGGTGGCTGGGGTGAACCCTACTGCGCGCGTCCAACGTGAGGAGTCTCGACAGCGCGTTGCACGAGCACGGAATCGCCGGCGGCACTTTTTCAGCATCCTGCTAGATCCGTTGGCCTGTCATCAGCTGATACGCCTCATCGATTGTGTCGACTTCCTTCACCGTCACATTGAGCTGAAGTCCCAGTTCGTTCAGGTTCCACCGCGCGTCATAAATCTGCCCGCGTGGAACCAACACGGTGCGATAGCCTTCTCGTGCGGCGGCACGAATCTTATCCGGGAGACTGCCCACCGGGCCGATCTGTCCTTCTGGTTCAATGGTTCCGGTCAGGGCAATACCCCGCTGAATATGCTCCCCCTTGAACATGGCGATGAATCCCACGGCCATAGCCGCGCCGGCGCTTGGTCCGTCGCTGCCTGCGGGTCGATAGGCCACCCCTTGCACAGAGACGGTCCCGCTATGCTGGACCGAGGGCGTGCGTTCGACAGCATAGGCAAAGGCCTGAGCCATGGCGCCCAAATGCTCGTTTCCCAGTCGTACGCCGGCGAGGAGCCATTGGAGTTGAACGGGATTCGGCTCCGATTTCTTGTCCCACCACATCAGCAGGATTTCAAACACGCCGAGATTGTTTTGGCGAATGGCCGCCAGGACCGGGAGTTCGATGACCGTGTTCGCTGAGACCGAGACCGGGATTCCACAAAGGAGGGTGGCAATCAGCATATAGATAATAGCAAGGTGGCGTGGCATCGTGGGGCTCCTAAGCAGGCTGGTTGCTCTGGTCTGTTTGGTTTGTCTTGTTTGTTTGGTTGAACCAGACAAACCACAAACGGTGTCGGTCGTTTATACGTCTGCTCGCAAAAGTGTAGCAAATCCTGGTGGGCAGTACAGCGAATTGGCGGTCCTAGGAGCCTGTCTGACATAGACCCTTCTACTGCGGTGAACGATCCGTGGCCATCTGCGTCGTTCTCGGCCCGAACAAATCCTCAATGTATTCCATCGAATACACCTCCGGTTTTTCCGGGCCTGCGGCCTCGCATCTGGCCACACCTCCTTTGCCTCGTCACGAAGGCAATGCCGGACAGGCTCCTTGCCTTGCGTTGGGCCATGGCATTCCGTATAAGGGCCTGCATGATAAATTGGAGATCTGCATGGATCATGGTGGGAGGGCTGGCTATTCTTTGGTTGCCGCTCGGTGCCGCTGCCTCGAACTGTCAGGTGGAGACGTCTGCCTCAGGGCCTGGAGCGGCATTGACGCGCCATCTGGGCGCCGACTGCACGGAGCAAGAGCGAGAGGCGCGAGCGGTGGATGCGGCGCAACTGCTGCAGGCGTTCAGGGAAGGGAAAGGGATTGATCTCTCAGGGGTGGTCATTCGCGGGGATCTGTCTCTGGATACGTTGCCCGTGGGTCCGTTGCCGTCCGAGCTTGAGGGGATGAAAGAGCTGCAGGGACGAGAGGTACGAGTGATTCCCGGCTCCATGATGATCGTCAATTCGGTGGTGCGCGGAGCGATCAGGCACGGATCGCCACAAGGGCTGCTGGTGGTGAAGGGGCCTGTGACGTTCAGCGGGACCAGGTTTGAACAGATGGTGGATCTCTCACGGACCCTGTTCCTTCAGCCGGTGACGTTGTCAGGCGCGCGGTTCCTGCGGGAGAGCTATTTTGTGCAAGGCCGGTTTCTGCGCGACGTGTTTGCTGAGAAAACGGCGTTTGGCCCTCATACGAGATTTCACCGATCTGTCTTTCAGGGGGCGGTCACATTCCAGCAGTCGGGGTTCAACGGGCTGGCGGAGTTTTTGGAGGTGGTCTTCGAGAAGGATGTCAATCTGTCGCGCACCTCTTTCAAGTTGGGCACCGGGTTTTCCGGGAGCCGCTTTCAAGGCCTGGCGGATTTCTCTGAAGCATCATTCGACCGCGAGGCATTTTTTACCTTTACCCTGTTCGACGGGGACGCGTACTTTCGCCGGGCCACGTTCCGATCGACGGCGGATTTTTCCGATGCGTCGTTCAAGGGACGAGACGATTTCTCCAGAGCCTTTTTCGAAAAGGGTTCACAGTTTACCAGGGTGGCTAGATCGGCGACCGGACAGGCACCCTTGGGGCTCGAAAATCAGACAGGACAGTATGCAATCATTCTCTCTCTTCTGGTATTCGGCGCCCTGCTGATCGTCTACCTGATTCGGCGGCGGTGACGAGGAGGCCTCCCCCTCGTTCACCACTACTAATAGATGGAGACTTGCTCCGCCTCCCCCAAGTCTGGTATAAGTCCGCTTGTGGATAACCACTTCGACGCCACGGAACAAACCGAACTGCCCTATCAGGTTCGCATCGAGAACTTTGAAGGGCCCCTCGATCTCTTGCTCCATCTCATTAAGAAGAGCGAGATCAACATCTACGACATTCCCATCCACCTGATTGCCCAGCAATACCTCACCTATATTCAGGCGATGGAAGGCCTGAATCTGACTGTCGCGGGGGAATTTCTCGTGATGGCGGCGACCTTGCTCCAGATCAAATCCAAGATGCTGCTTCCCGCCGATGAGACGGCGGCTGATGAGGAAGACGGGCCTGATCCCCGTGAGGAATTGGTGCGGCGGCTGCTCGAGTACAAGAAATTCAAAGACGCTGCCCGTCAGTTGGACGAACACGAGCGGTTGTGGCGGGAGATTTACAGTCGTGAACAGAGCCAGGCGGTCGAATTGAAATCGGACGAGACGCTGCTGGACAATGTCAGCCTGTTCGATTTAGTGGATGTGTTGCAGGGAATCCTCGCTCGCAATTCCGGCAAGACGCCAATGGAGATTTTGCCCGACAACTTGACGGTTCGGGAGCGGATGAACGCGATTTTGGAAATCTTGGAGGGGCAGGACTCCGTGAATTTTGTCGAGCTCTTCGAGCCGTCCTGCCATCGTCTTGTTATCATTGTCACGTTTTTGGCGTTGCTGGAACTCATTCGGCTTCGAACGGCTCGGGTGTTCCAAGCAGAACATTTTGGGCCGATTCTCGTGTCGCGCGGCTTCTCACTCGTACCAGACCCGGCAGAATTGGATGATGCTGAATGGAGGGGAGCATGAGCCCAACTGTGGAACAAGAAACAGACGAGTTAGCTCTGGCAGAGACAGCGTCGGTAAGTGAGGGCAACGGGGTGTCAGACGATGGGGCAAAAGAAGCCGGCGTCGAGGCGGTGAACAGCCAGACGGAGGCCATCGACGCGCGGGAACTCAAAGCCATTCTCGAAGCGGTCTTGTTCGTGTCGCCCGAACCCGTGCCGGTCGCTCGGCTGATGGCTATCTTGGGGACGGTCTCAAAAGCCGAAGTGGTTCAGTCACTGGGAATTCTCACGCACGATTTAGATCAGGATGGGCGAGGCATTCAGCTTGTGCAGGTCGCAGGAGGGTATCGGCTGGTGACGAAGCAGGAGTATGGGCCCTGGCTGAAACGGATGGATAAAGCCAAGGCGGCGCAAAAGCTCTCTCGCTCCGCGCTCGAGTCCCTCGCCATTATTGCCTACAAACAACCGCTCGTGCGGTCCGAGATCGAAGAGATTCGTGGCGTCGAAACATCCGGTGTCCTGCGCACATTGTGTGAGCGTAAGCTGGTGCGGATCGTTGGGCGAAAAGACGTGCCGGGGCGGCCGATCATGTATGGGACGACCAAGTTTTTCCTCGAGCATTTCGGACTACAAGATTTGAGCCAGCTCCCGCCGTTGCGTGAATTCAAAGAACTCGGCGAGTCCGAGCAGGCCCTCTTGCCGATCGAAGAAGAGTCACTAGCAGGATGCTGAAAAGGGAGGTGGGGTGAGCTGGGACGATCCCCGTGCTCGCGCAACGCGCGCCCGTCATCCATCTATATGATCCATCCAAGCTCGCTTGCTTCCCCCTCTCTTGGAAGGGCACCTGGCCGCTCCTTCCCATCCTTTTCATCGTGCGGCCTCCGCGAGCAAGAAGAGTGGCGAGGGCCCCCGTTGACTCTCTTTCCGCCGCTTTGTTAGACTTCTCAATCCAATTCTAAGCCATTGAAAGACCCCTTGTTTCTTCTAACCGGGCGGCTTTAGCAACAGGATGCACCACCACATGATCAAAGCCTGGCTGCTCGACGAGATGTTTGAGTGTGATCGAACGCATCTGACCATCGAAGGTACCCAGGGAGAATGGGGTGCCGGCGATTCGGTGGCAGAGGAAGAAGAGCTCCCGCAAGCGCCTCACAACGTACAAGCGAAGTCAGGCAATGGGCGTATTACGATAACGTGGGATCCGGTTCCGGATGCCATGTACTACAATCTCTATTTCCAAACCACCAAGGGCGTGATGATCAAGTTCTCCGATCTCACGCGTCCGATTGCCTCCGCCGACGACTTCAAAGCCGTCATTGGGGTGAAAAAAGATAAAGGTACCTGTTTGGAAGGCACCCAGAGTCCGTTTGTCCATGACGATCTGGCCAACGGGACCTGCTACCACTACGTCGTCACCGTGGTGACGCAGAAGGGGGAGAGTCTCGAGTCTCAAGAGGTCATGGCGATTCCCTCGCCCTATCTGTTGGCCATGAGTATCGGTCGGGAAGGCGTGGACGACGGGGAGTTTAGCTCGCCCACGGGGATCACGCTCGATAAGGATGGCAATATCTACGTCGCCGATACCGATAACCATTCGATTCAGAAGCTCGACAAGTCCGGGAAATTTCTCGCGCGATGGGGCGGCGACCCCTCTTCGCAGGAAGGGAGCTTCTACTATCCGCGTGGATTGGCGGTCGGGCCGAATGACGTGCTCTATATCGCAGACAGCGGCAATAATCGCATGCAGAAATTCGATCTCGACGGCAATGTGATGCAGGCCTGGGGTAAGTTCGGGTTTGCGTGGCGTGGGGCCGATCTGGGCAGGTTCGATGTACCCTGGGGGCTGGCGACGGACGCGGAAGGGAATCTGTACGTTTCCGACACGAGCAACGCACGCATTCAGAAGTTCACTTCTGACGGGCAGGCCCTGCTCAAGTGGGGCCGTGACGGGAGTTTCGACGGCGCCTTCTTTTTCCCCCGTGGCGTGGCGGTCGATTTTGTCGGTAATATCTTCGTGGCCGATGAAAGCAATAATCGCATTCAGAAGTTCGATGCCCGTGGTAGCTTCCTTGCCAAGTGGGGTCGAGAGGGGGCGGGCCCTGGCCAATTCAAGTCCCCCTGGGGGATTGCCTGCGATGCGCTCGGCAACGTCTATGTCGTCGATACCGGAAACCATCGCATCCAAAAGTTCGACGGCAACGGGACGTTCCTCTGTGCCTGGGGAAACCGCGGACGAACAGAAGGGCAGCTGAATTTTCCCTACGGGATCGCGGTCGACAAAGAAGGCGCGGTGTATGTGGTCGACAGCGGCAATGGCCGCATTCTTAAGTATGTGCCGACGGACGAAGAACTCAATCGCGGGAAGGATGAGGCGTCAACCAGTCAGGTGCCGAGTGAGACTCCGCCGCCCCACAGCGTGGCGGTCAAAGCCGGCGATACGGAAGCCTTCCTGAGTTGGATGGAGGTCCCTGGCGCCCAGTCCTATAACCTGTATTTCAATACCGTCCCGAAGCTCACGACCCAGACGGCGACGAAAATTGAAGGCGTGATGAATCCCTATGCGCACACCGGTCTTTCGAACGATACCCCGTACCACTATGCCGTGACCGCAGTATTCGAGACCGGCGCCGAAAGCGAGTTGTCGAGTGAAGTGACGGCCACGCCGGTGCTCATCGATATCACGGCGCCGCAAAATCCTTATGCCGTGATCAATCATGGCGCGTTCATGACGAATACGCCGGAAGTCATCGCCACGATATCAGCGAACGATGTCGATACCGGCGTGGCGGCCTACTTTATCTCGGAGGCGCCTATGACTCCCATGGCGGGGACGCCGGGATGGGTTGATGTGACGCCGGCCACCAAGTTCGGCTCGACGATTCCGTTTATTTTGTCGCCTGGGAGATGGGCAGAAGTCGATCTACGTCTGGTTTAAGGATGTGGGAGGGAACGTCTCCATCCCTGCGAGCACCACGATTTTGGTCAATACGTCGGGGTACCTGTGCGTGTCCCAATGGGGCCGTACTGGCCGCGGCGCATCATTGCTGCATGGCGGCGAGTTCATGGCCCCGGTGTACGGTCTCTGTGTCGATCAGCAAGGATCGCTGTTTGTGGTCGACAATGGCAATAACCGGGTTCAGAAATTCGACAATGCCGGGAACTTCATTATTCTCTGGGGAAATTTTGGTTCGGCCAATGCGAATTTCCATAACCCTACCGGGATTGCGTGCGATGGCAAGGGAGATGTCTGGGTGGTCGATACGAACAATCACCGCGTCCAGAAATTCGACGGGAAGCTCGGCGGCTATCTCATGAAGTTCGGGTCGCGAGGAAACGGCGAAGGGCAGTTCAACTCACCCTGGGGCATCGCGGTCGATCGGGTGCGTGGGTATGTCTATGTGGTCGACAGCGCCAACTTCCGCGTGCAGAAATTCGATATGAACGGGGAGTTCATCATGTCCTGGGGCAGCTTCGGGAACGGAGACGGCCAGTTCTACTTCCCGCGCGGCGTGGCCGTGGACCAGACGGATGGGTTTGTGTACGTCGTCGACATGGGTAATCACCGGATTCAGAAGTTCGACACCAGCACCAACGTGCTTCCACAGTTGCTGGCCAAGTGGGGAGGCAGTGCCGAACCGGGCCACGCAAGCAGCCCGCTCGCACAGGAGGCGGGTCAGTTGCGATCTCCCTGGGGCATTACGGTCGATGGAGCCGGCGATGTCTACGTATCGGACACCGGCAATCACCGTATCGAGAAGTTCGATAGAGAAGGTAATTTCATCACTCAGTGGGGTGGATTTGGGAACGGCAAAGGGCAGTTCAACTTCCCCTACGGCATCGCGGTCGATCTCAGAGGAAGTGTATTTGTCGTCGATAGCGGGAACACCCGGGTTGAACAGTTCATGCCGGCGGATGAGGGGAGCGAACGGCTCCAGGATGACGCTGAGACAGCAGCAGAGCTCGACGCAGGAGTCTGACAGTCTCAAGTCATAAAGTCGTCAAGTCTTTAAAGCATGAAAGCTTTCAGGTCGTGTACCGACCTTGACTTTATGACGTTCAGCATCCTGCTAGACATTCGGACGTGATGACGGAGCAATCATGTTGGATAATGAACCACGCTTAGGACTGACCTACGATGACGTCGTGTTGGTTCCGGCCAAGTCTCAGGTCTTGCCGAGTGAAGTGGACATGCGCACGAGGCTTACGCGCCACATCAAGATCAACATTCCCATTATCAGCTCGGCCATGGATACCGTCACTGAGTCCCGTTTGGCCATCGCCATAGCCCGCGAAGGCGGCCTCGGGATCATTCATCGAGTGTTGTCGCCAGTGGATCAGGCGACAGAAGTGGACCGGGTTAAGAAATCCGAGAGCGGCATGATTCTCGATCCGATCACGATTTCGCCCGATCAAACGATTCGCGATGCCCACGAGTTGATGGCGAAATACCGGATCTCAGGGATTCCCGTTACGAAAGACAAGAAATTGGTCGGTATTCTCACGAATCGTGATCTGCGGTTCGAAACCCGGATGGATTTGAAGGTCTCGCAAATCATGAAGCGAGACAAACTGATCACGGCGCCCGAAGGGACAAGTTTGGAAAAGGCTCGCGAGGTGTTGCACGAGCATCGGATCGAGAAGCTTCCGGTCGTCAACAAACATTTCGAGCTCAAAGGGCTTATTACCATCAAGGATATCGAAAAACGCATCATGTATCCCAACGCATGCAAGGACGGACATGGTCGGCTCTGCGTGGGTGCGGCTGTGGGTGTGGGGCCGGAGACGGAAGATCGCGTGGCGCGGCTCAAGAAGGTAGGGGTAGACGTGATTGTGGTCGATACCGCCCACGGGCATTCGCAAGCGGTGCTGGATACGGTCAAGATGATCAAGAAACGTCACCCGGATCTTGAATTGATAGCCGGGAATATTGCCACCGCCGAGGCCGCGAAGGATTTGTTGAAGGCCGGCGCCGATGCCGTGAAGGTGGGTGTGGGGCCTGGCTCAATTTGTACGACCCGTATCGTGTCCGGAGCCGGGATGCCGCAGCTGACAGCGATTGCCGATTGCGCAAAAGTCCTTGCGGGCAACGGGATCCCGATCATTGCAGACGGCGGAATCAAGCATTCAGGCGATATCACGAAGGCCTTGGCAGCGGGCGCCTCCTCGGTGATGCTCGGCGGACTCTTGGCAGGCACGGAAGAATCGCCTGGGGAAACCGAACTGTACCAAGCCAGGACATATAAAGTGTATCGCGGCATGGGCTCGATCGGTGCAATGGAGCGAGGCGGCGGAGATCGGTACGGGCAAGGCGGGCGCCCGGTGCAGAAGCTGGTCCCTGAGGGTATCGAAGGGCGCGTCCCCTACAAGGGGAAACTCTCGGCCGTCATCTACCAATTGATCGGCGGAGTGAAGTCCGGCATGGGCTATTGCGGGTGCAAGACGATCTCGGACTTACAGCAGAAGGCCACGTTTATTCGGCAGACGGTCGCAGGTCTCCGCGAAAGCCACGTGCACGATGTGATTATCACGAAGGAAGCGCCGAATTACCGGATGGATTGGGAGTAGATCTCCTCGTTAAGCGTTAACCGTGAATCGTTAATCGTAGTGACGCCTCACCGTTCAAATCTCTCACGTTCACGTTTAACGCTGCACGATTAACGTCTTCATGGAACTCTGGCACAATAGAATCCTGGTCCTCGACTTCGGGTCGCAATACACACAACTGATTGCACGCCGCATTCGCGAAGCCCAAGTCTACTCGCAAATTCTGCCCTGCACCGTTCCCTTGGCGACCATTCTCGCCTATCGCCCGCAAGGCATCGTACTGTCGGGTGGCCCCTCCAGCGTGTATGAGAAGAAGGCGCCGAGCGTTCCCAAAGAACTCTTCGATCAAGGTATTCCCATTCTCGGCATCTGCTATGGCATGCAGCTGGTGACACATCTCTCAGGCGGGGAGGTGGCCAAATCCAAGCACCGGGAGTACGGCCGGGCCGATCTCACAATCGACGACAAGAGCGATCTCTTTAAGGGCATCGGCACAGACGGTTCGACCGTCGTCTGGATGTCGCACGGAGACCGTATTGAACGGATGCCGCCGGGTTTCCGATCCATCGCGCATACCGGCAATTCACCGATTGCTGCGATGAAGCGCAACGATCACAAGCGCCGGATCTATTGCCTCCAGTTTCATCCGGAAGTGGTTCATACGCCGGAAGGGACGAGGCTGCTCCGTAATTTCGTCTACGACATCTGTGGTTGTCAGCCGACCTGGACGATGCAGTCGTATGTGGATACGGCGGTGCAGCAGATTCGAGAGCAAGTCGGCAAGGAACGGGTGATTTGTGCCTTGAGCGGGGGCGTGGATTCGTCCGTGGCCGCCGCGTTGACCCATCGGGCCATTGGCGACCAGCTGACCTGTATTTTCGTAGACAACGGGTTCTGCGGGCGGGTGAGCGTGATCAGGTGGAGAAGACCTTTGCCTCGCAGATGCACCTTAATTTGCGGATTCTCGATCGGACCAATCAGTTTCTGGCGGGCCTCCGGAATGTGACGGATCCTGAACGGAAGCGGAAGATTATTGGCCGGCAGTTCATTAAGAATTTCGAAGAGGAATCCAAGAAGCTCAAGGGCATCAAATATCTTGTCCAAGGCACCCTATATCCGGACGTGATTGAAAGTGTGAGTTTCAAGGGCCCGTCGGCCACCATTAAGACGCATCACAACGTCGGTGGGTTGCCAGCCCGTATGAAGATGAAGCTCATTGAACCGCTGCGGGAACTCTTTAAGGATGAAGTCCGCGTGCTGGGGAAGGAACTGGGTCTGCCGGATGAGATCATCTGGCGTCAACCGTTTCCAGGTCCTGGACTGGCGATTCGCATGTTGGGGTCGGTGACGAAAGAGCGGTTGATGATTTTGCGTGCCGCGGAAACGATCGTCGATCAGGAGATCAGAACGGCAGGGCTCTATAACGATATTTGGCAAGCCTTCGCCGTGTTGCTGCCGATTCGCACCGTCGGAGTGATGGGCGATCAGCGGACGTATGAGTATGTGATCGCCATCCGTGCGGTCACGAGCTTGGATGGCATGACGGCCGATTGGGCCAAGATTCCGAATGACGTGCTGGGGAAGATGTCGAACCGGATCATCAATGAAGTGAAGGGCGTGAACCGGGTGGTGTACGACATCAGCTCGAAGCCGCCGGCGACTATCGAATGGGAATAGGACGTGAGTGGTTAGTGGTTAAGCGTCGCAATCGAGAAGGTGCATGTGCCGTTCGATACGCCATTACACCGATCCTCACGATTAACGAGATATGGAAGTTAGACTGCAAAAAATCATTGCCGGAACCGGATTGGCCTCGCGGCGAAAAGCCGAGGAATGGATTGCGGCCGGGCGAGTGACCGTCAACGGCAAGGTTGTGACGGAGCTCGGCACCAAGGTTGATCCGGATCGCGTCCACATCAAGGTGGACGGCAAGCACCTGAGTTCCACCCAGCCGTACGTCTATCTGTTGCTGAATAAGCCGAAGAACGTGATGTCGACGTTGAATGATCCGGGAGGCAGGCCGACGGTGAAGGACTACCTTCGCGGGATCTCGGTGCGGGTGTTTCCCGTCGGTCGTTTGGACTTCGACAGCGAAGGGTTGATGCTCCTGACCAATCATGGCGACTTGGCTCAGACGTTGCTCCATCCCCGCTACCATGTGCCGAAGACGTATCTCATTAAGGTCAAACAGGTGGTGACGGATGAACACATCCGTCAGTTAGAACAGGGTGTGCAGCTGGAAGATGGCCTGACCAGTCCGGCTATCGTCAAGAAGGTCAAAAAGGCCAAGCAGAACTCTTGGCTCGAAATGACGATCCGCGAAGGGCGGCAGCACCAAGTGAAGCGTATGTTGGAAGCGGTCGGTCACCCGGTCTTGAAGCTGACGCGGATTAAGATGGGTCCGCTCTCCTTGGGCGATCTGGAGTCCGGCGAGTTCAGGTACCTGACCGACCGTGAAGCGAACGCGTTGCGCGAACTTGCAGAACAGAAGCTGGCCTCAGCAGAGGACACAGAGAAGCAGGTTCCACGTCCAAAGAGGCCGGTCAGTCGGGTCGGATGGGCCCGTTCCAAGAAAGCGAAGGTGGCATGAAGGCCAGAACTCATCGGTGCGGGGAGCTCACGAAAGCCGCAGTCGGGCAGACCGTCGTCTTGAACGGCTGGGTTCAGGGGCGGCGTGACCACGGCATGGTGATGTTCATCGATCTGCGGGATCGAACCGGGATCACGCAGGTGGTGTGTAACGCCGAGCGTAATGCAGCGGTGCATCAAGCCTCCCACGCCTTGCGGAGCGAGTGTGTTGTGTCGGTGACGGGCCAAGTGATGGCCCGTCCGGAAGAGTCTAAGAATCCCAACCTGCCCACGGGCGAGATCGAAATCTTCGTGGATGCTGTGGAGATTCTGAATGAATCGAAGACGCCGCCGTTCGTGATCGAAGACGATGCCGAAGTGACGGAGTCGATCCGGCTGAAATACCGCTACCTGGATCTTCGGCGTCCAAAGATGCAGCGGCTCTTGAGCCTCCGACATGACATCATGCAGGCCGTCCGTGGATTTCTGAATGCGGAACGCTTTCTTGAAGTGGAAACGCCGATTTTGACCAAGAGCACGCCGGAAGGCGCGCGGGACTATTTGGTGCCGAGCCGAGTGAACCCCGGTCAATTCTACGCGCTTCCTCAGTCGCCGCAGCTCTTCAAGCAGGTGCTCATGGCGAGCGGGGTCGATCGCTACTATCAGATCGCGCGCTGCTTCCGCGACGAGGATCTGCGCAATGACCGGCAGCCGGAATTTACACAGATCGACGCGGAACTGTCCTTTGCCGACCGCGAGCAAGTCATGAGGTTGATGGAGCAGATGATCGTCACGGTGTTTCGTGAGGCGGGTGGTGTCCAACTGCCGACTCCATTCCCGCGTATGACCTATGCCGAGGCGATGGGCCGCTACGGGTCGGACAAGCCGGACCTGCGCTTCGACATGCCGCTGCATGACGTCACCGCCTTTGCGGCGGCGAGCGAGTTCAAGGTATTCAGGGAGGCGGCGACCAAAGGCGGGATCGTGAAGGCGCTGATCGTGAAGGGTGGAGCGGCCACGCCGCGAAGCCGGATCGATTCGCTCGGTGAGATGGCCAAGAGTTTTGGCGCGAAGGGGCTCGCCTGGCTCAAGATCACAGCGGAGGGGCAGCTTGAGTCTGTGATCGCCAAGTTCCTGGATGCGAAGGCTTTCGCGGCGGCCCTTCCCGACGCCAAGCCGGGCGATTTAGTTCTCTTCGGCGCAGACAAGGCCGCCGTTGTCCACGACGTGCTGGGTCGCATCAGGCTATTGCTGGGTGAAGAGCTGAAGCTGATCGATACAACTGCCTGGAAGCCGCTGTGGGTCGTTGAGTTCCCCTTGCTGGACTATTCGCCGGAAGAGAAGCGGTACATCTTCATGCACAATCCTTTTGCTGCGCCGATGGACGAGGATGTGGCGTTCCTGGACTCGGAACCACTCAAAGTACGGGCGAAGGCCTATGATATGGTGTTGAACGGAAGCGAAATCGGTGGTGGGAGTATCCGGAACCATCGGAGCGATATCCAGCTGCGCATTCTCGACTTGCTCGGCATCAACAAGGATCAAGCGCAGGCGAAGTTCGGTTTCTTGCTCGACGCGCTCGACTATGGGGCGCCTCCGCATGGCGGGATTGCCTTCGGGCTCGATCGGCTCATCATGCTATTGGGGGAGGTTGACTCGATTCGCGACGTGATCGCGTTCCCCAAAACGCAACGGGCACAGTGTCCGCTGACCGATGCGCCGTCTGCCGTCAGTGCCGATCAGTTAAAGGAATTGCGCATCAAGCTCGATCTCGTCGAGTAGGGAGGAATCATCCGCCCCATGGCAGGCAATTCGTTTGGTCGCAGTCTTCACCATCACGTCATTCGGCGAGAGCCACGGGCCTGCTATTGGTTGTGTCGTGGATGGCTGTCCGCCCGGTCTGGCCCTCTCTGTCGATGACATCCAGCAGGACCTCGATCGGCGCAAGCCAGGCACGTCGCGCCACGTGACGCAACGGCAAGAATCTGATACCGTCGAAATCCTCTCCGGTGTCTTTGAAGGCAAGACCACCGGCACCCCGATTGCGCTGCTCATTCGAAACGAAGATGCCCGCAGCAGGGATTACGGCAATTTGATCGATACCTTCCGGCCCGGTCACGCGGACTATACCTATTGGCAGAAATATGGCATTCGCGATCATCGCGGCGGCGGGCGCGCGTCTGCGCGAGAGACGGCGGTGCGAGTGGCGGCAGCGGCGATTGCGAAGAAATGGCTCAGGGAGAAGTACGGTGTCCTGATTCGTGGCTACCTGAGTCAGCTTGGCCCGCTTGAAGCGCCGTTTAAGAGTTGGGGCGAGGTCAGCAAAAATCCATTCTTCTCCGCAAGCTCAGAGGTTGTGCCGAAGCTTGAATCGTTCATGGATGAGCTGCGCAAAGCAGGTGACTCAGTGGGGGCCAAGATCACTACGGTTGCCGAGTCTGTGCCAGTGGGATGGGGTGGGCCGGTCTACGCGAAGCTCGATGCCGATCTCGCTGGGGCCATGATGAGCATCAATGCGGTGAAGGCCGTCGAGATCGGATCGGGTTTCAGTTCTGTGACGCAGCGTGGGTCAGAGCATGGGGACGAGCTGACACCGGATGGCTTTGTGACCAATCATGCCGGCGGAATTCTTGGCGGTATTTCAACTGGGCAGGATATTGTGGTCACGATCGGGATCAAGCCGACTTCGAGTGTCCGTGTGGCCCGTCGGTCCATCGATAAACAGGGCAAGCCGGTTACCGTCGAGACGAACGGCCGTCACGATCCCTGCGTCGGCATCAGAGCGACGCCGATTGCTGAAGCCATGATGGCGCTGGTGCTCATGGACCATGCCTTGCTGCACCGCGCACAGAACGCCGATGTGACGACGAAGACTCCGAAGATTTCCGGCTCGCTGAAAAAACGTGCGGCCTCGGGAACACAGAAACCCACCGCGAAGATCAATCCTGACCCAGACGAAGCTTAGTCCCACTAGTTGCGGTATGACCTCACCGTCCCTTCAGGCAGGTCCCATCCTCGAAATCGAGAAGGCCACCGTCTATCGGGGCGACACCTGCGTGTTCGAAGACCTTTCTTTCACACTTGAAGAAGGAGTCCACACCGCCATCCTTGGCCCGAACGGGGCAGGCAAATCGACCCTGTTGAAGTTGCTGGCTGGCGAAGTCCATCCGGTCCCGAATGACGCGACGCGCATCCGGTTGTTCGGCGAAGAGCAATGGAATGTGTGGGACGTCCGCAAGCGTTTAGGGATGGTGTCCCATGATCTTCAACATCAGTATATGGACCAAGTGACCGGCCTGAAAGTGGTCCTGTCCGGTTTCTACGCCAGCATCGGGATCTATGGCCATCAAGATTTCAGTTACGCGCATCTCGCGCGGGCGGACGACATGTTGCAAGAGATGGGTGCAGGTTCGTTGAAGGATCGACGGTTTGGGGAGATGTCGACGGGAGAGCAGCGGCGATGCCTCCTCGGCCGCGCGTTAGTGCATGAGCCGGCGGCGCTCGTGCTCGACGAACCGACGAGCGGACTCGATCTGACGGCGACGTTTCACTATCTGGATCTCGTTCGCGCCTATATACGGAAAGGGAAAACGCTGTTGCTGGTGACGCACCACATTCACGAGATTCCTCCGGATGTGAAGCGTGTCGTGCTCTTGAAGCAAGGAAAGATTCTTCAGGAGGGGAGAAACGCGCTGTCCTCACAGAAGCCAACCTCAGTCGGTTGTTCGACTGCCCGGTGGCATTGGCTCAAGCCAATGGGTGGTATCAAGCGCTCCCCGGGCACAGCACACCGCACTGACTTCGTTCATCCTCCACCCAACACAAGATCAATTGCCGCGGAGCAAGGAAAAAAGCGCTACAATGAGAGGTGTGGGAGCCATTGTAGGTAGTGGTGTTTCGGCACATGGTATAGTTGATCGGAACTCAGGAGGTGCATATGTGTCGAATAAGGATGACCGGTTGTCTCTTGGTGCTTAGTTCCATTCTCATCTCAGGATCTGGATTGGCTTCCGCTGAGAGTCAGAAGACGGAGGGAAACAAAGGTATCACAGTGGACGATCTGGGGCGCGGGCTCAAGAGCGCCGCGCGGAACGTGGAAAAAGAAATTCCCAAGATCGGCTCTGCGATCGGAGAGACCTTCAAGAAGATTACCGATAAGAGATCAGATAAAAAACCTATTCAAGAAACTCCTCAGGACAAAAAATAGCTGATTGATATGTCCGATGGTGAAAGGTAGCGGGTACTTCTTGTTGGTCAGCAGTCCCTGTGTTTGACTTTGCCTCGCTACTTTTTGCGAAATCCGAAGAACACTCCGACCGCTCCTGCCCCCGTTGAAGGGAGATATCCAGAGAGGATGTGTTTGAGTCCTTCAGCTCCCTGATGTACGGCCGCGATGGCGTGGCTAATGTGCCTTTCCACTGCCGTCCAATCTAGATCGATCCAGCCGGTATCTTCCAATACGGCGATGCAGGTCAGCAACCCACCGGTGATCAGCGCGGCCATTTTCAGAAATCGCCGGAACGCCCAGCCAAAGAAGAATCCCCCCAGATAGCTGCCACCGATGCCTACCAGAGCAGGCGATGAGAGATCAGCAACCCATGAGGCGAGGCTTCCGACAGTCATCACCGCAGCGGCGATGACGGATTTTTCATTCCAGGGCGCATCGGCCAGTAAGGTTGCGCAGATGCCCTGTGCGGAGGAGGTTTCCGGCTGGTCCTGCTCATGATCCATGTAGCGGCTAGAGTTGATGGCTCGAGAAGGTGTCGCAGGCGTTGGGATCCCCGGTCTCCATCCCTTTGCGGAGCCAGGTCATGCGTTGCTCAGACGATCCATGAGTCCAACTTTCCGGCCTGGTATAGCCGCGTGACATTTTCTGGAGTTGATCATCGCCGATAGCCGCGGCCGCACGCAGCCCTTCTTCGAAGTCGCCTGGCTCGATCAGGTTACGCTCACGCTTGGCGTGGTAGCCCCAGACGCCGGCGAAACAATCGGCCTGCAGTTCCATTCGCACTGACAAGGCATTCCTTTCTCGTTCAGAGGCCTGGTGCTGGAGGCGCGTCACCTTCTCTGCTATGCCCATGAGATTTTGCACGTGGTGGCCGACTTCATGCGCAATCACGTAGGCCTGGGCAAAGTCGCCGGAGGCGCCAAGTCGCTGTGACATTGCGTTGAAGAAGGACAAGTCGAGATAGACTTTGTGATCGCCGGGGCAATAGAAGGGCCCGACGGCCGAGGAGGTGGTGCCGCAGGCCGACTGCACCGCGCCGGAAAAGAGAACCAGGCGAGGATCTTCATACCGCTGTCCAAGAAGAGCTTTCCAGGTGGTTTCCGTGTCGGCGAGGACAACCGCGGCGAATTTCCCCAGTTGGTCGTTGGGCGATCCGGTCGGTGCGGGCTCGGAGGGTGCCGATGATTCCGTCATGCTCTGCCCGCCGTTGAGCATGTTGATGAGGGTCAAGGGATTGATGCCAGTGAAATAGCTGACAGCGAGTACAAGGACGATGCCGCCCAGTCCCAGCCCCCCTACGCCTCCGATCCTGGCCGGGCCCATACCTCGACGATCTTCGACATTGCCGCTTTCCCGTTGTCCTTCCCAGCGCATGAGGACCCCCTCGCTTACTGGCCATTATGGCAAGAAGACCGGCAGCGATCTGGTCAAAATTGCTCAGGTGCAAGGAACCTTTGCGATTGTGACGACGCAGACCGTGCCGGTCACGCAGCTGGCGGGGGCGGAATTCTTTGACGCGGTGGTCAGGATTGATCATGTGAGCGCAGTGATACCCTGGGCGCTGACTGATGCGGAGGTGCTTACCGTAGGGTGAGCACCTCCGGAGGACTGATAGCTACTTCGATGCAGCCGTACTGGTCTCGACTTGGCCGGCAATTTCTTTGAGGTCCTTCGGGTACAGCACGATCTCAATTCGACGGTTGGACGATCGCCCCTCTTCGGAGTCGTTCGAGGCGAGGGGGTGAGTGTCCGCGTAGCCGACTGCGGACAGGTACTGGCGGTCCACACCGCCCTGATCGATCAGGTAGCGCACTACGGTTGTGGCGCGAGCCGTCGAAAGTTCCCAGTTTGTCTTGAAGCGATCTTGTAACTTTGAGCTGATGGGCACATTGTCGGTGTGGCCTTCGATCCGAATTTGTTTGTCTGAGATCTTGTTGAGTACGTCACCGACCTGTTTCAGGACTTTCACGCCGGCCGGTTTCACTTGGGCCTGCCCGGAATCAAACAGGACGCGATCCACCATGTTGATTGTCAGGCGGTCCCGTACTTGTTGTATGGTGATATTACCCTTGGAAATTTCGTCTTGCAGCGATTTGGACAGTTCTTCCTGTGTGCGAGTCAGCCGTTTGATTTCTTCTTCTTTCGCCAGCCGTTCTTGCTCTAACGTCGCTGCAAGTTGGGATTGTTCCTGCCGAAGTTGCTCGCGCTCCTTCGCGATGCGAGCGGCGTTCGCCTCAAGCTCAGAAGCCTGCTTCTGTAGCTTGGCGATTTCGTCCCGCGCCGAAGCGTTCCCGCTCGCGAGCTTCTGTTCGAGATCAGTGATTTGACCGCGCACATTGCCGAGTTCACTGTTGAGTTGCCCGTTCTCCTTCTCCAGGCCGTCCAGGCGGGACTGCAACTCTGTAGCCTGCTGTTCGGCGGCTTTTCGCTGAGTGGCTTCCTGGTCCAGATTTTGTTGTAGCCCGGTCAATTGCTGTTGCAGCTGAGCAGATGTTTTTTTTGCAGCCTCAAGCTCCGCGAGCGTTTTCGTGTGGGTTCCCGTGCTCACGCATCCTCCCACTGCCATCGCACACAGCATGGCTAATGCGGGGGCCCGGAGCGGGATGGTTCGATCTATCGAAAGTTGTCGCATAGTCTCCTCCTTTGAATGATGGCAAACAGAATATCGCGAAGGGGAGCAAGCTCAATGCCCAATAGAGTCGGAAACGCGCGTGAAGAGAACGTCTCATTTCTCATGGAGATGAAGGGAAAATTATGGCCTGGTGTGTGAGGTAAAGCAAGGGGACTGGAGCATGGCGCCACAATCACTGTATGGTCTACCCTACAGACTCTGAGTGCTGTTGCTGTAATTCGTGCGCGAGACAGGCTAGGCGTGCGCGACAAGCGCGGTCCGAAGGCCGAAGGTCGGGGTTCGAAGTTCCGAACAATTCAGCCTTCAGTCTTCAGCCTTGAGACTGCCTCACCCATCCAGCGTTACTCGCAAGTCCCGCGAGTCTCGTGCGATGAACGAGATACACTTCACTAGGAACGCACTTTTGCGCTCTCGTCGTGGGGTTAGTGTATGAGGTATAGTGTTCCCATGCGAGGACGACATCTTTTCTCCGGCTGGTTAGTCGCAATTATCCTGTTCTCAGGCTGCTCCTCTCAACGAATCGTTCCCGAGTCGATGGAACCACTCGTTGATAGAACGGTCTCGTTTCGAGACTTGCTGGCCTCACCTGAGTCCTATTATGGACGTGTGCTCGTGCTCGGTGGTGAGGTGCTGAAAGCGAAGCGACTTCGAGACAGCACGCAGATCGAACTCTTGCAACTTCCGCTTGAAGATGGAGAGGAACCGAGCCCCGATCGCCAGCAATCACAGGGACGGTTCCTTGCGTCGCAGCAGGAGTTTCTTGACCCGGCCACGGTGGTCGAAGGAACGCGGGTGACGATTGTCGGGGAAGTCTCTGGGGCGAAGACCGATCGCCTCGACGACGTGGAGTATCGATATCCCACCCTGATCGTGAAACACCTGCATGTCTGGCCGGTTCAATCCTATGGCCAACGGAAACCGGGATTATCCATCGGGGTCTTCGGCGGTATGGGAGTCGGCGGTGGAACTCGTCGTGGTGGCGGATTCGGAATCGGGTTCTGATCGGTTTCTTGGTGAGGCCTCATGCCTTAACAGGCTGGGGAAAAACTATTGTGGCACGGTGGAGATTCAATGGTCCGTACGTCTAGGGCAACAGGAGAATAGCGCGCAGGATGCTCAAAAAGGCCGTCCTCTTCGTCCGTCGTTCGTGAAGCGTCGTTCGTCTCTCGTTGCAGACCCGGATGCAAAATTCTTGGAGATACGCTTCACGGGTATTGAGAACGCCGCCGGAGGACTTTTTCAGCATCCTGCTAAGTTGTCGCGGTGCAGGAGCATCAAATGAAAATGATGGGGGAACGTGTAGGCAAGTCGAATGCCAGCCGAGGAAGCGGGAGTATCAGGTCGTGGCCTTGCAAACAATGATGCGGGGTGTGTGAACCGGCTTTATACGGAGGAGGTATATGCCTGCGACGGTGCACCAGATCGCGATGCCTATTCCGAGAAGCCCAAGACGCCCGGCGATACCGCCCGCGAAGTCAAGGGTACTGAAATGCACCAAAATCAACGTGGCAGCAAAGATGGCTAACCAACGTGCCGCGGACCGATGTGCCTCGTAGAGCGCCCAGGGTACGAAGAGCATCCCAGGAAGAAGTATGACAAAGTGGTGCCCCCAAGAGATTGGAGAGAGAGGAAGTGACATCGCACAGGCAAGGCTGAACGCGGCCACTTGACCGGCACCCTCCGTCTCCCAATGCCACCGAACGGCTACAGCTATCAGCAGTAGAGCAAGCATTACGCGTGGGACCACAAGGATGGTTCTGACAATCGGTGCATCCATCGGAAGTGGCGTCGGTGGCGCTGTTGGAAGGTTGGTGCCTCGATCATCCGGCCCCCCGGTGAATGTGTAGGTAAACCAGTTGCCGAGTCGATACACAGCATTGTTGAGGCTCTGATTGCGGACACTGTGAGCATCGAAATCATGGGTCTCGCCGAGACGCTCATTAGTCGCAACACCTGTGTACCAGGTCCTCAAATGGCGGATGTTGTCTTCCCAGCCGATCAGGATGGTTGGTAGCAACAGCAAGAAGAAGATCATTCCGACCGTGAACCCACTCACACAATGCACGAAGCGCCGAAGGGCAATCGGAGAGTGTTCCGTTCGCACAGCTGCGACGAACTGCTGAAGCAGGAGGATTGAGACCGGTAGGGCAGGCGTTACCTTCATCACTACTGGAAGCGCCAGAAGTGTCCCTCCCCAGAACCACCAGAATCTACGCTGCGTTTCAGAAATGACGCGAAATCCTATAAGCAGAGGCCACAGGACGGCGATCCCCACCTGTCCTCGTTGTAAGGTACTAAGGAAAGGGAAGAGGACTGCCGCCGCTGTGGCAACTACAAACCATCCGGGGAGATTGCGACGGTCAGCCGGTTGCCTGCCCTCAAACGCTTCTTGTATCCGCTGCACGATCTTCCGGCATTCGGAAAGACAGCCGGCAGCCATGAGTAGGCTCAGCAGGAACCACGTGACTCCCTGCCAGTCTGTGGGGAGCGTATGAAGAGGAGCAACGAGGAGAGCGAAAAGTGGCGGATAGAGATAGTGCCAGCCTCGGGGGTTCGTGACAGCGTAGGGGTCGCGGCCATCGAAGAATGCAGCGCCCGCCTCGGTGTAGACGGTAAAATCAGTTCGATGTGCGAGGATGTTGTGAGGATCAAGGTCGGCACGTCGTCGCACATCAGTGAATCCCCAGACGAGCAGGATGGCAACAACGATAATCCAGACCCAGCGACCCCAGCGAGTCCCGATGTGCATTACTCCTTCCTGACAGCTACACCTTGTGGAGTGTTTCCGCCCGCTGCTGCCACCGCAACCTCCAGGGAAGGACTAGGGCCTCCCCGACGACGCGCCCGCTCATTTTCGAGACACCTTGGGTCCGTTCAACAAAGGTAATGGGCACCTCGTAAATGGAGAATCCGTGTTTCCACCCCCTCCAGCTCATCTCGATCTGGAACGCGTAATTTTCGGCTTCTATGGAGTCTAAATCAATCGACTCAAGCACCTTGCGCCGCCAGCACTTCAGACCCCCTGTCAAGTCACATTGCGGGACCCCTAGTATCATCCTTGCGTAGAGATTACCGCCGCGCGACAGGAGGTACCGCCTGAACGGCCAATTGGACACAGCACCCCCTGGTATCCAGCGAGAACCGACCACGATATCCGCAACACCCCGGCAGGCTGCTTCTAACATGTTCCTGAGATCGACGGGTCTATGGGAGAAATCGGCATCCATCTGGCAGATGAGTTCCGCCCCTGTCGTGCGCAGTACGGTCTGAAAGGCTTGTTTGTAGGCTGAGCCAAGGCCAAGTTTCCCCGGGCGATGGATGACGTCCATTCGTCCCGAGGAAGCTACGAGCCGATCAGCTTCCATTCCGGTCCCATCCGACGAAGCGTCATCAACCACCAGGAGACGGATCGAGGGGGAAATCGCCAGAACCTCCGGCACGAGGCGGGAAAGATTCGCGATCTCATTATAGGTCGGGATGACTACAACGGTAGGAGGAAGCGCAATCCCTTGCATAACAGCGTCACGCTAACCGTTGCTGAGTTTCAGCCATCATGCGGGGAGCACCCAACTTCGCTTCCCCGTCAAGGAGAGCCATCTGAACGCACTCAAGGGGTGAGTGCCGCGGATGGGCTGAGAAGTCAGTGCATGCATAGGGAAAAATGAGGGTAAAAGGAGGAACGAGCTCAGCGACCACGCCTACTGCCATTCCTAGTCACAAATAGTATGTAACGAATTGACGACTGATTTCAACTGGTGTTGGTGTATGGCGATGCTACCCGCACCTCCTTCGCCTCACATCCTATCCCCCCGCGCTATGACCGGTCCCACGAGATCATGAGTTAACGGTTCTTGATGAACTGGCCGACAATGCCGATGCCGATGCCGAGGAAGAGATAGCCGGCGATCACGTTCAAGATGACGATGGCCTGGGCGATCGGATGTGTCGGTTGGTACTCGACCAACGCGAGCGAGGACGTGACATTGATCGCGTAATAGAGGCCGGACCAGAGGGGAATCCAGGCAGACGGATTGGTATTGCTCATTGGTTGCAGCCACTGCACGCGGAAAAAAACTTCGTAGAGCAGGCTGAATAGCATGATCGTCCCCAGAATCCACGCGGTCCACCGGGGAATACTGATGCCGTAGTTGCTTTTCGTTTTCCAAGCCAAGAGGGCCAAGGGATGCTTTCCTTGCATCTTGGCCCACGTGACCCTCGCATCGCGCTCCTTGAGATAGGCTGATTCAGACTCGTCCAGTTCGCCTGCTTCTGCAAAACAATGGTTCGCTCGCGAGTAGGAACGGACGGCGCCATGCTGAAGATGCTGTTGCGTTGAGGCGGCGGCTCCATTGCGCGCGGCCTGTTCGGCCCACGAGCCTGCTTGTGAGAAGGCGCGCGCCGCATGAATAAATTGGTCCAATTGCTGCAGTTGGCGGCCGGCCTGATGGTACGCGTGGGCGGACTTAGCAGGGTCGCGGGTTTCGAGAAAATGCGCGGCGGCCAAGTAATAACAGGCGGCGTGCATCAGGTTCGCACGCGAATCCTGTCGTGCAAGCGCATCGGCTTTTTGGAGGACGTCATCGGCGGATTGTGTCGTGGCTATCTCGCTCTCACCCTGCCGGTAATAGCCTTGAGCAATCGGATCTGAAAAAGTCTGCTCGGTCATTCCACGCCTCCGGGCGTGGCCATGTTACTCCAAGGTAAGGTCAGCAAGAAAGAGCCCTTGTCCCGTGCGAACCGCCAGCGCGTGCATCAGAAAGTGTTCAGCAATTTCGCCAGGCAGGCCGGCGCCTCATCCCGTGGCGGGACGGAGTAGAGCAAGTTGAGAGGGAGAAAGAAGCAAGCGCGTTCTGGTCGCGGTTAAACTGACTCGACATCCGCAATAATCGTGTGCAGCCCGCTCGCTCCCGCTGGTTGCGGCCGGACAATCTCCGCAATCTGCAGTTGCCCTTTCGTATCCGTCGCACGCACGACGGTTTGGAACTTGCCGCGCTTGAGGAGGTTTCCAGGTGTAGTTCCAGATCACCCAGGAGTAGGGCGACATGGGCTTTTCGATCTCGCACTCGTTCCATGTCCGGCCGGCGTCGAAGCTCAGTTCCACTTTGCTGATACTGTTTGGACCGCCGAAGGCGATGCCGCGGAAGTGTTGCTCTTGCCCGCGAAGCGTCTGATAATGCCCCGGGGAATCGATGCGTGAAAAAATCTTGATGGTGCCGTCATCCGTCCAGCCTTTGCGCTGCCAGTAGCCTTGATAGTCTCCGGGATAGACTTCGATCTCGACGATCCACTTCACGTTCTTGATCCCGTAGAGTCCCGGCACGAGGAGTCTGATCGGGAAACCATGTTCTTTCGGCAGCTTTTCGCCGTTCATCAGGAAGGCGAGCATTACGTCGTCCTGCATGGCCCGCTTGAACGGAATGCTGTCGTCGTAACCATCGATGCCGCGGAACACGACATCCCGTGCGGTCTCTTCATCGGCGCCGGCATCGTTGAGCAGCTTCTTGAGCGAAATGCCTCGCCAGGTGGCGTTACCCATGCTGTCCCCGCCGGGCAAGGTGTCGATGCACATGAGTGTCGAAACTTGATCGTAGGAATCGCGATTCAGAATATCGCGCCAGCCGAGTGACATCGGAGTGTTCACGGCGCCTTTGATGTGGAGTTTCCACTGTTCGATGTTCACGTCGCGCGACATGGAGACGGCGGAGTCGGCGTAGTTCACCACATAGAACTTTGCATTCGGTGTGAAGTAGGTCGTGTCGCGTGCAGGAATGGCAAACATGCGTCCGAACACCGACCCCACCGCGTCGCAGCCACCGGTCATTCCGGCGAGCGTGCCGAGGCCGAGGGCCTTCAGAATGGTTCGTCGTCGTATGGACAGGGGTGATTCGTACAGTGACATAGTGTTGTTATTATACACTGATACACGCAAATGATCCTTGACTCTCATCTGAAGCTTTGTTATCTTCCGCCTGTTCGAGGGTGCTTGTGCTTCCTGCCTGTTGACCGCGTGCGAGAGTGCGGTGAGGGCATGCGGTTGTAGGGAATACCCGGCCATAGGTTTGGTAAAAGGGTCCCTTGACACGCTGCTGTGCACAGAGTAAAGTGCACGGCTCGCGTGATGAGCGCA
>CAVZKI010000014.1:0-30000 GCA_963775905.1 Nitrospirota bacterium | reverse complement strand
TCTTAGCAGAACGGTCTGGAAAGGCCGGCCAGAGAAGGTGATAGCCCTGTCGGCGAAAAGATCCTGACTTGCTGGATGGAGGTCCTGAGTACCACGGGGCTCGAGTAACCCAGTGGGAATCCGGGACGACCACGTTCCAAGGCTAAATACTCGCTGATGACCGATAGCGCACCAGTACCGTGAGGGAAAGGTGAAAAGAACCCCAGTGAGGGGAGTGAAATAGAACCTGAAACCGTACACCTACAAGCAGCGAAAGGGCTATGCCCGCAAGGGAATGCCTGATCGCGTGCCTTTTGCTTAATGAGCCTGCGAGTTATTCTGCGTAGCAAGGTTAAGGCGCAAAGCCGGAGCCGTAGCGAAAGCGAGTCCGAATTGGGCATTAAGTTGCGTAGATTAGACCCGAAGCGGAGTGATCTACCCATGGCCAAGGTGAATCCGCCGTAACAGGCGGAGGAGGCCTGAACTGATGTTTGTTGCAAAAAGCTCGGATGAGCTGTGGGTAGGGGTGAAAGGCTAATCAAACTCCGTGATTGCTGGTTCTCCCCGAAATAACTAGAGGGTTAGCCTCGTGACAGCCGTAACGGAGGTAGAGCACTGGATGGGCTAGGGGCGTTCCAACGCTACTGAACCCAACCAAACTCCGAATGCCGTTACTGGACGCACGGGAGTTAGACTACGGGTGCTAAGATCCGTGGTCAAAAGGGAAATAGCCCAGACCGTCAGCTAAGGTCCCTAAGCGTGAGCTAAGTGGAAAAGGTTGTAAGTTCGCTCAGACAGCCAGGAGGTTGGCTTAGAAGCAGCCATCCTTTAAAGAGTGCGTAATAGCTCACTGGTCGAGCGATTTTGCGCCGAAAATATAACGGGGCTCAAGTTCACCACCGAAGCTACGGACTTGCATCGCAAGATGTGAGTGGTAGGGGAGCATTCTCTTCGCTGTGAAGGTTGACCGGCAAGGACAACTGGAGCGTAGAGAAGAGATTATGCAGGCATAAGTAGCGATAAACGATGTGAGAATCATCGTCCCCGTAAGCCTAAGGTTTCCTGGCCTATGTTCGTCAGGTCAGGGTCAGTCGGGTCCTAAGCCGAGGTCGATAGACGTAGGCGATGGAAAACAGGTCAACATTCCTGTACCACTGTCATGGCGTTATCAGCGAAGGGGGGACGCAGAAGGGTAGGCACCGCCGGGTCGCTGGAATGCCCGGTCCAAGCGTGTAGGCGGGTCTCGCAGGCAAATCCGCGAGGCCGTTAACGCCGAGACGTGATGGGGAGGCCGCAAGGCCGTAAACGGACTGATCCCATGCTGCCGAGAAAAGCCTCGTAGCGAGTCATGATAGTGTCCGTACCGCAAACCGACACAGGTAGGCCGGTAGAATATACCAAGGGGCGTGAGAGAACCCTCCCTAAGGAACTTTGCAATCTAGCCCCGTAACTTCGGGAGAAGGGGTGCCTCGCGTAGGTAAGGGTGTACAATCCAAGCCGAACGAGGTTGCAATAAAGTGGCTCTAGCGACTGTTTACCAAAAACACAGGACTCTGCGAACACGCAAGTGGACGTATAGGGTCTGACGCCTGCCCGGTGCTGGAAGGTTAACCGGAGGAGTTAGCCGCAAGGCAAAGCTTTGAAGGGAAGCCCCAGTAAACGGCGGCCGTAACTATGGAATGGACCACTGTAGTTCCGTAACAAATCTGGCTAAATGCTGGAACACCCGGTGCATCCTCTGGTACTCGCCACGAATTCGGTGGCAGTGACAATCCATGAGGTGCGGGCAATCAGCAGGAAAGACTCAGATGCTCAATGTAAACGAGATACCATCAGATATCGGCCATTACATGGCCGGTTTCACCGATGGCGAGGGCAGTTTTAATGTATCGTTCCGACCTCGGGGCGACTACAAGATGCCCTGGAAAGTGTCCCTCTGCTTCAATATTTCCCAACGCGATGAAGTGATCTTGGCCTTGTTCAAGCGTCACCTCAAATGTGGGACCATGCGGCAGAGACACGATGGAGTTTGGTACTATGAAGTGAACAACTTCACTGCCATCGTGGAACACGTCATCCCGTTTTTTGAGCGCTTCGGTTTTCTCTCCGCAAAGAAAAAGCGCGACTTCTCCAAATTCAAACAACTGGCCGAATTGATGCAACAGGGACAACACCTGACGTGGAAGGGGATCGAAGAAATCCTCAAGATTCGACAGACGATGAACGATGGAGGGAATCGACGCTACAGCGATGCGGATATTCTGAAGCAATTTGAGAATCCTCAGAGACTACATGCCGGACCCGCTGAACACACAGCGGAGATGATATAGTCCGAACTGTAAGGCGACTTACAGAGCCTGGCAGAAATGGCCAGGTCCTCACAAAGAAGATCTGTGAGAGCAACAACTTTGAACGGTCCTAAGGTAGCGAAATTCCTTGTCGGGTAAGTAACATTGCCCGTGGCGGGAGCAATCCCGTCCAATTAACCGGCTCAAATCGGTGGAGCCCACACGATCTCTGCAGGGAGATCACGGGTAATACCGAGGGTAAGATCGTCGCACGACGATCCCCGTAACGACTCAGGGGTTGAGATCCCTGGATGGAATCACACGATTCCATAACACGCCGGCCCTGGAAATACATCGAAGCGATTCTCTCAAATCGTAGGTTTCAGGTGAACGTATAGTCTATGCCACGGGAAACCGTGGACGTCCATGAAGTTCCGACCTGCATGAATGGCGTAACGACTGGAGCGCTGTCTCAGGGAGTGACTCAGCGAATTTGTTGTTCCGGTGAAGAAGCCGGGTGCCCGCAACTAGACGGAAAGACCCTGTGCACCTTTACTACAACTTGACATTGGATGTTGGAAGAAGCTGTGTAGGATAGGTGGGAGCCTATGAAACCTGGCCGCTAGGTCGGGCGGAGGCAACGTTGAAATACCACCCTGATTGTTCTGACATTCTAACTCGGTCCTGTCATCCAGGGCGAAGACAGTGTCTGGTGGGTAGTTTGACTGGGGCGGTCGCCTCCTAAAAAGTAACGGAGGCGCCCAAAGGTTCCCTCAGGCTGGTCGGTAATCAGCCGTCGAGTGTAAAGGCAAAAGGGAGCTTGACTGCGAGAGCGACAGCTCAAGCAGGGACGAAAGTCGGGCTTAGTGATCCGGTGGTTCTGTGTGGAAGGGCCATCGCTCAACGGATAAAAGGTACGCCGGGGATAACAGGCTGATCTCCCCCAAGAGTTCACATCGACGGGGAGGTTTGGCACCTCGATGTCGACTCATCGCATCCTGGGGCTGAAGCTGGTCCCAAGGGTTAGGCTGTTCGCCTATTAAAGCGGTACGAGAGTTGGGTTCAGAACGTCGTGAGACAGTTCGGTCCCTATCTGTTGTGGGCGGAGGAGAGTTGAGAGGGGCTTTCACTAGTACGAGAGGACTGTGAAGGACGGACCTCTGGTTTGCCGGTTGTCGCGCCAGCGGCAGTGCCGGGTAGCTATGTCCGGTAGCGATAATCGCTGAAAGCATCTAAGCGAGAAGCGTGCCTCAAGATAAGCTCTCCCGGGGTGTATGCCCCCTAAAGACCACTTGTAGACTACGAGTTTGATAGGCTGGGTGTGAAAGGCCCGTGAGGGCTTCAGCTGACCAGTACTAATCGGTCGTGCGGTTTAACATCATCATCTTTGCTCCTGATAGACATGGTCGTACGCGCGGTCGAATACGATTCGCCGCGCGAATGAGAAATGTGGAATGTGCAGTGTGGAATGGCTGTGGCCGACCATTCCTCATTCAGCATTCCTAATTCATCATTGTTCTCTAGAGTGTTCCCGGTGGCCTTACCGGAGGGGCCACACCCGTTCCCATCCCGAACACGGAAGTTAAGCCCTCCAAGGCCGATGATACTGCTGCTGTGAGGCAGTGGGAAAGTAGGACGCTGCCGGGTTTCAAAAGGCCCGCTGATCGAAAGGTCAGCGGGCCTTTTATTGTTTGCAGACCAAGAACGCGAGTGGCGATCTGGTCATCCCCTGTGCTCGCGCAACGCGCGGTCGCGGACTCCCCTCGTTGGACGCGCGCAGATAGGTCATCAACCTCAGGCCACCCCTCGCTGAGAAACAAAAAATAAATCCGTGGACGCACTTGCAGTGCGGGCCTTTGATTCACAAGACAGCGTTGGGGGAGATGTGGTGCTCGTTCCGTTGAAAGCTACGCTTGAACAGAACTCCGCAGGTGCGGAGTTCTTGTGAGTAACGGCAGCGCAAACGAGATTGGTGTGAACCTCTGCCGGATTACGGATAGCTGGGAGACCTGAGCCGAGGCTTGCGGATCGATCGAGTTTAGTATATACATAATAGGTGTTTGAGTGGGACTCAAAGAAGGCAGACAGTAATGAGGCCAAGCACGGAGTCTCTTTTGAGGAAGCAAGCACGGCATTTTTTGACCATGGAGGAGTGGATGGCGAGGATCTTGCGCATTCGGCGAAGGAAGAACGCCGATACAGATTGGCGCAATCGATTGCCAGGAATCTGCTCGTTATTGTCTATACAGTAAGGAGCCGCGGCCATGAAAAAACAATCAGACTCATCAGTGCGAGGTTGGCGAATCGCAAAGAAAAGAGGCGCTACCAAGAAGCGGAAGATTGATTACTCAGACATTCCCCCACTGTCTGACGCGCAATTGGCCTCGATGCGTCGGATTGGGCGACCGCCCCTGGGAGATGAACCAAGACAACTCATCGCCATCCGTCTCGATCCCAAGGTGCTTCGCTGGCTGAGGGCCGTTGCAGCAAAACGGCAAGTGCCATATCAATCGTTGATTAACGACATGTTGGCGAGCGAGATGAAGAAGGTTGGCTAGGTCTGCCAGGTTACAAGAAAGGCCCGCTGGTCGAAAGATCAGCGGGCCTTTCTTTTGTCTGATGAAGAAGCAGGTGTACCAAGACTCAGCTGCTCCCACACCTCTCGGAACGACCCTTCCGGACTCGTCGGGCGGAGGCCTTCTGGAATTCCTTCAGCTGCGATCATGCGATGCTGCCTCCCATTCCTCCAGGCTGACGATCCTTGCTCAGCGCGGAAACGCGCAAGTCTTATTTTTGCGCGATCGAAATCTTTCTTGAGAAATGAATGGAGTTGGGAGTTTTATTGACACATCGCGGGTATCGGTCCACTGTTGCATTGCGTGGGGTGGGCCGGCGGAGATCATGCTGGGTCTGCTGTTGGCCCGCGCATGCGTGGTGGGAAATCAGATCGATATTATGGGGATGGATTGCCCATGAAGAAGGACTATTGGCTTTACGGATTAGCCGTCGTGGTTGGAACTGTGGTGTGGGTCGTCGTGTCCGAGGCCTCCGGCAGGAGAGAGGCGTGGGATTCCCAGTGGTATTTCCTCATTAGCATCCCGGTGGTCTGCGTCGTATCTGCCGCGCTCGGTTTTGTTGCGCCGAGCAGGCCGTGGCGATGGGGGGTCGCTCCTCTTGTTGGCCAGTTTTCCTGGATGCTGTTCACCCAAGGGCCGGGTAATCTCTTGCCGCTTGGGGTCGTAGTGTTCGGTGTGCTCTCGGTGCCATCGATCATCACGGCGCGGATCGGCGCATTCTTTGGAAGCAAGCGTGCAAAATAGCATGAAGCTTCGTGCGGTGTACTGGCTGGCCGCCGCCTTCGTGATCAACTTCTTTGCCGTGGGGAGCTTCATTTTGTGGGAGTATTACACTCGGCTCTGTGGTATCAGTTTCCCCTATGCTGCCTCCCATTTCTCCTGGCTGGCGAGCCTTGCTCAAAGAGGAGACGCGCAAGCCTTATTATCGCGCGCTCGATGCGTTTCTTCAAAAGGAACGAGCCGCTGGGCAGACGATTCTGCCGGCCCGCAAGGACATCTTCAACGCATTAGCCTCAACATCATATGACCAGGTCCGTGTGCTGCTGGTTGGCCAGGATCCATATCCAACCCCTGGTCATGCCCATGGTCTCTGTTTCTCCGTGCAACCAACCGTTCGGCCTCTGCCCCAATCGTTGCGAAACGTCTATCGGGAACTCCATGAAGATCTTGGATGCCCGTTCCCTAATAACGGGTATCTGGAACCCTGGGCCCGGCAGGGCGTCCTCATGCTCAACACGGTTCTCACGGTCCGGGCGCACAAGGCCAATTCGCATCAGGGACGCGGCTGGGAACAATTCACCGATCGCATGATCGAATTGGTTGCAGCGAAGCAGACGCCGGTGGTCTTTGTGTTGTGGGGACGTGAAGCCCAGAAGAAACGGCGGTTGGTCACGCAATCGCACCATGCCGTGGTTGCGTGCGCCCACCCCTCACCCTTGTCGGTCAGAAAGTTCTTCGGATGCCGGTGCTTTTCGCATATCAACCGGAACCTTGCCGATGCCGGGCTGGCCCCGATTGATTGGCAGATTCCAGATGTATAGCAAGATGCTGAAAAAGGAGGTGGGGTAGCTGGGACGATCCCCGTGCTCGCGCAACGCGCGGCCTTAGAAGGGTGGGACAGGGAGTCACCAAACCATCCTTCTTGCTCGCAGAACGCGCACGATGAAACTGTGCTCGTCCGATGCGCGCAGTGAAGGACAGTCCGGCGACTCCCTAGGAGAGAACGTGTGATGTTGCAAAGAAGACAGTAAGATGCCCCGCTCGGGATAAAACGCGTCTTGGCGCGCTGAGGGCTGGGTGGGTGGAATATTGGGCGCAGTTGGGATCATCCCAGCCACCCCTTTAGTAAAGTAGTAAGTGATCGCTCGCTGCGCGCTTGCTTGGGCCAAGGCGCGTCCCAGGGCGAAGAGTCTGTCTTGGCAGACTCAGGGCGGGAGGATGAAATAACCGCCAGGGTCGGGCGGGTGAGAAGTCTGGTCTTTTTGAGCATCCTGCAAGAGTGTTCTCCCGTTGGGCCACACATGTGGACCCTCGGAGTATTCGCGTACCGAAATAGTTGGTCCGCAGCCTGCTAAGAAGGACTCGCTGCACAACACCGGTTTGGTTTTGTGACGGCGCGATCTCCCCGGGAGCTTCTCCAAGGCCTCTATTCGAGGCGGCCAGACAGAATAATTATTGCTCCATGATATCCAGTCGTTACAGACAGCTCCTGTCTCCCTCGCATTGACTCTTCCCTCTGTGCCCTGTAGGGTAGATATGACGTACTGAGCCACGCCGACTGTCCCATCTCTCGCACAGCACTCCCTCCCACGTTCCCGTGCGTCTGATTCTCCGGTCTCCGCCGCTTCTACGCCAGAGTGCATATTGGTTGCCGCACGTTCTGTGGCCCGTTACCGCTGTCTCTGACGAGCGCAGTAGCTGTGTCCAACCGACGAGACGCATCGGTCAGCCTCTGTCTACGTTTGTAACCAGTCACGCGAGAAAGGAGTGCCAAATGAATCAAGAGCAATTCAAAGCGTTTTGGATCCAACTCAAGGCGCCACTTAAAGCGAAGTGGGAGAAGATCACGGATGCGGATCTTCTGGAGATCGAGGGTAACCTAGGCACGTTCACGGCCGTGCTGGCGAAGCGGTATGGCGCGATTCAGAATGGCGAGGTCGACACCTGGGCCAACCGACGCTATTCCCATTGGTCAGGGAACTATACTAGTAAGTATACAGACCCGGTAAAGGTGGCCTGACGAATGGCGGAGGCTAATCGCGTATGGCGAGGGTATCTGATACGTAGCCCTTCATGAAGCGCGCCACATCGAAAACCCTAACGAGGGAGAGGAAAGGATCAGTCCATGAAAAAGATTGTGATCAATAAGAGCTACGACAAGTTTTGCGTGAGTCACGAGGCATTTCTACGATTGCGTGAGCTGGGCCAGCAGGACGCGATCATGGAAACAGATCTCGGAGCCTACTGGCCCGAGGCGGCGACGCCGAGAGAACCGAGCCTCAATCAGTGCGGAAAGCTGATCCCGCGCGATGACCTGAAATTGGCCCAAGTCGTAGAGGAACTCGGTGGGGCTGCCAATGGCCATGGCGCAGAGTTGCGGGTGGTCTCAATCCCGGACGATGTCCGGTGGGAAATTAGCGCCCTGGGCGGGATGGAGCACGTCAGCGAGGTCCACCGGACCTGGGCTTAGGAGCCTGTCCGACGTTGACCGTTCTACTGCGGCGAACGATCTAAGACCATCTGCGTCGTTCTCGGCCAGAAAAAATCCTCAACGTATTCCAGCGAATACGCCTCCGGTTTTTCCATGCCTGCGGCCTCGCATCTGGCCGCAGCTCCTTCGCCTCGTCGCGAACGGCACTCTCGGACAGGCTCCTGGCCCGCATCATTCACGAAGGCTTCTACTGCAACCGCCGATGTTCAGGCGAGAGGCACGGGGCCAGAGGCTAGAGGTGATCAGAAGGAATGTCTTCCCTCTCGCTTGGCGTCTCGGCGGTTTCGTCACGAACCCCCGTGAATAATGCGGGCGTACAGCCTGAAATTCAGTGCCTGCCTGTGATTGTGGCGATCATGTTCGAGTAGGATGTTGAAAAGGTCGCTATTCTGTCCAGTACCAACGACTTGGGAACCGTTGATTAGGCCCTCTGCAGAAGGTGCCCCTGCGTCATGTCCTGTGGCCCATCCAGCAGCAACTTGGCGCGCTGAAACGCGTTGGTTCTCGCTTCCCATTCCGTCTTGTAGCCTTTCGACAAATCCTGGCCGTGCAGGCCGCCGTCAAGATGGCTGATCCCGGGAATCGAAAACTTACACAACCATTTACCATTCTTGTTCTGGCTGGTGACCAAGATAACTTTCTGACCTTTGGAGTAGCAGGTTTCTGTCATGATTGCCTCCGACTCAAGCAAGGCGTTGAAAAAGCCCGGCAGTCTTTCGTGCGCGCGATGAGCAGGCCAAGCGAGACAGGCGCGACGTACAAGCTCTGATTCTGCCGATCGCGCTTTTCCCGCCAGTCTCGCATGTCTCGCGCGTCGCGGCCTGCGGCTAGGCCGGTTTGACGAAACGATCCGGCGCCAGCACGCTGTGCAGCGATTGTGTGACAGCGCGGCGATAGGGTGCCTTCTGTCGCAGCATGATGACGAGCTCTTCATCGTCGATCAAAATAGATAAGTCACCCTCGGTCACAAGCTGCCGATCCGGTGCCCCGATATTCATACGATATTGCGTCTTCCCGTCCGGATTCCGGTTGGGTCCGCTGACGATCTCGGTGAGCCCATCGATGAATCCGACATGCCCTTCGTGCCGGTGCTTGACCTTCGTGCCATCAGGAATGCGGACCCAGGCCGTGGCTGTTCGTGGCTGCACGGGCTTCATGGGCTTCGCGGTATTCATGTTCATGGTCTCTCCCTGTAATCCGTTATGGAGTGAAGAATCACCACCGGTTTTTTATCGCCCACCCCGCCGTTGCCGGGATGTGAAGCACCTATCCCCTACGAGTGGCCTCGAATCGAGCACGAAATGAGTCAGCATGTCGTTGACGGAGGAACAGCGAAGCTATACAAATGATCCCGTGGGGCGTCGTCAGCGCGGAACGAAACGCGAGGGATAGGATCATACCCATGGTTCAGCATGTACACAGCACTGTACCACACACATGTCTGCCATAGCCAACTAAGCGGCGAATACCCCGGTCAGTCAGATCCTGGCCCGCCTAGCCTTCTCTGCGCGCATCGAACGACCACGTTTCTATCATGGTCCCTCCAAGCTCGCCGAGTGCTTTCCTTACAGGGTAGCCTGGTTGATCCTCGAGTGCGCGCGTCGAACGAGCACATTCTTATCGTGCGCGTTCCGCGAGCAGGAGGACGGCCAGGCTGCCCATCCCATCTTATTGCTGAATCGCGGAGAGCAACCATTTCCCATTCTGGTATCGCATGAATGTCCAAACTTCGCTGGACTCGGTCGGCGTCTCTTCGCTGCCTTCGACGAGATAGCCTGTCTCTCCTCGTTGCTTCGTCAAGGACACGGTGTAGTCACGGGCACTCCAGCGAAGCCCTATCGTCGCGTAGTGTGTCGCGTCTTCGGTCCAGGCTTCCCGGACATCTGCGCGTAGGAGCACCACATCTTCCACATGATTCGCGATGTCTAGACTGGTCTGTTCGGCCAAGGCGGTGCTGAAATACCCCAGCATTTCCGGCGTGACGAACCGCCGCAACCCGGCCTGGTCTTGTTTGCTCCAGGCCATTTGAATATCGATTAGCAGTTGCTGAAAAGCCGTCTTGTCAGCAGAGGTGACATCGGGGTCAACCGTCGCTGTGCGTAGGGTTGTGGCGGAAGGCTCTGCCGGGAGGATGCCACTGAATGTACTGCTCCGTGTGAGTCCTGAAAAATCAGGAGTGGGTGACCGTCGCACTCTCAGAAAATAATAGAAGGCGCCGGCTCCCAGGAGCATGAGGATGAGGAGTATCCCTGTGGAGCTGGAAGCCCCGGCGGTCTGGTCGGTTTGGCCGACCTGCTCACCGGCATCGTTGGTACGCGCGCTACTGTCCGTCGCCCCGAACAGCATATTGCCGATATATGATCCGGCGATGCCGGCCGCGAGACCAGCCAATAGCGGATTGCGCTGCATGTACGGGGGCTGCATGGCAGGCGCGGGCTGGGCACTTGAGGTTGGGCTGCCGGGCGCTGATTGTGGTGCGGTCGCGGATGCCCTTGGTGTGGCCGACTGTTCAATCGGCTTCGCACCGTTCTGGTCATAGGTGCGTGATCCACGGCTGCCCATGCTCCCTGGGGCGCCACTGCTTCTTGAACCACTGGAATATCCGCCACCATATCCTCCGCCTCTCGCCCTCGCAAAGGATACGGTCGGGACCCCAATCAGAGAAATCACGATAATTGCGGCAATGAGTTTTGTTGTGTTCAAGATATGTTTCCTTTTCATCGATGTCGCAGGTCAATCATCCACCACCATCCTAGCAGAAATGGTCCCCAGAAAGCCTAATATTCGAGTACGTCCAGGTTGTAGGTTGTGATGTGCATCCGTCGAGCGACCGGGGAGGTGGGCTTTTACGATTTTAAGAATCCGCTCCTGGACGGGATGTTGTGGACGCGTTCACAGAATCACCGCGTCGCAGGCCTGGAATATTTCGTATCACGGAGACTTTCGATGGAGATTTTTCCCCACAGATGATGTCGCTAAAATGAGACGAGAGACAAGTGCTGATGACTCAACTCATTGATGACGCAGAGCGTAGCAGGTGGCTCGGATCTTGAATTATGGATATTGCTTTGTTATGTTGAACGTGATGGGAAAGGATCCCGGCAAATGAAGCATCCGGCTGCAATCGTATCAGCGCTGTGTCTGATGGGCCTCTTGTCGTTCTCCCATGCGAGAGCGGCAGTTGAGGGTCCTCTTGCCACAGGCCCTTCAACGGCAGGGGCTGTCGGAAAGCTGGGTCCTCCTGCCCTGAAAAGCGATGTGACGGGCCAATTACCATCCGTACCGCCGGGACCATCGACGCCATCGAATGTCTTTCGAAACATTCCCTCAATCAGCGGAGATTACTCGGTTGGAAGGACTAGGCTCATGCCGTATATCGGTGCAGGTTTTGGTAGCGGCTATACCTCAGACTTAGACCGTTCTTTGAGTGGCGGCTCTTCCATTCAGACTGACTCCGGCCTTCGAAACCTATTCGGGCAAGGCCTCACCCCCAGTGAATTCCAGATGGGAATCCGCGTCCCGTTCTGAACAATCTCCAGAAACTCGGCAACATTCTCCTGTTCTCTCCGCATCCGTGCGCCGCTTGCGCTGTGGTCGTGAAGGAGAGTGAGCTTGCCGCTCTGGCTTCTTCTGACTGCAAGTCATCCATCCCTGATGGTATGATTCAGGGTCATCGACAGACCTAAGGTCCTATCCATACTTTTGAAAGGGAACCATGGCCATGAATCTGACGCGTTGCATTATCGGAATCTCGTTGGGTGTCGTCCTGTTCGTGGGTGCCGGCCTTGCGGCAGAACCGGCTGAGGTGGAAAAGTTCGTGAAGGCCCGCATCGATATCGGCGAGATGATGATGAACTACTTTCAGGGTGGAGAGCGGTACAATGAAGGGCAGCGGCCGTCGCCTGAGCAGATGAAAGAAATGGGCGCGGACATCCACGCGAAACTCGGCAAGCTTTTGGCGAAGTATGACCTGACGGTCGAGGAGTATCGAAAACGCAGCCCGGAGATCTTCGCCGATGAGGCGGCGATCAAGGGCTATCTCAACGAGCATCAAGACCTAAAGGCACGATACGATGCGCTTCCGCTGGATCGGATGGGACGCGGTGGCAGCACCGGGCGAGGGTATTAGCCCGCATTATTCATGAGCGCTTCTGCTGCAATCGCCGATTCGATGCTCTTGCGCGTGAAGCGACAATAACCGTAATGCTCAATGTTTTATGTTGACTGTTCAATTGAACATCGAGAATTACGCATTGAACATTCCTTGGAAATACGAGATACGCGTAACAAGGAACGCACTCTCGGGGATATCGCGACGATCTGTTATGAAGCATGCAGGTTAGGCAGTGGGCAGACTATCCTTCACTGCGCGCATCGGACGAGCACCGTCCCATCGTGCGCGTTCTGCGAGCAAGAAGGATGGTCTGGCTATTCCCGGCCTTTCATTGACTCCTCCCCATCCCCTCCATATAATGCCGCCCGATAGTAGATTTTGACTGCCTTTCCACACAGTTATGACTTCTTTCTCCAAGGCATCATTGGCGGAAAAATGGGATAAGGCCCGTGCGGAACTCTCCCATGCCTTTTCGACCAAATCCGGGGCCGAGGTGTTCACGATTGAAGACCTCGCGCTGCTTGAACGGGTGGCTGATGCGGTGGTGAAACGGGGCATGACTGCTCCTGCCACGGTATTTCTGGAATCTCTCGGTCCCATGAACTTTCTCGGCAGTCAGGCGCTGCATTTCCTGACCCCAATCGTCGAATGGGCGTTTAATGCAAAGGAAGTCGAGCAAGTGGCTCGGTTGCTTGAACGACGCGATATGATCTCCCGTCTCATCACGATCATTGACACGAAGTCTGCTCCCCAGGCTCCTCAAGGAGCCCCCGCTCAATGACCTACTGCCGTGAAACGTTGATCGTGAAACGTATCTCGTTCCGGAGTTTGGACGCTTCAAGCTTCACGCTTCACGAACGACGCGGCTACAGCGGTTACAGTCAGGCAGGTCGCTGATGGTGTCTCAAGGGCCGGCAAAGACTGCTCATCCTCTCAATGTGATCGTCGCCACCGATTGTGGCAGCACCACGACCAAAGCCATTCTGATCGAAAAGGTCGGCGACGAATACCGGCAAACCTATCGCGGGGAAGCACCGACGACGGTGGAAGCGCCGTTCGAAGATGTGACGCGCGGGGTGCTGAACGCGATTGCGGAAATTGAAGAACTCTCCGGCCGGAAGATCCTCGACGGTGACAAGATTCTCACGCCCAATCGTGCGGCTCAGGGCGATCCGAAGACGGGCGTGGACATCTATATTTCTACCAGCAGCGCGGGCGGCGGGTTGCAAATGATGGTGACCGGGGTCGTGCAAAACATGACGGGTGAAAGTGCGCAACGGGCCGCGCTCGGAGCGGGCGCCATTGTCATTGATGTGTTGGCGTCGAACGACGGTCGGTTGCCCCATGAAAAGATCGAGCGCATTCGTACGATGCGACCGGACATGATCTTGATGTCCGGCGGGACGGACGGGGGGGCAGTCACCCATGTAGTCGAGATGGCGGAGTACATTTCGGCAGCGGAGCCACGCCCTCGGTTCGGGGCCACATACAAGCTCCCGTTGATTTATGCGGGAAACAAAGACGCGCAGCCGCAAGTGAAGAAGATTCTGGGCGAGAAAACCGCGTTGGTGCTGACCGACAACATTCGTCCGGTGTTGGAACGGGAGAATCTCGCGCCTGCGCGGAACAAGATTCACGACTTGTTTCTCGAACATGTCATGCAGCAAGCACCGGGCTACAAGAAACTGATCGAGATGGCCGGTGCGCCGATCATGCCGACGCCGGCGGCGGTCGGCGTGATCATGGAAACGATCGCGAAGCGGGAGCATCTGAACTTGATCGGGGTGGATATCGGCGGTGCGACCACGGACGTGTTCTCGGTCTTCGAGGGAAACTTCAATCGAACTGTCAGCGCGAACCTCGGGATGTCGTACAGTATTTCCAATGTGCTGGCGGAGGCAGGGCTCGCCAATATCATGCGCTGGGTGCCGTTCACGATCGACGAACAGACGCTCCGCAACCGGATCAAGAACAAGATGGTCCGGCCGACGACGATTCCGCAGACGCTGGACGAGCTGCAGATCGAACATGCGATTGCCCGCGAGGCGCTCCGGCTCGCCTTGATCCATCATAAATCCCTCGCGACGGCCCTCAAGGGGGTGCAGCAGGAGCGCACGATCTCGGATGTGTTCGAGCAACAGCAGTCAGGCAAGACGCTGATCGATATGCTCAAGCTCGATTTGATCGTCGGGAGCGGCGGGATTCTGTCCCATGCGCCGCGCCGCGTGCAATCGATGCTGATGATGGTGGATGCCTATGAACCGCTCGGGGTGACGAGGCTCTCGGTGGATAGCATCTTCATGATGCCGCATCTGGGTGTGCTCTCGACGATCAATGAGAAGGCGGCGACCGATGTCTTCGTCCGCGATTGCATGGTCTACTTGGGGACCTGTGTCGCGCCGATTGGGCAGGGGAAGGACGGGGAACGGTGCGCGGACTATGCCATCACCTTCCCGGATGGTCGAGTGGACAAGGGGCTACTCTCGTTCGGCGACCTGCGGCTGGTTCCACTGGCCAGCGGGCAGAAGGCTTCGATCACAATCCAGCCGGCGAAACAGGTGAACCTCGGAGCCGGGGCGGGAGTCGCAGTCACGCGAGAGGTGCAAGGCGGTGTGGTGGGACTCTTGCTCGATGGGCGCGGGCGTCCGTTGCAGTTGCCGACCGACCACGCGGCCAGAGTGGTATCGCTGACTCGCTGGTATCAGGCCGTCGGATTGTACCCGACGGCATAAATGATAAATGATGAATGTTGAATGATGAATGGTGATCAAACATTCAAGAAAGCACAGGTTTGTGGGGAGTCGAGGGGCTGAGTTTCTTCATTCATCATTCATCATTCATCATTCCACATTGATTGAAGAATGGCCCATTCCTACACCCCAGGTTTAACCGTCACGGAGCAGGCTGTGGTCCGTCGTCGACGGATGTTGTCGCTGCCTGGCAGCGTGCTGGTCACAACCGGGGAGACCGTACGCGCGATTCAGGCGGTGGCTCGTGCGGAATTGCCCGGGAAGGTCTATCCCCTGAATCTCGCCAATCAGTTGGGCGTGGCGCCGGATGAGATCCAGGAATATTTGATCAAGAAGGCCGGCGACCCGGTGCAGAAGGACGAGATTCTGGCCGAGAACAAACCGCTCATCAAGTGGCTGAAGACGGAAGTCCTCTCGCCGATCACCGGTGTCGTGGAATCTGTGTCTCCCGTTACGGGGCAGGTGCTGTTGCGAGAGCCGCCGCGCGTGCTGGAGTTGTTGGGCTATGTCGACGGGCGCATTGTCGAGGTGATTCCGCAGCAAGGTGTCGTGGTCGAGACGGATTGCAGTCTGGTGCAGGGCATCTTCGGCATCGGCGGTGAAACCTGGGGCGAGATTGTGATCGCGGTGACGTCGCCGGACGAAGTGCTCACGCCTCGTCACCTCACCGCAGACATGAAAGGCAAGGTCGTCGTAGGCGGCTCCTTCATCTCTTCGGACGCGCTGGCCCGCGCGAAAGAGGTGGGGGTTGCGGGCTTGGTGATCGGCGGCATTCATGATAAGGATTTGCGCGCACTTCTGGGCTACGACCTTGGTGTGGCCATTACGGGCACGGAACAGGTCGGTTTTACCCTGATTCTCACCGAAGGGTTCGGCGCCATCCCCATGGCTGGCAAGACATTCACGCTTCTCTCCGCCCATGCAGGACAACCGGCTTCTATTTCAGGCGCCACGCAAATTCGAGCCGGCGTCATTCGGCCGGAGATCATCATTCCCAAAGGCGCAGGCGCATCGGGCGATCACGGCGCGGCAACCGTTCCGCAGCGGGAAGGCATCCGGATCGGCGACCAGGTTCGCATCATTCGAGACCCCTTGTTTGGAAAGATCGGCGAAGTCGCGAGTCTGCCGTCCGATCTCCAGAAAATTCCGACCGAGAGTGACGTGCGCGTGATGGAAGTCCGCTTCGGAGACGGGTCGAAGGCCGTCATCCCGCGAACGAATATTGAATTGATTGAAGGGACCTAGTGGGCGTGAAACGTGAAACGTTAAACGTGAAACGTCGAGGACGTCAGGCCCAGGTAGCATCGGTGCTTCTACTTGCGGCTGTTTCTGAATCAGTCATGGTTGCCGGTGTTTGCTCAATCCGATGCTCAGACGAAGACGCCTCTCGCGCCACCTCAAGACCTTCGTGCATTCGATACACCGAGCGATGGCGGCGGCAGCCTGACTGTAATCTGGTCGCCCGCTCCCTACGATAGTGCCGCAACCAAGTATCAGGTCTTACTCAGCGAGGGAACCACGGTGCCAGATCCGGCTGCGATGAAAGTCGTGGCGGAGTTCCCTGTAAACCAGCACTACGTTCGTGAATCCAAGTGGCCCTGGTGGACGAGGCCTGCCGACAAGAGAGCAGCACCAGTTCACGCTGAGGAACGGGAAGGGGGTCGAACTCAAGGACGGGACCGCCTACAGCATCACTGTGGCTGCCGTGCTGAATGACGATCGTGTAATCGCCACGCCGGTGCAGGCTACGCCGCAACCGAACTGGATGAACTGGAATCAGATAAATAATCTGTTGCTGGCGCTCCTGTTCGGCGGCATCGTGTTCTACGCCATCGGTACGGCCAGAAAGCGGGAAATCTTCCTTCGGCGCATTCCGGGCCTCGATGCCGTGGATGAGGCCATCGGCCGCGCGACCGAGTTGGGCAAGCCGATCCTCTACCTGACCGGCGCCCACGATATGAGCGATCCCTCCACCATTGCGGCGGCGGTCATTCTCGGGCGCGTGGCCAAACGCACGGCAGCCTATGAAACCGATTTGCTCGTGCCGCACCGCGATCCAATTACCATGGCGGTCTGCCAGGAAATTACCAAACAGGCCTACCTGGAAGCAGGCAAGCCCGATCTCTACAAGGAAGATTCGAATTTCTTCATTACGTCGGATCAGTTCAGCTATACCGCGGCAGTGGACGGCATCATGCTGCGCAAAAAACCGGCCGCGAATTTCTTTATGGGGCATTACTTTGCCGAATCGTTGCTGTTGACGGAAACCGGCGCGAGCACCGGCGCGATCCAAATCGCCGGGACGGACTCCGATCACCAGCTGCCGTTCTTCGTCACCACCTGCGACTACACCTTGATCGGGGAGGAGCTCTACGCCGCCAGCGCCTATCTCTCCAGAGAACCGGTTCAGGTCGGCACGCTGCGCGGACAGGACATCGGCAAGGCGCTCATCCTCGGCGTGCTCGGCATCGGGACCGTACTGGCTACCCTCGGGGTCATGCTCGACGCGCAGTGGCCGCAATTGTTTCTGGATCTGTTCAAGGACGTGAAATGATCTTTCTCCGACGACAGGTCCCGCTCCTGATCACGCTCATCTCTGGCCTGGTGTTCGCGGCGCAATACTATGTGCCGCACCCGGCCTCGGAGCAGATGCTGACCTCCGTCACCAAGTGGCTCCAGATCATCGGCGGGTTCGCGCTGGTTCTGGGCGTCAGCAGCCTGTTCCACGTCCATGCCGTCAAGATCCGGCGCAAAGAAGCGGGATGGGGCTATAGTTTCGTCCTCTATGTCAGCATGCTGGGTACCATTGCGGTCGGCCTGTGGTCGAACGGCAAGGAAGCCGTCGACGGCACCATGACGGCCTTTGGGTGGATCTATAACTTCATGATGGTCCCGCTGCAGGGGACGATGTTCGCCATCCTTGCGTTCTTCATCGCCTCGGCAGCCTATCGGTCGTTCCGCGCGCGGAGCCGTGAGGCGGCGGTGCTGCTCATTGCGGCGGTGATCGTCATGATGGGCCGCGTCCCGCTCGGAGAATATCTGATCCCGCTCAGCGGCGACCTGTCTCAGTGGATCTTGAACGTGCTGAACGCGTCGGTGCGGCGTGCGATCCTGATCGGCGTCAGCCTCGGCACGGTCGCGCTCTCCATCAAGATCATCTTCGGCATGGAACGGTCGTATCTGGGCGGAGGGAAGGAATAGCGTTAGACGTTCAACGTTCTTCGTTAAACGAAGTAATCGAACGATTAACGCTTAACGCTTCACGAATAACGGTATCTAAATGACGTTCGCTGAACGCATGCTGAAGATCGACCGGCGGATCATCTTCCTGGTGATCGGCCTCTGTACGCTTCTCCCGCTGCTCTACCCGGTTGGTTTGCCGATCAAAATTTCGCCGGAGGTACGCGGGGTGTACGACTATATCGAGTCGCTCCCTGAGGGGTCCGTGTTCCTGCTCTCGCTGGACTTCGATCCGGCGTCAAAGCCTGAGCTGCATCCCCAATCGATTTCGTTGCTGCGTCATGCTTTCAGGAAGAACCTACGCGTGATCGCGATGACGCTCTGGGTCTCCGGCACCGGCATGGCCGACCAGGTCGTCACGCAGGTCGCCCGCGAGATGGGCAAGGAAAGCGGGAAGGATTATGTGTTCCTCGGCTGGAGCCCCGGCGGGACCGCCGTCATCATCAACATGGGGCAGGACCTCTATGGCGCGTTCCCGGCTGACTACAACGGCAAACCCACGAAGGGATTACCAGTACTGCAAGGCATCGCCAACCTGCGCGATGTGAACTATGCCGTCAGCCTGGGCGCCGGCAATCCCGGTGTGGAAGCCTGGTATGTGTTCGGCAAGGACAAATACAAGTTCGAACTCGGCGGCGGCTGCACGGGCGTCATGGCGCCGGGGCTGTATCCGTTGTTGCGGAGCGGGCAGATCAACGGCCTGATCGGCGGACTGCGGGGCGCGGCGGAATACGAAATCCTCATCGGCCAGAAGGGCAAGGCCGTCGCCGGCATGGATGCGCAGTCGGCCACCCATCTTGCGATCATCGTGCTGGTCATCATGTGTAACCTGTTCTATTTGTCGTTACGCAACCGTGCACGACAACAGGGCCAGGCGGGGGCATAACGGACGATGCCGATTGAAACGATCATTGGGGCGTGGGTGGCGACAGGGTTGACGCTCTTCATCTTCACGTTTCTGTACAAGGACAATCCGCTCTTCAAGCTGGCGGAGAATCTCTATGTCGGCGTGTCGGTCGGCTATACCATCGTCAAGACCTACGACACGGTGGTCGTGCAGCTCATCTGGAAGCCGATCGTCGAGAACGGGGAGTGGACGCTGTTGATTCCGGTCGCCATCGGGCCTGCTCATGCTCACGCGTTATGTACCGAAAGCGGCCTGGCTGTCACGTTATGCGTTCGCCTTCATCGTGGGGGTGGGATCGGGGCTGGCCATCCCACGGACCATCTCCTCCTTTATCTTGAAACAGATCGAGGATACGGTCCGTCCGCTAATGATGTTGGTACCGGGAGAAGGCGTCACCTTTACCTGGAGCCTCTTGAACCCCGCCAGCAGCCTGAACACCATCATCATCCTGGTTGGTGTCAGCTCCGTGTTGTTCTATTTCTTTTTCTCCGTCGAGCACACTGGGCCAGGCAAGGTCGTGGCGCGGACAGGAATCCTCTTCCTGATGATCGCGTTCGGCGCGGCCTTCGGCTACACCGTGATGGCCCGCATGTCGCTTTTGATTGGGCGATTGACCGATCTCATCGAGTTCACCGATCCTTCCTATGGCTGGCCGAGCCTCTGGCTCTTGGGATTGACCATCCTTACATTGGTGGTGATGGCCCGCCGGTCCAGCAGCAAGCAACCAAAAGAGAAGAGTAGGTCTGTCAGGTCTGTCGGGTCTATCTGGTCTGTCGGGTCTGTCTTGTTCATCTGGTTGGTTTAACCAAACACTAGAGCCAGACCGAACAGACCGATAGACCAGATAGACCGAACAGACCAGATAGACCAGACGAACCAGCCCAGCCGTTGCAGCGAGCGCAATCCCCTCGTTACAATGACGCTCCAATAGGGAGTGTTATGACTACCACAACCAGTACCACCAAAGACCCCAACCAGTACCCCGCTCTTCGAAATCTGCAATTCTCGCCGATAAAAGAAGGTGAGGAGCAGTACATGGTCCTCTGGGACCCGACTGGACTGAGTAAGGAAAAGCTCGTTCTGCCGCTCAACTATTTTTTCATCATTCAGCATTTCGACGGCGAGCATTCGCTGGCTGAAATCGGGGCACTCTATCTCAAACGATTCGGTGAATTTCTCGTTCCCAGCAAGATGGATCAGCTGGTCTCCGACCTAAATGAGAAACTGTTCTTGGAAGGTCAGCGTGCTGAGGACGCTCGCCGCCTGGCGCGGGAGGCCTATCGGAAGAGCCCGCTGCGCCGCGCATCGTTTGCCGGGCGGGGGTATGAAGCAGACGGCGCGAAACTGAAAAAACAGATCGACGGATTCTTTACGTCGAAAGAAGGACCGGACTTCAAACCATCAGAGCATGCGGGAAAACAGATCAAAGGCCTCGTTGCACCGACCTACGACTTGAAACAAGCAGGGCCGATCTATGCCTGGGCCTATAAAGAGCTGCAAGATGCGGAGCAGCCGGATCTGTTCGTCATCATCGGCACGGCCTCTGCCGGATTGGACTATGTGTTTGCCGTGACGGATAAGGATTTCGAGACGCCTCTCGGAGTCGTGTCCGCCGACCAACCGATCCTGAGTCAGCTCAAGGCCAAGCTCCCGACCTTCTTTGAAGACGATCTCTGCCATCAAGCGGAGCAGGCCGTGGAGTTTCAGCTCCCGTTTCTTCAGGAGGTCGTGGGGAGCAAGAAGCCCTTCACCATCGTACCGATCTTGAGTTCCTTCTCCGCGGCGAGCCTGGGGGATCCGACTGTTCGCCAATCGGTCGACCAGTTCTTGACCGGGCTTCGAGAGGTACTCGCGCAATCGGGCAGGGCTTACTGCGTGATCGCAGCGGGAGAGCTGGCTCATTTGGGCATGCGTTACGGAGACAAAGCGCCTCCGACGGACTTCTCCTTTCATCGCTGCATGCAGTTCGACCTGGAAATGTTGAAGCCGGTGGAGGAGCGACAGCCGGAAGAATTCGCCAACTACATCAGGAAAGAACAGGACCAGCGCCGGATCTCCGGCTTCTCACCCATCTATTCCTTGCTGCGGTTGATCGAAGCGGAGAGTGGGCAGGTCTTACGCTACGACCGCGGGATTACCGATCAGTTCAATTCGACGGTGACTTACGCCAGCATGGCCTTCTTCTAGCTCAGGCTGCTGAAACAGACTCCCGTAGCTGCGTTCTCACTCTCGAACAGCGTCCTCAAGTCGTTGACCCGAGTAGGGTCATCGCCTGCCAGCCCTTAGTAAGTGATCGTTCGGCTGCGGCCTTGCTGGATAGTCTGTTTGAGCAGCCTGCGGAGAGAACCAATCTGAATCCATAAACGCGAGCAATCTATCGTTCTCGGTTCAGTCACAATGCCTCAACGTAGCCTCTGAGGGTACGCCTCCGGTTGTGACTTCGCCTGCAAGGCCTCGTTGGCTGGTCCTGTTTGAGCCGCCTGGAGAGCAATTAAACCTGAATCCTAAAAGACGCGAGCAATCTAACACTTCTTTGGGGCAGGGTCACTGAGTAGTCTCTACTGTGCGGCCCTCCAGCGAGGCCCTTACGTTCCACTTCTCAAGGGTAGCCTGGCTGTCCTTCTATTGCGCGCATCGAACGACCACTTTTATCGTGCGGGTTCCGCGAGCAGGAGGACGACTGGCTGCCCTCTCCTACTCTTTGACCGTCACCGTCATCGGGATCGGCTCCAGGGGATTGTCACAGTCGTCTCGGGCGGCGGCGACGATCTTGTCCACCACCTCCATGCCCCGGAAGACCTCGCCGAAGACGGTGTAGGTTCGGTCCAGCCCGCTGCTGTCCGCGACACAGATATAGAACTGCGAGCCATTATCGTTGGGGTCCCGCGTGCTGTTGCTCTCGCGTGGGACCTTCGCCATGCCGATCGCGCCTCGCTTATGCGGCCGATCGCTGGTTTCCGGATTCAACCAGTAGCCGGGACTGCCAGAACCGTGCAGGGAACGGTCTGGATTCTTGCTCAGCGGATCGCCGCCCTGAATGATGAATCCGGGAACGACGCGATGGAAGGTGGTTCCATCATAAAACCCCATCTTAGCGAGCTTGAGAAAGTTCTCGACGTGACGCGGAGCGTCGTCCGGGTAGAACCGGATCTTGATCTCGCCGAACTTCGTTGTAATGGTGACGCGCGGATCGATTTTTTTAAATTGCATGGCCTATCAACCTAGCAAGGGAGTTCCTTCGGAGGCAAGGCCTCCGAAGGAGTTCTGAGGGCTGAGTGTATGAGTGTATACGAATTGGGAGGCGCGGTGAAACCTTCCACCAACTCAGCACTCGTCACTCAGCACTCAGCACGTTTCCTGCGCCAGTCCCTTACCCGGATCAATCTTGAACCAGATGAGCCCGCCCACGATGGCCACGGTTGCGGCAATGCCTAACGAGACCGGCCAGCCCCAATGATGGGCCAGCCATGGCGTCAGGGTCGGGGAAATCGCGCCGCCGATATTGGCGCCGGTGTTCATGAGCCCTGACAACGTCCCTGCATGGGCTTTGGACAGATCGGTCGTCGAGGCCCAGTAGGCGCCGACCGCAAAGTAGAGCCAGCCCGCGCCGAATGACAGACTGGTGATCGCCAGAAAGGGAGAATCGACGGCGCCACCAAGCGCAATCGCGGACCCAGCCAGGACCATGCCGGTCATGCCGGCCACAGCCCGTCCGGTGGTGAGACCGTAGCGGGCCGCGAGTCGATCGGTCACCCAGCCGCCCAGGGGACAAAACACCAACATGGCCAGAAAGGGAGCCGAGGCGTAGAGTCCGCCGCGGAGCACATCGAATTCTCGGACATTCACGAGATACAAGTAGAACCAGGACAGATAGACGTAGGCGACATAGCCGAGGCAACTGTAGCTGATCACCAACCACCAGATGGTGGGGGTCCGACTGAATGTTCGCCAGGGCACGGCTGTGGTGGTGGCTGGTGGCGCTCGCTTGAGCAGGGCCTGTTCACCTGCATTCACCCAGGGATGTTCGTGCGGGTGGTTGCGCGACAGGAGCCACCAGAGGAGTCCCATCCCGATTCCGAGCAGGCTCGCGAGATAGAACACGGTCTGCCATCCCCAGTTCACCATCACCCAGGCGGCAATGGGCGGGGTCATGGCGGAACCTAATCCGATGCCTCCGATCGCGATCCCGATGCCGAAGCCTCGCGCGTCAGCCGGGAACCAGTTGGTGACGGCGCGATTGAAGGCGGGCAGCGCTACGGCTTCTCCCATCCCCAGGCAGAACCGCACGAGCATCAAAGCTCCGATAATCCCGACGAGGCTCGCGAGCGAGGATGCGGCGACCATGGCCGTCAACGCCGTACAGATCGACCACCAGAGGAGCGCGACGGTGAGCACCACTCGGACTCCCCAGCGATCGGCCAGCCATCCACCGGGAATCTGAAACAGGGCGTAGCCGACGACGAAGGCCGAGAAGACCCAGCCCATCTCTTGATCGGTCATCCCATAGGCCGGCATCATCTGACGCGCGGTCACTGAAATATTGACGCGGTCGATATAGGTCACGACGCTGATGAGAAACAGCAAGGCGAGGATGAGCCAGCGTATCCGTGAGGGGCGAGTCGTCAGTGTGTTCACAAGGTTGAGTCGTGCGGTCTGTCCATCGGGATGCCGGTGCCGGATTATACAGACTCCCGGCTCGGGTCACTACTAGCAGGATGTGGCGGAGGCAGCTGGCATGGTCTCTGTGCTCGCGGAACGCGCGGCCTCAGAAGGCCCTCGTTCGACGCGCGCAGTGGAGACCACACCAGCCGCCTCGCTAGGAGAGTATTGGGGACCGGTTTGCATCAGAGCCAGGCGAAACAGTTCGCACTCGCCAGGGCTGTCTTCGATCAAGAGGATGGAGGGGTGCGTCACCATTGTAATATAAGGAGGGAACATCAGCAGGGAATGTGCCGGACTCGAGGATGAAGTGAAGAGCGATTTAATAGTAAGCAAAGACAGTCAGTTATGATGATAAAGGTAATGTGATTGTTGATTGGTATCGAGAGAGAGAGTTGGGGAGAAATTCCATGAAGGAAGGGAAAAATTCCAGATGGACGGGGAGGGCAGCCTGATCGGTCTCCTGTGCTCGCAGACCGCGCACGATCAGAATGTGCTCCCTCGGGAAAAGGCGCGTCTTGGCGCGCCGAGGGCTGGGCGGGGGAATAGTGCGCGCAGCGGGAGACCGATTCAGGCCGCCGTGAAGCCCATCTCGCCCGATGGGGTAGAGGGGTAACGAGCGAGCTTGGAAGGAGTGACCTTAAGCGGGGACGTCGACGTATTCGACTTGGCTGCTGGGTGGAGGGATAGGAAGGCCATCTGACTTGAGACCTTCGATATGAAACTCGATGGCTTCTCGGATGAGGGATTCGGTTTCTGCCACGGTGGCGCCGGTGGCAATGCAACCCGGCAAATGGGAACATACGCTGCGTAGTTTGCAGGTGCTTTCTCGATCACAATGGCGTAACGCATGTTAGTTCGCTCCCTTTTCCAACCAGCTTGTTTAAAGATACTATTCAGCGTTCCAGGAGGCAAGTCATCGCTGGGTTTGCCTGCAATGGTCACACGACCCGGCTTCGTCTGGTGCTTGAATTGTCTGTGGCTGCCTTTAGTTGCGACGAGGAACCAGCCATCTTCTCCAATTGTCCAGTACATTGCCGACTTTCACGGGATCAGTTTAGCGTAGTCGTTGCAAGAAACCAAACCTGCTTTACGCCGTGTGTCCTCGTGCTGCGTGGTGTCTGGGGGCGGGATTGGCAGCGGTCATCAGCTTGTGTTGTTTGTAGCGCTCGCTATTTCGCCATGAAGGGAAGAAGGTATTGAACCAGCGAGGGATTACATTGTCTGGCGGTTTGTCCAATGCGGCCTATGTCGATGGCATCAAAATCCATTGAGACTTCGTCTAAATCATCGACGCCAAGAATCGGAGAAAAAAGCACACTAGATTTCTCTTGGCGTTCGGGCAACTCGTAAAAGTAAAGCCCGATTTGCTTGGAGGTCATTTTGAGTAGACGGCGTACCAACACGCCATCGTTGGGTGGATGGCCAAAGCTCTCCGGGTCCATCCGCGCGGTGGAGATCGCTGCAAATCGGCCGTCCTCGCGATGCGCAAAGGCAAATCGCCAGTCCTTATGTCGGACATACATGTCCCCTCGGGTGAATCCCACCATCATGACTGTTCGGTCTTGGGCCTGTGCCGGAAAACCGATTTTCATCTTGTTAATGAGCTCCTCTCCGATTAATTGGCCGCGAGAACGATCAATCATTGAGTCTTCGAAGGGAATCGTGGGTCGGACTTCGATGTGTAAGCCGAGAGTCTGCTCATAGTAGTTCGCCAGTGTCTGAAGCGACGTTGAAGGGAAGTTGCCAATCGGGACGAAGGTAATTTGGCATAGATCCTTCGATGATGCGAACCACTGCATCCCTCCGTAGCAGAGGAGGAGAGCAACGAGAACCCCTAAGACCTTCGAGGCGAGTGATTTCACCAGGACTCCTCTAGCAGGATGCTGAAAAAGTTCGCCAGCTGCGTTCTCGCTGCGCTCAGAAGCTCAACGTTCCGAAGCGTACGCCTCGCCTCTTCGCTCACTGCGGCCTTGCTGGACGGACTTTTTGAACATCCTGCATGGCGTATACCTGTTATCCCAGACGTGCAGACCAGTGAGATTCCGGCGTGCCACAGAGTTTTTCCGCAGCTTCCTTTAGCTCTTTGTGGCGGTCAGGTTGTTGACCAAGTTGCGGAAGGTATCGTTCTTCATGAAGCGCTGAAAGGAGGTCTCCTGGCGTGGATCGGGCATCTTCTCTTCGCCAGGAGTCTGATTCTTTCGATGGCGAAACGCTGTCGTGAGCGACTGCATCGCATGATCGAGGTCGTTCATTTCCGCAAACGTGCAGGCTAAATTATAGTGGAACATCGGGTAGGTGGGGTCGGCCTGTATCCCTTGCTCAAACGTGGCCTTTGCTTTCTTGAGATGACCGGTCATCCCATAGGCGATACCTAAACTGTCTATAAGACCGCGCCAAAGAATCCTGTCCAGTTGCGGCTCTGCTTTTTCAAGTTCGAAAGCATCCTGGAAAAGTGGAATGGCTTCGGCATATTTGCTCTGCTGGTAAAGAGCGTTCCCTCTACTGAGTAATTGCATGCTGCTGGGCGGCTCTGGGCGGTGTCGGCGCTCTTGGTGTCGGCGCCTTGGTCTGTATAATCTCTGAGGGCCCTGACTGCAAGCGAATAGTTTTGAGAATAGATTGAAAGAGCGGCGCATCGGCTGTGGTGTATTGTACCTTCGAAAGCTGGATGTCGGCATAGACGTTGTCTTGTGCCATGCACGCATACACATGTCTTTTGATCCAGCCGGACTCCCTGGATCTTGTGAAGGGTATATTCAAGGGTCGGTATCTCGCCGTCGGCGTTGAGTTTGATGTCCTGCCCACGGGTAACAAACGGGCCTTTCTGTATCAGTTGGAGCTGTTCCCTGCACCCTTGTGCTGAAGCCTGGGTCGGGACTTTCTCAAGGGTGACAGACACGTTGAGTCCTGTCTTGGGATGTGAGGCCATGAAATAGCGGCGACCGTCGGGTTTTACCTGGTCGATGTCTTTCTTGAAACCGGATAAGTCGATCGAAAGTCCCAGGCCCTTCTCGGGCCAGCCACAAATGTCGGAGGTTCGTTGCTTCCCACAATCGCCTGTGAGGTGCCAGTGGGCCCCGCCGGTATGAAAAACCATAGGCTGACGGCGCAACCCACGATCACGTCCACAACACCAGGCTGTTTTCTTTGGCTCACCATGTGGTCTCCTGTGATGACAAGATGTGGTTCGTGTATGGCCAGTGTAGGACGTGACCTGCCTCCTCCAAAGGAAAATACTGTTTATGGCATGAGCCAAACGGAAGGCTAAGCTACATATGGTAGGGATAAACGGGAGCTTTCCATTTTTCTGAAAGCTCTACTACGCCTGACCTCGTCCAATCCTCGCGGAGCGGACCGTAGCCTTAACGAGCCTTCTGCGGAAAATCCGGAGGGGATGGGTGAGCAGGAGTCACGGTCGGAGGCAGTTGGAATGGAGGATTGTGTAGCTGAAGGGGAGGGCCGAGGTTCATCGACGGACTTGAGGGCGGCTGCACAGTGACGCGACGTTGGCCACCCGGTGGATCGAGAACGGATTCAACGTTCCCCTCGGGATCCTTGTACACGTGTGCCCCACCCTCAGAACCCAGCACTTGCTTTAACCGCTCGCTAGAGCCCGGCGCTTGAATTGGTCGCTCCTCAAGTGCGAGCAGCATGTTTGGCCATGCCGCGCCGACGATGGCGAGAAAGACGACCACCCTATACATAGCTACATTCTACTACGGACTCGCGTCTGATTGCGCCCCCTTAAGGCGAAATAAAGGGGGGTGGGAGTCTTTTCGGAAAGCTCGGCCCCTTCAGCCGCCCACCGCGTCCGAGTACGTGACTCGCCGTTGCTCGTTGGTATTTCCTCTGTCATTCTCTTGATGCAACCGCGCACTCTTGAAATGCAGGTACTTCGACGGGTCCTTCTACATTGACACATTCATTTCACGAGACTAACCTGTCGTGCAATTTTGATCTTGGGGGACTAGTCGTTCGAATGACCAGTGAACTGAATGTATAATGACAAACCCAACAATCCAATGGCTTCTTGGCAATTTGTGTGGATCGTGAAAAGCATCTTGGAAATCTTGAAGAGAGGAGTGTCATGTTTAAATGGACGACAAGCCGCGACGCTGGATCTATGACCATCTCGAATGAAGGCGAACGCATGCCACGCATTCGGAATGGCACACTCAGGCGAACGAATCTATTTTACTAGTTTTCATGTTTTTGGGGGTGACTATGGCGCAGGCACAAGACAGTCTTGTGGACTTGCAGAAAAGAAAAACGATTGCGGAAGCAGAGAAGGAAGCCATAGAAGCGGAGACTGCACGCGATGAGGCTCGGATGAAACAATCCGAATTGGCTGCTCCGCTCGGTCCAGTAAAGAAGGCGAAAGATGATGCAGTGGAAGCAGCCAACTCGGTCAAAGCTATTACGGATGCCAATAAGGAGGAACTTGACGCCCAAAGCCTATGCACGCAATGTCTTAGAGCCGCGCAGGAAGAGTCGAAAAAATGCCTCGATGGGGCAATTAGTCAAGAGGATAAGAAGTCTTGTCTGGAGAAGCAGGAAACACGAACGAATACTTGCGCGAACGGTGAGTGCAAAATTGAAAGGGCGCAAGGTGGTAGTAAAGGTGAAGTCCCCTCTGAGAAGAAATAGAGATCCGAAGATCAAAGGATATCAGGAACCATTTAGGTCTGAACAGCCGCCTTAGCCCCGCCAGCCGCCCACCGGGTCAGGTCTTTGTCGTTTGTGATAGTCCTATGAATTGATGACGGCACGCTCACACCATACCGGCCTGGCCGTGATTGCGGTGTTCAAGGTGGTGAAGGGTGTGCTGTTACTCTTGCTCGGGTTGGGCCTTCCTGAAATTGGTACATGCTGAGATTGCCACTTTGTTCTCGCTTCTGATTGAAGCGCTTCATTTGAATGCCGACTCGCGCCTCATCCATTCCCTGGTTCTGAAAGTAGATGCGCTGCAACCTCATAGTGTGCTGCTGGCTGGGCTCGTCAGTCTAGGCTATGCGGGGATGTTGTTGGTGGAGGGCATTGGGCTGTGGCTGGAGTTCGCCTGGGCTGCGTATCTGACGGTGGTGTCGACGAGCCTGCTGCTTCCGTTCGAGCTCTACGAGGTCATTGAACAGGTGTCGATTCTTCGGGTCGGCGTGCTGCTGTTGAATCTGATCATTGTGCTCTACCTTGTCAGCCAGTTAAAGCGGCATACCTTGCGCTCACGGGTTCATCTCCGAAGGCATGACACGGCCGCATGATCGAACGAGGCAGCCGCTTGAATTATCGTTATCACGTGCCCCCGTTCTCCGAATTCCTTAATTATCGAACGGCTCCTAACCCTGCACTTTTTAATCTGTAAAATCTGTAAAATCTTCCAGGCCTATGTAGATATGAGCGTTAACTCTATGTGGTTCTTTTCGGCAAATTCTTTTGCATCAGCAAAGCTGTTGAACTTAGCCGCATTCGATCTCATCATGGTAATGGATGAATCCTGAGCAATGTAGCAAGCCCCGTGAGGGCCAGCAGTTATCACAAAAAGCGTCTCTTTCTTTTTCGCCATACCTTCCCCCCTTCACGTCGCCATTGTCTACTGGCGTTCTGGTCCAGTTGATGGAGGAATCGGGCCGCGTCAGCGGCTGTTCAGCTTGGCGACAGGTTCATCCTGATAGAGCCACCACGCAGTCAACTGTCCATTCGTCTCGTCACACGAACTTCCACCATCCGCGGCCTAGAGGTGGTCTCACTCTGGAACCTATAGGTCCCATGTGGCGCGACTGGCGCTACGCTCCCTTAGAGGTCCGCGTTAACGGAGACGGCTTGTCAATCTTAGAAGGTGCTGTATTTCGCTATGCCACACTAGGCATAGATGGGCTTCCACGTCCCCGTCATGGTTGAGAATGAATGATCACGGATTCTCGACCTTGAGGATCTTAAGCTGCACGACGAGCGGCTTCCCTGCGAGTGGATGGTTGTAATCCAACACCGCCGTCGTGTCTGATACTTCCGCCACAGTGGCGAAACCGCCCAGATCATTCTGCAGGACATCTCCTTCTTCCACTCCAGGCGGCAATTCAGTTTTTGGAACATTCATCTTTTTCCCATCATCATGCGTACCAAAGGCTTCCTCTGGACTCAGTTCAACTTGTTTTTCCTCCCCGGGTTTCATGCCCACTACCTCTTGCTCCAACGCGGGAAAGATCTCGTGCCGACCCTGAATAAACTCGCTGATGTTACCGTAGTCGATCCCGGTCGAGCCGGGAACGGTGGCCACAT
>CAVZKI010000013.1:0-167887 GCA_963775905.1 Nitrospirota bacterium | reverse complement strand
ATCAACGGTGTCGATGGCGCAAACGGCAACTGGACGGGCATAGACAGCCTGACGGCTTTCAACCTCAAAGATCTCGGCAACGTGTCGAACCTCCAGCTGGCTGACTGGACCGTGACAGACAATGCGCTCGGTGTAGGAAATGTCTGCGACACCGGTGGCGCGCCGAATGGTGGCTGTTTCACCTTGACGGGTGGGGGCGACTTCTCGCTGCAGAACAATAACACCTTCCTCATCACTTATGATGGTACGGCCGACTTGACCTCGCCGCATCTGCAGGTGTTGTTCAGCGGCGCAAATGAAGGCGGTGGCCATGGTACTCTTTTGTCGGCTGATATTCCGGCCACCAGCGTTCCTGAGCCTGCCTCTTTGCTGCTGCTCGGTGCTGGTTTGGCTGGTCTCGGGATCTGGAGACGGAAGTCCGGTCAGATCTAAATCTTCTCCGTTCAGAAGAAGAATCGGATTCGCAAAGGGCCAGTCCTCGATAAGAGGACTGGCCCTTCGTATTTCTCCACCCCCCGGATCTGTCGAGAACAATTTCTGTTCATAGTGCTGCCAAATCCACCTCCCCCCGCTCAACTCCCGAGCCTATGCCGTGAGAGTGACACGATCAATTTCAAGGGGAAGCAGAAGAGTGCGACGATGCGATACTATAACCGAACGAGAGGAGTCGATTACGTGAGGTGCGTGAACGTTTCCTTCAGCTGCGGCAAGGAGCGGGGCGTTATGCCTCGAATTGGTGCGCAAGGTGAACGTGGGGCCTTGAATAAACAAAGAAGACTTATTGCCAGGATATCTCTGTTGCCTCTCTGCGTCCTGGCTGCCTGCTCGACCCAGCAGTACGATGTCAGACGTGGCGGTGAGCGGATGGATCCGACTTCGATGGTCGTTCGCCTTCACGATGTAGGGTTCCCACTCCTTGTCTCGGCGGCTGAGTGGTGTCCCTTTGAACAGGAGCCGACATATGGGTTCTTGCTTAAGAATGATGATATCTCCATGAATCAGGAAGGAAACGGGACGGAACATAGGGTTTCTGTCGCCTATGTTCATCCTCGATTACCTGCTGCATTGGCCGGGCTTGACGCCAGGCGATCGGGTGATGCAAGCGCAACGCCCGGAGTGTGACGCAGTATGGAGCTGAAGATGTCATGATCTTGGTGCGGAGAATGACCGTCGCTCGGATTCAGCCGCTCCAACTCGAAGTCACGCGTGCAGGAGACCGCCGCAGTCTCACCATGTGGGCGGTTCCGGCTTGCCAATTCAAATTGCAATTGGTTGAGAGTGATCAAATTAATGGCATAACAGATGGGAGACAGATCGGTGTGACAACGGGAGCAATGCGGCTTCTTCGCTCGGATGACGAACTGGCTTGGGTGTTGGCGCATGAAATCGCACACAACGTCCTGAGTCACAGCCAGAACGCCCGGTTGCGCGTGATGCTCAACGCATTTCTCGGTGCGACCACTGGATGCCTCTGCGATAGTGCCTGCATCGGTTCCACGACGCTCACTCGAAGCGCAGGCGGATTATGTCGGAGCGTTCATCATGGCTCGAGCCGGCTATGATGTGCAGGCCATCAAGCAGTTCTGGCGCAGAATGGAGAGCCTTCGCTCAAGAGAGAATACACCTGAGATGGACGTATCCCATCCGACGACCGATGAACGCCTGGCCTCATTCGAAATAACGCTCAAGGAGATTCAAGAGAAACGTGATCGAGGGGAGTCACTGCAGCCTGTGCTGGACAACACTCAGTGAACTGCGAACCCCGCTCTTCTTTTGGCTCGTTCTCTCCCTCAGAGTCCTGCCAGCGTTTTCCTGGCTTCTTCAGATCCTAAATAGTTTTGGCTGAGCTTCAACGAGGCTTGAAGAGTCTTTTTCGCTCCAGCCTTGTCACCGTTCTTATATTGCGCCATCCCGTAATGGTACTGGACCTCTGCTTCCTGTGGGAGTTTTTCGACGGCTTCCTTCAAGAGATTTACGGCCAGAAGATAGGCATTCTTTTTGTAATAGATCCACCCGAGGGTGTCGGCAATGTGAGGATCGTTGGGCTGCTGTTCACGTGCCGTTTGTGCATAGGAAAGAGCCACATCAAGGTTACCGCCGTGCTCCAGCATTAGCCAAGCCAGGTTATTGGCAGCCGGTGCGAACCGGGGGGCCAGCTTTAGGATGGCCTCATAGTCGGCTTGAGCCTTGTCATATTCTTTTCGGTTTTCATGGATAATCCCGAGCAGCATGCGGGCTGGGACCATCTTGGGATTCTTCACAAGCACAGCCTCGTATTCCTTCACGGCCTGATCTGTTTTGCCGGCCTGATAATAGATCTGGCCCAAGCTCACGTATGCCGAGAGTAGAGAATTATCGAGTTCAATCGCCTTCTTGAAGGCGATCTCCGCCTGACCGGTGTCTTTCGCTTGCATCCAGAGTTGGCCCAGGAGGTTATAAAGCAGAGGGTTGTTCGGAGAAGCCTCAAGTTGCTTGGTCACCCGCTCTCGCGCTTCATTTGACTTGCCTTGAGCGATCTTGACCATGGCGATTTGGGCTAACGGCTCAATGGCTGTCGGCTTTCTACTGAGCGCCTCCTCGAAGTAGGCTAAGGCCTTGGCGTCATTTTTCTCGGCACGGGCCACGAGGCCGAGACGGTAGGGACCGATGGCTTCTTTGGGCAGGCCCTGCGCGACAGCCTCGAAGACCTGCCTGCTCTTGGCGAAGTCCCCCTTTTGGAGGTACGCATCGCCCGCGATGATGGCAGCTTGGACGTTGCGTGGGTTCAGTTGAATGGCCGCCTGGGCCTGTTCGATGGCCAAATCCAGTGAGCCCTCGGCTAAATGGATCCCGGCCAGTGCGGTGCGGGATTCAGGCAGGTTCGGGTTAAGTTTTACTGCTTCCGTGAATGCTCCCCGAGCCTGGACAGTCTGATGCTTTTGCATAAATGCCACGCCGAGGAAGTGATGAGCCAATGCAAACTTAGGCTCATCTTTCACCACACCCTGCAGGAGAGAAATGGCCTCATCCACGTTGCCTCTGGCTAGGCGAATTCTCGCGTCGAAGAAGCGACCCACTCAGATCCTTGGGGTTCTTCTCCAGAATAACTTTTGTACGGGCCTCTGCTTCCTCTATTTTCCTGCTATCAAGATAATGTGAAATCAACTTGTCGCGAGCGTTGATCGAGCCGGCATCGATTTCTGTCGCACGCTGATAGCTGGCAAGAGCCTTGTCTGGTTGGCCAAGCCAGGCAAAAAAATCACCCAAGTAGATCTGCGGTTTTTCATCTCGAGGTTTGACTGCGGCCAGTTTCTGCAGCGTGGCTTCTACTTCTGGCCATTTATTGTAGCGCTGATAGAAGCCGGCAAGCCTTAGGTAAACGACTTCGTTTTCCGGTGCGATTTCAAGCGCCTGCTTGTAAATGACTTCTGCTTGGTCCGGCTTGCCAGTCGTGACGCTGAAATCCCCTAAGCGCAAGCATGATCTCCGTAGAGCGCGGGTCAACATCAATGCTTGCTTTAGTGCCGCTCTCGGCCGCGGCCGGGTCGTTTGCTGAAGAAATACGCACGGGCCAAGTCGATGTACACCTGCATGTTCTTAGGATCAAGTTCGATGGCTTCTATTAGCTCCGCGATTCCCTCGGCATAATGCTTTTCATTGATCAGGCTCCGTCCTTTGAGAATGAGCCCTTCTGTATTTTGTGGGGCCGAAACCAAGACAATGTCAGCCTGGTCGCGGGCTTTGCCGGCTCGTTGCTGAGCAAGTAGAGTTCGCCCAGTTTGAGCTGGGCATCTCGATTCGTCTTGTCCAACTCTACGGTTCGGTTGAGTGCAGCAAAGGCTTGTCGAAGATTGCTCTGGCCACCAAGTTTCAGATAAGTCAAGCCTAATCGATAGTGGGCATCGGCATCATTGGGATCAATCTGCACCACATTCTGATATTCGAAACGGGCTTCCTGGTACTGACTCTTCTCAAAATAACTGATCGCGCGTTCTCGGTGCTTTGCTTTCTTGGCCTCAGGCGAAGACCAGTCACAACTGAGGCAGACAAGGGTCACGAGAGCGCAAAGTATTCTCAGGGCCGCTGAAGTGCGAAGGGACACGGTCAATCCTTATTTCTGCTTGAAGGACTCGTTGCGTATTGTCTCGTATCAGGCCGCGATTATCCGTCCGAGTTGTCCTTTCGTCAACGGCGTTCTGAATCTTGTAGGGGCTTTGAATGAGGGATAGGAGATAACTGCACTATTTCCCGCTGATGATAACGGAGCGTTACTTGGAGAGAATTCTAGGCTCAGTCGATGGTGATGTAGACGACGTCTCCACGGAAAACGACGGCAGGTCAGAACTAGAGTCCACTGCCGGTTTCGGCGGTCGCGCACGAAAGGAGCGGACCTATGAAGCGGTCGAAGTTTTCGGAAGAGCAGATCGTCTCGCCCTCCGCCAAGCCGCGCGGATCTGATGCTGGACAAGGTCATCCTGCAGGAGGTCCTCGCAAAAAAAGCCTGACTCCCACGCGCAAACGCGCGCTGGTGCGGACCGTCACCGCTCAATTCGCGATCGGTGTGCGGCGAGCGTGTGGGCTGCTGAGATTGAATCGGGCGTCGTGGTATTACCGTCACATGGGCGGGACGATACCGCGATTCGCATGCGGCTGCGGGAGCTGGCCCAAGCCCGCCTGCGATTTGGCTATCTCCGCCTGCACGTCCTGCTGCGACGGGAAGGTTGAGTGGTGAACCGAAGCGTGTGCACCGGATCTACCGGGAAGAAGGGTTGACCGTGCGGCTCACGCGCCGCCGAAAACGGGCCAGTCATCTCCGGGTCGTGCCACCTCGCCCGAGCCAGCTGAATGAGCGATGGAGTATGGACTTTGTGGCAGACACGTTGCTCGACGGACGCCGGTTCAGAGCCCTCACGGTCGTGGATAACTATAGTCGGCACAGTCAAATAATCGAGCCTGATTTCACGCTGACGGGGACGAAAGTCGTCGCGGCTCTCGAACGAGTCGCCAAGCCGGGGGGCTATCCCAAGATGATCACGGTGGACAATGGGAGTGAATTTGCATCCAAGGCGTTGGATGCCTGGGCCTATGCGCATGGAGTGACGCTCGCCTGCATCCGACCTGGGAAACCCGTGGACAACGCGGTGATCGAGAGTGTCAACGGTCGGTTCCGCGATGAATGTCTGAATGCGAATGGCTTCGTCTCGTTACACGACGCGAGACGGAAGATTGAAGCGTGGCGAATCGATGACAATGAGCACCGGCCGCATGGCTCTTTGGGCAACCTCACGCCCCGAGAGTTTACCGAACAGGCGGCCATCACCGGGCTGCAGGAACCAGCGGATTTCCAGGCAGCAACGGTCTAGTTTTCGGGGAAGGGTCAGGCCAACGTCAGGGTCAGAAAGTTCCTCTTTCAGACCGTCTCAGAATGGGGGGAGCTTACGAGTTAACCGAGGAAAGTCGAGTCCCTGGTATGTTTAGGCGGATGCGGTACAACCCTTTTTCAGTAGTGATATAGAGCGCTTTTCGATCATCATCACCCCACGCCACGTTGGTTGGTTCTTCAGGTCCTTGGACGGTGCCAAGGTATTTGTCGGTCCGGCTAACGATGACGACGCCGTTGGTAGCAGTGACATAGAGATTACCCCGCACGTCCACTTTCATGCCGTCGAGCCCATCTGCTCTTGTCACAGACCATGCATTGAAGAACATCTTGCCCTTGGAGAGAGTCCCATTAGGATTAACTTCATATCGCATGATGACCGGCTTCTGTTGGTTGTCATTCCCAACATACAGATATTTCTCATCAGGGGAGAAGGCCAGACCATTTGGGCCGCTTAACTCGTCGCTCACCAATTCAAGCTTGCCTTCAGAGAAGAGAAAGACACCGCTGAAAGGCAACTCCTTTTGTGGATCGGCATATTGACCCCGCAGCCCAAAAGGCGGATCGGTGAAGTACAGGAGGCCGTCCGATCGATAAACCAGGTCATTCGGGCTGTTAAGCCGTTTGCCTCTATAGCGCTCAGCCAAGACCGTTAGGCTACCATCCTTTTCAAGACGGGTCACACGGCGATTCCCGTGCTCACAGATTGTGAGTCTACCTTCTTTGTCGAACGCCAGACCGTTGGGACCGGAGGGGTAACGCGGTGTGTTCTCCCCGCTGGTATACCAGGTTTTCGCCGGAAACACTGACAGGCCGGCTTGGGGACTCCATTCGTAAATGAGATGGCTCTTCATATCGCTGAACAAGAGGTACCCACCGGGGGCCCAGACCGGCCCTTCAAGGAGACCGAACCCGCCGGCGAGTTTCTCAAGCTTCGCGTCTCCAGGGAGAATGCTGTTCAATTCCGGGTCTGCCTGGATGATTCTGCCAAGCCCAACCGAACGGTTTTCCTGACCACACGCCACTTCAAGCAGAATGAATGCGGAGAGCCACACAGCGTTTTGCGTAGTCCTATGCAACGAAGCCTGCCTTGTCATAAATGCAGAGGATGCATGTCGATCACGCATGTAGTAAAAGAATCCTTCCGAAAGTACCCTCCACAGGGATGTGAACTGAAAAGAGGCGAACAGTCGTTTCTCCGACAAAAATGAGGAGAAGCACACTCCAATATTCATTACCAAGCAAGCGGTCTTGGGGTGCCGATTCCGATAGCATTGGTGGACGATGATGACAGCGGACCCCACGAGGCCCATAACGGCCCCGACCATCAGAGCCCCCGAAAGGGAAGATAAGAATGAAAGCCAGGTCGGTTTGCTCGCTAAACGGTAAAGAGTCAGGAGCAGCAATAATGCACAGAGCTCAAAGCTATAAAGGCAGCCCAAGAGGAGCAGGTTTGTCGTAGCTTTCCTTCTTGCATGTTCACCTCCCGGATGCATATTTGCTTTCTTTCTCTCTTTCTCGCCGTTCCCATGCCGGTACTAGTAGGCGCACGTCCTATTACTGTCCCCTCTACCAGCTCACCACGACTTCCGGCACTTCGATCCGTTGCTCATTCGGTAGCGTGACGGTCAACGAGAGAGTTTCCCCTGAGTCGCATGGGCACACCGCCTGAGAGTTGCCAGCGGTACATGAGAGATTCCAGACGGTGCCTTGGCCCTGGAATGGCCCCGCGTTGTACGTGACGGAGCCCTGCACAGGGAATCGGCGGTAGGGACGAATCGTGAAGGGCATGGGAGTCTCGCAGGGAGGCTCATTCTAAGAGGAAAACGAAGCGAGGTACAAGGGCAAGAGACAAGGCCAAGCCGTTATAAGAACCGCAGGGGGGATCGCTTACTGTTCACCCTTTTTCGTCATCGTAAAACTATAACTTAAGTTTCTTGATGAATTGTACTGACTTTCCTTCGTTTGTTACACCAACGCCAACGAAGTTGACTCCCGTGCCGCCTAGACCGGTCTTGAGAGTGTTGGATGAACTCCATGGGTGTCATCGCCCCAATGGTGCTGTGCATCCGCTCCTCATTTAAATATTCCCGCCCCCAGGCGTCAACGCTCTCTCGGAAAGACGGGGCCGCAGACGGGAAGAGAAGCCCGGCGTTCGGTTGCAAGCCTAGCGGCCCCACAAGCTATTATACGTGTTTTTGCCTATAAGGTAAACTCTCGGGCTTTCAGGTTCCCCCCAATCGGCTATTGGTCCCTCCTTCGCGCACCACATACAATACGCTTCCCTGCGAGGCCCCGATGCCCTTCTACCGTCGCTTCCCCGCGCCAACCAAGGCATCACGCAGGTGTACCCCTCCTTCGTAGGGTTGACGCCACCGTGAAGCAGTATCAGGATAAATTCCACTCCCAAGCCTGGAGGGGCTTTCTGCCGTGGTCGACACAGGCCCCTTCGGGGTGGGAAAGGGATGTCGCCGCTGATGGCTTCGCCGCGATCCAGCAAAACCGAAGAGTTCCTGTGCGAAGGATTTCCTCTGTAATTTAGTATGAGGTCCGGAATTGAATTCAGCTCGACATAGTACCATCCTCAACCACAAGCAACATCGTTACGTGTCAAGCCCCTCGCAGACTGATCCCCCTTCTTTGCCCGGCTAGATTCTTCTGAATTGTACGCCGTCTTTCGCCGCCTCTGGGCGTAGGAACCCATATGGGCGGCGTCAACTTTCGTATGAGGCTTACAAGGGCATCCTGCCGGAAGGAACATGATATGGTCAACCCGATCGATCAACTATTACGCGTCCTCCAGGTGATTCAAAAGACAGCAGACCGAGATGACTCTGTGCAACCAGGACTGACCGCTCAAGCTGTGTCCTCGATTGTCCGCCAGACCATGAAGTGTGCTGGTATCATTCGTGTTAACACGCCCCTCGTGAAGAACAACCACAGGAGTGCCAGTTCCATCAATACTCCTTTCGGTGCCTGTGCCGGAGAACAGGAGGTCCCATGCTTGCGATAGAACCCTTCCCCAATCTGTCTGAAGGACTAAAGCAGGTCGTGCGTCTGCTGACCCTGGCCGCGTTGATCCTCGTGAGTCTCACACTGGTGAGGTGCAGCGGCAACGACGCGCAGCCGGTTGAGACCCCTCAAAAGCTTGTGCCAAAGGGGTATCTCAAGGCCTCCAACACCGGGACCGGCGACTGGTTCGGGTCCAGCGTCGCCGTGTCGGGCGACACGCTGGTGGTCGGGGCTCGCTTTGAGGACAGCAACGCCACGGGGGTGGACGGCAACCAGGCCGACAACAGCGCTACCGGACAGTGGCGCGGCCTACGTTTTCGTACGCACGGGCGGGATCTGGAGCCAGCAGGCCTATCTCAAGGCCTCCAACACCGGGGCGGGTGACGACTTCGGCGTTCTCGGTCGCGGTGTCGGGCGACACGGTGGTGGTCGGGGCGCCGTGAGGACAGCAACGCCACCGGGGTCAACGGCAACCAGGCGGACAACAGCGCTCCGGACAGTCGGCGCGGCCTACGTCTTCGTGCGTACGCAGCGGGCGACTGGAGCCAGCAGGCCTATCTCAAGGCCTCCAACACCGGGGCGGGTGACTGGTTCGGCTGGTCAGGTGGCGGTGTCGGGCGACACGGTGGTGGTCGGGGCGCGCTTTGAGGACAGCAACGCCACGGGGGTGAACGGCAACCAGGCGGACAACAGCGCTCCGGACAGCTGGCGCGGCCTACGTCTTCGTGCGCAGCGGCGCGATCTGGAGCCAGCAGGCCTATCTCAAGGCCTCCAACACCGGAGCCGGTGACGTCTTCGGCTAGTCGGTGGCGGTGTCGGGCGACACGGTGGTGGTCGGGGCGCGCGCGAGGACAGCAACGCCACGGGGGTGAACGGCAACCAGGCCGACAACAGCGCTTCGGACAGTCCGGCGCGGCCTACGTCTTCGTGCGCAGCGGCGGGGTCTGGAGCCAGCAGGCCTATCTCAAAGCCTCCAACACCGGAGCCGGTGACTGCTTCGGCGAGTCGGTCGCGGTGTCGGGCGACACGGTGGTGGTCGGGGCGAGCTGCGAGGACAGCAACGCCACGGGGGTGAACGGCAACCAGGCGGACAACAGCGCAGCGGACACCGGCGCGGCCTACGTCTTCGTGCGCACCGGCACGAGTCTGGAGCCAGCAGGCCTATCTCAAGGCCTCCAACACCGGAGGCCGGTGACCAGTTCGGCATCTCGGTGTCGCGTCTGCGGGCGACACGGTGGTGGTCGGGGCGCTCGCGAGGACAGCAACGCCACGGGGGTGAACGGCAACCAGGCCGACAACAGCGCTGCCGGACAGTGGCGCGGCCTATGTCTTCGTGCGCAGCGGGCGGGGTCTGGAGCCAGCAGGCCTATCTCAAGGCCTCCAACACCGGAGGCGGGTGACTTCTTCGGCTGGTCGGTCGCCGTGTCGGGCGACACGGTGGTGGTCGGGGCTGTACAGAGGACAGCAACGCCACGGGGGTCAACGGCAACCAGGCGGACAACAGCGCTCCGGACAGTGGGGCGGTCTATGTCTTCCAGCGACAGTAAGGAGTGGTGAGCCGCTGCCGGTCGCCGATGCGCTCGTGGTTGGCTTCTCTAACGGCAATCAAGCCTGCTTCGTCCGCCGCGCACGAGTCGAATAGCTTGGCGACTTTCCCAATCAACCGATCCTTAGAAATCCAAAAATGAAGCCAGACTGTAGTAATGGCATGCGGTTTACGAATCCGGGGGGCGGTAGCCCAGCACACTGTGTGGGCAAATCCGTCTGTCGCCTGCCGGACAAGCCTCTTTTTGTCTCGAGTGTGCAGAAATCGGGTAGGAGTCTCATGCCCATTGACGTACGAGACCCCATCTTTTGTATAAGCGCTTTCTCATCGCAATAAGCGTATTCTTCAGTGCTAGCTGGTATGAGCTCACTATGTATATAATTGGTATTTCAGCGTTTTACCACGATAGCGCTGCTTGCCTGGTGCAGGATGGCGAGATTGTCGCGGCGGCACAAGAGGAGCGGTTTACACGAAAGAAGCACGACCCGGGATTCCCGCGCCGAGCGGTTGAGTATTGTCTGGCCCAGGCCGGGATTGGCATTAAGGATCTGAAATATGTCGTGTTTTATGACAAGCCGCTCATCAAGTTTGAGCGGTTATTGGAAACCTACCTGGGATTCGCCCCCAAAGGAATCCAATCGTTCCTGGCTGCGATGCCTGTCTGGTTGAAAGAGAAGCTCTTTCTGCGCAACTTGCTGCAAAAGGAAGTGCTGGCCTGTTCGAACGGCCTCGAGAAGTCAGAATTGCCGGAGTTTCTCTTCGGCGAACATCACGAGTCTCACGCAGCCTCAGCCTTTTATGCTTCACCCTATGAACGGGCAGGTGTGCTGTGTATGGACGGGGTGGGGGAGTGGGCGACCACATCGGCTTGGCTGGGGGAGGGCAATAAATCTGACCCCGCTGTGGGACATTCCGTTTCCTCACTCGATCGGTCTCCTCTACTCGGCCTTCACTTATTATACGGGGTTCAAAGTCAACTCCGGTGAATACAAAGTCATGGGGTTGGCTCCATATGGAGAGCCCAAGTACGTCAAGGCGATCTACGAACATCTGATCGATCTCAAGCCGGACGGCACGTTCAGAATGAACATGGAGTATTTCAATTACTGCACCGGCTTGACCATGACGAGCCGCAAGTTTGACGACGTGTTCGGGGGACCGCCTCGCAAGGCAGAGTCGAAGCTCGGTCAGCGGGAGATGGATTTGGCTCGATCGATTCAGGAAGTAACCGAGGAGGTTATGCTGCGGCTGTCGCGAACGATGCACCGTGAAACGGGAATGGACTATCTCTGTTTGGCGGGCGGCGTCGCGCTCAATTGTGTCGGTAATGGGAGGCTGCTTCGAGAGGGACCGTTTAAAGGGATTTGGATTCAGCCGGCAGCCGGCGATGCAGGCGGGGCGTTGGGGGCTGCGCTGAGTGCCTGGCATCAGTATGAGAACAAGCCCAGGACCGCGGACAATATCCACGACAAAATGAAGGGGAGCTATCTGGGGCCGGCATTCAGCAATGAGGATGTCGAAGCAAGGCTGAAGACCATTGGGGCGGTATATCGTCGGCTTGATGAGAAGGATTTGTATGGTCGGGTGGCCGATGAACTGGCGGCGGGAAAAGTCGTGGGATGGCATCAGGGACGTATGGAGTTTGGCCCGCGATCGCTTGGAGGGCGCAGTATTCTAGGGGATGCGCGGAACACGAAAATGCAGTCCGTGATGAACCTCAAGATTAAGTATCGTGAGTCGTTCAGACCCTTTGCACCTTCCGTGCTGAGAGAACGGGTGTCGGACTACTTCCAGATGAACTGTGATAGTCCCTACATGCTGCTCGTGGCTCCGGTTATTGAAAAACGACGACTTCCATTCGACCCGGGCCAGAAAGAGCTCTGGGGCATTGATTTGCTCAATGTGCCACGCTCGGATATCCCATCCGTCACGCACATCGACTACTCTGCCAGAATTCAGACGGTTCACGAGGAGACGAATCCCCGGTACTACAAGTTGCTCAAGGCGTTTGAGGAAAAGACGGGGTATGCCACCTGTGTGAATACCTCTTTCAACGTGCGGGGCGAGCCAATTGTCTGCACGCCTGAAGATGCCTATCGCTGCTTCATGCGGACGGAGATGGATGTCCTGGTGATCGAGAATTATGTGCTGAGGAAAGAGGATCAGAAGCCCCTTGAAGGGGATTCTGATTGGAAGAAAGAATTCGAGCTCGACTAGCTGAACGGGGGATAGGGACAATGGATCAAGCAGCCACACGCAAAGAGCTACGTCAATTTGGATTGTTGGTCGGAGCGGTCTTTACCGTGATCGGTCTTTGGCCGCTCGTATTTCGTGGGGAGCCGTTGCGTCTGTGGGCAATCGGAATCGGAGGCCTGCTCATCGTGTGTGGTGGAGCTCTTCCATCTGTATTAGCGCCCATTCATAAAGGGTGGATGTGGGTCGGGCATATTCTGGGGTGGATCAATACCAGGATTCTGCTCGGTATCGTGTTTTATGCCTTGCTGACTCCAATTGGACTTGTGTTCCGTCTCATGGGGAAGGACACGATGAGGCAGGCATTCGCTGAGTCGAGTACGACCTACAGAGTTGTCCGATCTCCGAGACCCCATTCCCATATGAAATACCAGTTTTAAACCGGTGCTCGTCAGAAGGAGGTGCTTTATGGGCGATTTTGTGATGGAACTCTGGGCCTTTATGAAGGAGCGGAAGAAATTCTGGCTCCTTCCGATAATTTTAGTGCTCGTACTCCTCGGAAGCCTGATCGTCCTGACCCAGGGATCGGCGGTTGCTCCGTTCATCTATACCCTCTTCTAACAGGATGCTGAAAAAATCCGCCAGCTTCGTTCTCGCTTCGCTCAGAAGCTCAACGTACCGAAGCGTACGCCTCGCCTCTTCGCTCGCTGCGGCCTTGCTGAACGGCCTTTTTGAGCATCCTGCCCAGTGTTTTTCTCCCGTTGTGCCACATGTGCGGATCATCGAAGTTCTCGCGTGGCAACAGGGTTTTTCCGCAACCTGCTAAAGATGTCGAGCCTAAATGTCGTGCTCGATCAATGATGATCGCAAAGATCAGATACGTCAAAATTTGTGTAGCTGTATTGGCGTGGATGGGAGTACTGCTCGCGGCCACCTATCGTTCATTCCGTAAGCTTCCCCGTCAAGGAGACACTTCCAAAGGAGAACTTCTGGCTGTTGACGTTGGTCCCATTCCGAGACAACTTTTAACCAGAACAGACGACTTCTTCGGCGATCTGTTTAGCCTGACGTTGTGCGACAAACTCATTCGGGGTCAGGTGCCCGAGTGAGCTATGGGGCCGGCGGTGATTGTAATCCACCCGCCACGCTTCGATGAGCGCTTGCGCGTCACCGAGTGAGGCGAACTGATGCACGTTCAAACATTCGTCGCGCAAGCGACCGTTAAATGATTCGATGAAAGCATTCTCCACGGGTTTACCAGGCCGAATAAAGTCGAGCTGTACGCTCCGCCGATAGGCCCAATCCTCCAATGCTCGCGATTGGAACTCCGTCCCATGATCCACCGTGATAGACCGTGGGCCTGGCGCCCCGTTCAGGGCTCGATCAAGGGCCTGGCCGACCGTCTCCCCCGACATCCGAACACCGACTTCTAGCATGGGACTGTGCCGACTCCAGTTATCCAGGACCGTCAAGATCCGAAACGGTCGTCCATCGGCCAAGGTATCATGCACAAAATCCATACTCCACCGCTCCGTGGGGCCCGCTGGTGTCGGAGCCGGGCCTCGGTGGAGGGCGATGTGCTTCCGCCGCCGCACGCGCATCCGCAGCTGCAAGCCCTCCAATCGATAGAGCCGTCGTACCCGCTTGCGATTCACCGGCCAGCCCTCACGCCGAAGCAAGACCCAAATGCGCAGATACCCAAACCGAGGGCGAGCACGGGCGAGATCACGAATGCGTAGCCGGAGACCCGACTGATCCTTGGCCCGACTCTGTCGATACCAGGCCGCTCGACTGAACTGTGCCAACCGACAGGCCCGCAGGCCACTGACCTGGAAGGTGTCGTGAAACCAACCAGCCAGTTCTCGGCGGCGTGCGGGCCTCAGACTTTTTTTCGCAGGGCCTCCGATAGCATATGCTTGTCGAGCGAGAGGTCGGCCACCAGCCGTTTCAACCGGCTGTTTTCTTCTTCTACCTGCCGCAGGCGGCGGAGTTCGCTCACGCCGAGGTGCGCGTACTTCTTTTTCCAGGCGTAGAAGGTCGCATCACTCACCCCGAGCTGTCGGCAGAGGTCGCCGATGGGGGTGCCGGCTTCGGCCTGGCGGATCGCATACACAATCTGCTCTTCCGAAAATCTTGACCGCTTCATGGGTCCACTCCTTTCGTCGAGGACCACCGAAGCCGTCAGTTTACTCTAGTTATAAGCTGCCGTCGTTTTCCGGGGAGACGTCACTGTCATGCGAACCCGGAAACTGGTCGGGCATCCCGTCCAACGTGTCATGGGGCCGCTCTTCGTTGTACTCCCGCATCCACTCCGCACTGATCTCGCGCACCTGATCCAGCGACTCGAACACGTAGGCGTCGAGCACCTCGTGGCGGAAGGTCCGATTGAATCGTTCCACAAAGGCATTCTGATTCGGCTGGCCCGGCTGAATATACCGCAGCGCGATCCCTCGGTCGGCACACCAGGTCGCAAAGCGGTCGGCGAGGAATTCCGGGCCATTGTCGAGCCGAATCGCCTGCGGCTGGCCCCGCCAGGCGATGACTTGCTCCAGCACCCGCACCACCCGTTCCGCGGGCAACGACGTGTCCACTTCGATCGCTAACACTTCTCGGACCCCTTCATCCAGGAGATTCAACGTCCGGAACCGCCGCCCGCCGTACAACGTATCGCTCATGAAGTCCACCGCCCACACCACGTTGGGCTGCGGCACGACGACCAGGGTTGGCGGAACCGGACCGGCACCCGCTTTTTGGCCCGGCGCGGCAGGTTCAGCCGAAGCTGGCAGTACACGCGCCAGAGTCGCTTGTGATTCCAGGATGCCCTCCATCCGCAACCGGTCCACACATTTCCAGAAGCCCCAGCGACTTTTGCGCGACCAGCGTCGTCAGCGCCGCGATCACCGGCGCATCGCGTCGGGCCCAGTCCACCAGGGGTCGATAGTACGTGGCCCGCCCAGTCCCACTGCTTGACAGGCCCGCTGAACCGGAAGGCCGCCCTGACTGACCAGATGGGCCACGACCTCCCGCCGCTCAGCAGGCCTTAGAGCTTTTTTGCGATGACCTCCTTCAGCGCGGCATTCTCCAGGAGAGGTCCGCATACATCCGTTTGAGGCGGCCGTTCTCGTGTTCCAGTTCCTTCAGCCGCTTGATATCGGAGGCCTCCAACCCGCCGTACTTGGCTTTCCACTTGTAGTAGGTGGCGGAGCTGATGCCGTACCTCCGCCAGATCTCGTTGACGGGGCGGCCGGCATCGGCCTCTTTCAGCATCGACACAATCTGGGTCTCGGTGAACTTCGACTGGCGCATGGGAACCTCCTGGCTAGGGTGGCTATTGTGCCAGAAAATTCTCCTTATGATCTGTCTACTTTTTAGGGGAGCTTACGTAAAGACGAGCGTTGATTTCGATCACCGTGATGGACTGATCTTGAGAACTTGGATTCTGTTGTAGATCCCAGTGACTTGATACCGTGACTTTTGATCCGTCACGGCGCTCGTGGATGAGTTGGCCTTCCCAGTGTCCCTTTGTGCGAAGCTCTTGCTCGATAACTTCAAGCGGGACAGGGAAAACAGTTTTGAGAAGTCGATGGGAAGTCGCCCCCAGTACATCTTGAGGTTCCCATCCATACAATTTCCGAGCCCCTTCACTCCAATACCGGATCGTCCCATCTGCATTGCGGACCATGATCGCGTCTCTGGATAGGACGATGTCATCCTTCATCTTATGCAGCTCTGGCGGTTGCTTTTCAGCATACATTTGAGTTCCGACCGTGAGGGCTCCGGCAAGAGCCTCCGCTACCACTCGATGTCCCTCGCTTGACCAGTGAGTATCATCGGACAGGAAAACCAGGCTGTTCTTTCTTGCCGCGGACTTGAGCGCAGGCGTGAGATCGAGATAGCCGATATCGGGAGAGATTTCAGCAATCATCTTGCGGAGACGATCCGGTAGATCATTTAGGTCCCACCGTGTAATATCCTCTCCGGCCTTCTCGAAATTGGCGATCTCGTGATAGACCCTGAACGCCGTCGGAGCGAATACAACGATGAACCGAGCACCTTCATTCTGAACCAGTCGATATGCCTCCTCAATCGCTGCCACAGATTTCTTTAGAGCATCGAGCTCCTGCTTTGTGAGGGACGCAGAGATTGAGTGACCCTTGAAATACAACCGGTGTTCTCTACCTTCATCGTCTAAAACAGTTGCATGGTCTCCTCGAAATTTCTGGTCAGGAACACACCCCTGGACGAAACGCATCAACCAAGACAGCGAATTCTTGGTCAATGAGCGGTCCCATACCGTGTCCATTGAGTTCCAATTGGAGTTTAGCAAAGAAACCCTCTCTGCATAGCTCATGAGCATCGCGGAGATCGTTGCCTTCATAGAACACCCAGACGACGGACTTAGGGTGAAGAGGCAGAGCATATCGTTTTAGGACGGCAAGTTCCTGCTGCGGGCCATAGCCCGATTGTCCAAGATTGGCAACGGTCTTTCGCTGTATTTCTGCCAATCGAGTGGTCGCCAACAGCGAGCCGGGAATCATGGGCGACTCGATATAGGAGTCGCCGATGACCGCGATCTCGGCACTCGTGAGATCTTGATCATTTCGGAATCCGTTCTTGTCGTATCTCAACTCGAAGGGCTCTGCCTGGCGAGGCGGAAGACAGAGACCCTCCCCGATGTTCCCCCGATTAAACAGCATCGTGACGGAGTGATGTGGTTCGGGCTTAGCCAAGAGCTCCGGATCAGGAAGATAGCCCGGCTGTTCCCATGGCAATTCACTCGAGATGGAGAATGTCTTCCGATAATCGATCAGCTTCAACCAGGCAGGCAGCTCTGCCAACAATAGCGCAACTCCAAGGGATAGCGTCATCAGAACGAACTGACTTCTGATCTCATCCCGGGGAATAGGAGAAGTCAGCGAGTACCCGCCCCACGCGACAAGATACGATGCCACAAGAATGCTGAAGATGAGATGGAGATGCTTTACACCGGAAATGCCAGCCAGCACGATCAGGGAATAGCCTAGGACGAACAGAACCAGCGTCAGGCCGATGACTATTCGCTTGGTATGATGCTTCGAGACAATCGCCATATTCGTACCAATCCCTTTGCAGCCTCAAATTCAGCCAATGGAATGGCAGGGAACTCCCTAACCTCCCAATGCCACTGGCATTCTATCTTTGCGAATATTCGAGAGAGAAGATGACCAATCAAGTGATACACTAAGCTAGCAAACCACTTTGTGGTTATTCTATCCACTGGAAGTAGGGTATCGGCCCACCCACCGCTTTACTCAAGAACTCACTAGCAGGCTGCGGAAGAACTATTGTGGCACGGTGGAAATTGACCCGCCAGCCGTCATTGCGCAGGAGGCCGGTGACACCTGGTGATACCCATGCCGCCCGTACTGGCTCGCGAGCTCGACAATGGCCTGGGTCAACGCAGCCTCATCATTGTGCGGCTCCCGTTGGTAGCGCTGCGTGGCGCGCGGTTGGCCCAGCACCCGACACACCCGTCGTTCCGAGAGGCCCAGCGTCGCACAGCGTGGGTTACCGTCTGCCGTCGGCGCGCTGGGTTTAGAAGTTTCCCTCGGAGGCTTCCTTGTGAGGTCGGCGACGGCCCGCGTTAACCGAGTATTCTCCCGCTCCAGTTCTTTGAGGCGTTTAACCTGATCGCCTTTGAGCCCGCCGGATTCGTTGCGCCAGCGATAGTAGGTTTGTTCGGTGATGCTCAGCGCACGGCAGGTTTGCCCCGCAGACTGTCCCCTGCACAAGGCAACTTCGGCTTCACGCAGCTTGGCGAGGATCTGTTCGACCGTGTGACGAAGACGTGGCATACGGCCCTCCTTTCAGCCCGACCCTAACATACAGCAGGGTGGACCCGTTTAAGGGGGCTAGGTCACGTGATTGGAAATTCGTCTCGTGAGGCATAAGGATAGATCGCGGTTCCTGCACGCCGTCCCACACCCGATCGAAGGCCTGGCCCCCGGTCACGCCGACATCCGGGTCCCCACCTCCCGTAACGGACTCTGGCGACTCCACTGATCGAGGACCCTCAGCACTCGAATCGGTCGACCCTCCGCCAGGGTATCCCGCACAAAATCCAGACTCTACCACCTCGGGCGGTCCCGTGGGAACAGAGGCGGAGCCTCGGTGCAGGGCCGTGTGCTTCTGCCGCCGCCAGCGTGGGAAGGCCGTTCGAGAGGCTGTCTTAAGTTCTGGCGGTATGTCTTGATTGCTGAATCTGGTTGAACCGCGAAGACCATAATAGACGTGAGACAGTGAAACGGCGTGCCTAGAGCTTTTCCGCAACCTGCTAAAGGCGATAGAACCGTCGACGCTTGCGCGTCACCAGTCATCCTTCACTATGATGCGCAGGTACCCACACCGTGGCCGGGCAGGACGAGGTCACGAATCCGCAGGCGCAAGGCCGATTGATTCTCCTGGTGGTCGATTTGGGCTGCCAATGCCGCGGTGCGGACCTCGCAGAGCTCACGAGAATGTCTCCAGATGATTCATGGGAGTTATCATCAGTCGGTGTGAAGGAATTTCCTCGCTGCTGTATGGCATGGGCTACAGCAGAGAGATCATCATGAAATCAATTGGATACAGTGATTTTGATTTCGAATGGTGAACTCGTTTCCCTTCATAGGGATGTGCCCCCTGAGGGATAGAGGGGGGCAGTACGTGGAAATACCTGATAACAACACTGTCGGCTTTCCTCTTGTGCGGTACGGTGCTTGCTCTCCTTCAGGGAATCCTATGAGCCTGTTCGACATGACCGTCGTGCTCAGCCCGCCAGAGTCCTAGGGGGGTTCCTAGGACCCGGATTCTCACCCTCCGGTTACTTTTAATTTGAACCAATCGGGTAATTGGCCCCCTCGAAAGATGGGTTGTTCTTTTTCTTGGTTGTGGCAGACTGTGAACCCTGCCAGGCGCAAGTATTGCCAACATGTGGAGGACATCTGTTCATGCAAAGCTTTCTACCGTTTCATAGGGCTGATCTGGGTGATGAAGAGATAGCAGAGGTTGTCGATGTCCTCCGTTCTGGCTGGTTGACTACCGGACCAAAAGTAAAGGAATTCGAGCGGGAATTTGCCGCGATGGTCGGCGCGCAACACGCTGTTGCGGTCAATTCCTGCACGGCGGCGCTCCATCTTGCCCTTGAAGCGGCTGGACTGCGTGAAGGAGATGAGGTGCTTGTCCCGACGATGACCTTTGCTGCAACCGCAGAAGTTGTCACCTACTTCAAGGCAAGACCTGTTCTTATTGATTGTGTGCAAGACACGCTGAATCTGGACACTGATCGGATTGAAGAGGCCATCACGGATAAAACAAAGGCGATCATTCCTGTCCATTTTGCCGGCCACCCCTGCGATATGGAGCAAATCCAGTCCATCGCTCGTGCCCATGGCCTGCATGTTATCGAAGATGCTGCCCACGCGCTTCCTGCGCGATATCAAGGGAAGATGGTAGGAAGCATCGCCGACAGCACGTGTTTTTCGTTCTACGCGACGAAGAACATCACAACCGGCGAGGGGGGGATGGTTACCACGAATAATGCCGAGTGGGCCGCTCGCATTCGGATGATGAGTCTGCACGGCCTGAGCCGGGATGCCTGGAACCGATATTCCGCCGAGGGCTCATGGTATTACGAAATCCTCTCTCCTGGGTTCAAATACAATCTGACTGACATTGCTGCGGCACTGGGTCTGGCACAACTGAAAAAGTGCGATCGATTCTGGAAGGCACGCGAGCGGCACGCCACCCTCTATCACGAGGGGTTTCGAGATCTGCCGGAAATTATTTGTCCGCAAGCCGCGTCCCACGTGCAACACGCCTGGCACCTTTACGTCATTCAACTGGACCTGGATCGTTTACGTATCACTCGCAACGAGTTTATCCGTCAACTGCAGCAAGCCGGTATCGGGTGCAGCGTGCATTTCATCCCCCTGCATCTTCATCCCTATTACCGGGACATGTGGGGCTACCAACCAAACGATCTTCCGGTTTCTAATATGGTATTTCAGCGCATTATTTCATTGCCGTTGTATTCCAAGATGACAGAAGCCGATAATGGTCGTGTTATTGACACTGTGCGTAACCTGGTCAAGGAAAACCGACGATGATGAAGCGGGCATTTGATCTCTGTGCATCTATTGCAGGGTTGCTCATCACTTGGCCGCTCCTGGTGATCATCTCGGTTCTGATCAAGCTTGACTCGCGTGGGCCGGTGATCTTTAGCCAAGTGCGCGTCGGGAAGGGATTTCGCCCATTCAGGATATACAAGTTCCGAACCATGGTTGAGGAAGCTCCAGGTCAGGGTCTGCCTCTAACAGTTGGGCAGGATCTTCGTGTGACGAGGGTGGGCCGAATCTTGCGGAAGTTCAAACTTGACGAATTGCCGCAGCTGGTGAACGTGCTCATGGGTGACATGAGCCTTGTAGGCCCAAGGCCGGAAGTTTCTCGTTATGTTGAGCTACTACGTTCAGATTTTTCCGAGACACTCGTGGTTCGTCCAGGAATTACGGACCTGGCGTCGCTGAAGTACATCGATGAAGCAAGCCTCCTTGCCGGTTTCGGAAATCCTGAAGAGGAATATCGAAACACAGTTCTTCCGGAAAAGCTCCGATTGGCGAAGCTGTATGTTCGTAATGTCTCCCTTCGACTCGATCTCGCAATTATCGTTCAAACGCTGTTGCGAATCGTTAACGCGTCGGCTGTGGTCTGTGAACTCCCTGAGTTGAAGGCCACACCTCAGCCTCCATCGGTCTCCTCTTGGGCCCTCGTCTCGTCATCAGTTATCAAGTGGCGGAGGCTTATAATTGTACGTGCTTGATGTGGCCATGATAATTTCGGCAAACTACTTAGCGTTTGTGTTGAGGTTTGATGGGAATGTTCCATCAGAGGAAATCGAGCTTTTCCAGCAAACTGTGCTCTGGCTAGTCGGGATTCAGGGAGTAACATTCGCTGTATTTGGACTCCATGAAGGTCGACGGAGGTATACAAGCATTTGGGATCTACAAAATATTGTGGGCGGAGTCGTAGCGAGCACCATCTTGTTCTATGGCTGGGTGTATTTGGCTTTAGGCATCAACGGATATCCTCGCTCTGTCTTTATGATCGATGGTGTTCTACTTATTGGGCTTCTAGCAGGGGTGAGGCTGCCATCGAGAATCTTTCATGAGAACGTAATTTATCGAAAGAAAAAGAAGGTTCTCGTGGTCGGTGCCGGCGATTCAGGAGAACGAGTCGTGCGTGAGATGAAAACTCGCTCCGAATATCGTCGCCAACCGATTGGATTTGTCGACGACCAAGTATCCCTTGTCAATCAACGTATCCACGGCGTCAGGGTCTTGGGTACTTTGGGGGATCTCCCAGAGCTTGTTGAGAAGTATAAGCCCGAAGAGGTCGTGATTGCGGTGCCCGATGCAACGCCCGCTTACCTTAGGGATCTTATCAGCAAATTGGAGCCTTACGATGTCTCGATTAAGACATTGCCGAGCGTAAAGGAGTTACTGGCCGACGAAAGTACCGTGAGTCAACTTCGTAATATATCCCTTCCAGATCTGTTGCCGCGTGCGCCCGTGAATTTGGCCATTGGAGCAATAAGGCAAATGGTCAGAGGTAAAAGTGTGTTGATCACCGGTGCTGGTGGCTCGATCGGCTCTGAATTAGCTCGTCAGATCAGTTTGTTGGAACCGAATGCCCTCTTGCTCTATGAGCGTCACGAAAACAGTCTGTATAACATTCATAAAGAGCTAGAAGACCAAGGGCTTTCTTTTCCTGTCACTCCGATCATCGGGGATGTCACCGATGCTCGTCGGCTCTCGCATGGTGTTGGAGGAGCATAGGCCTCAGATCCTGTTCCATGCGGCGGCCCACAAACACGTTCCTCTTGTGGAACAAAATCCTGCCGAAGCCGTGAAGAACAACTGCGTAGGTACGCGCATCACCGCCGAGGCTGCCAGCAAATACGGGGTTGAACAGTTCGTCCATATCTCAACTGACAAGGCGGTCAACCCGTCGAGTGTTATGGGGGCGACTAAACGGGTGGCCGAACTCATCATTCAGGATATTACGCGGACCAGTCGGACGCGTTTCCTTATTGTACGATTTGGCAACGTACTTGGCAGTAGTGGAAGTGTTCTGCTACGCTTCCAGGAGCAAATCAAGGCGGGTGGGCCGGTGACTGTCACCCACCCGGACATCGTACGATATTTCATGCTTATTCCTGAGGCTGTTCAGTTAGTGCTTCAGGCCGCGACCGTTGCCGAACAAGGTGGAATCTATATCCTGGACATGGGAGAGCAGATCAAGATCTTAAGTTTGGCCAATAACCTTATCAAGTTGTCCGGTTTCGTTCCCGGGAAAGACATTAAGATTCGATTCGTTGGGCTCCGACCGGGGGAAAAACTTTATGAGGAATTAGTTGGCGAAGGCGAGGTCGCAGTGTCCTCATCTCTGGACAAGATTCTACAGATTCGAGCCTCAAGCCCGGCCAGTTTCGAAGGGTTCAAAGAAAAGCTCATTGCCTTGGAAGCAGTAGCCTATCTCGACGAGCCCAGTACGGTCATCGAACGGCTAAGGGAGATTATTCCAACCTTCCGTCTTTCTTCTGATTCGGAGACTTCGATCATGCCAATTGGCGCAGATGCTGTCGACAAGGACAGGTTGCCGGCTTGAGAGTTACTGGATCTCAGGGCATACTCACTAGCTAGCAGTAGACCCGATTCCCAAGAAAATTTCTTATCGCTGACGGAATAGTATCAGGCCGACTGGAGATTCAACCGGAGGGAATGAATTCTATGACAAGCGACTTCCCCAGTAAGTCAATCAGGGTTTGCCATGATGCATGAGTATGCCGCAATCGCACTGCGAGGCAAATGGCTTATCCTGGGGTGTGTCACTCTCTCCGTGGCACTGGCATGGGGTTACTGTGTTCATCGCACCGCAGTACTATCGGTCAGAAACATTGATTGTTGCGGAGGAACAGAACCGACTTGATAACTTCGTTAAGGGAGCAGGGGAAGGAAATTTCGAACAGCAACTCTTTATCATCCAGCGGCAGATACTGAGTCAGGACTTTTTGGGTGAGATTGTTAGGGAGTTCAATCCGTATCCCGATGACACTTGAAGAAGGCGGTGAAACTTTCGCCGCCATGGCATTGGCCGGCGCGATCAAGGTCGAGAGGATCAAGACGGACCTCGCAGGAAACCCCATAGGAGGGAACGGGATCGAAGCCTTTGCGGTGTCTTTCATGCATGGAAATCCGAAGACTGCTATGCAGGTGACCGCACGGATCGCGGGAAAATTTATTGAGGAGAACACAAAGGGGCGGGAGAATGATGCTGAGAGCGCATTGAAGTTTTTTGACGACGAGCTGAGGAGGCTAAAAGCTTGAATTGGAGAAGAAGGAGGAGCAGATTTCTGCATTCAAGAAAACACACATAAGTGAGCTTCCGCAGCAAACGGATGCCAGTTTCCGCTCGTTGGATAGATTGGAAAATGAGATCAATTCAGTTAACGAGAATATTCAGCGGCATTCCGACAAGCTGGCGATGCTGGATAAGGCGGTGCAGGAGTATCAGGTATATGGGCGGCAAAATCCTGCGTTCAAGACCGCTTCGACGGAACCTGACCCACTTTTTCGTCAGCTAAAGGAATTAAGGGAGAAATTGGTCATACTAAAGGCAGAATTCAGGGACGAGTACCCCGAGGTTATCCTGACAAAAGAAGGGATGCGGAAAGTCGAGGAAGAATTGGTCGAATTGTATGGTCCCGACGCGATCAAGCCAGACAAAAAACCACTCGACCCCTACCTCCTGGATCTTGTGAAACAACAGAGCGAGGAAAAAAGTGAACTGAATCTTCTCAGGCAACGGGAGCAGATCCTTCGTGCCAGCAGGAACGATCATGAAAAACGTGTGGAGAGGTCTCCTGCAAGTTGAACAGGAATTGCTCGCTCTCGAGCGTGACTATATCAGCATGAAGGACAACTACGCCATGCTGCTGGATAAGCGGTTGCATGCGCGGGTAGCAGGAAATATGGAAAAACAGCAGAAGAGTGGAAAGTTCCGGATACTGGACTCAGCCAGGTTTCCACGATCACCTAGCATACCGAACAGGCCGAGAGTCTTGATGTTGGGATTTTTGTTCGGCTGTGTTCTGGGTGCAGGGTTGTCGGTTCATGCGCGAGCGACTCACCCCCCAGTTCCGCGGGCCGGAAGACGTGGAACTTCTGATGGGGCCTCAGTTATTGGTGGCAATTCCAGACTTCTCATTTCTCATGAAAGGGCAGCACCATTTCCCAATCTCCATTATGCAGAAACGACGCCTCGGAGGTCCCGAGGGATCCCAATTGGAAGTCACAGAGGCAGAGCAGCCGCAAGGGTATCCACAGAATGGCGATCGTTACCGGGAGAGGTTCGTGGCGAAGGTTTTCCCGCACTCCATGGCTGCTGAGCAGTATCGCGTAGCAGCCGCGAGGCTGCAACTACTCAACACTAACGCACGAGCGAGCGTTGTGGCCGTGACGAGTGCAATCAAAGGCGAAGGGAAAACGACAACGGTTATTAATCTAGGCTATACTCTCGCACGAGATTTCGGAAAGCGAGTGCTTCTGCTCGATTGCGACTTCGTCTGCCCCGAACTGAAGCACTTCTCCGAAACACCGATCAAATACGGGCTGGCTGATTGCTGCAGGGGCGACATTCCCGTGGAGGAGGCGATGACCTCCTTTACCGATATCCCCTGCTGGATCATGCCGGAGGGTAGGATTGGGCCTGGTTCTACCGAGCTACTAAAGACAGGTCCGCTCGAACGTGTTCTGGCGCAGTTGCGCGAGAAATTTGATTATATCCTGCTAAATGCTCCACCGATCCTTCCCGTGGCCACGATGAACGTACTGGAAAGACACACTGATCTCCTCCTTCTCGTGGTACGAGCGAATTTGACGGCGCAGGATGTCGTCAAGCGGGCAGTGAGATCGCTGCGAGCATCGAATCCCATTCACGTGGTCCTCAATGGCGTTCCAATGAACGGGCTTCCGAGCTACATGTCGGAATATTCCAGGTTAGAGGATCGAACGCTTGTTTAGTTTGCATATTTGAATATGCGAAGACCTTAATAAATGAGTTTGCTTACTTCATTTGAAAATGAACTTTCATTGCCCGCATCGTCGTAGGCAGTGATGACAAAGAAGTACGTTGTGTTTGCTGAGAGTCCTGTCGCCTGATAGGTGACTGTTCCTGCCGGGACTGTGCCCAAGGCAGCGCCATAGGCGCCAGATGCGGTAGCTCGATAGACCTTGTAGCCGGCCAAGTCGCCATCTGTGTTTGGATCCCATGTCAACGTGACGGACGAAGTCGTTGGAGCACTGACCGTCAGTGTGGCGGCTAGCGTTTTCGATGAGGATCCCGTCGCACTGACGGTGATTGTGCCGTTGTAGGTTCCAGCGGCAAGTCCTGACGTATTCACAGCGGTGGTTAAGGTACTACTGCTGCTTCCAGATGCAGGACTGACGCTCAACCATGAGGCGCTATCGCTTACGGTCCAGTTTAATGTTCCGCCGGTATTCGTCAAAGAAACAGTCTGGTTAGCCGGGTTTGCGTCGTGTCCACAGTGGCGGTTAACGTACTGCTGCTGCTTCCAGATGCAGGACTGACACTCATCCATGAGGCGCTATCGCTCACGGTCCAGCTCACTACTCCCCCGGCATTCGTCAGAGCAACGGTCTGACTTGCCGGGTTTGTTCCGCCCTGCGCTGCCGTATAGGTCAGACTTGTTGGGTTCAAGCTAATGGTGGGGACCGCAGTGACCGTGAACGTCACGGGGACGGTCATGCTCGACGCTCCGGTCGCGCTCAGGGTGATGTTCCCGTTATAGCTACCCGCCGTCAGGATCCCTGTGGTTAGGCTCACGGTTACGGCGCCATTCCCGGTACCAGAGGCAGGTGAGACCGCCAGCCAGGTAGTGTTGGGACTCGCGCTCCAGCTCAAGGTTCCGCCACCCGTGTTGCTGATATTCAGGGTCTTGGCGATGGGGTTGCCGCCCCCTTGCTGGGCCGTAAAGGACAGACTGGTCGGACTCGCTCCGATCGCGGGCGGTACCGGCGCGGCCGTGACGGTGAATGTAACGGGAACGGTAACCGTTGTCGCCCCGGTGGCAGAGAGTGTGATCAGGCCACTATAGCTGCCTACTGTGAGGGTGGCGGTGTTCACTGTCAGTGTGACAGGGCCGTTCCCAGTGCCCGAAGCCGGCGACAACGTCAACCAGGCGGCGTTGTCGCCGGCGTTCCAGCTCAAGGTTCCATTACCTTGTTGCTGATCGTCAGGGTCTGGGCTGTCGGATTGGCTCCTGCCTGAGCTGTGAAGGAGAAGCTTGCGGGACTCGCTCCAATGGCGGGAGGCAGGGGCGCTGTGGTGACGGTAAATGTTACGGGCACAATGACAGAAGAAGCCCCGGTGGCGCTGAGCATCACTGCGCCACTATAGCTCCCTGCCGCGAAGGTTCCGGTCGTTACGCTCACCGTCACGGCGCCAGTTCCAGTTCCCGAGGCCGGACTGAGCGACAACCAGGTCGTGCTATCATTCGCGCTCCAGCTCAAGGTTCCGCCACCGGTGTTGCTGATGGTCAAGGTCTGCGCGGCGGGATTGCCGCCGCCTTGCTGGGCTGTAAAGGACAGACTGGTCGGACTCGTTCCGATCGCGGGATTGACTGAAACTACTGGGGCCGAAGGCGGCGAGATCAATTGTGCCAACCCCGGCATCTCCGCAGCTAATCTGCTCATCGATCGCCCACCGGCACGTCCGCTTCCTGAGGTAGACGAGTTGCCTCCGCCTGCAGCGGCCAGCGGGATGGTTCCGGTTGGTGCTGTGCGCAACTGCAATGGATCCCGTGGCTGTCGCTGACGACGGTGCGACGCTCATGGTCGCAAGAGGCACGGCTGCCCCGACACTTCTATTGAGCGATGATGGCTCCTTGGATTGAGAAATCGTGTTGTCGCTTTGTAGCGACGGTGGGGGCGTTGGCAAGGAGTTGACAGGTGAGGAGCCGGATGGAGAAGGTTCGACGGACGCGACGGGAGCGTTCTGTGGTCTTTCGAATCAGTCGGTGGGGTTTGCGGGGCGAGGTTTGCGCGCCTTTCTTCTCCAAGGATTTCGTTGGGTATGGAAGGGTGGGGGCAATGTTTTCGATGCGCCGCCCTTGAGTGCCTGTTCCGCTCGGTTTCCTGGCTGACAGGCCCTATCAGCTGCTGGGCGGAGGCGGAGGGAATAGGCTGAAGCAATGACATGTAAGGCTGTCATGAGGCCCAATGAAATCACGTAAGTCATGATGAGATGCCGGCGTATCGGGCGTATCGATTGGTGCATGGTCTAGATCCTCCGTATTTCAGCACCAGCCAGTGCACGTATCAATGAAGCGTATTTCATACTTAACCGCAGGGCAGGGGATCCGATCACGGTACATCTTGATTCGGATATGCACTGCCAGTGGGGAGGTTGAGCAAGAGCAATACCCCGGTTCGCACATGCGATCGATCGACTCTTACATTTCGAATAATAATTCGTCAAAACAATAGCTTGAAGTATCAAGCTGCCAAAACTGCCAGGTAAGCGTGAGGCGGGGCGAGTGTATGTGTAACAGGCAACCTCAAAAGATTTGAACATATGATGCTAATAGTTCAGTATTCATTCTAATGCATTGAAGTAGCGCATGTTTTCTAGTTTATATCGTAGAGTTACTTATTGAGAACCAGGCGAGACGTGGACACTAGATTAGGTTCCCACCTTGTTTGGCCCGTCTCGCGCGTCCCGCCTGTCTCGCGCGGCTATCCTGCATGGAAAGGTTCCTTACGCAGAATTCACTCGACATCGTTGACGGAAACGCGAGGGTCTGCCATTCTGATCAAAACCGACGGAGGGGGCTCATGGCTCAAAAGAAAGAGAACGAACGAAAGGTTGCGCTTGTTGGACTTGGTTATGTGGGGCTTCCTATCGCCGTTGCCTTCGGCAGGCGGGGTAAGGTCATCGGGTTCGATATCAACAAAGCAAAGATCGAGGAACTGCAGAGGGGCTTTGACCGAACGGGAGAAGTGTCGGCGGCCGACCTCAAAGCCTCCGATGTGCAGTATACTTCGGAGCCTACCGACCTCAAGGCCGCCGACTTCATTATTGTGGCCGTTCCAACTCCGATCAATGAAGCGCTCCAGCCGGATCTCAAGGCGCTACGAATGGTCTCGGAATTGATCGGCAACAATATGTCGCCTGGTACGATCGTTGTCTATGAGTCTACGGTTTACCCGGGAGTGACAGAGGACATTTGTCTCCCCATTCTGGAGAAGACTTCCGGCCTCAAATCAGGCATTGACTTCAAGGTTGGATATTCACCAGAGCGCATCAATCCAGGGGACAAGGAGCATACTCTCGAGAAGATCGTCAAAGTCGTTTCGGCTCAGGATGCGGATTCGCTTGAAGTCGTTGCGAATACCTACGCGCTCGTCGTGAAGGCTGGGATTCATCGGGCTTCCAGCATCAAGGTTGCGGAAGCGGCGAAGGTGATCGAGAACACACAGCGCGATCTGAACATCGCGCTGATGAATGAGCTGGCGCTCATCTTCCATCGCCTCGGTATCGATACCAAGTCGGTCCTCGACGCTGCGGGTACGAAGTGGAACTTTCTGAAGTTTTTCCCGGGATTAGTCGGCGGACATTGTATTGGCGTGGACCCGTATTATCTGACTGCTAAGGCTGAATCGGTCGGCTATCATCCGCAAGTGATTCTGGCTGGTCGGCGCATCAATAACGGGATGGGAAAGTTCGTTGCGGAGCAAACGATGAAGCTGCTCGGTCAACTTGCCCGGCCAGTCAACGATCTTAAGGTGGCAGTCTTAGGCCTCACGTTTAAGGAGAATGTGCCGGATCTGCGCAACAGCAAGGTGCTCGATATCATTCAGGAGTTGCGTGAGTATGGGGTTCAAGTGTTGGTGCATGATCCGATCGCAGAACCGGAAGAGGCGGCCGCTGAATACGGAATTCATCTGCAGCAGTGGAACGATCTGAAGGACGTCGATGGGCTGGTTATTGCGGTGGCCCACCGCACGTATGCGGAAATGGGCCTGCAGGAATTGCTCAAGCCTCTTCGCAGTCAGCGGGAGGGTGTGGTTATTGATGTGAAATGTCTGCTTGATCAGACGAAACTGCCTAAGACGCTCAAGTACTGGCGTTTATGAAGCTCCCCGCGCTCCCGCGCGGGGCATCTCTAACATCTCTAATAGAATGCGGAACTCTCCGTAGCCTTAGCCCTCCTTCGCTAAAGCTTCGCCACGCCGCCCATAGGCTCTGGCCGACGGGTCGGAGGGCTTTCCTCGCCATTGCCTACTCGCCGAGCAGCCGCTTCGGCTGCGAGGACGGGCATCCTGCTCTTCCTAGCGGGGCATTCTGGCGAAGGAGAGTAACGGAGTGCAGTTGTTCATCAGTAGAGCGGGCTGGATCAAAAACCAAACAAGGGTTATAGTACCCACCTACATATAGACAAGGTCAATCTTTCTCTACACAACCTGTGGGAGTTGGTGTAGACTACAGCTGGCATTAAAATTCCACTTCGTTCCAGGCTAACTTCAGAATTTTCCTGCTGACCTCGTGGTTTATGAATACTTTCTGCGCTAGACCTTCTAATCGGTACCGTACCATCGTCAGAGGCGCTCTCCTTTACAGCCTTGGTTCTTCTTGCCGGCTGCGCCTACTTCAGTTCACCTGACATCAAGCGAGGGGATCAACATCTCGCAGCGGGTAATTGGGAAGAGGCCAGTCTCGCCTATAAGCAAGCCCTGAAAGAGGATCCCTTCAATCCCACCTTACAGGGCAAATACACCATGGCTCGAGAACGAGCTGCGGCGTCGTATGAGGAGCGAGGACGGGCGTATCTGAAAGAACATCAGCCTGACCTCGCAGCGGAACAGTTTAAGCGTGCACTCACCATCGAACCGTCCAGTGCAGGAGCATCAATCGGGGTTGCTTGAAGCGCTTCGCTTGAACGACGCGCGCGGCCAGAATCGAGAGGCAGATCGCCTCGCCCAGCTCGGTCGGACCGACGAAGCCATGGAGGCTTATGCGAAAGCGGCTGAGCTGGATCCCTCGTTGAAGGAACCCCTTGAGAGTATCTCCAAACTCACCGAGGAGCAGCAGGCGCTGAACCGTGACGATCGGCGGAAGCAACCGGTGACACTTCGGTTTCGCAATGCCGGGCTTAAAGAAGTCTTGGAAGGGATTGGAAAGGCCGGAGGGATCAACCTCATTTTCGACAAGGATGTCCGAAATGACCCCGTGACCATTAGCATTCAGGACACGCCGTTCGAAGAGGCCTTCAATCTCCTTCTCAACAGCAATAGCCTGTTCGCCCAAACCGTATCCCAGGGCGTCATGATTGTCAGCCCCAATACCAAGCAGAAGCAGGAACAGTATCAAGATCTGATGATTCGGACGTTCTACTTGTCCAACGCCAAAGCGAAAGATATGCTGGTGTTGTTGAAGAGCATGCTCGATTCCAAACGGATGCATGCCAATGAACAATTGAACACGATTGTCATCCGGGACCAACCGGAAAAACTCGAGATGGCTGAAAAGATTATCTTGGCCAACGACCGCCTGGACTCCGAAGTTCTTTTTGATGTTGAGGTTCTGGAAGTCGATCGCACGGTAGATCAGACCTATGGTCTGACCTATCCCAAGCAAGTCGCAGCCGCCATGGTGCCTCCGGGGTTTACGGGAGTGATCGCCGGAACGTTGGCACAGCAGTTCACGCTTCGTCAGCTCACCGATCTTGGTAAGGACAGTTACCTCTTTAAGCTTCCGACCAATGTCCAGCTGGATTTCTTTAAACAGATCACCGACGCCAAGACCCTTGCCGCCCCGAAAGTTCGCGTGGTCAACAACAAGAAGGCGGAGATTAACATTGGGGACAAGCAGCCGATCCTGCTTTCCACGACGAATGTCCTGCCAGGCCAAGCGGCAACAGGGGCAGTGCCGACGACCTCGACGGTGACCTCGATCGAATTCCGCGATACCGGAGTCAAATTGACCGTTGAGCCTTCCATCCATCTGGGGAATGAATTGTCCCTGAAAATGAAGATTGAAGTCGTTCGTCTTGGCGAACAAGTTCTGCTCCAAGCCAGTCCTCCCATTACCCAGTTTAAGTTCGGCAATCGGTCGGCGGAAACCATGCTCAATGTCAGAGATGGCGAAACCATTGTGTTGGGAGGGCTGATCCAAGAAGAGGATCGCAAAACCCGCACCACCATCCCATGGATCGGCGATCTCCCTTTCATCGGCAATCTCATAAGTGGTTTTAAAACCAACCGGGTCACCACCGAGGTGATCCTGACGATCACGCCCCACATCATTCAAGGAATGACTCCTCCCGGGCTCAGTAAGCAGGTATTCTGGTCCGGGACGGATTCAACCTATGCCACGAGCCCGCTGTTTAGCCCACAGGGGAAGAAGATTTCCATGATGGGAGGTGGGGTTTCCGGTGCGGGGTTCTCATCGTCGGGAGGGACGGCAAAAGGGGGAATGGTAGGGGCGGTGCGCCTCGATCAGGTCCGAGACGAGTCGGTGATCCAAGTGGGAAAAGAATTTAAGCTTGCCATCAATGACGAACGTCTTCGTCCAACGGCGGGAGGCGTATTCCAGCTTCAGTATGATCCGAAGGTGCTGGAATTCAGAACGATCCTGAATGGTGAAGTCATAGAGTCAGACGGCACAGGCGAGCAGGCGTCTAGCAGCTCAGAGACGAAAGTGGGAACGGTTGCCTTCAAAGTCGCACCATCAGCGAGACGGACGGGCGGGCGGACTGTCACGGTCACCTTCTACGCCAAGGCCCCTGGTGTGTCTCCTGTGCGTGTGGCGTTGGTGGATTCTGCCGCGGAATCATCCACGGCATCATCGCAAGAAGGAAAAGGTATCGTGAGGGTGCGGTGAAAGAGTCAGGCGTGACCCTCTTGGAGCTCCTGATCACGCTGACAATTGTGATGGTCCTCGCCTCTGTCGCTATGCCGCTCAGCCGCCTGTCGGCGAAACGGACTCACGAAATAGAGCTGCGGCAGCATTTGAGGATCATGCGGGCTGCCATCGACACCTTTAAACTGGAGTGGAATCGCGATGGCGACGTATTATTGGGGCCAGCCTGTGTGAAGAACAAGCTCACGTGCAAAGACGTGACGAGTGTCTACGGCTATCCGAAGTCGCTGGATATGCTGTTGGGGATCAAGCTTACCAGTCAAGAGGCGACGGTCAGAGGCACGACGACGAAGCGCTATCTGAGGAGTCTTCCCCTTGATCCCTTGACCGGCAAGGCTGATTGGTTGTTCCGATGTTATAAAGATGCGCCGAACGCATCGAGCTGGTGTGGGGATGACGTCTACGACGTGATGACTCAGAATCAGGATATGGCATTAGATGGAACGAAGTATCGAGATTGGTAAGCGTGGAGCACGGGGTGCAGATGGTTTCACCCTGCTCGAACTGATGATCGTCGTGTCGATCATCGGCATTCTCGCCACCCTGGCGGTGCCCTCGTACCAATCGTCGGTTGTGAAGGCCAAAGAGGCTGCCTTGCGTCAGGATCTCTCCACACTCCGCGATGTGCTGGATCAACACAAGGCAGACCAGGGAAAGTATCCTCCGTCTCTGTCGGCATTGGTGGGTACCGGGTATCTGCGGGGGATCCCGAAAGATCCCTTCACCGGTGCGACGACTACATGGCAAGAGATTTCTGATCCTGTCGAGGGGGGCGTGGTCGATATCTTTTCAGGGACCGAGTTTGTGGGGACGAACGGCACCCCGTATAATCGTTGGTAAGGATGCCCATGCGCAATCGCCATCGCAGATTGCTCCAGACTTCAGTTGAAACAACACGCGCCTGTTATCCGACGGTGCGAGTCGGAGTCCTGTGTGCAGTTGGCTTCGCCTCAGCCTTGTTTGCGGGATGTGGCGAACTTGAGCCGATGCGTGAGCCGGAGGTGGTCGATCTTGAGCTGACCACAGACACGTTAAAAGCGTCGGTGCGAGATGCGCAGCGGACGGTGGCAGAGTTGCGGACTGACCTTGAGGCACGGCGCAGGGAATTGGCAGAAGCTCAGGTCGCTCGGGCGCAACTTGAAGGACGGGTCAGGGAAGCGGAACGACGGGTCATCGAAGCACGGCAGGTGATCGAGCTTGCAACGGGAAGAACTGGCTGCAGCTCGGACGGAGCGGCAGCGTGTGTCCCGAAGCAGTCTTCAATTGCAGGGCCAGATGAAGCAGCTGCAGAAACAGCTCTCAAAAACGGGGAAATCGGGCCAGAAGGCGATGCAGGTTCCCGCTCAACGAAATCAGTCCTCAGAATTTCTGGAGCCGCCTCAGATGGTGGCGACCCCGGCCGCTGGGAGGCAGGTGCCGGCCAACCGTGAACCCTCGTCAGAGGTTGAGCAGCAGAGGACTCCAACTAAATATGTTTTCGTGAAACCCGGTGATACGCTCTGGAGGATTGCGCAGAAGTATCGCGTCAATCTGGAACATCTGCGGACGCTCAATCAATTGACCGACAACAGGATTGTCATTGGCCAGGCCCTGTGGTTACCGGATGTTCGGCCCATGTCAGGGGTCGGTGCCGACAAGGGCGCGTCGACGCCGTAGGCCAGGAGCCTGTCCGACATGCCGTTCGTGACGAGGCGAAGGAGGTGCGGCCAGATGCGAGGCCGCAGGCCCGGAAAAACCGGAGGTGTATTCGCTGGAATACATTGAGGATTTTTCAGGCCGAGAACGACGCAGATGGTCGGATCGTTCGCCGTAGTAGAAGGGTCATGTCGGACAGGTCCAAGATTCCTGACATCCGTCTGACATTCGTGCACGTCTTACCATGCCTGTATTTGCTTACAGAGTGGCCCGTCCTGATGGCTCAACCCTCGATGGACAGATTGAGGGAGAGGAAGAACAGCTCGTCCGGGCCAAACTCGAGGGCCAGGGCTTCCTCATCTTTCGCTTGCAGCGACGGGGTGCGGCCACAACCGGTTTGGGTCTGGGGTGGCACGCGTTTGGAAAGCTCCCGCTTCAAGAATTCTTGGTGTTCAATCAAGAGCTGCTCGCCCTCGTGAAAGCAGGGCTTCCCGTGTTGAGGGTGTGGGATCTCTTGATCGAACGAGCCAGCCATTCAGGATTTCAGCAGGCCTTGCGGACGGTCCGACAAGATATTCGTGGAGGGGCGTCGGCTTCGGAAGCGCTGGCAAAACACCCGATCCATTTTTCAGAATTGTATATTGCGACGATCAAAGCCGGAGAACAATCAGGAAATTTGGCCGAGGTGCTGCAGCGGTTCATTGCGTATTTAAAATTGATGATCGGGCTGCGTCAGAAGGTCTCGAAAGCGCTTGCGTATCCTGGTTTCCTCGTGCTTGTCGGGATCGCCGTCATCGGGTTTCTGTTGACGTACGTCGTGCCGACGTTCGTGTCGGTCTATGCGGAGACGTCGAAATCCTTACCAGTTGCCACGCAACTGTTGCTCGATTTGGTGACGGGAGGCAAGGCGTACGTTGTGCCTGGATGCGTGGGGCTTGCCGCTCTTGGGCTCGCAGGTCGTGCATACTATGCGACGCCGGCCGGGCGACTCGCCGTGGATCGGCTGTTATTGAGCGTGCCCCTCTTGGGACCGATTTTCGTGAAGCATTATACGGTCCAACTCACGCGCACCCTTGCGACGATTTTTGCCGGAGGCACCCCGCTTGTGGAGGCGTTGTCTCTTGCACGGGGCGCCATCTCCAACCGGTATGTGTCGGTCGGAGTCGCGGCTGCGGTCGCAGAAATTCGCGAAGGGACGACCCTGGCCGCCGCACTGGATCGCCCCAAAGTATTTCCCAAATTGGCGGTGGAGATGCTGTCGGTCGGGGAGGAAACCGGATCGTTGCCCACGATGTTGCATGACGTGGCTGAATTCTATGAAGGAGACCTGGATCTCCGGCTCACGCAACTGACGACGTGGATTGAACCGGTGCTACTTCTGATCATGGGGGTCTTAGTGGGTGCGATCGTCATTATCATGTATCTGCCGGTGTTTCAAATGGCTGGGGCGGTGTAGCGCTGAATGTCAGAATGGCCTGAGGATGCTCAAAAAGGCCGTCCAGCAAGGCCGCAGCGAGCGAAGAGGCGAGGCGTACGCTTCGGTACGTTGAGCCTCTGAGCGATGCGAGAACGCCGCTGGCGGACTTTTTCAGCATCCTGTTCGGCTTGCGCTCATGTGTCGAGGAGTGAGTAGGAACCTATGGCACGGACTGTGACGCGACCAACGCTGACGGATGTTCTCGTGCGGCAGGGGATTCTGCCGAAACAGACGCTCGACCAAGTGCTCAGCCGACTGGGCGGTGTGACGGCAGCCCTCGGCCAGACCTTGGTGAGCGAGGGGATTCTCTCTGAGGATCAGCTGGCCCGTGCGTTGGCGGCCCAGTTTGACTTGCCCTGTGATCTTCTGACGGAATTCCGGGTCGACCAATCGTTCTATGACTCCATGTCGGTGAAACTCATGCAGCGGCATCCGTTCATACCGATTGCAGAGCACCAAGGCCGCCTGACTATTGCCATCCCCGATCCGCAGAATCTCCTGGCACTGGATGAGTTGGAACTGCTCTTGGGGCACCCGTTGGATCTGGTGGTGAGCCCGAGAAGTGCGATTCTGGCGGCCTTGGAACGCAGTGAAGGCTCCAGTCAAGCCCTTCGGGAACTTGAGGCCGAGTATCGATCCGTGTTGGTGAAGGAGGACGAGCGGGGAGAGGAAGTCCTCACGATCGATCACGCGGGAGAGGATCAAAGCCCTGCGGTCAAACTGCTGGATTCGATCCTCCTGAGCGCGCTGCAGCGTCGGGCCAGCGATATTCACATTGAAGCCGCCGATCGTGCCACCAAGGTGAAATTGCGGGTTGATGGGATTCTCGTTCCGGCGATGGAGCCGCTCGATATCCGTCTCCATGCGCCGTTGGTCTCGCGGCTGAAAGTCATGTCGGATCTGGACATCGCCGAGCGGCGGGTACCGCAAGATGGAAGCTTTCGGATGCGGCTGGAGCGAAAGACCGTCGATTTCCGTGTCTCGATCCTCCCGAGTGTGTTCGGTGAATCGGTCGTCATTCGTATTCTCGACCGCGAGGCGATCACCACGGGTGTTTCGGCGTTGCGGTTGGAACGACTCGGGTTCAATGAGGAAGATCTTAAGCGGTTTCGACGCGCGATCACGCGGCCCTACGGCATGGTGCTGGTGACCGGTCCGACCGGAAGCGGAAAGACGACGACGCTGTATGCGGCGATTACGGAGTTGAATATCAAGGACAATAAGCTGATCACGATCGAAGATCCGGTCGAGTATCAGCTGTCGGGGGTCGTGCAAATTCCCGTGAATGAGAAGAAAGGCCTGACCTTCGCACGAGGGCTCCGATCCATCTTGCGTCATGACCCTGACAAGATCATGGTCGGCGAGATCCGCGATGGAGAGACCGCACAAATCGCCATCCAATCGTCGCTCACCGGCCACTTGGTCTTGACGACGGTACACGCAAACAACGTATTCGATGTCATCGGACGATTTGCCTCAATGGGAATCGATGCCTACAACTTCTTGGCTGCGCTGAACTGTGTATTGGCGCAGCGGCTTGTTCGGATGGTGTGTCTCGCCTGTCGAGTGGCGGTCAAGCTCGACAAAGTACTGGCGGAAGAATCCGGTCTCGACTTCGAGGAATATAAGGATGTTTCATTTTATGAAGGAAAAGGATGCCAGGAGTGTCATGGCACTGGGTATCGCGGACGAAAATGCATCACGGAATTTCTGGATCTGAACGATGAAATCAAAGAAATGATTCTTGCCGAGCGTCCCTTGTCCGAGATCCGCTATCGGGCGGTGACCGGCGGGATGATCACGTTGCGGCAGTCCGCACTACAGAAAGGTGCTGGAAGGTTCCACCACCTTGCGCGAGATCAATCGAGTGACGTTTAGCGAGGAAGGATGAGTGATGTGGGAGCTTACCACTAGTCGTCCGCGGCACTGCTTGAAAATCGGAGCGCAGACCCTCGCCTGGGGAGAGGCCGTCCGCACCTGGCGGGGGCGCTATCGCTACCGCTGTGTCCTCTCGCCGACACCGGCAGGGGCCATCAAGCTGTCACCCTATGGATCTGAATCTGACAGACGTGGCTGCGGTAGAAAGTCGTCTTCGGTCGTTGGCGGGGCCAAATCGAGATCTCCAGTTCGCAGGGCCTGTATGGCTGTCTGACGTTCCGCGTCCGATCGTGTTGTTGTTGCCGGATCTGTCAGTGCGCGCGACTGTGTTGGAGCTGGAACAACTCCCGGCGCAGGCGGAAGAGCAAGAGGCGTTGATTCGCTGGCGCCTAGGGCAGGAACAGCTGTTGCCTTTGGCCAGGGCCAAGATTGTCTGGCAGGGGTTCCCGTCACATGGGGCAGGAGACGAGCGTTCCCATGCGGTCCTTGTCGTGGCGATTCAAGAAGCCATCTTGAAGCAATACGAGTCCCTCTGTGAATCCGTCGGGTTGCTTCCGCAGGAAGTCGGTGTGACCAGCTTTCGTCTGTTTGATCTCTGGTTGAAAGCGGCAGGGGGGCGGAAACGGTTGGGCCGTGATTTGCTCTGGGCCAGTATATCGGACGGCGGGTTGACCTGCTTCGTCTTGCAGGAAGGCCGATTGGTTTTTGTTCGGAGTAAGCTGTTGAGCGTCGAAGGTCTACAAGGTGAAGGAGATCCTGGTGGAGAACTGGTCGACAACATTGTCGAGGAATGTGCGGCGTCTCTTCGTGCGTGCCGCGAGCGTCATCCTGGCCTGAACGTGACTGAGATTGTCCTCGCCGGCGATAGCCCATTCCCGACGCTTGAACAGGCGCTGAACAGCGAACTCGGCCTGTCGACTGAGAGACTGGATTGGGAAGCTGTCGAACGGTTGGGGTGGACTCATGACGGGGGGAGTACGTCATGGGCGACGCTCCCTGTCGTGGCGGGGGTGATGTAGACGATGGCACTTGGACGGACATTCCTTCGTGCGCTCGCCGGCAGTGTGAATAGTTTTATGGTGACGCCAGGAGGGGCGCGGTATTTTCACATCGAACTGAGTAGCCGATACCGGTGGTATGTCGCGCCTACTCGCCTGGTGCTGGTTACGCTAAGCGGGATCGCTAGGGGTCTCAATCCTCTGGAGTGTGACCCAGACCGTGATGACTATGCGCGACTGGCACGACATGCAAGCCCGCCTCGATCATGTTCGCATGCAAGATCATCAGCTCCTAGCCGAGGCCCAACAGGAAGGCATTGATCTCTCCGGGCCTTCATTGCAAATGCTACCGGCTGAAGTCAGTTTGGCGAACCAGTTGCTCACAAAGCGGCATTTTTCCTGGACACAGTTTCTGTCCGCTCTTGAAGCAGCAATTCCCCGGCGTGTGTCGATTAAGAGTATAAGCCTGGATCCCGGGAGCGCGTTCGTCCACATGACAGGGTTGGCTGTGACGGTCGAAGATGTGACGGCGTTGACGGTCACCTTGCAAGACCACGCCGTTTTCCGCGATCCTGTGCTGGGCCAGCATCGGGTGGGGTCGGATGGCTTGGTTGAGTTTGACCTGACGCTGCGTTATCGGCAACCGGGTGTATAGCAGGATGCTGAAAAGGGGCGGGGTAGCTGGAACGATCCCCGTGCTCGCGCAACGCGCGGCCTCAGAAGGCCCTCGTTGGACGCGCGCATTTGGGCTCATCCCAGCCACCCCTTATAAAGGGATAGTTCGCTGCGGCTTTGTCCGTGGAACGGCGCGTCTCGGTGCGCCAGGGTTGGGAGGGTGAGAAGGTCACCTTTTTGAGCATCCTGCGAGTGTGGACTCCTGTTATCACAGTCGTGCAGACCAGTGAAATTCAGGCATGCACTGAATGTTTTTCCGCGGTCTGGTAGAGCGATATGATGGATTTCATTCTCCAAGAGTTGCGAAAACCCTACGGGATCTTGATTCCATGGCTCGCGTTGGTGTTGCTGTTGGCCGGAGTCTTGTGGGCGGTCCGCACCGTTGGGATTGATGGGGCCGAGCAGAGTCGGGCGAAATTGGAGTTGGAGTGGAATCAAGCCCGTCAAGAATTCACACACCATAAGGAGGCTCAGAAAGCGCGGAAGGATCTTGCGCAGGTCTGGTCTGGCTTGCCGGTTGAACGGGATTTTGCTCCCTTGGCGCTGGGCATTACTGAGGAGGCGAAGCGTGATCGTGTGATCCTCCCGGAGCTCTCCTACAAGACTGAGCCCACGCCGGTGGCCAACACGAGTAAGGGTGTGCTTCAGGGCACGATGACCGGTCGCTACGAGGATCTTCGACGGTTTCTCTATGACGTGGAGACGGCCGAGGAACTGGTATACATCGAAGACTTGGAACTTGTGCGCCCAGACGCTCAGCAGGACCAGACGTTGACCTTCAACATTAAGATCGCCACGTACCTTCGAGGCGAGCCTAGGTAAACCAGCAGTTCAGTAGCGCCGAGATATGATGACGACGAATCAAAAGAAAATAGCGGCATTGGTCGCGCTTGGCCTGCTCTGGGGTGGGATTATTGCCTGGGAATGGCTGGCGGTGGAAGAGCCTGTGCGTGTGCCGCTGACGAATGTGAGTGGCCCTGCTTCCACGCCCCGGGCAACCCGTGGAACAGTCGAGGGGTTGCACGTGCAGCTCGATCTCCTCGCAGCCGCGCGGACTCAACGAGAGATGACCTTCACGCTGCCACGTAATATCTTTGCACTGCCTCGCCCTGATGACTCGCGGGCGGCTCGCGCAAACCAGCCAGAGCTCGATCCTGGGTCGGAGCAGGCACTGCGCCAACAGGAGGTCCTTGCCGGATTGGCACAATTCCACTATCTCGGGTTTGTGCGTATGGAGGAGGGGTGGCGGAAAAAGGGCGAACTAGCTGTGCTCACGAAGAATGACGACCTCCATGTCGTCAGGACCGGAGAAACAGTAGAGGATCACGTCGTGGTGAAGGCGATCACGCAAGAGAGTGTGACGTTGCAAGACCGCCGGTCACGAGTGGAACATACTGTATTGCTCTCCGAAGAAGCTCCGTTGCAGCCCTAACATTTCTATGCGCATCAGCCGCCAGCAACGCGTCATAAACGAGCGAGGGGTGACCTACCTCATGCTCATGTTCGTGATCGTTATCATCGGTATTGCCACGACCGCTGCAGCAAAACAATGGAAGGTCATCGTGCAGCGGGAGCTTGAGGCGGATCTTTTGGCCAAAGGGATGGAGATCCAGAATGCCCTCGCATTTTATTCCGCGACGATCAAGGCCGGTCGCGTGATGCCGGGAGAGGTCTACCCCCAGACATTGGTTGATCTTACGAGATTGCCCAAACCCTTCTTGCGCAAGGTCTATCTCGATCCAATGGGGCATGGAGAATGGGAATATCTTCGGGGGCCGACAGGCGGCATCATGGGGGTCCGAAGCAAGAGCCTCGCGAAGCCATTCCGGCAGCACGACTTTCCCCCTGCTGTCCGGCATTTCGAGGGACGCGCCACCTATCATGATTGGGTTTTCCAACACCCGAGTCCCTCATCAGCTCCGATCGTGCCACAAGGGGTTGCGCCCAGTCCTGTGGCACCATCAACGCCGGGATCGTCGATGGCGCCTGGCGGAAGCGCTCCAGTTGCCCAGCCAACTCAGGAGCAGCCTCCCATGGATCCGTAACCCCTAGCAGCTTTCCCGACGATTCTGGTATATTTCATGGCATTCGCGATGAGAGAAGCGTAAGAGTAACAGGAAGCAAGAGAGGAATTATTGGATGCGTATTCTTATTACAGGCGGAGCCGGGTTTCTCGGGAGTCATCTCTCCGATTTACTGCTGCAGTCTGGACATTCCGTGATCTGCATGGACAACCTCCTCACTGGACGGGTCGAGAATATCGCCCATCTGCTCGGGCACGAGCGATTTTCTTTTGTCAAATACAATGTGTGTGACTATCTGCATATTGAAGGTCCACTGGATGGGGTCATGCACTTCGCATCACCCGCGAGCCCACAAGACTATCTTGAATTTCCCATTGCCACGCTGAAAGTCGGCGCCTTAGGTACGCATAAGGCTCTTGGACTAGCCAAGGCGAAGGGGGCGAGGTTCCTCTTGGCCAGCACGTCGGAAGTCTATGGGGACCCGCTTGTGAATCCTCAGCCTGAATCCTATTGGGGCAACGTCAACCCCATCAGCCCCCGTGGCGTGTACGATGAGGCCAAGCGTTTTGCAGAAGCCCTCACGATGGCCTATCAGCGCTATCATGCGGTCGATACCAGGATCGTGCGTATTTTTAATACGTTCGGTCCCCGCATGCGGCCGAATGACGGACGCGTCGTGTCGACGTTCATCGTCCAGGCACTCCAGGGAAAGCCTCTCAGCGTATTCGGTGACGGGTCCCAGACCAGGAGCTTCTGCTATGTCGATGACCTGGTCCGTGGTATTTCGGCGTTGCTCATGCTGGATTCAGACAAGACGGTTCAGCAACGGACGGACCGAAAATTCCTCCTCAGGAAGGAAGAGGACGAGAACGGACCCAGCATGCATGATCCCGTGAATATCGGGAACCCGCGTGAGCTGACTGTCTTAGAGATCGCGAAAATGGTATTGGAACTCACCTGTTCATCGAGCCAAATCACCCATCATCCTCTGCCCGCCGATGATCCCAAAGTCAGACGGCCCGATATCAGTCGGGCGCGTACTCTCCTGAAATGGGAGCCTCAAGTACAGCTCGAGGATGCCCTTCTTCGCACGATCGAATACTTCAGAAAAGTGATCTAGCAGGATGCTGTCTGGTTGCTCTTGTTAATTTAGTCTATCTGGTCTATCTCGTCTGTCTGGTCTGTTCGGTCTGTCTCGTGTGTTTGGTTGAACGAAACTAACCAGATGAACCAGACAGACCTGTCTTGCACGGCTATCCTGCGAATGGCCGCCTTGACCGCGTTGAAACTCCCGCTGTATCCTGTCCCTGTCCCAACGTCATGAGGCAAGAGTCTTTCTTATGCTGTCTGACCAAAATAACCAGGCGGACGCGTCGGTCGAACCCATTGAATCGGTGGGCGTGGAAGAGGTTGCGCCCATACCGATTCCAGAGTATGTCAACGAATTGGTCACCCGAGCCAGACATGCCGCGGGCCGACTGGCCACGCTTTCGACTACAGTGAAGAACCGGGCCCTTCTTGCGATGGCAGAGGCGCTGGAAGAGCAGAAGGATGCGCTGCTTGCCGCGAACGAACTGGATCTGGAGGCCTTCGGGACTGCGCCGGAGAAGAAGGCGATGGCGGACCGGCTGCGTCTGACGACCGAGAGGATCGTCGAAATGGCGGCAGGCCTGCGCGAGGTGGCGGCGCTCCCTGATCCACTCGGTGACGTGCCGAAGATGTGGACGAGGCCGAATGGGATGCAGGTGGGGCGCGTGCGGGTTCCGATCGGCGTCATTGGAATTATTTATGAGTCCCGCCCGAACGTCACGGCGGATTCCGCCGCCCTCTGTTTGAAATCTGGGAACGCCTGCGTGCTGCGAGGAGGGAGCGAGGCGATCCACTCGAATACGGCGATTGCGGCGGTCTTATCGGAGGCGGCAGAGAAAGCCGGTGTCCCAGCCGGGGCGATCAGTTTTGTCGCGCGGCCCGACCGCGAGCTGGTTCCTCTTCTGCTGAAGCAAGATCGCTATATCGACCTGATTATCCCGCGCGGCGGCGAATCGCTGATGCGCGTCGTCACCGAGCACGCCACGATCCCTGTCATCAGACACGACGCCGGCGTCTGTCACATCTATGTCGATGCCGATGCCGATCCAGCCATGGCGGAACGGGTCTGCTTCAACGCAAAGGTGCAGCGGCCGTCGACCTGCAATGCGATGGAGACCCTCTTAATCCATCAGGGCATTGCGCGTAACTGGCTCGCCCCCTTCATTGATAAGTTGGTGGCGGCCAAAGTCGAGGTCCGCGGGTGCCAGAAAACCTGTCAGCTGTCATCGTCGGCCAAACCCGCGAGCGACGATGATTTTGGAAAAGAATTCCTCGATCTCACCCTAGCGGTGAAAGTAGTCAAGAACGTCGATGAGGCGATGGAGCATATTGCCAAGTATGGCTCACACCATACGGAAGCCATCGTGACCTCCGACTATCCCAAGGCCATGCGATTTCTGCGCGAGGTTGACGCCAGCGCGGTGTTGGTGAACGCCTCGACCAGGTTGAACGATGGCTATCAGTTCGGGCTGGGAGCAGAAATCGGGATCAGCACGTCCCGCATCCATGCCCGAGGCCCGATGGGGCTGGAAGAATTGACCTGCTTCAAGTTTATCGTCATGGGGAGCGGGCAAGTCCGCGAGTAAGCAGGCTGCTGAAACAGGTCCCCAACTTCGTTCTCAGTCGTTCGAACCCCTCAACGTACCGATGAATCCCTCAGCGCTCGCCAACCCCGGTAACATCAGCTTCGCCGGGAATCATTTATTTGCTCGCGATCTTGCCGCAGCTGGAGGCCGTTGCGTCGAACAGTCAACCGGGCATCTCGTCTTCTATCGCTCGGACGGGCGCCGGTTTCTGGCGACCGATCCAGCAGGAAACCCGTTGCATGAATGCGAATGGGGGACTGATGCCACAGGCGATGTGATCCTCTGCCGCGCTCGGATACGTTTGGATTGGGGGCAATGGGTCGGGTTGAAGCCGGCTGGTTTGGTGAATGAAACCAGCCTCAATCTTGCCAGTAAGCCTGGCTGGCAACGGCTCAAGGCAGACGATTTGCGCACGATGGCTGCGCAGGCGCTCCGAGTCCCGCTCGAGGAAGTGCGATTTTTCTATCGGGATGAGGATCTCCTGATCGAGCCGACCGGCAGGGCGACGATCCGTCAGAGGAAAGACGCCTTCTATGTGCTTCAGGACGGAGATTTCGAGCGGGCCCGCTTCATGTCCTGTATGGGGGCGATGCATTGGCCTTCTATCGATTTTCTGCCGGTCGTCGAACTCTTTCAGTCGCTGTTGCCGGGAACGGGGTCTGCGGTCTTTGAATTGATTCGCGGACTCTACGATGATCAGAACGAGGGGAAACCGGCCCCCCGACCCTTGCAATACCGAGGTATTCCCACCTATCCGTCGGAAGCGGCCTTCCGCTTGTTTAGTAGCTTCTTTACTCCGCAGGCGCCAGGGGGGAGTAACCCGTTCACGCTTTTCATGAATCCGGAACGGTCACATCACGTAAGCTGGCTGCCGGCTGCTACGCCGCCGATTCGATATTTCGATCAGCGCGCGGGGACTTGCCTTACCTTCCAAGGTGGCTTGTTGCACAAGGTGACGGTGGCGTCAGACTCCTCCGGGCTGTCCTATATGAGCCCGAAAGGCCGTCGCTTTGTCCCTTGCGATCGAAGTGCAGAGATTGCCGGAGCACATGTCATCCTGAAGGATCGCAATCGTGAAACGACGTTGGCTGTGACCCTGCCGCAAGGGAGTCTGGAACAGTCTGGTGAGCCAGTAGCCATGAGCCCAGTCGACTGGCGATCGGTCTTTGTCCAGGGGGTTCCGCTCATCCCTCCTGCCGACGCCTACGGCGCGCGGTTGCTCTATCCGGAAGACGAATCTGAAATCGGTGAGTGCGCGGCGCAACCCTTCGTGGCCGATTATCTACAAGATATTGGCGAGCAGGATCGGGAAATCGGCGCGGCCCTTTCGCGAGCCGAGCGCGTACTCATCGACAATGGCGATGCTGTGGTTGCGACCTGCATCATGTTTGATCGGCCGAGAGACTATACCGTGCTGGTACGGTATCCGGCCTTTGCGCAAAAGCAGGCACAACAACTCTGGAGCGTCTGTGCCGAGTTGCAGCGGTGGGACTGGCTCAAACGTATTCGATTCGTTCCGGCCGAAGGGCCGCACGATCGTAAAGCCCCGCACTCCTATGACTTGGTCTACCACTGGGTGCCCTATGACAGCGGAGACCTACCGGACAGCCTGGCTGAACGCATGAAGGGGATCAGTCAAATTCTCCAGGGAGGAGGCAATGCGTTCGTCATCGGTTCGGCACAGCTGGGCCGGCAGGCTTCGTCCCATGGACTCCACGTCTGCTGGGAAGAACCGGTCGAACAGCTTCCCACGTTTCGGATGCATCGCACCATCCTGCCGAAAGCGAGGCTCAGGGCTGGGTTGACACTGTTCCACATGAAGAAGGTCTAGCAGGATTGCGGCGTGAAGTCCGCGAGACATCGTCTGCACGATCAGACCCTCAGCGGACGAGGGTACGGCAGGCCTCGCTCGAGCGAGCCAGCTGGACAGCTTTCTGGGTTCTGAGTTCCGAAGCAACGTACGAGCCTTGCAGCCGATGAACACCGAGAGTACGTCTCGTAGCTTGACAGGATTCCTCCGGCCTCAGTAAGATACGGGAACCTTTAATGCTCATCCTGCGAGGTGAGCAAGGAGTGCCCATGGGCTTCGATCAGGTTTGTGTCTGTCGGCGCATCCCAACCTTCTCGTCGGATCTCGATGAGAGGGTTTTTTTATGCCCGCTAGAAGACGTGAAACGTGAAGCGTACGGATGTTATGTGGTGAGATTGAGGTGATGATGCCGCGCAGTGAACGACAAGTCGAGCGGTTGGTGATGGATGCGGGAGACATCGCGCGGGCGGTCACCCGCATTGCCCATGAAATTCTCGAACGGAATAAGGGCGTACAGGCGCTGGCGCTGGTCGGGATTCGAACCGGGGGGGTGCATCTGGCCCATCGGCTGGTGAGACGTATCCAAGAGATCGAAGCGGCGTCGGTGCCGATCGGCGAGTTGGACATTACCCTCTATCGGGACGACCTCTCTTTGCGGAAGGAACAACCGATTCTCCGCAAGACGTCGGTCCCATTCGATATTTCCGACAAGATTATTGTGTTGGTTGATGACGTGCTGTTTACGGGTCGAACCATTCGTGCGGCGATGGATGGGTTGATCGATCTGGGACGACCGGCAGAAATCCAACTTGCCGTCTTGGTCGACCGAGGTCATCGTCAGTTGCCGATCAAGGCGACGTATATCGGGAAAAATATTCCGACGTCACGGGAAGAAAAGATCCAGGTGCTCTTGGAAGAAGAAGGCGAAGACGACCGGGTGGTGATCTTCAAGGCCTGAGGCGGAGGGAACGATGAGTCTCAAACGCAAAGACCTCTTGAGCCTAGCCCCTCTGTCGGTGGATGAGATCCGGTTGATCTTACAGACGGCCGATTCGTTCAAGGAAGTGACCGGTCGGGAAATCAAGAAAGTCCCGGCGCTCCGGGGGCGCACCGTGGTGAATCTGTTCTTCGAGCCCAGCACCAGGACCCGCACCTCGTTCGAGTTGGCGGCGAAACGGCTGAGCGCAGATGTGATCAACTTCTCGCCGTCGTCGAGCAGCGTGGTCAAAGGGGAAACCTTGCTCGATACGGCGCGCAATATCGAGGCGATGCAGGCGGATATTATCGTCTTGCGTCACCCCTCGGCCGGTGCGGCCGAGGCCCTGGCCCTCGGGGTGAAGTCTTCCGTGATCAATGCGGGAGACGGGTGGCATGAGCATCCGACGCAAGCCCTCTTGGATCTGTATACGATTCGCGAGCGTGGATTGTCGTTCGAGGGGCTTCGGGTGGCGATCGTCGGAGATGTCGCCCATAGCCGTGTGGCGCGTTCGAACATTCACGCGCTCGTGAAGTTGGGGGCGGAAGTTCGGGTGGTAGGGCCGCCGACGATGATGCCCTGTGGGGTGGATAAACTGGGCGCGCGCGTCTACTACAATCTCGACGAGGCGCTGCGCGGCGTGCAGGTCATCATGATGTTGCGATTGCAGCTCGAACGGCAGGGGATTGCGCTGTTTCCGACCATCCGCGAATATGTGCGGCTCTACGGGTTGACGTCCGAGCGGGTCAAGTTGGCCGATCCTGGGGCGATTGTGATGCATCCAGGTCCGATCAATCGCGGGGTCGAGATTGCTCCGGAGGTGGCCGATAGTTTGTCGTCAGTGATTCTGGATCAAGTCGCGAACGGCGTGGCCATTCGCATGGGTATTCTCTATCTCTTGTCAGGAGCAAACTGAATCGTGGCTATTCACATTGCAGGCGGGCACGTGATCGATCCGGGACGGTTCAATGGCGTGGCCGATGTGCTGATTGATGAGGGCCGAGTGGTCGCGGTGGGGCCTCACCTCAAAGTTCCCGCGGGGGCCACGAAGATTGATGCCACGGGACGATTGGTTCTTCCCGGCTTCGTCGATCTCCACGTCCATTTCCGGGAGCCGGGCTTCGAATACAAAGAGTCGATCCAGAGCGGAGCGGCAGCGGCGGTGGCCGGCGGCTTCACCTCGGTCTGTTGTATGCCCAATACGAACCCCGTCAATGACAACCAAGCGATTACGGAATTCATGCTCGATCGTGCACGGGCGGCCGGGCTGGCGAACGTGTTTCCGATCGGCGCGATTACGAAAGGTTCGGAAGGGAAGGAGCTGGCGGAGATCGGAGACTTGCGGCGTGCCGGCTGTGTCGCGATCTCGGATGACGGGAAGCCGGTGATGAACAGCCTGGTCATGCGGCGAGCGATGGAGTATGCATTGGCCTTCGACGTGCCGGTGGTCGATCATTGCGAAGATTTGCATCTCGCCGAGGGGGGCTGTATGAACGAAGGGGCCATCTCGACCGAGTTGGGGCTCCCCGGGATGCCGGCGGCGGCGGAAGACGTGATGGTGGCGCGTAATGTCGCCTTGGCGGAACTGACCGGGGCTCGGCTGCACCTGGCGCATATCAGCACAGAGGGATCGGTTCGGATGGTGCGGGAGGCCAAGTCACGCGGACTGAAAGTAACGGCCGAAGCCTGCCCCCATCACTTTACCATCACGGAAGAAGTGGTCCGAGGCTATAATACCTATGCCAAAATGAATCCCCCGCTTCGGACGTGGAAGGATGTGCAAGCGATCAAGGAAGGTCTTCGCGATGGCACGATTGATGCCATCGCCACGGATCATGCCCCGCATGCAACTCAGGAAAAACAACTGGGATTTACTGAAGCGCCGTTCGGTATCGTTGGACTGGAGACGGCGCTGCCATTGACCTGCGCGCTGGTTGATGAGGGGGTCTTATCGTTGGAGTCGGCTGTCGATAAGTTGAGTACGGCTCCGGCGAAGGTGTTTGGATTGGCCAAAGGCACGTTGGCGGTCGGGGCCGATGCTGATGTGGCGATCGTCGATCAGCAGGAACAGTGGGAGGTCGATCCGACCAAGTTTCGCTCAAAGAGCCGAAATACCCCGTTTGCCGGATGGAAGGTGAAGGGTCGGGTGACGACGACAATCGTGGGTGGCCGGGTGGTGTTCGAGGCCAGCCAGGCAGAGCAGTAGCCCGGTGCTGCGTACGTCCCGTTGGGGGATGGTCTGTTGCCTCACTCTTGAATGGCTGGCGCTGGGAGTATGGGTCGGCGGGTTACTGGTGCTCATCGGGGCGGTCATTCCAGCGGTCTTTAATACGTTCGGCGGGCAGGATTTAGGCGGATTGTTTCTGACGCGGGTGTTTGAGGGCTATCATCGCTTCGTGATCGGGGCGCTGGCGATCCTGTATGCCGCATCGTGGTATCGCTGGTGGAGTGGAAATCCGGCAGTCGGCGTCGGTTGGGGCGAGATGATGGTGTTGGCGGGGATGGGGGTGATTGCCGGAATCATTATTGTGTGGCTGCATCCCTCTGCTGCGGCGCTTCAAGCTCAGGCCTTCGCGGCGCAAGAGGAGGCGGCGAAGAAGGCGGCCTTCGAAGCATTGTTTCGTATCCTTATGCCGGTTCGGTGGCTCTACATGGTCAATCTTGTACTGGGAATTCTCCTGATCGGAATCAAGGCTAAACGGTCGCTATACAGGGACGGAGTGCTCTCATGAAAAAAGCGTTGTTGGCACTGGCAGACGGCACGATTTTCGAGGGCCGTGCCCTCGGATACGAAGGGGAGACGGTCGGGGAAGTCGTGTTTAACACGGCCATGACCGGCTACCAGGAAGTCTTGACCGATCCCTCGTATAAGGGACAAATCATCACCATGACCTCTCCCCATATTGGAAACTATGGGATGACACCGGAGGATGCCGAGTCGCGTCGGATTTGGGCTGAGGGATTCATCGTGAAAGAGGCGAGCCAACTCGCCAGTAACTGGCGCAGCCGACAGATGTTACAAGACTATCTGCATGAGGCGAAGATCGTTGGGATCGAGGGGTTGGATACGCGGGCCCTGACCCGCCACTTGCGCGAACATGGTTCACAGCAGGGCCTCATCACCCATGTCGATGCGGACCCCCGCCGAGCCGTCAAGAAGGCACAGGCAGCTCCGAGCATCATTGGTCGTGATCTGGCGACAGCCGTTACTTGTGGGAAGGCCTATCGGTGGACGGAGGGATCAGGTGAGTGGGCACCCTCGCTCGGCGACAAAACACGGGTCGGTGCAACCAGGCGGTGGCATGTCGTCGCCTATGATTTCGGGGTGAAACTGAATATTCTTCGCCGGCTGGTGGATGTGGGGTGTGACGTGACCGTCGTCCCGGCCTCGACCGCCGCGACGCAGGTTGAAGCCCTCAAGCCCGATGGGATCTTCCTGTCCAATGGTCCGGGGGATCCGGAGGGAGTGTCGTACGCGATCGAGGCGGTGCGTCAATTGATTGGACGCCATCCGATCTTCGGCATTTGTTTAGGGCATCAGATTCTCGGTCTCGCGCTGGGGCTCAAAACCTATAAGTTGAAGTTCGGCCATCATGGGGCGAATCATCCGGTCATGGACCTCCGCACAAGACAAGTCGAGATCACGTCGCAAAACCACAATTTCGCTGTGGAGGTCAGCGCACCCGATCAGCGCAATTCCGGATCGACCGCCCGTGGTGGACACATCGTTCGGGCAAGTCGCGGTCACACATCTGAGTCTGAACGATCACTCGATCGAAGGATTGGTCTGTCTGGATCGTCCGGTGTTTTCGGTGCAGTATCACCCCGAGGCGTCTCCCGGGCCCCATGACTCCGCCTACTTATTCACTGAGTTTGTTCAGTTAATGGAGAAACAGCATGTATAGCAGGAAGCTGAAAAAGTCCGCCAGCATCGTTCTCGCATCGTTCAGACCCTCAACGTTCGTTCGGCTCTGCTTCCTTGCAGTCATCAGTCTGCAGTCCGGTTGCATTACGGTCAATCTCATCGAGCCATCAGGGCCGGTGCAGGAAGTGCAGCTCAGCGGCACGGGCGCGGGGAAAATCCTGTTGCTCGATCTGTCGGGGGTCATTAGCGCGCAAGATAAAGATGGCCTCATTCCGCAGCCCAACATGTTGGCCACGTTCAAGGAAGAACTGACGAGGGCCTCGAAGGACGACAAGATCAAAGCCGTGGTCGTTCGCATCAACAGTCCGGGCGGAACCGTGACCGCCTCGGACATCCTGTATCACGAGTTGCGGGATTTCAAAACCAAGAAAAAGGTCCCCGTGATTGCTTCGATGATGGATGTGGCGGCGTCAGGGGGCTACTACCTGGCCATGGCGGCGGACAGCATTTTGGTTCATCCCTCGACGGTGACGGGCAGTATTGGCGTCATCATGTTGACCGTCAACGCCCGGGGATTGCTCGAAAAAGTGGGTGTCGAGGCCAACGCCATCACGTCCGGCCCCCGCAAGGACATGGGCTCACCCTTCCGGGTCATGACGGCTGAGGAGCGGGGGATCTTTCAAAGCGTGATTGACTCGTTCTATCTCCGGTTCCTGGCAGTAGTACAGGAGGGGCGTCCCAATCTGTCGGCTGATCAAATTAAGAAACTGGCCGATGGACGGATCTATTCCGGAGATCAGGCCAAGGCGGCAGGCTTGATCGATGAGATCGGGTATCTTGATGACGCGCTCGAGATGGCCAAGAAGAAGGCGGGTCTGACGGAAGCGCGGGTCGTGACCTATGGGCGGCGGGGGGAGTATCAGAATAATATCTATTCGCGCCTGTTCGGGACGAGTTCGGGCATCACCGGGTTAGCCAATTTGGATTTGCTGTCGATGGTGCGGGGTGGAACGCCGCAGTTCATGTACCTCTGGATGCCATGACCAAAATTTCTCATTGAGTGATATATCGATGTGTTCATTGAAGTGATCCTGCAATGATTCAATCACCAGATCACAAAATCGACAAATTCTTCGCGACGCCGGTCGGACGCCGGGCGATGCTGGCTCTGGGAGCCCAGGGGGCAATGAGCCTCTGTACGGCCCTTGGGGTTGGGGCGGCCCTGAGCCTGTTCAGCAGCCTGACCGGTTGTTATCGCGCGCCGGGCACGGCCCGCGATCAGGTGATCTTTTTCTCCGAAGAGAAGGAACTGCAATTTGGATTGAGCGCATTCCGCGAGGTCTTACGGGCTGCTCCGCTCAGTGACAATGCGGAAGTGAATGAGTTGGTGCACCGCGTGGGACGAAGAATCGCTGAAGCCGCCAACAAGCCTGAGTATCAGTGGGAGTTCGCGGTCATTCAAGACGATAAGATGGTCAATGCCTTCGCGCTCCCAGGTGGCAAGGTCGCCATCTTCACCGGGATTCTCAAAACTACGAAAGACGATGCTGGATTGGCGACGGTGATGGGTCATGAGGTCGCGCATGCGTTGCAGCGTCACGGGGTGGAGCGGATGAGCCGGAGTATCCTGGACCAAATTGCGCAATTGGGCGCATTGGGTGCGGCGGCATCCGGACAGGCCAATGCCGGTGCGATCCAGGGCTTGTTGGGGGCGTACGGGGTCAATGTGTCGTTGCCCTTCAATCGGAAACAAGAATCGGAAGCCGACTACATCGGACTTCGATTGATGGCGCAGGCCGGGTACGATCCGCGTGAAGCCGTGCCGTTTTGGGAGCGCATGAGCGGCTGCCCGAGGATGATGATCGGCAAGGTCTGCTTTCGCTCGCAACAGTCGGTTCCCGAGTTTCTTTCCACCCATCCGTCCGATTTGACACGTATCAATCAGATCGAAGCCTGGCTGCCCGAGGCGCTCAAGTACTATCATGGCCCGGGGGGAGGGGCGGCTCCACCGGCACCCGCGCCATATCGGCCGACGATCGGGCCGATGCCACAAACCAGTTGACGCTGAAACGAGGTTTCCGTGCCAAGGCGAACAGATATCAAGTCCATTTTACTGATCGGGTCTGGCCCGATCGTGATCGGCCAGGCTTGCGAGTTCGACTATTCCGGCACGCAGGCCTGCAAAGCGCTCAAAGAAGAAGGCTACCGGGTGATTCTCATCAACAGCAACCCTGCGACGATCATGACCGATCCAGAGTTGGCCGATCGGACCTATGTGGAGCCGATCACGGCCGAGGTTGTCGAGAAAGTGATCGAGCGCGAACGTCCCGACGCCCTGCTCCCGACCATGGGGGGACAGACCGCGTTGAATACGACGATGGAACTGGTCAAGCGGGGGACGCTCGAAAAATACGGCGTCAGGTTGATCGGGGCGTCTGCCGAGGCGATTCATAAGGCCGAGGATCGCGAAGCCTTCAAGCATGCGATGCAGCGAATTGGGTTGCGAGTGCCGGCCAGCGGCACGGCGCTTAACCGTGAAGAAGCCATCAAGATTCTCGAACAGATCGGATTTCCGGCGATCATTCGACCGTCGTTCACCTTGGGCGGGACCGGGGGGAATATCGCGTACAACCGGGAGGAGTTCGAGAAGATTGTCGAGTGGGGTTTCGCCATGAGTCCCATCGGCCAACTTCTGATCGAAGAATCCGTGATCGGGTGGAAAGAATACGAACTGGAGGTGATGCGGGACCTCAAAGACAATGTCGTCATTGTCTGTCCAATCGAAAATCTGGACCCGATGGGGGTACACACGGGTGACAGCATCACGGTTGCGCCGGCCATGACGCTTTCGGACAAAGAGTACCAGCGAATGCGGGATGCCGCGGTTCGGATCATCCGTGAGATCGGCGTCGATACCGGCGGGTCGAACATCCAATTCGGCCTGGATCCTAAGAACGGCGACATGGTGGTCATCGAAATGAATCCACGCGTGTCGAGGAGTTCCGCGCTCGCCTCGAAGGCGACGGGGTTTCCCATCGCCAAGATTGCCGCGAAGCTTGCTGTGGGCTACACCTTGGATGAAATCACCAATGACATCACCGGTGTGACAAAAGCTTCATTCGAACCCACGATCGACTATGTGGTGGTGAAGATCCCTCGCTTTGCCTTCCAAAAATTCCGAGGGGCCGATCCTGCACTTACGACGCAGATGAAATCGGTGGGCGAAGTGATGGCGATTGGGCGGACCTTTAAAGAGTCCTTGCAGAAGGCGATTCGTTCGCTGGAGTTGAACATGAACGGGCTCTCCTCGCGAGAGGGCTTGGATCGCGGCATCCCTGAAGGGTTCGATCGGCAATCAGCGCTGGAGCGGGTACGCCAACATCTGCGGACCCCGATGGCGGAGCGACTGTGGCACGTGGCGGATGGCATGCGTCTCGGCCTGTCCAATGACGACCTGTTTGCCCTCACGAAGATCGACCCCTGGTTCCTGGAGCAGATCCGAGAGTTGATGCAGTTTGAAGCCCTGCTGGTCGGCCGGCCAGGAAAGAAACCAGCGACGCTTGAGGACTCGATTCTGTGGGAGGCTAAGGAACTTGGTTTTTCAGACGATCGTATCGCACAGCTCATTGGCGTGACCTCAGCCTCGGTCCGGAAGCAGAGGACCAAGGTTGGCCAGGGCCGAAGAGGGGTGACCTACAAACGGGTCGACACCTGCGCCGCAGAGTTCGAAGCCCATACCCCGTATCTCTATTCGACGTACGGAAGCGAATGTGAGGCTCGCCCGACAGACCGGAAGAAAGTGATCATCCTCGGAGGGGGGCCGAATCGTATCGGGCAGGGGATCGAATTCGACTACTGTTGTGTCCATGCGGCCATGGCGCTTCGCGAAGAAGGTATCGAATCGATCATGGTGAATTGTAACCCCGAAACGGTGAGCACAGACTACGACACCTCGGACCGACTCTATTTTGAGCCGTTGACTGAGGAAGACGTCCTCAACATCGTGGAGCGCGAACAGCCGTTGGGAGTCGTGTTGCAGTTCGGCGGGCAGACGCCCCTCAAGCTCGCGCTGCCCTTGTCCAAGGCCGGGGTGCGAATTTTGGGCACGAGTCCTGAGGCGATCGATCGTGCGGAAGATCGAGAACGATTCCGCGACCTCTTGACTAAGCTCGGGCTCCGCCAAGCGGAGAGTGGCATGGCCCGATCCGTAGACGAGGCCCTTCGGATCGCCTCGCAGATCAGCTATCCGGTCATGGTGCGGCCTTCGTATGTGTTGGGCGGGCGATCCATGCAGATTGTCTACGACGAATCCGGGTTGCTGGAGTATATGGGATCGGCGGTCAAAGCCTCGCCGAAACATCCCGTGCTGATCGACAAGTATCTTTCGGATGCGATTGAAGTTGATGCCGACGCCATTTCAGATGGGACGCACGTCGTGGTGGCCGGGATCATGGAACATATCGAAGAAGCCGGGGTGCATTCGGGGGACTCGGCCTGTTCGTTGCCGCCCTATTCGCTCGGTCAGAAAGTTGTCGAAGAGATTCGTCGACAAATGAAGGCGTTGGCTCTGGAGCTCGGCGTGATCGGTCTGATGAATGCACAATTTGCGGTAAAGGAAGAGACGATCTATGTACTGGAGGTCAATCCTCGAGGATCGCGCACTGTGCCGTTCGTCAGTAAAGCCATCGGTGTGCCGCTGGCCAAGCTGGCGATGAAGACCATGGTGGGCAAGAGCCTTACGGAGCTGGGATTGATCGAGGCCCCTAGACCCGTCTCACTTGTCCGTGAAAGAATCGGTCTTTCCCTTTACTAAGTTCCCGGGCGTGGATGTGCTGCTCGGACCGGAGATGAAATCCACCGGGGAAGTGATGGGCATCGACGCAGGATTTCGGCTGGGCCTTTGCGAAATCCCAAGCAGGAGCTGGGTCCGCATTGCCCAAGGGGGGCACGGCCTTCATCAGCGTGAAAGATAGCGATCGTCCGGTGGCCTTGGAAGTCGCCAATCAGTTGAAGCGATTGGGATTCGAGATTCTGGGACCAGGGGAACGGCGGACTATTTGCGCACCCATGGGTTGGAAGCGGAAACGGTGAACAAGGTCAAAGAAGGGCGGCCGCATATCGTGGACCATATCAAGAATGGGCAGATTGCGTTGGTGGTCAATACCGTGCTTACCGCATCGGCGCACGCCGACTCATTGTCGATCCGCCGGGAGGCCCTGAACAAAGGGCTGGCCTACTATACGACCATCCGGGGGGCAAGAGCGGCGGTCATGGGCATTGAAGCGATCCTCAAGAAAGAGCTTACCATTCGGTCGCTGCAGGAATATCACAGCACAGGAAGCGCGGAGCGATGAATGATGATCGCTGAACAAGAGACCATGATTCTCCTCTACCAGGCTGCGGAAACATTATTTGATACGCGAGAACTTCGCTGGCCCGCAGGTGTGGCACAATAATATAATACTCTCGCAGGATGCTCAAAAGGTCCGTTCAGCAAGGCCGCAGCGAGTGAAGGCCCGAGGCGTACCCTCTGGGGTACGTTGAGGGTCTAAACGATGCGAGAACGAAGCTGGCGGACTTTTTCAGCATCCTGCTAGTATTCATCGTTCCGCGTTCACCGTTCAGGACTGTAGTTTGGAGGAAGAATGCCGACACCGATCACGAGGAAGGGGCACGAGGCCCTCAAAGCAGAGCTTGATCGTCTGCGCAAAGTCGAGCGTGCCAAAAATATCGAAGCCATTGCTGAAGCGCGCGGCCATGGCGATTTGAGCGAGAACGCGGAGTACGATGCCGCCAAGGAACGCCAGGGATTCATCGAGTCGCGCATCGTGGAACTGCAGGCGAAGCTGGCCGACGCCCGTATCATCGAAACGGCCGGACGAGTCTCCGACACGATCGTGTTCGGCGCCACGGTGCTCGTGATTGAACAGGAGTCGCAGTCGAAGCGGCAGTACACACTGGTGGGACAGGATGAAGCCGACATGAAAGTGAACCGCATCTCGATTCAGTCTCCGGTCGGCAAAGCGTTAATCGGAAAGCGAGTCGGCGATTTCGTCGAGGTCATGACACCGGCCAAGATGGTCGAATACGAAGTGGTGGAGATTCGCTTCGAGGAGCTGTAGCGTGCCGCACCCTTCTGGGCTCATCACGCTGTTGACCGATTTCGGCGATCGGGACTCTTTCGTGGCGAGTATGAAGGGGGTGATCCTCACCATCAATCCCGAAGCCCGCATCGTCGATCTCTCGCATCAGATCGCTCCGCACCGAATCGACGAAGCCAGATACTTCCTTAAGTCCTGCTATCGTGAGTTTCCCGATGGCACCATCCATGTCGTGGTCGTCGATCCTGGCGTCGGCAGCACGCGGCGGGCAATTACGGTCAAAAGCGCACGGTATTTTTTTCTAGCGCCGGACAACGGCGTGCTTAGCTACATATTCGACGACGAGCAGCCGGTCGAAGTGCGCGAGATCAACCAGCGGAAGTTTCGTCGTGAATCGCCGGGCCGCACCTTCGACGGGCGGGATCTCTTTGCGCCGGCTGCTGCCAGACTAGCAAAGCAGGAACCTTTTGAGTCGTACGGGCCGGTCATCGGAGATTACCAGACATCTCCGATTGCTCAGCCACATTGGGAGCAGGCGACCCTGGTCGGCGAGATCGTCTACGTGGATCGGTTCGGAAACCTGATCTCGAACCTGACCCAGCAGCATCTCGAAGAGGTGCGTTTGGTCGCGAAGGGCCGGCAATTGTCCATTCTTATCGGCAAGCGGATCATCGAAGGGTTAGTGGAAAGTTACAGCGAGGGGATGGCGGAGAAGCCGTCCGCGCTCATCAACAGTGATGGCAAGCTTGAAGTCTTTCTGAAAGAAGCCTCCGCCGCCGATCTCCTCCAGGTGGGGAGGGGAGCGCGAATCGAAGTCTCATGAGCCTCTGCAGCTATTGAAATCGCGAGACATGCGGTGTAGTGTGCGATAGGCGAGAGGTGAAGATCATGGACGTTTGTTTCGTCGCGCCCATCTCGCTCGATCCCGCTAGTCTTGAAACATCGCCCATGATGAACCAGTTCCCCGCCATGCGCCGCAAAATGTTGGGTTGCAAGACCTGACACCTTTCTCTGTTCTTTCTCCCACTGCTATTTGTGCTGTCATATAGCCCTGCGGCACGACGCCCTGCCCGTTGGCTACAACAACGCGAGCTGAGCCTGCGCCCACGCATTGCCCTGGGCGGCGGCCTTCTCGTACCATTTCCGTGCCGTCGTAAGGTCTTGCGGCATGCCCCGCCCGTTGGCATACAATTGCCCGAGCTGAGCCTGCGCCCACGCGTTGCCCTGGACAGCGGCCTTCTCGTACCATTTCCGTGCCGTCGCATAGTCCTGCGGCCCGCCACGCCCGTTGGCATGCAGTTGCCCCAGGCTGTACTGAGCCTGCGCAACACCATGGGCTGCCGCTTGTTCCCACCACTCCCGTGCTTTCTTATAGTCCTGCGGCACACCCAGCCCGTCGGCAGACAGCTGCCCAAGCTGGTTCTGCGCCCACCCATGGCCTTGGGCGGCGGCCTTCTCGAACCATCTCCGTGCCGTCGTATAGTCCTGCGGCACACCTCGCCCATTGGCATAGAGCTGCCCAAGCTGGTTCTGCGCCGATGCATTGCCCTGGGCGCCTAGCCGCATCAGTTGTTGCAGGTCGACATCTGAGATCATTTCCGGTGGGGATGCCGGCGCATGCCCGGGGGCCTGTGCCATCAGGCGCTTCGTTAATTCAGGGCGATCCAGGTGCTCCTGTTGGGCGTTAGTGGTGGGCGCATTCCTCAGCAGTGTCTCCCGTTCATTCGCCTGAACAGAGCTGGTGGAAACACCATCCTGCACATCCACAGCCTGGTGAACATGCTCTTCTTCTTCAAATCCCAGTGGCTCAGTCTTCAGAATTATCTCCTGTTCATTCATCCGAGGCGGTTTGTTGGAAATAATCACCTTCGAGGGTTTCGTCAGCGCGAATACGATGACGATGGTAAAGAGTGCGCCTATGCCCACCATGGCCATTCGGGCACGGGGGAAAGGTTGATTTCCTTGTGCCGTTGCGCCGGCAGTGTGGTCGTGATCCTTCTTCGCTCGGTGCCGGCGCTGGTACATGTCCCAGCTCTCACCTTGCTCGGGAGCGGAGCGAATCGTGGTTTGACAGGAAGGGCAGGTCACAGGCTCAACAGCCTTCGCACTCCGTCCGCGGCAGGCACGGAGCCATTCGTCATACCGTTGTTTCAATACAGGGTCACTGAGCGTCTCGAAGGCCACATTAATCTTGCCGGACTTCTGATCTGCCTTCGCCCGAAGCTTGGGCCTATGGTGAAAGCGGTCGGGATGCCAGACTTGCAACAAGAGACGATAAGATTCCTTTATCTCTTCGGGAGTCGCTGAATCCTGAATTTCAAGAATGGTGTAATAGGTCTCCATAACTAAATGTTCCAATTAAATGGATTTGGGCAACTCTCGCGAACCCATTGGAAAAGAAAAAAGTTCACACGTCCATATGATATCCCAGCGCAGCAATCGGTGAAAAGCATGGGCTAGGAGCCTAACCGACATTGCCTTCGTGACGAGGCAAAGGAGATGCGGCCAGACGCGAGGCCGCAGGTCCGGAAAAACCGGGGGCGTATTCGCTGGAATACGTTGAGGACTTTTCAGGGCCGAGAACGACGCAGATGGTTGCGGATCGGTCGCCGCAGTAGGACGGTCTATGTCGGACAGGCTCCTAACAGTGCTAACAGAGTACTTTTCATGGCCGGTCTGGTCCATCGTCGTGTGAGTAGGGTAGTGAGGGGGGTGGGGGCTGATTGATCTTCCACTGCGCAACTTTCTCACCCGCCCACCCACTGGCACGCCGAGACGTGCCATTATCCCAGGCGAGGGCCTCCTGTTTTCTTCTCTGCACCATCACACCTTCTCGCCCAGAGGAGTCGCCGGACTGTCCTTCACTGCGCGCATCTTCCCAATTCCCCATTTCATTTTCAGGGGTAGCCTGGTCGATCCTCGATTGCGCGCGTCGAACGAGCACATTCTTATCGTGCGCGTTCCGCGAGCAGGAGGACGGCCAGGCTACCCTTCCCATCCTTCTGAGGCCGCGCGTTGCGCGAGCACGGAAGATCATCAGCCTCCACCCTCTCCTCTTGCTTCATGACCCTGCGCCGGACGCCGGCAGTAGGGTAGCGGTCTCGATGGAGGCTCGCAGAATTTCGACCATGCGCCTGAGCTCCTGAATTGACGTGCTGAGTGGTGGCATGAGGATCATCACGTTGCCGATGGGCCGCAGCAAGAGCCCTCGGCGGCGCGCGTCCATTGCTACTCTATGGCCCATTCGAGCTTCGAGGGGATAGGGATTGCGTGTGGTGCGATCCTCCACCAACTCGATGGCCGCCATAAATCCCCGCTGCCGAATGTCACCCACATGGGGCAGTTGCCAGAGTGGCTGTAGGAGTCGCGCCATCGTCTTGATCTTGGGTTGTAGTCGAGCGAGCGTCTTGTCTTTCTTGAACACCTCGAGGTTGGCCAGCGCTACGGCGCAGCCGAGCGGATTACCGGTATAGCTGTGTCCGTGGAAGAATGTTTTGAATTCTTCGTACTTGCCGAGAAAGGCCTGGTAGATTTCGTCGGTGGTGAGTGTGGCTGCGAGCGGCATGTAGCCGCCGGTCAGGCCTTTGCTGATCGCCATCAAGTCCGGCGTGACCCCTTCATGCTGGCAGGCGAACATCTTGCCGGTACGGCCGAATCCGGTGGCGACTTCATCGGCAATCAAGAGGACGTTGTACTTGGTGCACAGCTCACGAATTCGCTTCAGATAGCCAGGAGGAGAGGTCAGCATTCCTGCTGCGGCTTGAACTAGAGGCTCGATGATGAAGCCGGCCAGTTCACGGTGCCGCTCTTTGAGGATCCGTTCAATCGGATCGAGGCAGGCCATCTGGCACGAAGGGTAGGTCAGCTTGAGCGGGCAGCGATAGCAATAGGGCGGGTCGGCTTCGACGGTGGGGAACAGCAGCGACTTGAATCGCGAATGGAAAAGCTCGATATTGCCCACGCTGACGGCGCCGACGGTATCGCCGTGGTAGGCCAGCTTCAGATGCAGAAAGGTGTTTTTGGGACCGGCCTTGGGGCGGCGCTGCTGCCAGTACTGCACCGCCATTTTGAGCGCGACTTCGACCGATGTCGACCCATTGTCGGAGTAAAACACACGCGTCAGGCCCTTGGGTGCAATCCGAATCAATGCTCGCGCGAGCTGAATCGCCGGTGGATTGGAGAGTCCGAACAGCGCTGAATGCGCGACCTTATCCAGCTGCCTCTTGACCGCACGGTCGAGCGCCGGATGGCGATGGCCATGGAGATTGACCCAGATGGACGAGGTCCCATCGAGATACCTCTTCCCTTCCGTATCGATCAGGTAGGGCCCTTTCCCTCGCTCGATAATGAGCGGCTTCTCCTGTTCCCATTCCTGCATTTGGGTGAAGGGATGCCAGAGGTACTTTCGATCCCAGCTGCTCAATTGTTTAGTAGAAGGTTGTCGAGCCATAGCAGTTGGGCAGGGCGTCATTGGTCACTCGTCAACCGTCAGGGCCGTAAGGAGTATTTTAACCGATTGGCCTATGACAAATGACCTTTGACAGTGTTCGTAGGAATGAGGAGCGGAGCGGATTATACGAGGGGGCGATTGCTTTGACAACTTTGGGGGCAGTAACTATAATGAAGCGATTTATTGGGAAATGAGTTAGGATTTGCAAAGACTTATACGCAATTTCTCGATTATTGCCCATATCGATCACGGCAAATCAACCCTCGCTGACCGGTTCCTGGAAGCCACGGGCGCTGTCACGGCCCGAGAATCGAAAGACCAGATTCTCGACGCGATGGACCTGGAGCGTGAACGCGGGATCACGATCAAGGCCCATGCGGTTGCGGTCCGGTATCAGGCCAAGGATGGGAAGACCTATGCCTTGCATTTAATCGATACGCCAGGTCACGTCGACTTTACCTATGAAGTCTCGCGCAGTTTGGCGGCCTGCGAAGGTGCGCTCTTGCTCGTCGATGCCACGCAGGGAGTGCAGGCTCAGACGATTGCCAATGTGAATCTGGCGATGGCCAATAACCTCACGATCATTCCGGTCATCAATAAGATCGATCTTGCGAGCGCCGATGTGGAAGGCACCAAGCAGTCGATTGCCGACGTGCTGATGTTGGATGCGACCGATGCCCTGCCGATCAGCGCGAAAGAGGGACGCGGCGTGCCGGAGGTGCTGGAGGCAGTCATTGCGCGGATTCCTTCACCGTCCGGCGATCCTCAGGCACCGCTCAAGGCGCTCATCTTCGACTCCTGGTTTGATAATTATCAGGGCGTAATTGTGCTGACGAGAGTCGTGGATGGAGCCCTGCGGCCTGGGATGAAGATCAAAGTCATGTCGAACGACCGGACATTCGAAGTGATGGAAGTCGGCCAATTCACCCCGAAACGGACCAAAAGGACCGAGCTGTTGACCGGCGAGGTCGGGTACCTCTGCGCGAACATGAGAGAAGTCGCGGACGTCAAAATCGGCGATACGCTCACGGACGCGGTGTCGCCGACGCGCGCGCCATTACCTGGGTATAAAGAAGTGAAGCCGCTGGTGTTCTGTGGGCTCTATCCCACCGACACGGCCCGGTATGAAGATTTGCGCGATGCGCTGGTCAAACTGCGGTTGAACGACTCCTCGTTCGTCTACGAACCGGAGACGTCGCTCGCGTTGGGGTTTGGGTTTCGATGCGGCTTCTTGGGCCTGCTGCACATGGAAATCATCCAGGAGCGGCTCGAGCGTGAATATGACCTGACGCTCCTCACCACCGCGCCCACCGTCGTCTATCGCGTGCTGACGACCAAGGGCGAGGTGCTGGAGGTCAATAACCCGTCACAGCTCCCGCCTCCCAGCAGTATCGACTCATTTGAGGAGCCGTTTATTCTGGCGTCGGTCATTACTCCCGAACGGTACATGGGGGCCATCCTCAAGCTCTGTCAGGAACGCCGCGGTATTCAGCGGGGCATGCAATTTCTCGATCCGACGCGAGTGATGATCAATTATGAATTGCCGCTCAACGAAGTCATTCTCGATTTTTACGATAAACTCAAGTCGCGTACGCAGGGCTATGCCTCGCTCGATTATGAGCTGCTCGGCTATCGCGAGTCCGATCTCGTGAGGCTCGATATTTTACTGAACGGCGAGGCGGTCGATGCCTTGTCATTTATCACCCATAAAGATCGTTCCATTCAGCGTGGGCGTCAGCTCGCCGAGAAAATGAAGGAACTCATTCCCCGGCAGATGTACGAGATCGCCATTCAGGCGGCAATCGGGAGCAAGATCATCGCGCGTGAGACGATCGGAGCCATGAAGAAGAACGTCCTTGCAAAATGCTACGGTGGCGATATTACGCGGAAACGCAAGCTCCTCGAGAAACAGAAGGAAGGAAAGAAGCGCATGAAATCGGTGGGGAGCGTGGAAGTGCCCCAAGAGGCCTTCCTCGCCATCTTGAAAGTCGGTGAGGAATGAGCGGAGAGACGAAGCGCCCCCCATCGGACGACATCCGGCACTCGACCCAACAGGGGCGGACGGATGCCGCAGGAGCACCGGCGGTGTTCAGTGAACCGTCGACGCGGTCACGGCCGGGCAGGAAGTCGCTCGTTCGCGAGTATGCAGAAGCCATTGTCGTGGCGATGCTCCTGGCCTTTGCGATCCGGGTGTTTGTCGTCCAGGCCTTCAAGATTCCCTCCGGCTCGATGATTCCCACGTTGTTGATCGGGGATCATATCCTGGTCAGCAAGCTGTCCTACGGCATTCAATGGCCCAGCCAGTGCAAGTTTCAAGCGGCCTTTCCTCCCGTCAATTGCTACGCCTCGCAGGCACTCATCGAATTCGGCAAGCCGCAGCGGGGAGACATCATCGTGTTCCGGTTTCCCGAAGACGAGGAAAAGGATTTCATCAAACGGATTGTGGGGACTCCAGGCGATACCGTCCAACTTCGCAATAAAGCCGTGCTGGTGAACGGGGTCGTGCTCGATGATAAACCATTCACCCAACGGATCGATCCGGGGATCATCGACGGCACGATCAATCCGCGCGACAATTTCGGGCCGGTGACCGTGCCTGATGGCGCCTATTTCGTGATGGGCGACAATCGCGACCAAAGTCTGGACAGCCGGTTTTGGGGGTTCGTGCGCGAGGAAAAAATCCGCGGGAAGGCGTTCCGTATTTACTGGTCGTGGAGCGGGCAAGGCCAATTGACGGAGTGGGTCAGATGGGATCGATTCGGCAAAGCCATCCAATAGGTAAAACCACGCGCCAGGCGGCGGCAGGCTCCGGTGCTCAGGGCCACGGAGGTGCGGCGTCCCCTAAAGCGCTTCGGCAGTACATCTCGCGGTTCCCGCAAGCCTCCGTGCTCGTCATCGGCGACCTCATTCTCGACCATTATATCTGGGGCCGTGTGAGCCGCATCTCGCCGGAAGCCCCGGTGCCGGTGGTCCATGTTGATTCCGAGTCCATGAAGCTCGGTGGCGCCGCGAACGTCTTCAATAACATCCTGGCCCTGGGGGGGAAAGCGGACCTCTGCGGCGTCATCGGTTCGGATGAAAGCGGCCGGATGCTCCTCAAAGAGTTGGGATCGACACGTTCTGGGCGTGGAGGGGTCGTGATCGACCAGGACCGCCCGACCACCAGAAAGTCCCGCGTCATCGCACATAATCAGCAGATCGTGCGGTACGACGTGGAGCGCCGCGCGGAACTCAAGCCGGCGATGCAACGGCGGATTCTCCGCTATGTGGAATCGCGGGTACGGGAGCTCTCCTGTCTCGTGGTGTCGGACTATGCCAAGGGGGTGGTGAGTGCCACGCTGATGTCGGAACTCACGCGGCTCGCTGCACTTCGCGGAATACCCCTGGTCGTCGATCCGAAAGTCGAACACTTCAGCTACTACAAGGGGGCGACGATCATCACGCCGAACCATCTTGAAGCGACACAAGCCGCCGGGGTGCACGGCGATGACGATCAGGCCAACAACGAGGCCGGCGCGATCATACGACAGCGTTTGGGATGCCAAGCGGTGCTCGTTACACGCGGCGAAAAAGGGATGAGTTTGTACGAGGGAGAGGGTGTCTCCTGGCACATTCCCACACAAGCCCGCCAAGTATACGATGTCACCGGTGCGGGCGATACGGTGATTGGGACGCTGGCCCTCGCACTGTCGACCGGCGCCTCGACGAGAGATGCGGCGACGCTGGCCAACCATGCCGCGGGTATCGTCGTCGGCATGGTCGGCACCGCGACCATCTCGGCACAGCAGCTTTCGGAGGCTCTCGGCCATGACTAAGGCCACACCATCCGTCATGGTAGTGATCCCGTCCCGGTACGGGTCGTCGCGCTTTCCAGGAAAACCTCTCGTCATGCTCGGTCGGAAGCCCATGATCCAGCATGTGTATGAGCAAGCGGCGGCCTGTCGAGCCGTGACGGAGGTCCTGGTCGCCACCGACGACGAGCGGATTAAACAGGCTGTGGAAGGATTTGGCGGGCGTGCCGTGATGGTAGCCGGGGACTATCGAACAGGCACCGATCGAGTCGCCGGAGTGGCGCGCATGTTCGGCGGGGACTATTTCGTGAATCTACAAGGAGATGAGATTCTGCTGCAGCCGGATTTGATGGCGGATCTCATCGAGCCGTTCATTAAGAGCGGCACAGGAATGGGCACACTGAAGCGCATGATCAATTCGACGGAGGATGTCCACAATCCCTCGGTGGTGAAGGTGGTCACGGACCATCTCGGCCACGCCCTCTATTTCTCACGCGCACCGATTCCATTGGTGCGGGACGATGCCAGCCGCCGAGCCGTCGAAGGGTTGCATTACATTCACCTCGGTCTGTATATGTACCGGCGCGACACCTTATTGAAGCTGGCGTCCCTTCCCACCGGACGGCTGGAGGATGCGGAAAAGCTCGAGCAGTTACGCGCGTTGGAGCATGGCATTCCGATCAGAGTCTGGGAAACCAATCATGCCTCCTTGCGGGTGGATACGCCGGAAGATGTCGAGGCGGTGGCAGAGAAGCTCCAACAGTGTGACGTCATCGAGCGGGAGTTGGGCGCGCTGAAAGCAGCCCCTTCCAGGTAAGGGTGGCATGCGTGTCAGAATCATACGATCCGACAAGATGGGGGCCACGATGAGCAAGTTCATTTTTGTCACAGGCGGAGTCGTCTCTTCCTTGGGGAAAGGGCTCGCCTCGGCCTCGATCGGCAACCTGCTCGAGAGTCGAGGGTTGAAGATCACGTTCCTCAAGCTCGATCCCTACATCAACGTCGATCCCGGGACGATGAATCCCTATCAACACGGGGAAGTCTACGTGACGGACGACGGTGCGGAAACAGACCTGGACCTCGGCCACTATGAACGGTACACGTCCCTCACCCTCACCAAAGAAAACAACTACACGACCGGCAGGATCTACCATTCGGTCATCACGAAGGAGCGTCGCGGCGACTACCTCGGCGGGACGGTGCAGGTGGTGCCCCACGTCACCGACGAGATCAAACAGTGCATCATGCGCATCTCCCAGGGGATGGACGTGACGATCGTGGAGATCGGCGGCACGGTCGGCGACATCGAGAGCTTGCCCTTCCTTGAAGCGATTCGCCAGATGCCGTACGACGTAGGCCGCGAGAACGTGCTCTATGTCCACCTTACGCTGGTGCCTTACATCGGCACAGCCGGTGAGCTGAAGACCAAACCGACGCAGCACTCTGTCAACAAGCTCCGGGAGATCGGAATTCAGCCGCATATCCTCCTCTGCCGAACCGATCGGTATCTCCCACCGGAACTCAAGGGCAAGATCGCGATGTTCTGTAACGTCGAGAAAGACGCGGTGATCACGGCCAAGGACGTCGATACGATTTATGAAGTGCCGATCGTGTTCCGGAAGGAAGGGCTGGACGAGCTGATCGTGCGCCTGCTCCATCTCAAGACCGGTCCGCCGAACCTGCGCGAATGGGATGCGATGGTCCAGAAGATCAAGTATCCCAAGCATGAAGTCACAGTCGCCCTGGTCGGCAAGTACGCGGGTTTGAGGGAATGTTACAAGAGTCTCGCGGAATCGCTCGTCCATGGCGGTATCGACCATGAAACGCGGGTCAACATCCAGTGGATCGAATCGGAGGAGATTGAACGGCAAGGGACCGAGCGTATCCTGCGCGAGGTCGATGGCATTTTGGTTCCCGGCGGGTTCGGCGCGCGCGGGATCGAAGGGAAAATCGCCGCGATTCGATACGCCAGGGAACACCAGATTCCGTTTCTCGGCTTGTGTCTGGGCATGCAGTGCGCGACGATCGAGTTTGCGCGGAACGTCGCCGGGCTGGCCGGCGCAAACAGCGCCGAATTTGACGAGGCCTCTCCCTATCCCGTCATTCATTTGATGTCCGATCAGCAGTCCGTCAGCGACAAGGGCGGGACGATGCGTCTTGGGTCCTATGTCTGTATGCTCGGGGAGGGAACCCTGGCCCAAAAGATGTACGGGGTGAGCGAAGTGCGTGAGCGTCATCGGCATCGGTACGAATTCAACAACGCGTACCGCGAGCAATTGCTTGCCAAGGGATTCGTGCTGAGCGGGCTTTCGCCGGACGGCCGGCTTGTCGAGATCGTCGAGTTACGCGACCATCCCTGGTTTCTGGCGACGCAGTTCCATCCGGAATATAATTCGCGGCCGCACCGTCCGCATCCGCTGTTTAGCGGATTTGTGGGAGGGGCGTTGCGCCGAAAATGCGGCCACTGAGGTGAGATGCTGAAACTGCCTTTCAGCTTCGTTCTCGGGTCGACGAAATCCTCAACGTAGCCCAGAGGGTACGCCTCCGGTTTTGTCTCGCCTGCGGCCTTGTTGAAAGACTCAGTTTGAGCATCTCACGGGAAGTTTGGACTAGAGCTAAGACTATGGCGCACGAAGTCCAAATCGGTTCATTCAAAGTCGGCGCAGGCCATCGGCCGTTTCTGATTGCCGGGCCCTGTGTCATCGAGAGTGAACAGCTCGTGCTGGAGACGGCGGCGCGCATCGCTGAGATTGCCAAGTCTCTGGGCATGCCCTATATCTTCAAATCGTCCTTCGATAAAGCGAACCGGACCTCGATCACGTCGTATCGCGGACCGGGTCTCGAAAAAGGCCTGGCGGTGCTGAAGACAGGTCAAGGATCAGCTGAACCTTCCTGTCTTGACGGACGTCCACACCGAAGAACAGGCGACCGAGGCAGGGAAGATCGTGGACGTGCTCCAGATTCCCGCGTTCCTCTGCCGGCAGACCGACTTGCTCATTGCGGCGGCAAAGACCGGCAAAGTTGTGAATGTGAAGAAGGGCCAGTTCCTCTCCCCGCAAGAAATGGGCAACGCGGTGAAAAAAGTGGAGGAGACCGGAAACAGGCGGATCATCCTGACTGAACGAGGATCGTCGTTCGGCTATAACAATCTCGTCGTCGATATGCGGTCCTTCCCTGTCCTTCGGAGCTTCGGCTATCCGGTGGTCTTCGACGCCACCCATAGTGTGCAGTTGCCGGGCGGCGGGGGAACCAAATCCAGCGGCCAGCGTGAATTCGTCGAGCCGTTGGCCTGCGCAGCAGCCGGCGTCGGAGTCGATGGCTTCTTCATGGAAGTCCATCCCAATCCCGACGAGGCCTTGTCCGACGGGCCGAATATGGTACCGCTTCATCAGCTCAAATCTTTGCTAGAACGGGTCATGCGGATATGCGACGCGTCACAACCTCGAAAGTAACCAAGCCGAAGGGCGGAACCAGCCTCGACGTAGGCCGGCGTGTGTTGGCCATTGAAGCGCGTGCCGTCCAGGCCCTCATTCAGCGTCTCGACGGTGGTTTCTCTGATGCCGTGGACCTGCTCTATGACTGCAAGGGCAAAGTCGTCGTATCGGGCATGGGCAAATCCGGGTTGATCGGGCAGAAGATTGCCGCCACGATGGCGAGTACTGGGACGCCGTCGTTCTTTCTCCATCCAGCCGAAGGGCTCCACGGAGACCTCGGCATGTTGGCGCGCCGCGATGTCCTCATTGCGATTTCGAATAGCGGAGAGACGCAGGAAATTTTGCAGCTCTTGCCCTTCATGGAACGTATGGGGATTGCTGTTGTGGCGATCACCGGCCGAAAGGGTTCGACGCTGGCCAAGAATAGCGCCGTCGCGTTGGATGTGTCCGTGGCAGAAGAGGCCTGCCCCATGGGACTTGCGCCGACGGCGAGCACGACCGCGACGCTTGCAATGGGCGACGCCTTGGCCGTCGCGTTGCTAGAGAAACGTGGGTTCAAGGAGCAGGATTTTGCGCAATTCCATCCAGGTGGGACGCTCGGACGTCGTTTGCTGGTGAAAGTGCGTGACCTCATGCACAGGGGGCCGGAGGTCCCGCAAGTAATGGAGACGGTCTCGGCCTCGGTGGCCATTCTCGAGATGTCGGCCAAAAAACTCGGCATGACCACGGTGGTGGATCGAGCCGGCGCACTCCTGGGGGTGATTACCGACGGCGACCTGCGGCGCTTTGTCCAACAGGGCGGGGATTTCTCCAAGATCACCGCTGGGTCCTTGGCCTCGCGCCGTCCCAAGTTGATCGGACCGGATGAGCTGGCAGCCAAGGCGGTCGAAATGATGGAGCGCTATTCCATTACTACGCTTGTCGTCGCGGACAACGCCAAGCGAATTGTCGGGGTTGTGCATTTGCATGATTTGCTCAAACATGGGATCGTCTAGACAGGATGCTGAAAAAGTCCGCCAGCTTCGTTCTCGGCTCATCGAAATCCTCAACGTACCCCCGAGGGTACGCCTCCGGTTTCGACTCGCCTGCGGCCTTGCTGGACGAACATTTTGAGCATCCTGTGGGATTGTTCTTCCGTGGTGCCACAATAGTTTTTTCGAATCTGGCTAACGGAATAGGTCACTGATGAATCGCGTACTGGCAGCATGGAGATCGGTCGGGCAGGAATCGCTCAACCTGCCGAATTTCATTACGCTCACACGTATCCTCTTGATTCCTGTTTTCGTGGTGCTGTTTGTCACGCCGACCCCGAACCGATCCCTCACCGCGGCCCTCGTCTTCGTCGTCGCAGCGGTCACCGATTTGTTGGATGGCTATCTGGCTCGCCGTAACGGCCAAGTGACCACACTCGGGAAGCTGCTCGATCCCATCGCCGATAAGTTGCTGGTCCTCTCCGCCTTGATTCTTCTGGTCAACGTCGATCGCGTGAGTGCACTGGTTGCGATCTTGATCATCGCGCGCGAGGTCGCGGTCACGGGTGTTCGCGCCATTGCCGCAGGCGAAGGCATGGTGATCGCGGCTGAGACGACGGGCAAGTACAAGATGGCGCTGCAGGTCGTGGCGATCGTGCTGTTGATCCTCGAGGACACGTTCGTGTCTGATCTCGGCAATCTGCATCTCGCCGGTATCGTCACACTCTATCTATCGCTGGTGCTCGGCTATGTCTCAGGCGGTCATTATGTGTGGAGTTTCTGGAAGCAAGTCGTGGCGAAGGGACTGTAGCAGGATGCTGAAAATTCCCGCCAGCAGGGGTTCGAGCGGCCAGGTGCCCTCCCTGAAACTCGCAGAACGTGCAGGCGATGAAACAGTGCATCGTGGTCGATGCGCGCAGTAAAGCGGCCTAGCCTTGGAACAGGCGCGTCCCTGAGCGAAGAGGTGACTCGGCAGAATTGGAAGGGCCGGCTCAAGTAGCGCGCCGGGGTTGGGCGGGTAAGAAGTCTGGAATTTTTGAGCATCCTGCTGAGTCTTACGAGTTCTCTCGGCGTTTGCACCTCCCATATCTAATCCCCTGACCCATGAACGAAGAACTCCTCTGGGTATTGATGACGATGCTCGGCTATCTGATTGGGGCCATTCCCTTCGGCATCGTGGTGTCGAAGGCGATGGGGCTGCCCGATCCTCGTACGGTCGGAAGCAAGAACGTCGGGTTCACCAACGTGCTGCGTGTGTCCGGCACGAAAGCGGGCGTCCTCACCCTTCTTGGCGACATGGGCAAGGGGTGGGTGCTGGGCTGGGTTGCGATGCAATGGCTCACCGTTGAATCCTTCATCATGATCGTTGCGCTCTCGCCGATCCTCGGGCACCTCTTCTCGCCGTTTCTGGGTTTCAAAGGGGGGAAGGGCGTGGCGACGGCCGTGGGAGCGGTACTGGGTCTGTCTCCCTCTATCGGACTCCTCTTGTTGTTGATCTGGTTGGGGACTGTAGCGATCTGGCGCTATTCATCCGGTGGCGCGCTGGCGGCCTTCGGGTGCTTTCCAGTCGTGGCGATCGTGAACGAACAGCGGCAGGAATTCCTCATCTTTGCCCTGGTTGTCAGCGGGCTTATCTGGATCAAGCACAAGGATAATATCGTTCGGCTGTGGAAGGGGACGGAAAGCTAAAATAGGGGGAAAGATGCAGGGATAGGGAGATAGGGAGCGGTGAGGCGTCCTTCTTGCTCGTGGAACGCGCACGATGAAAAAAGGGATGGAATGACACCCGTGCCGATCCCTTGCTCCCGGAACGCGCACGATCAGAATGTGCTCGCTCGACGGCCGTAGTGGGACCAACACGGGTGCCATTCCATGAGAGAGAAGCAAGCTAGCTTGGAAGGATCATTGATGCGCGCAGCAGAGGGCATCCTTGGCCGCTCCCTTAACGAGAGGTGAAGAGGATTGGAAGGCCCTCGCCCGGGGCTAATGGCACGTCTCGGCGTGCCACTGGGTGGGCGGGTGAGAACGCTGCGCGCAGTGGAAGATCAATCAGGCCCCATCCCTTATAAATAACGAGCGAGCTTGGAGGGAGCATTTGTAACCTCGTTCGACGGCCGCAGTAGAACCAACACAGTTGCCAGTCCTTCCTCTGTCCTATTTTACTTTGAAGGGTGGAGGGGAAGAGGGGACGGAAGGTCAGGAAGCCCGTCCCACCTGTTTTCCGGGAGGGGAGTAGGCTGAGTACGCGGTTGCTCCACTCTTCAGAGTCTCACTAGGTGGATGGTCTGGCTCGTCGTTCTCTTTCTCTTCTGCGCTCCTGCCGACATCACCATCTATCCATCCCTTGCCATCCGTCCTCGATCTTCTATTGTCGAAGGCTGCTTCGCACTGTGCTAGATTCGTGGCCTGTTGGATCACTTCAAACGGGGGTGTGTCTGTGAACCAGGGCTATCGGTTGATCATTGTCGACAAGGCCGGTGTGCTGGTCTCTGAATTCCAACTGACGGAGAACGCCCTGGCTCAGCCTGAGGCCTTTGTCGCGGCGCTCAAACAGTCGATCGACGACATCGAAGAGCAGGAACCTTGAAGGGACGACGCCGGGAATGCTTGATCCTCTCGCGCTGCGTGGTGGGGAGACTCGTACCGGGCCCAGGAATTCCGTTCTCATAGAGAAGAACAAAAGTGTTTCTTGCCATGGCGACGATTCTGATCATCGATGACGACGACCTCATCCGTGTACTCCTCCGCTCCGCTCTTGAAGAGGCGGGGTATGAGGTCGTGGAGGCTGCCAACGGTCGTCAGGGGCTTGAGCTGTACCGCGAGAGGCAGACGGATTTGGTCGTTACAGACATTGTCATGCCTGAGATGAATGGGCTGGACCTGCTCCTGGCCCTGACGCGTGAATTCCTCCACGCCAAGGTGATCGCGATCTCAGGCGCAGGAGAGGCAAAGACTGTCTTGGATGTCGCGAAACTCCTCGGAGCACGGCAAACCTTCCAGAAGCCCTTTAGCCTGCCGCATCTGCTGGGCGCTGTGCGATACGAATTGGAACATTAGCAGGATGCTGAAAAGATTAGCCAGAATAGGTTTCCGTGGCCTACTAGATGCCGGTACTCGTTCTTCCACGGAGCCCTTATCGCACGCTCGTCATCCTAACGGCGTGGTTGCCACTACGACGATTGATCTTCTCGTCTGGCTCGGCTGATTATTAGAGACTGACGTCTCCTAACGTGCCAGTATCATTGATCTATCAAAGTCCGCATTATATTGCTTGACTCCCATACTCATTGCGCACAGAGTGATGGTGTCCGGTGTGAAGCTCCGCTGACTGTCCTATCTCTTACGCTTCCTGATCTGTCCCGGCGTGACCGATTCCTCAGTCTCCGCCGCTCCGATGCCAGAGTTTCTCTGAACGGCTGCATGCCTTGTGTCATGGTCTGCTGATGGAGGCGGCCAGGACTCCGGCCATGCTCCAGAGGACTGTTCGGCTTACGCCCGCATTCCATAGAAAGGAGTGAGCCATGCTCTACTACGCACTGGTGTTCCTGGTGGTCGGCGTGATTGCCGGTGCCCTGAATCTCGCCGGGGTGTCCGCGGTCGCGGTCCAGATTTCCTGGATTCTGTTCCTGATCGGGATCGTCCTGGTCGCGATCCATGTGGTCACGGGGCGCTCCGCTCGGGTTACGTGACCGGGTGATGTCGGGCTGTCCGACGGTTTCCCGGCGTGATGACCTGACATCAACGTAAATCTATACACAGGAGGAGGATCCGATGAACGCTGATCAACTCAAAGGGAAATGGATGCAGTTCAAAGGTGAACTGAAACAGCAGTGGGGTAAGTTTACCGATGATGACTTGCAACAGATCGAAGGCATTTACGACAGATTTGTCGGCAAAGTCCAGGAACGGTATGGGTATGGCGAAGAAAAGAGAGAACTGATGAAGTGGGCAGACGCGTGGCATCAGAAGTCGGCGCCGAAAGCCGTGGAGAAGAAGTCCCCCTGAATGGATGCAACTCACGAAAGACGTTGGACAACACACTTTTACAATTCGGTTAAGGAGAATATCATGAACACACGCTATGTACTGACACTCTGCATGGCTCTGGTTGTCGGTGGGGCACTCCTCACCGGATCGGCGAACGCGCTTGGCAAGGCCGACGAGAAGACGCCGATCAATGACTCATGGCTGACGTCGAAGACCAAGATTGCGCTGTTTGCCGATGCCCGGGTGAAAGGGAGTGAAATCAATGTCGAGACCACGCAGGGCTCGGTGGTGATCCGCGGCAAGGTTGATTCCGACGCGGCGAAGCAGGCGGCGGAAGGGATTGCCAAAGGGATCGACGGCGTCAAGACGGTGAAGAACGATCTCCAAGTCATCGCCCCGTCCAAACGCGAGGCGATCGATGACAAGGATGATGGCGATTACGACACGGGTCAATGAACAGATCGCGAAAGATTCCCTCTGAAGAAAGCCGGTATTCATGCTCAGACGAATGCAGGCGTGGTCTCACTGAGCGGCGAAGTCCAGGATCTCATGACCAGTGCCCAAGCGTCTTGGACCGCCTGGCAGGTCCCCGGCGTGAAGTCGGTGAAGAACGATCTCACATTGAAGGAGAAGGCCTAAGCTCTTACTCCAAAGACACGCGAGCTCTCCGTCCGTCGATATCCGACCACAGTGGTGTCGACGGACGACAGAGATTCTCGCTGAGTTAACTACTATGAACACGGCAGCGTGAGGAGGTGAACGGATGAGTAAGGAAACTACCGTCAATCGAGCCACGCCGGCAAAGCCGGCTGCCAAGTCTCACGCCGGTTCTGGCAGTAAGAAGACAGACCCTGCTGAACAGGCCGCACTGCGTGCCGAGGTTCATCAAGGCCGCGTTGCGCGATGCGCCTACGAACTCTATGAGCAACGGGGACGACAAGAAGGCCGGGCTCTAGAGGACTGGTTGAACGCGGAATCGCAACTGCTTGGACGCGCGCTTCAAAATCAGGCATGAGTATCGACCTATAGGCGCCGGTCGTCTCGCTCTTTCCTGGCTTCCTCCAGGAGGTGCTTCATGCGCACATCATCCCGGCGACGGTGCTGCCACTGCGACGCTTCATCCTCTCGCTCTGCACGGGTTATGCTCGTTCGACCTGCACATAGTGTTCCGAGGCGTACACCTGCGTCGTCCTCACCTGTCGCATCGCGACGCTCATGAACAAGTCAGAACTCGTCAGAGCGCGACGGGCCAAACGAGGTAGGAACCCAATCTGTCCACGTTGCGCCTCTCGCGCATGCCCTGCGCTTCATGCGTTACGGGTCATGGATGCTGTGGCGGATGTTTTCAGCATCCTGCTAGTCGTGGAGGACGATATTAAGGAGGGAGCTGTGCACGTGCATCTCGCCATTATTGTAGTCAACGAAGCCCAGTTTGCGGAACTTATTCATGAAGAAACTGACGCGGGAGCGTGTGGTGCCGATCATCTCGGCGAGCGTTTCCTGGCTGACCTTCGCGATGACCGGTTCCGGTTTGCCTTCTTTCCCAAAGTGGGCCAGCAGCAGGAGGATCCGCGCCAGCCGCTTCTCGCTGGAATTGAAGAGTTGATCCACCAAATCCTCTTGGATGCGAATCGAGTGAGCCAGCAGATAGGACATAAACAGCTCGGCGAACGTGGGCTCCTTGTGCAGCACATGGAGCATGGCCTCTTTGTCGATGCGCACGAGACTGGCGTCTTCCAGGGCGGTCGCCGTCGCCGTCCGAACCGTCTGTCCGGCGAGGCAGGATTCTCCAAAAAAGCTGCCCTGCTCCAGAATCGCGATGACGGCTTCTCTGCCCTGCTGCGAGACCACGGTCAACTTGACCTTGCCCCCCTGGATATAGAACACGGCGTCCGCCGCATCCCCTTGTGAATAGAGAACCTGCTTCTTGGGGGGCGTCAGACTTGTTTTGCCGCTCCCCACTTTGCTGAGGAACGTCTGGGGATTGAACGTCGGGGTTCGTTTGCGTGCCATGGGCACCCTCTAGATCAACGCACTCCACGCGAATACGACACTCCGTGCACCAAAAGTACGCCTACACCAGTACTCGCGCAAATTCTTCTTTGATGACCTGATAGCAACCGCAGGAAGACGCTTCAAGTCCCTTCCAGTCGAGTACGGTGATCTGGTTACGACTGTGCTTGATCCGGCCGGCTTTTTCGAGCGCTCCCGTAACAATGTTCACTCTGGCACGGCTCACGCCTAATATTCTCGACAGGAACTCCTGCGTGAAGCCAAACATATCCACATTCGTTCGGCCATGCATCATGAGCAGCCATCGGGCATATCGCTCTTCTACTGAATGTAAGCTGTTGCACCCCCCTGAAAGAGCGATTTGCATGAGAAGAGCGTGCGTATAGCGACGCAGGATTATGTCGAAGTATTCGTCACTCTTCGCCGCCTGTTTAAAATCTTCGGCGCTCATCCGTCGGGCCTCACCGGAGACCTGCGTGATCCCAAGGGCTACCGCCACATCTACTCCCAAAAAGACCGGAATCCCAAGCACACCTTCATTCCCCACGGTGGCAATTTCGATGGTCGCTCCATTCTCCGTCTCCGCCATCATAGAAATGACACACGTCAGCGGGAAATATACCGAGGTGATGGGGTCCCCTGGGTGATACAGAATGTCTTTCACTGAGAGCGAAACTAGCTGCGTTTTGGCGAGGAGCCGTTGCCCGCTTACCCCTGGTAACGCTGCGAGCAGCCCATTGGCGGGTGCGTCCCCCGCCCCATCCCTACGCAAAACCACCTTCGTTGTGGAAGCGCTTATAAGGCATTTCGCAACTACTCGCAATCAGATGCGAGGAACTTTGGGGAGGTATCCACTCCACATGAACATGAGCTGGTTGCACGCGCGTCGTGCATTTTACAAGAACGTGCACTCGTCTGTCTGTCATCTACGTGACACTCCAGGAGGCGATCACGCTGACAACTTTTGAGAACGGAGTATGCGGTGAGCGAGCCCTGCCTGTACATCTCACAGACCCGTTATTTCTTCTGTGGGAGGACTTCATTTCCGTTTTTACTCTTGTCTCTTTCACTCTCGCACTCACCATTCTCGCAAGCCTTCGCTTTTGCTTGCTGTCTCTCCGCACAAGAATTCTTATCCTCTTGGCTAATGGCATTACCGAGGCATTGCTTCAGCTGTTCCTGAGCTGCCTTGAGACAGTCTACGCAAAGGCTTTGTGCGTAGACAGGAGCGCCAAACAACAGGATTGGGAACAACGCAAACGCGAGTGTGACGTTCATAACAATACCTCCCGTGATAAATACCGAGGACACATTCACAGCGTGCCGATGAATCCCACGCAATGGTTCCTTGGAATAACGCTGAACGTGTCTCTCCGCGTATCAGCCACGATCAACCAACTTGATGGCAGCTTGGATTTCGGCGAGGACGCTCAACTTTTGTGTCATGTCTAGGCCCTGAGATTCCTCAATATCATGGGCACAGAACTGCAGAAGGGGGATCAGCATGCTGCACTCATCCCGCAGATGTTGATCGAAAGTGAATCGCCGCAGGTTGGGCTCGACCATCTGACGGGCTTCGCGTTCATACAGGGGATCGGCATGATCGAGCCGGCGCAGCGTTTCCACTTCCTGCTCCAACGAGGCCCCCAGTTTTTTGATCAGCGCCAGAAGGAAGTCCAATCGGAGGCGGCCGTCAGTCCATTGGGTAACGATGTGCGCGTCGAGAGACGAATCGGGCACGACTGCCCTACGGTGCGTGCCGGTGGTGGCGTGATTCCATTGCCCCAACCATTCACGAACGATTCCGAAGTGAATAATAGATCACGGCGATGGCGGCGACAGCACCCAACAACAAAAAGAGAATGGAGGCAATGTCCAGATTCTGCATAATGGCTGGCCCGTGGCCGCTGCCGTTCACTCACGAGAGTGTCCGGTCAAATTCCTGCGTACAGAACAATTTCGACGCGTCGATTCAGTTGCCGCCCGTCTTCAGTCTCATTGCTCGCGATCGGCCGGATGTCCCCATACCATTCGACAATAAAGCTCTGCGAATCCACTCCGTCCCCCTTCAGCACACGTACTGTTTGAGTCGCTCGGGCTTTGGATAAGGCCAACTTCTCGAAATACTGGTTGGAGCCATCGGAGGCCGAGGCCTTGTCAGCGTGCCCCGCCACTCGGATTTCCTTGAAAGAAGCCGTCTTAAAGAGAACTCCCATCTGCTTCAACACTTCGATGCCATCCGGCTTGATCTCATAACTCCCGGCATCGAAGAGCAGTCGTTCAGCAATCACGACGGTGAGATGATCGCTGGCCCGTTGCATCGTGATGTCACCATCGCGCAATGCCGTTCGAAGCACTTGCTCCAACTCATTCTGCACCTGCCTCAGCCGTTGCTCAGCCCTGTCTACACATCCGATCATCAGAGCCAGGCTCATCAGCAGCACTTGCAAGGAGCGTCACGGTCTTCACGGTTTCTCTCCCATTCGGTTCTCACGCGTGTCACCGAACCGATCCTGCACCGACACATCCATGACGAGAACCGACCATATCCCGCCACAATGCCCTGTGCATGAAGACTGATCCCATGATTTGCACCATCGCCCAGCTGCCTATCATCCGTGACTTTGCATTCCGCTGTCAGGCCTTCTTCTCGCCAGACAGCCGCTCACGCTCCCGCTGCATGGCGGTGCGTCCGGCTTCGACCGCCTCGGCCAAGACCATCTTTTTCTCCCGGACGAACTCGTGTCCCTTGTCCACCGCCTGGTCCATGAGATCGGTGGCCTTATCGGCCAGCTCATGGACATGCTCTTCGGCTCGCCGCGCATAGCCGCGCAACTGCTCCTGTGACTCACGACCAGCCTGCGGCGCCAGCAACAGCGCCATCGCGGCGCCCGCCAACCCTCCGGTCACAAATGCCAACCCCACCGCTCCCAGTGAACACCCTCTGTCATTTGCCATTGATCGTCCCTCCTTCTCGATGAATGTGTGCCTTGACGATGCCTGTCGTTGCCCTGAACCCCGCCACCATGCTGGCCAGGTTGACCAGGAACGATCGGCTCGTACCCTGTACCGTCTCATGGACCCGTTGCACGGTGTCGCCCAGTGCCCCCGCCGCATGCAGCAGCACCGCCGCATGCTCGACCCCACCCCGCGCATGCTCGACGAGCGCGTTCAGATTCTCCGTCGTCGCCCGCATCTCCTTGAGCAACAACGGCAGCTCAGCGTTCATGCGGATCAAGAGGTATTCCGATTCCGCCACCGGTTTCCTGAGTTGTATCAACAGCGGAACCAGCAAGCCGACCAGCACCGCGAACGCCCCTGCCCCCACACATACGGCAATCTCGACAATCATAAGACTCCTCCTCCGCTATCAGGTATCACGCCTTCCATGCGCCGGCTTATCGGAGGACACCGAAGAACCAGAGGGCGACGAGCAACGTGAACGGGACTCCTAGCAGCCAGAGAATCAACCCTTTTCCCATGATGGCATCTCCTTTCCTGCCCGGCTAACGACCGGGCTCATGCGCATGCGGGCCCAGCTCCTTCAGGAGGCTGGCCAGGTCCTCGGCATGCTCTTCTTCCTGCGCAAGAATCCCCTCCAATACTTTACGAGTCGTGGGATCATCCGTGCCGACATAGGTGACCATTTCACGATAACTTTCGATTGCGATCCGTTCGGCAATCAGGTCTTCCGTGATCATCTCCACCAAGGAGTCCCCTTCCACATATTCCGAGTGGCTCCGGCTCAGCAGCCCTTCCGGGGACAGATTCGGCTCCCCTCCAAGTTGGACAATGCGTTCGGCCAATTGATCGGCATGGGCTTGTTCCTCTATGGCATGCTGGAGAAACTCGCCCTTCACGCTGAGAGAACTGATCCCGGTGGCCATAAAGTAATGGCGCTTATAGCGAAGGACGCACACGATTTCTGTGGCGAGGGCGTCATTCAGCAGCGTGATCACCGTCTCGGCTTTGGCCTTGTACCCCGCTGTCATGGCGCCGTCCTCAATCCCTAGTCGTGCCCGAGCCCGGAGCGTCTTCACATCAGTCAGACCGATGGCTTCTTTTATGATTCCTTCCTTTCGGGGAGTGCGAGGCGCTGTTGTCCCAGATTGCACCGGCATCGATGTGGCTGCTTTCACGATTCCCTCCTCTCGGGGAGTACCCCCGTTTCTATTGTGTCGATCACGAGCTGCCCAAGGTGTTTCTGTCATCCTCGGGCGGCTTCCACCAAAGCCGGCTCGCAGAGCTGCAGCCGCTTCTCCACGGACTTCCAATCGATGTTGGCAAAGAACGCCTCAATATAAGAGGCCCTCTCTGCAGGCTTGTAATCAAGCAGATACGCGTGTTCCCATACATCCATGACGAGGAGCGGAATGAACCCCGCCACATGCCCATGTTCATGAAGACTGATCCAGTGATTGGAGAGTCGGCCACTGTGTGGATCCAGGTAACAAATGGCCCAACCCACTCCTCGCATCCCCCCCACGCTGGAAAAGTCCAATTTCCACCTGTCATAGGTGCCGAAACTGTCTTCCGCCGCTTTCACAAACGCCGAGCCTCGATCGGGCTTCTTGGCTCCGCCTTTGTGCAAATTCTCAAAGTAATATTCGTGCAAGACCATCCCGTTGTATTCAAACCCTAAACGTCGTGTCAGCTCCGAATAGGCCGGCATTTCTTCATGATCAATCCGTCCATCTTTGAGTATCTCTCCAATCTGGGTCGTGAGCTGGTTCGTGGCCTTCACATATCCCTCATACAGCTTGATATGCATCTCGAGCGTTCGGTCGGAAATCCCGACCAGCCCGTGTAAGTCGAATGGCTTGACGTCGTAGGAATCTCCCATTTTCATGTGCCATCTCCTGTGTCCGTTTGATTGTTCAGAATGTTTACCGCCATTTCTGTATGTGCTTCCCTCTGCAGTCGGTCTGTGTAAACGGCTTCTCCCTCATAACATTAAAGCACGCGTAGAAAGGCCACCAGATCCTGTTTCTCTTCCGCCGTCAACTGGGTTCCTAACACAAGGTTGAAGAACTCCACGGTATCCTCTAACGTCAGCAGCCTCCCATCGTGCAAGTACGGAGACGAATCCTTGATGCCCCGCAAGGGAAACGTCTTGATGGGGCCATCAGCGCTCGCCATGCGTCCATTGATCATCCGCGGCTTGTAAAAGCGCTCCACCTTCAGGTTGTGCATGGAATTGTCCGTGTAATACGGCGCCTGATGGCATCCCGCGCAGGTCGCTTTGCCGAAGAATAGGATCTGTCCGCGCTTCTCAGCCGCGGTGGCTTTTTGGGGATTTACCTTGCCGTCAATGCCCAGCTTGGGTGCCGGCGGGAAGTCCAGGAGTTCCTGGAACTCGGCCATGAAATGCACCTGGCTACCACGTTCGAGAATGTTGGCCCCTTTTTTTGTCGCGATCACATGATCGCCGTCGAAGTAGGCGCCGCGCTGCTCAAACTCCGTGAAATCCTCTACGCTCTTCAGCGCCCTCTGCGAGCCGAACAGCCTCTGGATGTATAAGCCGCGCAACGTTGGGGTATCAATTCGATGACGGAACTCCTGCGGGCGGATATCTCCGGCCAGATGGGTACTGGCGTTCGTGTGGCCGTTCGCATGACACTCGAAGCAGGTGACACCCCGGCTTGGACGCACGGTACGACGGTCTTCCGTCTGGTTGAACTGCTGCTGCGGAAACGTCGTGACGAGCAGCCGCAAGCCCTCGAGCTGTTTCGGATTCAGAATCCCGTTGAAGATTTCATAATAGTTGTCGATGGTCACCAATTTGCCCTGGGACACGTCACCGAGATCGGGCCGTGTCGTCAGGTAGATGGGGGGCGGGAACTCAGGTAAAAAATGGGCCGGCAGATCAAACTCCAGGTCGAAGCGAGTGAGATCCCGGCCCTCCTGTTTCTGAATCTCCTCGATGTGGAACTTGGGGAACACCATCCCTCCTTCAGGGTGGTTGGGATGTGGAAGCGGAAAGAATCCGGCCGGAAACAATCCTTCTCCCGGATCTCTTCGGGGCTCATGGCTTGAAGTGTTTCCCAGGTCATTCCCCGTGGAAGTGTGACTCGGACCCCTTCCTGGATAGGCTTACCGCGGGACATCGTGACATCTTTGGCCGGGCGGTTTGCGAGGTCGTACCGCTCCTTGAGCAAATCCATCTGCCGCTTCATGACCTCAGGTTTTGCGGCTTTCATGCGAGTGATGACGACGGCAATGTCCTCCTTGAGATCAACGGGAGCATAGCTCGTCCCCTTCTGTGGTAACTCTTGCGCCTTCGGTGTTTCCTCTGTGGCCTTGCCCGAAACGGTCTCCGGTGCCGCAGTGAGCGTGGCTCCGACAGCTAGCGCGGCGCAGAGTGTTATTAGATAGTGAGTCTTCATGATCCCCCTTCTCGGCCGGTTACGGGCTCAACATGTGAGTCTATGCCTAAGCTACCAATCCCATCGATTTGTAATCTGGCCACAATCGCTCAGATGATCAGAATGTTTTTTCCAAATCCCAGCCATCCGGTCACTTCGGAATAGGCTGGCATTTCCTCATGATCCACCTTGCCATACTTTAAAGGATCGAAGACATGTTCATTCAACTCATGGGTGGTGGTGACATACCCTGTATACAGGGCCATATGCATGTCCACGGTCCGGTCGGATATCCCTCTCACGTCCATGCAAATTAAACGCGTGGGGCTTCTTCGTTTTGGGGGCCATGGTCATGATGTCTCCCTCTTTGTCGTCCCTTTTGGCTATGCCTATACTCGCTGGATCCGATCGTCGGTCTCGGGATGCGTCGCGAAAAACCCTCCGGCCCCCGAACCTTCAGCTTACATCAGCCACGTCAGCGTGGCCGCCATGATCCGTTTGCCATCGCGCCTGGTGACCCGGTCGGGGCCTGCGAGGTGTCCATCGGATGACTGTTCCTCAGCGCATCTTTCCCTTCGTGGCTTCCGGCTGAGACCGCTGATACCACTGATCTGCCCGCTTCATGAGTTCCTCTTTCTTCTCGCAGTAGTATTCCTGAACTACGGTGAGACAGTTCTCACCGTACCGTTCCTGGAGTTGGCCGAGAATCTTGTCGAAGTTTCCTTCGATCCGCTGCAAGTCATCATTGGTAAACTTGCCCCACCGCTGTTTCAGTTCGCCTCTGAATTGCATCCATATCCTTTTGAGTTGATCGGCATTCATGGTTTCCTCCTTCTGTGCGAGATAGCCCTGTCCTCCCCAATCTTACCGTTGCTGACGATTATGGCGAGAAGACCGGCAGCGGTCTGGTCAAAATTGCTCAAGTGGCAAGAAACTGATCCGGTGGCAGCTTGTCACTGCCCACCCGCTTGTACGACTGAAATTGGATTCTGGGCTTCACTCTTTCAGAAATGTTGGCTGGATCTTCTGCCCGAGAGTGTGGGCTGTGCGTGACGCTAGATCATGTGCAGCCGCTTGTGCCGAATAGTCCATGAGACGTCTTCACAATCGACGACAGCTGTTTCTCTGGATCATTAAAAAACTGGACTCTCCTCTACATCGTGCTGGGCGGGCACTCTCAAATACTTGAAAACACTGGATACTTTTATTTTGTTTTGATACTGTGCAACATTAATGGCGCTCTTGCTTCAGACAGCGCTCACCGCGGACCCTCTTCCTCTCAAGTGTAAGGCGCTCCCTCGCATAGCCATTGCTTCCCGCGCCCCAGTGTTTTTCTTGGTTTCACTCCTGCTTCTGGTCTCCACTCCCGACAGGGCGCTGTCATTTACCCAGGGCGATCTCTATCGCCAGGCCAAGGCTGCGACCGTTCTGATCGTGGGTATTAACGATGAATCCAATGCCCTCTCGTTCGGCAGCGGTGTGTTCATCTCGGAGCAGGGCCTGGTCCTGACCAACGCGCACGTGGTGGAAGATTCCACCCGACTCTTTGTCTATATCCGCAATCAAGCCATCGATTCTGCGGCGAAGGTACTCGCGATCGACTCCGACCTCGATCTCGCTGCGCTCCGCGTCCACACGGACCACCCGGTTCCGTTCCTTCCGTTGGCGGCGGAGATTCCGGACGAAGGCACGCCGACGATCGCGGTCGGCTATCCACGTGTATCAGATGTCTTACACATGGGATTGACGCTGCATGCGTCGGTCATTCCGATGACGATTACCGGTGCGGCGATGGGACGGTCCAGAACGGCTGGGGTGCCGATTCCCTTCGTGCAAACCGTGGGGATGCTGAACGCCGGAAGTAGCGGAGGGCCTCTGGTGCACAGCGAGACCGGTGAGCTCGCGGGGCTGGTCGTCCATACCGTGCCCTATTTGGAGCAGGTCAAGAATGCTGGAGGGGAGCGGCTGGGCACGGTCATGATGCGAGCCGGCCTCAGTTATTCCATCCCCGTGTCTCGGCTGCGCGACTGGTTGCAGAAGAACCGCATTCCCTATTCGACGAAGCAGACGCGTGAGGGTCTGCTCACCCCACAAGAGCAGGAACACCCCACTCGTGCATTCCTCACGACCGCGCATCTCCTTCATCTGATGGCGGCGGTTCTGCACCAGGATCGCGACCTCCTGGATCTCGCCATTCAACATTATGAATCGGCCCTGCAACTCGAACCGGAACGGCCTGACGTGTTACGGAATCTCGGCCTCGCCTTAGCGGCGACGGGACAGACGGACCGGGCACGAGTGGCTTATGAGCGGGCCTTCGCCCACACACCGAGCGATCCCGTGCTCTTAAAGAATATGGGCGAACTCAGCTATCGCATGCGAGACCCCCAAAGCGCGGCGGAACTGTATCGAGCGGCCCTTCGACAAGACGCCTGTTTGGTGAGCGCATCCTTAGGGCTGGGGACGGTGTTACAGGCACAAGGTCAAGTGGAGGAAGCGAAGCAGGTCCTCAGGCTTGCGGCAGTCCTGCCCGTCGTCGTCTTCCGATGCGGCCTATCACGTGGGCCTCGCGTTGGAGCAACAGGGGCTAGGACGCGATGCATTACAAGTATGGGAGAATGTTCTTGAGCAAGCCCCTAGTGCCTCGGTCAACGAGCGGCCCTTTTTCAACAAGGTTCGGCAGCGAATCGCCCAACTTCGTGCCCAACTCACGCCGCAGGACCGAGGGGTCAGTGCGGCGCCGATTGCCTCACGCGCACAATCCTCCGCTCCCAAAGTCGCCTACTAATTCCTACCTCACCCTCCTCGTCTCGTTCCTAGCCTCGGGACTCGCCGCCAAAATAACTGGAAATTTCTGGGTCCGGTCAAAACTGCTCCGGTTGCAGACGTCCGGATAGGTACATTTACGCGTAGCTTTTTACATCTAACCGAGGAGGCTCCCATGGTATCGATTCCCAAAGTCGTCGGTATCCTGTCGTGTGGTTTCTTGCTGTGCCTGGGTCTGTCGAATGTCGCGTCGTCTGCAGACAAGCTCAACACTGGCCAATCTGGGGGAAGATGTTGACCGTGGCGGATAAAGACCGCTTTGAAGCCGGCAAGGAGGTCAAGGGCGAAATAGTGCGCGTCGAAGGTGATAACTATATCGTTAGAGAGGACAGTGGAAATGAGGTGCGCATGCATGTTGACGCCACAACTGAAACGAAATCACAATTAAAGCCTAAACCGGGAGATCATGTCATTGCGAAAGTGAACGATAAGGGTCACGCAATTTCGTTTCTAACGGACCAACCTATCTCCCACTGACGCTCCTCTCGAATCAGCAAGATGGCCAATGGGATGGTAGCAGGTAATTCTCGTAGTGAGAGTCGGCAGGATGGTTCTGCATTGGACCATCTGCCGACTCCGATTAGGTGGCGTTCTGATTCACACATGTCAGAGTGGAGTGATAGGTTTAGTGGCGCGAGCGATGCTCGCCTCGCAGTTGGCCGGTCGATCAATGCCGAGGCCACAAAAGAATGCGACCGCATACAGCACAAATCACTCTCTCCAGACTGCCGAATCTTATTGAGAAAGGTCCACATCGCCCCTCTCGTCTCATAGGGACGCGCCACCCCCCCTAAAACTAGGAAATTTCCACGGTCTGGTCAAAATTGCTCAGTTTACAAGACTCCGCAGAGCGTACCGTTATGTGTATGCGTATTTTACATCTAACCGAGGAGGCTCCCATGGTTGCTATCCCCAAAGTCGTCGGTGTCCTGTCGTGTAGTTTCTTGCTGTGCTTCGGGCTGTCCAACGCGGCGCAGGCAGAGCATTCGCCTGCGCCCTCAGATCTTATGAAAACTGACTCCGTAACTGATCGGCAAGGTTTTCAATCTGATGATGACAAGCAAAAGAATGTGGACAATGAGAAGGGAAGTAACCGCGCAGAGAGCGCCAAAACGATCAAGGGCGAACTGTTCCGCGTCGAAGACGGGAACTATTTCGTCAAGGTGAAGGACGGGAAGGAAGTACGTTTGCATACCGATAAAACTACCCAGATGATGGGAGAAATCAAGAAGGGTGATCGGATTGAAGCGAAGGTCAACAATCAGAATCACGCGCTGTCCATTCGCTCGATCCGATGAACTGAGCAGTAATTGTCTCAGTGAACGCCTGCAAGTTGCTACGTCATTAAATGGTAGCGACATGCCGATTCTTTGAGCAATTCCGTGGAAACGGATTACACAAAAAAATCTCTGCTGCCTTTACAAGACAAGGAGAATGGAGTACCCATGACCGGTCAAACGAAGGCTCCTGACCGCTCATGGTTGATCGTCCCAATCCTTTTCGCCTGCGTATTGCTCGCAGCAGCCTGCGCCAAGTCGGCGGTTCATCGAGCTATTCCCTCGGATCCCCTTCCTCCATCGATGGTGTCTCAGCCGAGTGACCCCAATGTCCTCGCCGGTGAGTGGGAATATGTTGACGGCACCGCCGTTGGTCTGACACTCGACGAGCAGGGCAATGGTCATTACGAGTGGAAGGACGGGCGATTCGAGACACGCTCGCTCATCGGTCATTCCTGGCAGGGCATGTGGTTTCAGAAGGAGAATGACCGAGAGGGTGGATTTGCAGTCGAGTTCTCACCAGATTTTTCAGAAGGGGAGGGACGCTGGTGGGTCAGCCGTATCGGAGCCGACCAAATACCCACGCAAAAGGGTGGAACGTTTCATCTCTCCAAGAAGACGGGTCGCATGAACCACAGCGATACTTCACTGCTCCGTGAGAGCCTCTCACGCTGCTTCCATAGGATGACTCTCACTAGATGCCCACGGGGATTGATGATGAAGGTAGGGCACCCAGCCATCCGATTGCCTTTCCTTAACCTAGGGTTACCCATAGCTGATGAGGCCAAGCCGATATGATACTATCCTGTTCAGTTCCCGCTGCTCGGACGTGGGTCATCAACATCAGGGATGGAAATGTATCGACCTCGAGTTTTCATTGCCGATGATCATCCCCTGGTGGTGGAAGGGCTTCGCCAGTTAATCGCCGATGACACGGTGATTGTTGGCACGGCTCATAGCGGGGCCGAACTTATGGAGAAGGCCCCGAGTTCGGCTCCGGACATTGTACTGCTGGACGTTTCAATGCCGGACACGAACGGGTTTGACCTCACCCAATCGCTCAAACAAAAACTCCCCCATGTAAAAATCATTCTCGTGACGATGTTGAGTGAGCCATTCTATGTCAGCGAAGGTTTTCGAAAGGGGGCCAACGGTTACGTACTCAAACAATCCGCTTCAAGCGAGTTAATGGCTGCTATCCGCACGGTGATGAGCAACCGCCGGTATGTGTCTCCTGATGTCACGGCGGATGTCCGCGAATCGATCGAGCATCCGTGGATTCGTCCCGAAGGATTCAACGTTCAATTGACGCCGCGGCAACGTGAGGTCTTGGGAATGTTTGCCAATGGTCTTTCAGCAAAGGCGATTGCCACGACCATGGGCATCTCCGTAAAAACGGTGGAGTTTCATAAGGGGGAGATCATGAAAAAACTCGGCATCAAGACCGCTGCCGAGCTGACCAGGTTTGCATTGGCGCAGGGACTGACCGAGCTCTGAGGCGCCTCTACAGGACCCCGCGGCATGAGTTTCGGATCACGGAACCTCAGTTTGTTGGGCTGGACGTAGTATGGGTGAAGGCGCATCAGGTGGGGCAATGAGCCCGAGGGTGATCGCTTGTTTGGTCAGTTCGGCCGTGGTGCGAACTCCGAGTTCCTTGGAGATTCTGCCCTTGTGAAACTCGATGGTTTTCACCGTGACGTTGATCGCGGAAGCGATTTCCTTATTAGATTTGCCTTCCGCAATTAGTTGCAAGACTTCCCTCTGTCGTAGACTTAACATCACAGTCGGGACATCGGGGTGCTTTTCGGTCCCCTCGGAGACCCCGTCGGCGATTCGAATGCTTGGTTGACCAGACCTTGCGCGACGACCGGCGAAATGTAGGTGCAACCCTTCAGTACTTCCTTCGCAGCAAACAGTAACTCATCCGCAACCGAGGATTTTAACATGTATCCCCCGACCCCGATACGAAATGCTTCGTTCACAAAGTGCTGCTCCGAATGCATCGTCAGGATGATGATCTTGACCTCCGGGCAGGATTTCTTCAGGTGACGGCAGGCATCCAGTCCATTCAATTGAGGTAGAGAAATATCGACCAATGCAAGGTCGGGGCGAAATTTTTCAACCGCTTCAATGAAGCTACGGCCGTCTGCTGGTGTGGCGACCACACTGTATTCCTTCTCCAAGATCTTGACGACGCCTTCGGCGACAAGACGATGGTCATCGGCCACGATGACTTGCGGCTTCATGTTGATCGACTCCTTTTTTACCCTGAAGTTGGTGGTGCAACCTGCTCACGTCGCACTATGCCAGGGCTCCACTATACAAGGATGTCAAGGCCTCTGTCACCACCCAAACACGAGGGCAGGGAGGCCGGCTGTTCCGTCACTGGGGCTCGCTGCTCAACGCGCTAGGGGCTTCCCTAGCTCCTTAGGAGCAGAATCCAAACTATAAGTCCTCTTGATGGGGGAAAATGATGCGTGGCGCCTATGCTCACTATTAAGGACACGATATGCGGAGGCCGTCATCGCTTCAATGGATGCTGGGTTCCCTCATCTCGGGGGTTCATTGGCATTGGATCTGTGAGGAAGGTGCCATGCGTTCGGTCATCCGATCCTGGGTAACATGACCATGTGGGGGAGGGCCTTGCCTCTCGCCATCCTGGTATTCTTTATGATCGGCCTCTCCCCATTGAGTGCGTTCGCCGAGGAAGAAAAGAGCCCTGAAGCCGGCAAGGAGTTCCACACCACCTTATTTGGGGAGGAGATTTACGTTCCCCCTCGCGACCGCCGCAGTGTCACGGCCTTGAACTTCGGTATTAACTGGATTCCAAATGGGCCGAGTCAGGCGGAAGTGCTCCCCTTCGGCGCCTTATATGTGTGGCGCAATTGGGAAGAAGATAACAGGCGATTCCGAGGTACCTTTTCCGGCGTGGTCAATGATATCGATTATACGATTGGACCCCGTTCGCTCCCCAACTGGTCGCTGATCTTTACACTCGATAACTTCATTGCTCCTATTGGGCGTTCGGAGTATGTCGAGGGACAACGCATCAGTGCTTCTGAATTAGAATGGAACTATATCTTTGCCGGCTTCGGCGTCGGGTATCGCCTTCCATTCATCCCTTTCGAGCAGGACAGCGCAATCAATGTGTTTCTGACCTATGAACCAGGGTATCGATGGTTTCGTGGGACGAGATGAAACCTCCGCTCAGTATGGAGTGCCCAAAGATACGTATGAAGGCCGGATACACGGCCGGATTCGTTGGGATGCCCTAGTCCGCAATCTCATGGAGCTGCCTCATCGTGGATTCTCAGCGGGCGGAGATGTCATCCACGGACATCGATCTCGGTGGGAGGCATGGGGCGGCCCGCCGCTTAACACGCCGGATTTCAAGAACGAACAAACCTATGTCTCGGCGTCCGCCTATGCCGTGTTTGCAAGCGGACTCCCTTTTATCGAGAGCGACAAGCATCGATTGATTACCAGCCTGTATGGAGGGATCGGCAAGGATCTCGATCGCTTCAGCGCGTTTCGTATTCCGGGCCGGCCGACCGGATTCGAGTGGGAGGCGTTGTCGCTTCCCATCATGCCGGGCGTGGCGTTTAATGAATTGTTCCCACGACGCTATGCCATTGCAAGTGTTACGTATCGCTATGAGGCGCTGTTTTTTCTTTATCCCTACGTGACCGCGACCTACGGCCTCGTCGAGCGGCTTCGGTTCACCCCGCAAGGCATCAAGGAGTCGACCGATTCGCTCCCGGCTCTCGGCGGGGGCATCGTCACGGGAGCCCCCTGGAAATCCCAGATCGAGCTCAACTACAGCTACAACTTCGGTATTTTTCGCGATCCGGGCGGCCCGCCGCCAAGTATGGGGGGGCACGGAGCTTTTATTTTTTGGGCGAAGGAGTTGTGACAGATTATCCTTTCTTTGGAGGCTGTTTCAACGTTCCGCTTTCCTACTCCAGTTGACGGTGGCGGCGGAGTTCGCTCACACCCAGGCCGCCGTCCTAGCAGACCGTCTATTCCCGCCTAATCATCGGCTTTGCCTTCTTGTAGACCGTTGGACCTCCTTGAACAGGATGCGGCCGCAAATGGGGCGGAGCATTCAATTCGGATATCGAGAAGGTCGCGCGAGAGTCGCAGGGTCTTGGCGACAAGGCGATATATCCCGAGCCTCTTGATCGAACATAAACTCCGATCCTGGCCGCAACGCCACCCTATCAGTGGGGGCGGCACGTCCTCTCGACTCCGCCAGTGTCTCCCTGTCCCGTCTGGTGTCTTCACGCACAGCATTTCTTCGAACCGATGACGGGTTCCCACTTTCATCGAGGGTCCGTGCCGTCACCAAAGCAAGGAAATACTTCCGAGTCGAGAACTCGGGTTGCCTTCGCAATGAACTAGGGAACATCCCAGTCCTATATCTTCCACGGCTACGGTATACCTTCATCATCAGGACGGTGAGAGAGGCAAAACAGGCGAAGACACGGGGAGGCATTGATGAAACTGCCCACAGTCAAATTTCAGTCAGGACAGGTAGTGAGCCTCGCAGCGTTTCTTCTCAAGTTGACCTCCCTCGATGTCGGACAGGCGCGGAGACCTACTATCAACTGGGAACGTGCCGGCGTGATGGACGCCGAACCCCTATCATTTAACAATCAACAGGAGGAGAGACATGAACGCCGATCATTTTAAGGGGAAGTGGAACCAATTCAAAGGTGAGCTCAAGAAGAAATGGGGTGAATTTACGGACGACGACCTCATGAAGATCGAGGGAGACTACGACAAGTTCAAGGGAGCGGTCCAAAAGCGATACGCCGACCGAAAAGATGAGGTCGGTCGATGGGCAGATGAGTGGTACCGTTCTGACCAGGCATCGAGTCCGGAGCCGCGGCGAAAGTAATTCGGCGTTTCGCCTTTCCCTGCTCCTGTGCGTGCGGGAGAAGGGATCGTGCGGCGCTACACCACGGCGGAGAATTTACGACCACGGGTGCGGTTCGACGATCGTTCGAACGCATCCCTCAGCAACCAATGAAAGGAGAACACCATGAAGCATATCACCCGAACCATGATAGTTGGTGTTGGTTTGAGTGTAGCGGCAGTCGCCACGTCCCCGATGTCGTCCTCGGCGTGGCCCCACAAAGAATTCTCGATCTCCATCACAGCCGTGCCGTTCGCATTAGTCCTCAACGAGGATCAACTCAAAGGCAACTGGAAACAATTCAAGGGCGAACTGAAAAAGAAATGGGCCAACTTCACGGACGACGATCTTCTGTATATCGAGGGACGTCGCGACAAGCTTGAGGGAAAAATTCAGGAGCGCTACGGCGATCGAAAGGAAGAAGTGAATAAGTGGGTCGATGAATGGTTCGAACAAAACAAGACGCCCAAACACCAGTAAGTCCTAATCCCATCGGATAATACAAGGAGGTTTACATGAAGCGGAGATTAGCAGGTTGCGCGCTTGCCCTAGTCGTGTCCGGTATACTGATGATATTCCCGCAGCAAGCCGCGGCTGCGGATAACGAGCTGTTTCAGCAGATGGATATCGGCTTGTTCTCGGTCGGGGGCCGGGCGGCCTACTACGATCCACAGGAAGGGCAATCGGGGTGGTTCGGCGGTGGCCAGGTCCGGCTCCACCCTTGGAAATATCTGGCCTTCGAAGGGTCAGCCGATTATCGTAGTGAGGATACGGCCGGGTCGCGCATCCATACTTATCCCGTGCAAGTCTCCGCGTTGATCTACCCGCTGGGCCATACCCGATTGGCCCCCTTTCTGCTCGGGGGCGGAGGGTGGTATTACACCACAGTCAAAGGGCCGGGCAACTTCGACGACACGCAAAATCGGTTCGGCCTCCATGCTGGTGGAGGTCTCCAGTTTTTCTTCAGCAACCATATCTCGATCGACAGCACGTATCGATACATTTGGCTTGAGGATATCCAGTCTAAAGACCAGAACCTCCAAGACAAGTCGTTCAACGACAATGGCCATATGATCACTGTCGGCCTCAATTTACATTTCTAGCTGGTTCGTGAGCGAGGCAAGATGAAAGCCCATTTGTTAGCGCATCAATCCTACCGCAGGCAGGTCAGAGCCGTGGTCGCGGTTGGAGGTGCAGGGCGAGTCGATTGGAGCAGTCTCGACACAGTCACCTCGGTTCTTGTTCGCCAATTCCTATCTAAGGAGGTGCTATCATGCTGAGCTGGGCCGTTACATTTCTCATCATTGGGCTGATCGCGGCGCTATTAGGGGTCTCTGGAGTGGCAGGTACGGCGACCTATATCGCCTATGTGCTGTTTGTCATATTCGTCATCGTTGCCATCATCAGTTTCATCATGGGCAAGCGGCCTGTAGCATAATTGAGAGCCTGACACCACGGCCCTTTACGGAAGCGACGGGGCAACCCTTAGGCGGAGGGGCGGGATGTGACAGACCTGGAAGATGTCATACGGTGGACAGCAGTTTGAATTGCGGAATAGAGTTCCTTCACGATGGTTTCCTTCGGCAAGAACGCCGCGGCGCCGGCATCCAGCATAGATTGGGCTATGTGCGGATCGGTTTGAATAGACAGCCCGATCACAACAGTCGAGGGGTATTCTTTCAAAATCCGCCTGGTGGATTCGGCGCCATTCCAACCCGGCATCTGCATGTCCATAATGACGACTTCGGGCATCAGAGTGCCGGCCAATTGAAGCGCTTGCTCTCCCGTCGAAGCCTCTCCGACCACCGTCAAGTCGTCGTACTCCTCCAAAATACAGCACAAACCTTCTCGAACCATTTGGTGGTCGTCGACGATCAGCACCCGGAGCGGAGGAATGACATTCGACTCGCCAAGAGAGGGGGGCGCCAAGCCTGGCCCGGTGGTTCGCCGAGGCGCCGCGTTCACTAAGGGGGGGGGACTCTCCGTTTCGGCAACTTGGCCCTCAATGATTTCGACGGAGGCCGTAAAAGGCAGATGGAGCGACGCAACTGTTCCCTTGCCCGGTTCCGATTGCAGGTCAAATCTGCCACCGAGGGCCGTCATCCGTTCCCGAATACTCAGCAGGCCGAACCGATCGGAACGATCATCGCTCATTCCTGAGACATCGAAGCCGCATCCGTGATCCGACACGGTGATGGATAACACATTCTGGACGTAGCACATCGACACAGACGCCCGATCGGTTTTCCCGTGCTTGAGCACGTTGAACAATAATTCCCGTATCGAGTGGAACAGCAGCACCGCATCCGCCTCGGGAAGGGACAACTCGGGTGCGTCGAGAGAAATCTCGACGGTCAGCATCTGCTGACGGCGCATCTGATCCGCCAGCCATCGAAGGGCGGCGCCCAATCCGCGCTCGTACAGAGCCTGCGGTGTCAGCTCAGACACCAGCGACCTGGTGTAGTCGAGCGATTGGTGGAGCAACTCATCGGCATCCTGCAGAATCGTCCGTACGTCCGGATCGTGATCTTGTCTCAGCAACTGGCTTATCTTCATGCGAGTTACGACAAGCATCTGGGCCAAATAGTCGTGCAGGTCTGTGGCAAGCCGCCGCCGCTCCGTCTGTTCAGCAACCGTCAAGTCTGTTGCGAGGGCACGGAGCCGGGCGTAAGACGCCGATAGTTGCTGTGTTCGTTCCTTAACCCGCTCTTCGAGCGTGCCGGCCAACTGGCGAAGCCGCTCTTCGATCTGCTTGCGTTCGGAGAGTTCGTGAGCCAGCGTGCTATTCGCAACTTCGAGTTCGGCTGTTCTCTCAGCGATCCGCCTCTCCAGCGCCTCGTTGAGGTGCCGCAGATCTTGCTGCGCTTCGGCGTATTGAGCACGTAACTGCCGTTCATCCAATGCACGGCGCACCGCCTCGCCCAAGCGGCCCAACCGGTCCTTGAGGAGATAGTCAGCCGCGCCGTCGCGCATCAGTCCCACCGCCTCTTCTTCCCCGATGGCGTGGGACACGACGATTAAGGGAATCGTCAGCCCGCTTTCGCGTAAACACTGCAATGCCCCAACCGAACTGAACTGCGGCATGGCATGGTCTGAAATAATGACGTCCGGTGGATTTTGGGCCAGGCAGCTCATGAATTCCTCCTGCGTATCCACCCGCTGCCACTTCGGGTCGTAGCCGCTTCCCCGCAACTCCCGAACGGCCAATTCGGCGTCCAACGGATCGTCTTCGACAAATAACATGCGTAATTCGGCCATACCCTTAGTCTCGGTTTTCCATCATGTTCACTGCAGATCGCCTTTCATTCCCCCCTCAGAGTGAATTTCCGACGGAAGCTGATTCATCAATATCCAATACAGACCAAGTTGCCGAATCGCCTCGGTGAATTGGCGAAAATCGACCGGCTTGACCACATAGCTATTCACACCGAGATTGTAACTGTCGATCAGATCACGCTCTTCCCTGGAAGACGTGAGAACCACGACAGGAATGTTCTTGGTGCGCGGGTCCGATTTGCATCGTTGCAAGACTTCAATGCCGTCCACCTTTGGGAGTTTGAGGTCGAGCAAAATCAATCGGGTATTCGAGCAGACCGACCGCTCGGCGTATCGCCCTGTGCTGAACAGGCATTCCAACGCCTCCTCGCCGTCCCGCACCACATGGATCTTGTTCGCCAAATGATATTTCCGAAACGCCCGCAACGTGATTTCCACATCTTCGGGATTGTCTTCGACCAATAAAATCTCCATCCCATCCGTCATGCCATGGCCTTTCGTAAGGAAAAAAAGAATGTGGCACCGTCGTCCACCTTGCCTTCAGCCCATACCCGCCCTCCATGGCGCTGGACGATGCGCTGGACGATGGCCAACCCTACGCCGGTGCCGTCGAAATCCTCTTTCCGATGCAACCGTTGAAACACGCCGAACAACTTGTGCGCATATGTCATGTCGAACCCAATGCCGTTGTCCTTGACGTAGTAGGTCACCGTCTCTGAGCTCGCGTCGTCCGGCATCCACCCGACTTCGATCCTGGCCTCATTTCGATACTTGGTATACTTGAAGGCGTTGGTGAGCAAATTGGTCCAGACGAGTTTCAGGAACCGCCGGTCTCCCTGGCAAGAGGGCAAGTCCCCAATGGTCAGATCAATCTGCCGGCCTTCCTGCAAGATCCTCAAATCGTCCGCCGCCTCCCGCGCCAAGTCCATCATCTTGACCAAACGGAAATTCATGCCCTGCCGGCCCAGTTTGGAAAACTCCAGCAAATCGTCGATCAATTCGCCTGCCTGACCGGCCGCCTTCCGGACGATGGTCAAGCAGCGATGCGCTTCAGCGTTCAAATGAGGGCCATGATCTTCTTCCAGGATGCGGCTGAAGGCATCGATGGTGCGCAGCGGCGCCCGCAAGTCGTGCGAGACTGAATAGGAAAATCCTTCCAGCTCCTTGTTGGATTCGGCCAACGCCATCGTCTGTTTCTTCAAGGCTTCGTTGACCGCCGTCAAGGTAGCGATCGCGATCCCGCAGCGCCTCCTCCACGCGTTTCTGCTCCGTGATATTCCGAGCGATTTTCGAGGCTCCGATGATCTTCCCCTGATGGTCGATCAGAGGTGATACGGTCAGCGAGATGGGGAAATCGGTTCCGTCTTTTCTTCGCCGGATCGTTTCATAGTGCTCGATCGATTCGCCTCGCCCGATCCGTTCGAGAATGCCTGGTTCTTCATCGTGCCTATCTGGAGGAATGAGCCGATTCACCGGTTGTCCGATCATTTCCTCCGCCGTATATCCGAACAACCGTTCCGCTGCCCCATTCCAACTCGTCACGATGCCCTGCAAATTCTTGCTGACGATAGCGTCCTCAGTCGACATCACAATTGCCGCCAAATGTGCCATAGCACGCTCGGCCAGTTGGAGATCGGTAACGTCGATGAGCATGTTGATGGCGCCGATGAGCACTCCATCGGCGTACATCGGTTCCGGGTGCGGCATAACATGGCGCCTCGTACCATCGGCCCGTTCGATGACTATCTCTTCGCCGCGAATCGCCCGGCCTTGACGTAATGTGACGGCCATCGGACATTCTTCCAATGGAAGCGGGGTGCCGTCCGGCCGGTAGATCTTCCACGATCCGCACCATAAATCCTTGCCGATCTCCGGCTCCCGCCCCCACAAGGCGATCGCAGCTTGGTTGTAGAGCGTGATGCGGCCCCGCTCGTCGGTGGTGTACAGGGCAGCAGGAAGGGCCTGAATGAGCGCCCGATAACGGGCTTCGCTGAAGCGTAGCGCTTCCGTGCGCTCAGTCACGCGCTGTTCGAGAGTTTCATTCAGTTCGCGCAGTTGCTCCTCGGCCCGGCGGCGCTCGGTCACTTCGGCGCGCAGGTCGCGGCTTTTTCGCTGATCGACCATCGTGTTGATGGTTTCCTTCAACTCCAGAATCTCGCCTTTCACATCGACCGTAATCTTGCGGCTTAAGTCACCGCGCGCCACCGCCGTGGTCACCGTCGCGATATTGCGCACCTGCGCGGTCAGATTAGTCGCCATGGCGTTGACCGAGTCGGTGAGATCCTTCCATACACCCAACACGCCCTTGACCCGCGCCTGGCCACCGAGCTTGCCTTCGGTGCCGACCTCGCGCGCCACGCGGGTCACTTCAGAAGTAAAAACCGAGAGCTGCTCGATCATCGTGTTGATCAGCTTTGCCGAGCGCAGGAACTCGCCCCTGAGCGTGCGCCCGTCCACCTCCAGCTCCATCGACTGCCCGAGATCGCCTTTGGCCACCGCGCCGATGGTTCGCGCGATTTCGGCCGTGGGTCGTACCAAATCGTCGATGAGCGTGTTCAAGAAACTGACCTTCGACGCCCACCCGCCGATCGCCCCCGGCAGCATCATGCGTTGCATGAGCCGCCCCTCCTTGCCGACCACCCTGCTCAACCGCGCGACCTCCTTCGTGATGCGATCCTCCTGCGTGGCGATCTGATTGAAAACCTCCGCGATCCGCCCATCCGTTCCGTCCCATTCCCCTGGCAAGCGCACCGAGAAATCCCCGTTGCGAAACCGCACAAGCTTCGCGAGAATCAGCCGCGAATGAGCCTCAGATGAATCCTTCGCAGGAACGTGCCCCGATTTCTGTCTGGCGGGTTTGCCATTGCCCAACATGGCAGCGGACGGTGACTTCTTACGGGAGGGGAGGGTCGTTGTTTCATTCATGGCGCTTTCCTTGTTTCAGGAGTAGTTTTGGAGAATACGTTGATGGAACTGCGATTCGGTGTATTGAAGGTTCTCCTGAGCCGCTCTCAACGTATCACTAGCGGCACAGGTCCGCATGAGCACTCGAGTATAAACCCAGAGAAAGGAAACACCCGTCGTACGATTTACCGTCGCATAGAACGCATTCATCGCCGGAAGCGAAAGGAAATATCCGGCAACGATCAATCCGGTGTATGCGAGCGTGACTAAGGGAAGGAAGACAGCGGGATCAAGTGAGAGGGGGGACGCATACCACAGAGTAAAGGCATACCCGATCCACACGACGATTCCAAGGGGAGCCAGCAGGTTGGGGAGAAAAGAGCCGAGCGGGCCCGCCAGACCCGGCAGCAACCGGTTGACCTCGTTCACGTTCATAGAAGGAAGGCCGGGCCCCCACATGGTCATGTTCTCTCTGATAGGTGTGAATGAACGCCACGATCCAGCCGTCACATGTTCGCATGAAATCAGGTTAACATGATTGGCGGCCAGCCCCTACGTGGGCAATGCGGGGCGAGTATATAGGCAAAAATGCAGCACCTCCCCTAGGAGAATCCCTAGTCGAAGGTGGTTTGTTGTACACATTTTTGAATAGGCACCTGGACATCATTCCCATGAACCCGTGTACAGAGTTCCCTCTCCGCGCTGTAAAAAATCGGAGTATCAGCCGAATCAAATTGGATGTTGCGCCAGTTCTTCAAATTGCGGAGTCGTTCGTATTATGCTCACTGTAGCAGTCTCAGTGATCGACCTCAAGGGGAGTACAAGGAGAATGAATCGTGGCCAATGCGCCAATCCATCCCGACGCCATCATCGGCGATAAACTCAAGGAACTCAGCACTTCCCCTCTTTTGTCTGCACTCATGACTGGCCCGGCCCATCCGGACTCTGCATCGCGGAAGCATTGGCCTGCGGCACGCCGGTCGTGGCCTTTCACGGGGGAAACGCGGCGGAGTTGATTTACGATCATGTCACAGGATTCATTTGTGACAGTCTCGAGGAGATTGTCACAGTACTACCATTAATATTAGGGGAGCTCGAGCGGAGAGAATGCTGCGGTGCGTTCGAGAAATTAGTCAGCGCGGATGGCGATCGTTATCTCCAGCTGTAGGAGCGTCTGATCGGCGCCGCAAAGTTGCCTCGAGTGCTCGACACTTTCAGCCGTCCAGGCGGTCCAGACCGACAGAGCCGACCGGTGACGGTCTCGAGCTAAAGGATCTTGGACCGATGGCGCTGGCGATCCGCCGCCTAACCTCCTGCTGAAGAGTTTCTACGCGCGGTTGCATTTCACATCATCATTCGTGTCGGTCTCCAACCTTAAGCTTCCAGGCATACCCAATTATCGCTTCTCCCGCCATTCTACCTCTCCCCTCATCGACTAATTGATGAGCGTGTGGCTCGGCCTATACCCATCAAGTGACCAAAAGTGGGCTAGGGCACTCGATCCTTCAAACTAGGGAGATTGCCGGGTCGACAGCGATGCAGGCGACAGTAGACTACGCGTGTGCAACAGGGACCTAGTTATCTCACGAACGAAAAAAACCACAGAGAGGAGGTTCACATGGACAGGATGATTTCCGAGGCGGCGGGGGTGACCAAAAGGAAGTTCACTCAGCGGAGCTGCAAGCGTTGCAGCGGGTATATGGAACATGAAATGTGCATCGATCTTGAGAATGACAGCGGGTACAGCACTTGTTGGGTTCTCCGTTGCGTCCAGTGCGGCGACATGGTGGACGAGACGATTCTAAGAAACCGTTCCTTGTTTAATCTCGAGACAGTACTTGTTGCCGCAGCTTGATCGAGAAACGGTCGTTCACCTGCGTATTGCATGAGAACGCCGTTCACGAATTCCCAATTTCGAAAGGAATTTTCGTCATGGCCAACGACGTTTCAATATCAACAGGACCTAACATCGCCACACCGAGATTACGTGGAGGGATGTCATTCGCACACAGACGACCTACGCCATTTAATCCCAGGACCTTCCTCGAACAAGTCGGCGAGGGTAGAGTGACTCTGCAGTGCCGGAAAAACCAGATTCTTTTTGCCCAAGGGGATGCGGCAAGTGCTGTGTTTTATATCCTGAAGGGCCTGGTCAAACTCACTGTCATCTCCCCCCAAGGCAAAGAAGCCGTCGTCGGGATTTTGGAGAGTGGGGATTTTTTCGGTGAAGCCTGCCTCGCCGGGCAGGTTGAATCCATGGCCACCGCTACCTCCTTGGGCTCATCTACGGTCGTGCGCATCGACAGGGCCACCATGACCCGCGTACTCCACAAGGAGCCGGCTTTCTCCGAGCTATTCATGTCTCATCTAGTGACTCGCAACTCACGCACCCAAGAGGATTTGGTCGACCAACTCTTTAATCCTGCCGAGAAGCGGCTGGCGCGAACGCTGCTCTTATTGGCCCACTGTGGAAGAGAAGATCACCCAGAAACGATCATTCCCCAGATCAGCCAGGAAATACTGGCCGAAATGGTCGGTACTACACGGTCACGAGTGAGTTTCTTTATGAATAGGTTCAAGAAACTGGGCTTCATTGAGTATATGAATTCCAGCGCTGGCTATCAGGTGCACAGGTCCCTTATGAATGTCGTCCTACCTTCTGCAAGTACGGCATAAACTCGGATCTCGAGATTTTGATGGGAAAAAGACGCATGAGGGCGTGAGAGAGAGCGAAACAGACATTCTCCAGCGTTTAATTCCACAAGCATCGAGCCAACTCGCCCCACGTGGCCCTTCCTGCTGGGACCGATTCATAATGGAGTGGCCCGCCAGTCACGGATGCCAGTTCGCATTTACCGTCGCCAACTATTCCACCCAGCTGGAAAGCGTGCCGTATCTCAATGGCCCTAGATCGACGGCAGCCGTGAATCCGTGCAAGCAGTTGGAGAAATGCACAAAGTCGCGGCTTTACCTGTATACACAGACGCGGTAGCGGATGTGTGTGCATGCAATCCAGCAGAATCCGCCATATCAGTCCGAGTTGTTCCCGGCCCGAGAGTTTATCGACGCGCTGGATCGCTCTCGGAGCGAGAGTCTCGCTCGCGGCGGGTATCGCCGATGATCTGCACGAGGGCTGGAACAGCTTGCCGGACCAGCTCTCGGAGGAGACCGCGTCCGAATCGGATGACGCCACTTCTGGCCGCAGCGAGTTCGTCTTGGAGTGCTCGTTCCAACTCGGCCCACAGGGTAAGTTGATCGGCCTGGCCTTGTTCTCCTCCCCCTTGGTCCGCCGGTCGATGGGAGTAAAAGGGATATACCCCAGCCTCCCGCTCTTCGGACGAAGATGAGCCGCTCATAGGCATGACTGCCGCACCCTCCGCGCCGGACGGGTAATAGGGAACCACTCCGCTCGTGATTCGCAATCCGCGCCGGTAGAGAGTGCCGAGCGCATAGCCGAGGACCAGCCCCCCGCCCACGAACGCCCACGGGTGGCGTGCGGCATGCACGCTTGGATCGAGGGCTTCCTTGGTCATCTGCATCGTTTCACGCACAGACGATGTTGTCCTTTCCGCCAGTTCAGTCATGATCGTCCTCCCATGGCGCATCGTGGCTCCGACATGCTGCTCAATTGCTCCCAGCTTTTCTGCCATCGCCACTCTCGTCTGAACGATATCTTTGATGTCTTGGGCAATACGCTCCGAACCGTTGTCCATGATCTCCCTCTCTTCCTCCGCCGCACTCCTAAGAGCTCGATGGCGGAATTGCCATCCCGAGCAGACACCACAGGATATGCTGGATTTTCGGACCCCATCTTGGACTGCCAATCCCTTTTCGTTCACTTCTATTCTTGCAAGTCTGCGTGTCATCGTTTCCAAGATCGGGAGAGCAGGAATCCCACCGAAGAGCTGATCAAAAAGGCCTGAAATGGGTAGCGACGGATCAGCGCTTCCACGTCCTCAACCACACCCACCATTCCATTTCCGGTAAGATAATCTGTAGATGTCTGGATGCCCTCCGAGGCGTTCTTCATTGCGACGCGGGCGCTCCTTTTCGTTCGGCGTATCGTATCTTGTACGGCCTGAGCCGCCGAGTCCATGGTCTGACCGATCGACTCGACCAATTCCTCGGCCTGTTCGGCCATCTCCGACGCGGCCTGTCCGCCAGACTTTCCGCTCGGTTCCATTTCGTATTCTTTTCTGGATGCCATCTGAGCCTCCTTTTCAATCGTATCGTGAACTCCGTTCCTCTCTTCAGCCTCCTGATCGGCCGGAAAGGACCGCACGCGTGGCACAGACTTTTTCGCTCGTGAAAACTACGGGCACCCCCAACAGCCATAGCGGTTTTTGGTCCAAGCTTTGACGTCGCTCTATCACTTGTTTCGTCAGTCGCTGCCAATCCAGCCCTGCTTTCTCTGCTTGGGGAAACATTTTCCCCTCCTCCTCCTTAATATGGTGCGTTACATGTGTGCTCAGGACCGCGAACTTGGCATCATACCCCATGTCCTCAGGGTCCATTTTCTTGAGCTCTTTGATCAGCATGTGAGCGACATGATGTTCCTGGTGGGCTTCGACCACCAGATCCCGCGCACCCACATATTCCCGCCAGGCAGGATAAATCAGCTCCTCCTCAAGCTCGGCGTGGACCTCCAAGGCTGCGAGAGCCGCCGTCACGATGTTCCATTTCTCGTGTTTATTCGTCGTTGCGTGAAATTGGTCAAATAGCTGTCTAATCTTCTGATGGTCTTCGCGGAGCATCAACGTGATGAGGTTCCCTCTGGCCTTGATCGTCTCGGCATAATTTGACATATGTCCTCCTCACGTGATTCGTGTGAACGACTTGAAGGTCTACTATATCGTGGCAGAGTTCGCATCCTCACACGGAGGGTCGCGTAAGTCTGTCCGATTAACTACTGGGAATAACCCGAATCCTTGAGAACTGCTCCTTGAATACACTGCCGCATGCCCGAGTTCTATATCTATACAAACCGCATGCGCACCCATTCCGCGATCCACTTGGCGTCGCCCACCAACGTTCGAATGGTTCGCAGGGGAACGAAGTGAACGGATTTTACGACTTCCCGCCCCGCGAGCACGAGCCCCCACGCTCCACCGAGCAGAATGACACTTACGATCGCGGCACAGGTCCAGGCCGGTAACCCGGTATAAGCGAAGAGGATCAACACACAGGCCGCGGCAATCGCGAACAATCCGATCACTCCCAGCACCACAGCCATCCCCAACCACAGGACCGCCTTGAGAATCTTGCTGATTTCGTACTGCACCTCGTGTCGCGCCAACGCCATTTCCTGTCGCGCTAGAGCGCGAACATCTCTCAAGAGTCCGACTACCAATGATTCAAATCCGGATGGTCCGGTGTCGTGCGCCTGTGACATCGCTATCTCACCTTAGTGCGCGAAAGGAAATAGCCAAGTCCTACTCCCACGAGCACCGCCTGCAGAGGATGCTTGCAAACCAGCTGGTGCTCATTCATTCGCCAAGGCTGCTCTGAACCTCCCGATGGCGTTGCCATCGGCACCCCTCACCCACGGTCAAGGATTACTCATTGAAATGGATTGTATTTGTAGATTGTTGTTCACTTTCGACACCCCTGTTACCTGCCGCGCGAGGTCTTCTGCCCGCGATTTCTCTTCCACGGTACGCACCACACCGTTCAGTGTGACAACACTCCTGTTGGTATCCACATCGATACGTGAAAAATTCGACGCCTTGTCAGCCGTTAACTTTCCTTGAACCGATGCGGTGATCGTGGCGTCGTCTATGGTTTGGCCTGTGGTTCTTCCGGTCATGGACTCGCAGGCCGTCAGGGTCATAAGACTGACACCGAGAATGCCGACTAGTACGGTGCGATACATAACAAACCTCCTGTGGTTTAAAGGGAGCGTTCCCATTGGCACGATTGTCTGCCTGGCGCCTAGCGCTGCTGTGACGCCAGTTCGTCCTTGATGTCATTAGCCGCGTTTCTTCCCGCCTCCGCAAATCCCTTCGCCTGGCGGCTGGTCTCACGCAACGACTCCTTTCCCTTCTCGACGAATTCCTGTCCGCGCTCCATGGCACTATCCAACGCTTCGGTCCCGCGATCGCAGGCTTCATCCAGTTCATCTTTGGCGCGTGCTGCATAGTCTCGAAGGAGCCCGCGCATCTGCGCGCCCGACTGTGGCGCGAAGAGCAACGCGATACCCGCGCCAACCAGCGCTCCGGTAATAAACGCCGATAAGTTGCCTGATTCATGTCTGTCCGATGATCCCATTGTATCCACCTCCTTCAATTTAACTGGTATCCTGTCTAAGTTATCCGCACCTCTCGCTGAAACGAGTAGCTGCCGAGCGCTGTCCGATCAAGGCCTCGGTAGCGACCCGCAGACGATCGCTGAGACAATGACTACAGGCCCATCGAACCGGACTTGCCTGATTCGAGAGGGGAGTCAGTCGTACGGCCGGCGTCATTCCCGTGCTCGGCATCAGTTTCGTGGAGCGAATCGCGGCCGCCTTCATTTCCGTTACCGGCATCAGTTCCTCGGGCTGAGTCTCCCGTCTTCTTGGTGGTTTGATCAGCACTTTGATCGGTACGCAACCGTACATCTTTTCCGTCCTGCCCCTTGACGAAAGAGTTATCGCCTTCGACGCTCAACCCTTCGCCCTTGCTCGTCTTGCCGCCCTCTGAGTGGCCGCCCTTCAGCTGATCTTGATCGCCCATCTTCTTTTGACCAGCTTGAACGACTTTTCTCTCAGATTGGCCAGCTTTCATTTCGTCTTTAGCCGAAGCCGCATTACCTGCCTGCGCGGCATTGGACAGACCCAGGCACAGCAAGAAACCATACGACAGGACACCGACCACTTTTGAGATTGATACCAGGGAAGCCTCCTCAGCTAGATGTAAACATGATGTAACCACAGCGTTAAGGTAACGGTACGCTCCCCGGAAACTTTTCGGACCTAGGAAATTTCCTAGTTTTTGGCGGCGCCCAGTCCCTAGGCTGGGAACGAGATGGACCGCTCGTTGACCTCGTCGAAAGCTGACTCCTGTGCTGGATGACACCGTCGTGGGATGGCTCCTCGTCATGGCCTCTGGGGGCTTCCCTAGCGCGCGGCGGGGATTCACAATGAAAAGAATGAATGAAGTAAGCTGGCACTCAGCGAGTCGACGGCTTGCTAGGGGGTTCATTTAAGCCACCTGGCTTCGTTTTCTCCGTGGCAGGAGGAGCCGTTTCCGGGTCGATCGCCATCTTGGTATCGACATTGGGGGGACTGATTGCCGAACGGGGATCAGGAATCGTCTTGGGGCGTCGTTCAATACCTGGATCTATACGTGAAGGAGGAGGCGTACTTAATCCTTGAGGATTGTCAGGGCGTGATTCTAAAGGGTGAGGGATAGGAGTGACATCTGCCGGCCAGGCCGCGGAATGCCAAAAGGCTACTATCAAGGGTACTAGCAAGAGAAAGACCATAGTTGTGCCGCATCCCTTATCACTATTCCTGAGAGACGGTTTCATTTTCCTTCGCCAAGACACACGGTGATCCTCTCCTGGAACTCCGTATGTTCTAGAATCTAGAATACTGTGGTGAGACAGTTCCGAAATACTAGAAGAATCCCTAGGGTTGTTTGAAGGCGATAGAGGAGGCACTCCACCCCAGCCCTTGCGCACTTTTGTTTTCTTGTGCCCCTAGGGTCCCGCCCAGTACCTTTTGAGTCTTAGACGGTACACAGTAAGCGCGAGTGGAAATTAACTCCTACCCAGAGAGGGTAAACACTAGAGGGAGGGTGGACCATGGCACAAGACAGGTTCTTAGAACCATCATCCACGCGTGTCGATATCGGACGAGTGGTCAAGGACGGTAATCGACGGATCCTGGAATTATATCATCTATATCTCGGTTCTCCAGCTGATTCACGGCAGGCTATTGTTAAACGAATCCTTCACCAACTCGCATCGCACCTTGAACTCGAGGAGGGCCTTCTATTCCAGGAGATCAAGAAGTCGGGATCACACGGCCGGGAGCTCATCGGGACTGCCGAGCTGGAACACGAAGAAATTAAAGCGATGATCTATACATTGCAGCATGCTGAAGCGGACGACGACCAGGCATGGGATGAGTTTTTCGAGGATATGATGCAGTCGGTCCGGACTCTCTTCGTGAACGAAGAACGTGACCTGTTGCCACTCGTCGACCGCTCGTTGGATGCATAACCATTGTGGGCCTACGACTGCGCTTGGAGCAAACTCTCCTTGAACATGAGCAATATTGAACAGGCGGACGGGACCTTTCTACTTATTTTGCTCCCTGCGAAGTAAGGCGATCAACCACGACTTATTCTGACCCGGTAACCATCGTGAGTGAAGGCGAACGCATGCCACGCATTTGGAATGGCACGGTCAGGCGAATGAATCTGATTTTACTGGCTTTCATGTTGTGGGGAGTGCCTATGGCTCAGGCACAAGACAGCCTTGAGGACTTGCAGAAGAGAAAAACGATTGCGGAAGCAGAGAAAGCGGCTATAGAAGCGGAGACCGCACGCGATGAGGCTCGGAAGAAACGATCAGAATTGGTTGCTCCGCTCGATCCAGTAAAGAAGACGAAAGTTGATGCAATGGAAGCAGCCAGCTCGGCCCAAGCTATAACGGATGCCAAGAAGACGCAATCTGGCGCCCAGAATCTTTGCTTGCAATGTCTTAAAGCCACTCGGGACGAATTGAAAAAGTGCCTCGATTCGGCCATTAGTCAAGAAGATAAAAAGTCTTGTCTGGAGAAGCAGGAAACACGAGCGAAGACGTGCGATAACGGTGAGTGCAACCTTGAAAGGGCGCAGAGTGGTAGTGAAGGTGACGTCCCCGCGCCGATTTACGTCCCCGTCCCGGTTGAGAATGATTGATCACGGATTCTCGACCTTGAGGATCTTCAGCTGCACCACGACGGGTTTCCCCGCAAGCGGATGGTTGTAATCCAATACAACCGTCGTGTCCAATAATTCTGCCACAGTAGCGAAGTCGCCCAGGGCATTCTGCACGATAGCTCCCTCTTTCGCTCCAGGCGGCAGAAGAGTGTTTTGAACAATTATTTTTTTCTCAGCATCATAAGTGCCAAAACCTTCCTCTGGGCTCAATTCAACCTTCTTTTCCTCCCCTGGTTTCATTCCGACTATTTCTTGCTCCAACGCTGAGACGATCTCGTGCCGACCCTGAATAAACTCGCTAACATTGCCGTAATCGATCCCGGTCGAGCCGGGAACGGTGGCCACATACTGAAATGTGACTATCGAACCTTCCAGGACCCGCGAACTCTCCGCCTCGGGAGAACGAGAACTTGCTTGTGGAGACTTAGCTCCAACGACGTATCCCCCAAAAAGCATCATGCAAGCAAGACTGACTATGAGACTCGTTTTTGTATAGTCATGTCGTCTCATACAACAAACCTCCTTCTCGAAACGAAAGTGTTGGGTTGATTCAGAATCACAGACCTCTGTTGTGCTCGTTCGATTCCTGCCGACCACTCTCACCGACGGACGGGCAGAGGAGAGGCTCTCCCAGTCCGAGACAAGCCAACCCATCGAAGAATGGATAGCCAGAGCCATCTCACTTTAGCGTGTCGTAACGGTGGGCCGCATGCCCGCAGGACGCCTGATCGTAGGAGAGGCATCAGATACCGTGGCATATCTCCCTCCTTTTCCACCATGAGGCGGCGAGGCAGCGAACGCCAGTCCTCTGCCTGCCGCTGGACCGATATCTTGGAGCGTTTGACGAAGGGGGTAGCGGTTATGCAGAATGGTCTCGTCGGTCATGTCGCCGCACTGAATGCAGCGCCTGGCCCAATATCCTGTCCCGATTTGCCCGATATCCAGATCCATGCAATGCTCATCCACTAGCAAACCCCCGCATCGCCAACACGCAACTGACCGGTGAGCAGGATGCGTAACAGGTCCTTGAGAAGAAGTCGTTGTGTTGCTCATGCAGCCCCCCATGCTACCGTGATCGATCGGTTATGCGTTTCCGAGCCATTACACTTGTTGTCGATAACAACGCTGTCCTTGAGTCTGCATGAGAACAACCCCCAGTAATGCTAGAGAAGACCCTAGGTCTGACAAAGCTTCCTGCGCCTAGGGCAACCTCTAGTTTTCCTCCACGCAGCACACGGCTATTTATTATTGTGGCCCACTCTGGATTTCGCCTGCACCATCCGTGAGTTCGAGGTTCAAGGGTGCGACCTATTTCGAGTTTTTCAATCAGATGGCGACACGCTAAAGTTTCGCAATCATGTCGATGCACAAAAAGGAATCGATTATGACCAAGTATGGCAAGGGTGCACAGCGATCGGTCAAGAAGGCGATGCATAAACTGAAGGAAGGTAGTTTAAAGAGCGGGAAGAGTGGCGAGCGAGTTAAGAGCAGAAAGCAAGCCATTGCTATTGGACTTTCGGAAGCCAGGCGCAAAGGGGTAAAGGTGCCTATCAAATAAATTCCTGATTATGGCGGTAGGACGTACACTGTTCGATACATAGGAGGCCACATCATGGAGACGCAAGACTGCCGCAAGAAAGCTGTACATCTGTTGGCGTTCGGAGCCCTCGTCGTCACCCTGGCGACTGCATTCACCTTCCCGGTTCAAGCACGGGAAAAGAGTGGCGTCTTGAAAGCCAGCGATCTCATCGGCATGAACGTGCAAGGCACTGACGGCAAAAAGCTGGGGAACATTAAAGACTTGGTCATCGACCCTGAGGAGGGTGGTATCGATTACGCCGTGCTCGAATTCGGAGGATTTGCCGGAATCGGAGACAAGTACTTTGCCGTACCTTGGGAAGCACTACAGCTGGATCAAACGAACAAAAAGCTTTCGCTGGATGTACACAAAAAGGATCTAAAGAGTGCGCCGGGCTTTGACAAGAGTAACTGGCCGGATCTGAGTCTCGAACAGGTTGACATTTACGAGTTTTACGAGGTTCCCCAACCTGATCGAAACCACAGCGTACGATCCAATCGATAGTGAACATGCCCGAGGACCGGGTTTGAATCAGATCCTCGGGCATACGCGGAAGGCCAACTCGGAGGCGCGGTATAAATTTTGAGGCGTTCTTCACGATGTTGCGCGGTCGCCACAACAATGAGCGTGTCATTGACCTGCAGCCCCTCTTTGAGGAAGCTGGTCACCGATTCCGTTAAAAACGAGTCGCCTTGGTAAAACTGCACGGAATGGCCTTGTCTACCTTGCATCCTCTTGGCAGCACTAGGGACGATTGAGGCTGACCTCTTTTTCAAAGCCGGGAAGGAATGCCTTGAAGAAGGCGTTTTTAACCAAATTGACGACGGTTTGCCACGTGCTGGTCTGGGGGTTCTCCAGGGCGCCTGATACATCTGTCCGGGTTGCGACTTCCTCCCGTGGTTTGTTTTCAAGCAACTTGGCCACGCCGCCGACCAGGCCTTCGTAGAGCTTGTGAAACAGGCTTTTCTCTTTGTCCTGTCGCCCATCGTACACCTTCAAGTCCTTGAAGAGCGGTTTGATATAGCCCTCCACTCGGCCGTTCTTGACACTCAACTCGGAATACAGCGAAAACAGGCCGGCGGTCACGTCAAACTTGCCATATGCCCGCAGTAGATTGTTTAGGACACGTATCTGTGTCCGTTCGATCTTGATGCTCAGATCGAAGTCCGGCGATTTCGTCTCGGGTCGAAACGTCCCGCTGACCATGGTGTCACCGCTGCCCATGAAGGCACCCGTGAGAGTAACGGTGCCGCTCCCTTCGCTGAGATGATTACTGATGTTCTCGAGCTGGAGCGCGCCGTTGCTCAAAAATATGCGGTACGGCGGCTTAGCCGCTTCGTTGACGAAGCCGAAATCGCTGTTCGTGATTGCCCCGTGATCGATCCGGATCAGTGTATTCGGCTTGTTCTGAAGCTTCTTGGCGGTCTTCACAGTGGCTTGGCCCACCTGTGTTTCTTTGGCCGTCGTTTCGGAGGTGTGGACATAATCCACGCGCGCATGTTCAATCGTCAGCGTCTTCAAGGTCGCCTCGGTCTCCCCCTCGGCGGTGTATTCCAGATGCCCGTCGGCCGAGAGTACCCCTCCGCGTACCTGAACATTGTAGCGTCCTGTGACGGGAAGAAACGGCTCGAGCGCGACCTGCTGTAAGGCCATATCGGCATCGATTCCGGCGTGTGGCTCGGCAAGGAAATTGGCATGACCCTTCATCAGGATCCGTCCCGAATCAAAGATATTGCCGTCCAGATTCAGATCGGACGGGTACGCGTCATTGGGGGACCGGATGTTCCGAATGTTCCCGGCGAGGAGGTTGAGATGAGTGAAATGCAGCGGTTTGGACTCATCCTGATCCACATAGGTGACGTCGGCATCTTCGATTTTAAACTCATTGATCCTGATGGGATAAAAAGAATAGACGGCCTCTCGCCATCCTTTCTCGTGGATGGGAACCTCTCCTTGAAGTTCCTGCTTCGCCTGAGGCAGGGTAATGTGGAGAGTCGGGCGGCTGATCACATAATCGCTAACCAGCACGCCGGAGAAAATTTGGCTCCATTGAATGCTCAGAACCCATCGGGGAATCTCTGCAACCGGAGGGTCGGGATGGTCGATCTGCATCATGGTCAACTGTCGGATTTCGAGCGACAGTTTCGGAGAGAGGGTTGCCTGGCCGACCGTAAACCGGTACCCTTCCACGTGCGCGTTGAGTGCACGCTCGATAAACGCGGGCAGTTCACGGTTGACAAATCCCAGACCAGCGACTACCAGTAGTATAAAGACACCAAGGGTCAACGCTAACCATTTGACCAATGCCGCCAGGGTGCCGAAGATTGCGGTAAATGACCCCGCATCAATGGCGTCTGTCCTTACGCTAGGTTTGCTTGCAATATCCTTGGCCATTGCCTATTGCGAACGATCTGTCTTTGGTTTCATCGCTTTCCCTGCCAATGATGGGCCAAACTATGGTTCGCTATCGCGCCGAGTCGATGACTGCTGGATCTTAACTCGCAGATGATCCAGCACCTCACCGACAATCGTTCTCATATTGTCAGGGGCCAGGTCCCGAATGGCCTCTTTGTACATGCTGCAGTTCTCTTTGGCCTTCACCGGATTATCCTCATTTTTCTGAAGGCATATTCGATAGAGCTTGACCATTTCCGCCACTTCTCGGTAGATCGCGTTCTCTGCAACGTTCTTGGAAGCCTTCTGGAAGTCCGGCGAGCACCACGGCCCTCAGGAAGAGGACCAGGGCTCTCATGGACTTTCCACATGCTCCCCCCGTGTCCAACTCACTTCTACCCGCATTACTCCTCCTCGTTTCCCATGTGTTTACACATGAGACTCACCTGTTGCTCATCCATGACTCAGACCGGCTGAGCCTTCAGTTCTCGCTCCCAATGGCGATGCTGGGCCATGGCATTGATGAATTTGACTGCAACTCCGCGGGTATCACCCTTATTACCGATGATAAGACCTTCATCCTCTGTGTTCTGATTATCCTCATGATCGGACCCGCCCATGTGATCTCGTTCGAGGCACGCAGCGCGCAAGAGCCTGCCCCCTGCGCCGGTGGCAGCGATTGTTTTGCAATGTTTATAGGCCTCTGTAACAAATTCGACGGCGTCGCCATCTTTTTGGAGAGCTTGAACGCTCTTGTCCCCATCGGGAATATAAATGGCGTCAAAGAGGACTGAACTGGAGGTCAGAAAACTGAAATCAATGTGGATCTGCGCTCCCTTGACACTTTTCAGCATTCCGAGACGAGAGGCCACAACCTTGGTCTGAGCGCCCGCCTCGACCAACACCTTCTTCATACCGATAAGGTCTGCGTCATCGACTCCATCGCCGGCGAGGATCGCGACCTTGCGCGTCTTGACATCGCCCTTCACGGAATTGGCCATAGTTAAAGCGGGCGAGCGGCTCGGCACTCTCTTGTTGGGCTCAGGCTGATACTGTGCGGCAATCCTATCCGCCGGCACGCTCTCGTTCAAAAGAGTGGGGGGCTTGTCGGGCACGCTCAGTCCAAGGCCTTGGGCCACGCGTTTGGCCAGGGACCGATCGACTCGCGTGAGCATGCCGATCATTCGTTCTCGAATGACGGAGACTTCCAACTTGCCGAGCTCAAACCGGAAGGCTTTCACGATATGTGCTTGCTCCGGCTCGGATTGGCTGTGCCAGAACAGTGTCGCCTGGCTGAAATGATCAAAGAAACTCTGACTTCGCTGTCGCACTTTCACCTCTCCCATCTTTTCAGCGTAGCTGACAAACCCACCTATGTCGGCTTTTGCCTGCATGGGGCAGCCTCCGCCAAGGGAGTTCGGCTGATAGCTAGTCCGTCCATCGTTGATGGCCTGACGCATATATCCGTCGCGTTGGTTGTTGTGAACAGGGGCGATAGGTCGGTTGATAGGAATCTCGTGAAAGTTTGGACCACCCAACCGGATCAGTTGCGTATCGGTGTACGAAAAGAGGCGACCCTGCAGGAGGGGATCATTGGAGAAATCAATTCCGGACACGAGATGGCCTGGGTGAAATGCGACTTGCTCCGTTTCCGCGAAAAAATTGTCTGGGTTGCGATTGAGTGTCATCTTGCCGACGCGCTTCACGGGGACCAATTCTTCTGGGATGAGCTTCGTGGGATCCAGCAGATCGAAATCGAACTTATGCACATCCTTTTCCTCGACGATTTGTATCCCGAATTCCCATTCAGGATACGCGCCATTCTCGATTGCTTCCCACAGGTCACGACGGTGAAAGTCCGGGTCTTTTCCCGAGATCTTCTGTGCCTCATCCCATGCGACCGAGTGGAGCCCGAGCAGGGGCTTCCAATGAAACTTGACGAAGCGGGCGTGACCTTTGTCGTTCACCAGGCGGAAGGTGTGGACGCCGAAGCCTTCCATCATCCGGTAGCTCCGCGGGAGCGCGCGGTCCGACATCACCCACATGACCATATGCATAGACTCGGGCATCAGGGAAATGAAGTCCCAGAAGGTATCGTGTGCTGCCGCCGCCTGGGGCATTTCATGATGCGGCTCGGGCTTCACCGCGTGCACGAGATCGGGAAACTTGAGTGCGTCCTGGATAAAGAACACAGGGATGTTGTTGCCGACCAGGTCGTAATTTCCTTCTTTTGTATAAAACTTCACCGCGAACCCTCGGGCATCGCGGGCAAGATCGGACGAGCCGCGCGAACCCACGACAGTCGAAAATCGCACAAAGACCGGCGTCTTGACCGACGGATCCTGGAGAAATGCGGCCTTGGTCAGAGGCGCCAACGATCTGTACACTTGGAAATACCCATGGGCTGCGGAACCACGCGCATGCACGACGCGCTCAGGAATCCGTTCATGGTCGAAGTGGGTAATCTTCTCGCGAAGATGGAAATCTTCCAGGAGCGATGGCCCTCGCTCGCCTGCCTTAAGAGAGTTCTGATCGTCGTTGATCCGGAGACCCTGATTCGTCGTCAGGTACTGCCCTTCGCCGCTCTCACGAAAGGCGCTCAATTCGGTACTCTTGGCATTCTGTTCTCCTCGTTTCTTCTTCGCCATCAATCAACTCCTTCTTCACGGGAGACTCCTCTCCCTTCCAATTAGACGATCATTTAGGCACACCCTTGCATCTATACGCTGAATTGAGTCGCAGCAAAACTCTGGTCGGAAGGCTTGCTGCCGTGAATTTGTTTCCCAAACCGCGGCAACTTGTGCCGTCGAGGTGTCGCCCCGAATAGATCCAGATTGATGGCCTGGGCCGCGATTGCCCCCCTGACCCGCTGCGATAATCATCTGACAGGTGGCCGGGGTCACGCAGAAACGTCCGAACTTTGTGTTGACCTAAAGTAGGGGAGGAACGTCAATTCGTGGCGCCTGCCAATTTGACCACGGGCCCCGTTCGTGCGTGCTCTGATGGAGCTAGTCGGGAACCATGAGACTCTGCATACACGGCCGTGAACTCGGCGCCGAACAGAAATATCTGCGACGCATAGTAGACCCAGATCAAAATGACCACGAGGGACCCAGCCCCTCCATAGGCGATGCCGACGTCGCTCTTGCCCAGATATAAGCCGATTAAGAACTTTCCGATCGTGAAGAGTAGCGAAGTGATGATCGCGCCGATCCATACATCGCCCCACTGGATAGATATGTCAGGGAGCAATTTGTAGATCATTGCAAATAAGAACGTAACGATGGAAAATGAAACGAAGAAATTGATTATTTGCAGCAGAAATTCTGGGACAGGAAGAAAATGTCCCAGGGTCGTGCCGACCGCCGATAACCCCGCGCTGATTACCAAGGAGATCAACAGTAGGAATCCGGTCCCGAGAACCGCCATGAGGGAAATGAAGCGATCTTTGAGAATTTTCCAAATGCCCTCCCCCGGCTTTTCCTCAACTCTCCAAATCGTATTCAGAGCCTCCTGAAGCTGAGCAAATACGCCGGTTGCGCCGAGAAGCAGCATGACAATGGCCAGGACCGTGGCAATGATGCCGGCGGCGGGCTTCCGGGCTTCTTCGATCATGCTTTGAATCGCTTTTGCACTATCCTCGCCCACGAGGCCTTGAATCTGCCCGATAATCTGACCTTGTGCCGCCTCCTGCCCGAACACTAACCCGGCAATGGCGATCACGATAAGGAGCAGGGGGGCCAGAGAAAAGACTGCATAAAATGCCAAGGCGGCCCCTAGGCCTTGGGCATGATCCTCAGTCCATTTTGTGAAGGTTGCGCTCAGGAGTTTCCACATGACCTTGAAGTTCACCAGACCCTCCATCCGACACCAAGACTTCTAGGAAGCCGAGAGACTGGTCATCCCTCGGCTTCCTCGATTACGCAACGACGGCACATGGCCCTACTTCTTCTTGGAGGCCTTCTTTGCCGTTAATTGCTCCTTCCGCTTCATCACTTGGGAACAGAGCGCTTCCCAATCGATCTCGCAGTCTTCGGCCTTCGGAAACATCTCCGACTCTTCTTCCTTGATGTGATGCCTGACGTTCTCCGCCAGAACGGTAAACTTGGCATCGTAGCGTTTGTCACTCGGCTTCATCTTTTTCAGTTCCCCGAGCAGCCCGTGCACGACATGATGTTCTTCGAGCGCCTCATCCATAAGGTCATCGTCATCGACTTCAGCTCGAATCGCCGGATAGATGAGTTCCTCCTCCAACTTGCTATGCACCTCAAGCTCCGTCAACGCCGTCTCGACGATCCCTTGCTTGGTTGTGGCATCTTCGGCCTGCTCGAATTCCTCGAAGAGACCCTTCACTTTCTTGTGGTCTTTCCGAAGCATGTCGGTCACCGATGACGCGATGGCTTCCTGAGATTTGCTGGACGCGGGCGTGAGCATGGGGGTTTCCTCCTTATAATAAATAAATGAAACTTGCTACGCGACGAATACGAACAGGAACAATCGAGACGCCCCTTGCGCCATTACATGTTTACGCTCGCGTCTTCGTCGCGATTGACACTCTCATTCGGGCTGATTATGCGGTGGCCGTGGAACGTATAATACTGGGTTGTTCCCTAGTGCACTGAGAAAGCACCGCCAATCCACCACTGGGAGGTATTTCTTTGCCGTTACAAAGACACATTTTCTCAACCGCCTACCTGGGGCCGGCCGGAAGAATGGTCTTCGAGGCGTCATCAAACAGGATTTGGACATCATCAACGAAGCGAACGAGGTGACTTCGTAATGAAGGTAGACGCATTCTTCTTTTACAAACTCGGAACGGCTCCAACTCACTGAAGACCGGCTTCCGATAGTAGTAGGGTGCAATCGCTTGGCTCTGCGAATCACCCCGGATTCATCTATCGAATCGGAAGATATCGGCGTCCGGATTAGGTAGACCTAGATGAAGGTCGGTGATGATCTTCGCTGCAATGACGCTAAACGTGATGCCATTGCCGCCGTAGCCGAGCGCAAAATAGGCATGGGGAAATTCCGGAGTGCGGCCGATGTACGCAAGGCCGTCTTTGGTCTCGCCGAACGTGCCTGCCCATGTGTACGAGACCTCCAGGTCAAGTCGTGGAAACATGTCGGTGAATCGACGCTGGAGTTTTTTGGTCTTTCTGCCGATCAGCTGCTCACTCTTATGAGCAGTGGCATAAGGGACATCTTCGCCGCCTATGATCGCTCGGTCATCCGACGTAGTGCGGAGATAAAAATAGGGGCGCGCCGATTCCCATATCAGTGAGCGGTCCGGCCATCCCTCGAAGCTGTCAAACGGCTCGCTAATCAACGCGAACGTGCTCTTGAGGGTGCCAACATCCTGTTTCAGGTATTGCTGGGACTCGTAGCCGCTCGCAAACACGACTCGTTGTCCACTGATTCGAAAGCCTGGCCCCGTGTGCAGGACAACACCGTCGCCGGACGGCTCCACCTTGGTCACCTCGCAGCGGTCGTAAACACGGAGTCCTTGTTTTTTCGCAGCTTGAATCAGCTGATGCGTCAACCGAAAAGGGTCAACCTGGGCATCCCCATAGGACAGAATCGCCCCCGGGGCTGCAAATGACGCGCGTGACTCGAGATCCTTCGCTTCCCAATACTCTACGTGAAAACCAAAGGCCTTTCGCGTTTCATATTCCTTCCGAAGTTTAGACACATCAGATTTCCTGCTGGCGAGATAGAGGCTGGTTTTCCGTTCAAAGCCGCAATCGTCCTTCAGTTCACCACCGAGCCGCTCCACCGCATCGATAGCTTCCAGGCCCAGCCTGTAGCTGCGCACCGCGCGCGTTTCTCCCACCGTGCCGATTAAGTCATGAAGCTCTGTATCAATTTCATATTGCAGCAGCGCTGTGCTAGCGGCAGTGCTCCCGCCACCAATATCTCGTTTGTCTACAAGGACCGTCTCCACGCCTTCCTGCATCAAATGGTACGCCACCAGAGCCCCCGTGATCCCGCCGCCGATGACGGCTACCTCACAGGATTCATCGTGTTTGAGCGATGGATAGTCGGCAAGAAGGCCATTTTTCAAGAGCCAAAAAGGATGTCCAGATCTTAAATCCATACTGGCTGTTTCCTATCAGGGCAAGGCGCTCGCGACGATTACGTGTTGTGCGGTCCAAGACGTCAGGAGGGGTGTGGTCACCTAGGGCTCGACCGCCCGTAGAAAGTAATGGGAGTGAGCAAGGTAACCGTTTCGCTCACCCTCATCGTTGGTCAGATTGAGTTTAATTTCCTTGTACAATGATGCATGGGAGGACTGCACCCCTAATCTGTAGATATTTCACTATGCTTCCGCTTCCACCGAAGATAGGCCATCTGTAATATTTGGAAATGGTTATCCAGGGTTTCAACAGCCAGATGAGCCATATGCCACCTCTTACCGTTATTGAGTATTATGACTGGAAGACCGGCAGCGGTCTGGTCAGAATTGCACATGTTGGTATCCGTGATCTTTCTGCAATGACCGACGAAACGAGTTCGAAGACCATTGGGTCTCTTATGTTTCCTCCTCCACGGCCTGTCGCATCAGGACCTCACGAAGCAGCGTTTCCAGCTCCTGGTGCATCAGCTGAATGCTGGATTCGAGCTGCTGCAGCATCGCTTCGCGGACATGCAGTTGCTCACTGTCGTAAACGCCTCCGGATCCGAACAGCAATTCTTCCCGCTCTTTCTCGCGAATCGATCCCGACTCTCCGAGCTTCCCTTCTTCCTGCCAGGTCTGCAGCATGACGTCTCTCAAGCTTTGCCCTTTGAGGTCCCGGATACTCGGCTCCGTGAGAAATCGCCAGGCTCGTTGGGAAAAGAACTCCGATTGGGGAGAGCCGTCCCAGACGGCCGCCAGATGATTGTGAGGATGACTGAATTCCTGGCGCACCTTGGTGAAGTTGGCAGACGTGCCGAACAGGACTTCCAATGCGCCGCCGGTCACCGATACGATATTGCCCGCATCTCCCGCCCCTGTCGCCATGCCGATGCCGCCGGACAAAATATTCGCCAACCCGCCGAAGACGACACCGAGAATGGTTTGCGAGGTCGTGCGGGTGGTTTGAATGTCTTTAAGGCGATCCTGAACCTGATCGGCTCGCTGCACCTCACATTCGATTTCGGCGACGAGGCCCGATACTTCGAGCGTGGCCAACTGCAATCTCGTCACAAGCTTCCGTCGGACACGCTCGATGTCGGCCGGTGTCGCATGCTCCACCTCCAGTCCCGCCATCCGGTTCAGCAGCGGCAGAAGTTCCATGACATCGGCGATATGGATTGCGATGGGTGAATAGAGCGTGATCGCCGCCTCTGTCTCGACGGATTCGTTCGGCGCCTGCCGCTGCTCTCCCAAACTTACAGGCTGGCTGCGCACATCGGAAGAGACGGAGAGGCACCTGCGATCGAATGAGTATGTGCTCGCAGGAGGCGGCAAGGTGGAGACACAACCGGCGGTTAAGAGCAGTAATGGGAACACCGGGCACCATCTGTATTCCCGCATGGCTCGTCCTCTCCTTAATAGGCAGGGGGCCCTAGTTCGACCCCTCCACGAGATTATTTATAGGATTAGAGATGGTCGCTTCCTCGACGGACTTCCTTTCACGTTTGGGAGCGCTGGTCGTAATGTTCAACGGCACGACGTTCGATCTGCCGGTTCTTCTCGCAACAAGAAATGGAATTGTGTCCATTGTGGATTTTCACGAGAGGCATGAAACGTATCCCGAAACCTAAAGGGATTCACCGGCCGGCTTAATTGACACAGTTGCAGGCAGCACCGCGGGACTGATGTACCTCCGGTGTGGTTAAGAGCCGTGCTATCTCACTCTCAGGTTTGTTGTGCGCTCGTGCGGGTGCACCACCCCGGTTACAGCCCCATCTCCTTCAAGCACGATAGTGCTGAAGTCATGATAGGAAGCAAGACCATATTCCCTTGCAGCCAATTCTAGGTCTGCTTCATCGACCATATGCTTCTCCATAAGGGTCCTGTCAAGGGTACCGCGCTCGTAAAGAAAGACCGGGCGGCCTTCGAGAAACTGCCGGATGCATTTTGTCTTCTCGCAGAGCCAGCCCAAAAGTAGGATGCTGAGCACACTAGCGGCGCTTCCCCAATAGCCCGCCTCCTGATGGCTCAACCCCGAATTACAGGCTTCTGCGATGAGAACGAGGATCACAAGATCCTGCGGTCCTTTCTCTCCGAAAACACGCCGTCCGACAAACTTTAGTCCGAGCAGGACGGCGACAAAGAGCGTGACGGTTTGAAGAATCGAGAGAAGGACAAACTTTAGCGGGGGAACCGCAAAAATGCTGACATACTCCATTAGGTTCTCCGATGCATTATTTCAAACGGTGGGTTCTGGATTTAAACTGCCTCTCCGTATGGAAGGAGCGGATGCGGTCAACCCGACGCATGCGCTTCCTCAGAACATCGGGTTCCTGACAAAGATGTGGCTTGGTCTATACTTCTGGGAGTTAGCGATCCACGCTAAACTTCCAGACAGAGGAGTCATGAAGACCTATCCATTGACCACTGTACCGCCATTAGGATGGAGCACCTGCCCCGTCATGTATGATGCATTGTCGGATGCTAGGAACAAGTAACTGGGTGCCACTTCTTCCGGCTGGCCCGCTCGTTTCATGGGAACCTTTGAGCCAAATGACTTAACTTCTTTCTTGGAAAATGTGGAGGGAATGAGCGGAGTCCAGATCGGGCCGGGTGCGACCGCATTGACGCGAATTCTCTTCTCGGCCAGGGCTTGGGAGAGTGATCGGGTGAAGGTTACAATGGCCCCCTTCGTGGCGGAGTAATCTAGAAGATGCCAGCTACCTTTGTAGGCCGTCACTGAAGCCGAATTGATAATGGTGCTTCCCGCTTTCAGGTGGGGAAGCGCGGCCTGCGTCATATAGAAGAACGAAAAGATATTGGTTCGAAACGTCTGCTCCAGTTGCTCGGGTGAAATCTTGGTAATACAGTCCTGTGGATGTTGCTCGGCCGCATTGTTCACAAGAATATCGAGATGCCCGAATTCGGCCATCGTCTTCTTCACGCTTTCATTGCAAAATGCCTTTGTTCCAACGTCGCCTGCCATCGCGACGCACCGACGGCCTTCTTTTTCCACTAGGTTAGCGGTCTCTTTGGCATCGTGATGCTCATCAAGATATAGGATGACGATATCGGCTCCCTCTCGGGCGAAGGAGATGGCCACGGCGCGTCCGATCCCACTGTCCCCGCCTGTGATGAGGGCTACTTTTCCGAATAATTTCCCTGTACCTTGGTGTGTGGAGTCGTCCGATTTTGGGCGGGGAATCATGTCCGTTTCCAGACCGGGACGCCGTTTCTGTTGTTGCGCCGGTTGTTGTGATTTGGACATATACTGACTACCCCTCTTTGCGAGAACTTAGGTTGCCTGGGCTAGAACTGTATACCCATTTTCACTTGACCGTGCCCCGCCAGGCACCGGTTTCCCGGCCACGCGATTCGATAAATTCCTTAAATCGTTCCAAATCTCTCTTGACACGCAAGGCCAACACTCCAAATTCATCTCCGACCGTTTCCATCACACCGTCCGGCATATATGCGATGTTCAGCCGAACCGTTGACTTCGCATCCGAATGCGGCTCAAACGTCACAATCCCATCATTAATGGCCCCGCTAGTGCTCTTCCACGCAATACGCTCGTCCGGCGTCTGCTCGGTGATTTCAGCATCCCATTCCTTTTCCTTCCCTCCGATCTCGGCTTTCCAATGAAGATGACGGTCATCCAACTGGCGCACTTCTTTTACCCCTTCCATGAACTGGGGAAAATGCTCAAACTGCGTCCATTGATTATAGGCGGTCCGTACTGGCACGTTGACTTCAATCGACGTGGCAATGGTCGACATGTCTTCCTCCTTTATTCATTATTAGGGGGGATATCCCCGCATAATTCTGATCATTCACCGTACAGATCACTGTATCAGTGCCCGACCTCCAATCATGGGGCTGGGAGCATCGACAGCGCATGATTATTTTCGTCAATCTTTACCTCGACACGATCTCCTGGCTTAATTGTGCTGGTCTTCATGGTGGAAGTGTCGGCATGTAAGCTGATTTCCTTCCCATCCTGCCCCTTCACAAAATAGGTATCGCCTTCGACACGCACCACATTCCCCTGGATCATATAAGCCCCCTGAGTCTGCATCGTCCTGTCCTGTTGAGCCGGATATTGACTGGTCCTTTCTGATTGGCCAGCATTCCTGTCATTGGCAGATGGCGCGGTGGCAGATTTTCCGGAGGGAAGGCGATTCTGAATCTGCAAATTATTGTTGACCTTGACGACGCCCTCCACTTGACGCGCGAGACGGTCCGCCCGAGCCCGCTGTGCCTCTGTCTCCACCACCCCGCTCAGATTCACGACACCACGCTCGGTATCGACATCGATGCGTGGGAAATTCGAGAGACGGTCGCTTCGTCAACTTCGTCTGTACGGCCGTGGAAATTGAGGCATCGCTCATTGTCTGGCCAGCCGTTTTTCCGGTGGTGGACTGACAGCCACTTTGCGCCCCCAAGAGTGCAAGCATGGCACACGATACGACATAACCCAGGAACTTCGGTATTGAACACATATGAGCCCTCCTCGGTTAGAAGTGAACCCTGTCAGGAGGACTGTACTGCGGCTCCGATAGACAGCGAAGCTAGGAAGACGCCTAGGCGGTGAAATGGCTAGAATTTGAATCTATGCGATGCAATTAAAGATCAATGAGATCATCAGTTCCACGCAGGGAGCGCACAATGCCATGCTAGGGTTAGGCAATCTAAGCACAGGGGATTTAAATAACCTCCAGGCGGTTTACCAAGAGTTAGAGGATAAACCACAGCGCGATAGAGCAGGGGATCTTCAGATATCGGGACGCCAGATGTCACGGCTGCCTACCAGCCGTAGCCGCCCCCTCCAACGCGAGCGAAGCCGTTGATGAACCTACTGCAGCCGGATGCGCAGGGACGGAGTTAAATAATGACTAGATCGCTCACCATTCAGACTCATGGGCTCGACAAGTACGGGCGTACCCTCGCCGATGTGCTCCTGTCCGATGGCACCAACGTCAACTAATACGCGGGTCAAAGACGGTTGGTGTTGGTGGTATCGGAAGTATGCGCCGGGAAATATGAGGCTGTAAGAGCTAGAGCAAGGATGCCCTCCTGAACCCGACTAGGCCATTTCCTAGTAGCACGGTTCCGGAAGTGCAGTAGGGTGAAGAGGCTTTTAGAACCAGCCATGGAAAAACTGCGACCCCCTGCTCTCGGCGCAGTGAAACCATGGAGAGCTTCTGAAGCAAAAGGCTCGACTCCGAAAGGCGCCGGGCCTTTATGTTATGAACCGACGGCGTACCCTTGTTGACGAGGAGGTCTATGGCGACGATTCTGGTAATCGATGATCAAGAACCCGTGCGCAGGCTGCTCCGTGCTGTACTTGAACGGGCTGGCCACGAGGTGACGGAAGCACCGAATGGACGCCTTGGACTCGCCGCCTACCGAGAGCGGCCCGCGGACCTGGTCATTACTGACATGCTCATGCCCGAGATGAATGGGATTGACATGATTCTTGAGCTGACCCGCGCCTTTCTCAATGTAAAGGTGATTGCCATCTCAGGGGCGCCAGACACCCAGAATGCCTTAGACGCGGCGAAACTCCTGGGAGCCCGGCACACCTTACACAAACCGTTTAGTTTGGACGCGTTGTTAAAGATCGTCGAATATGAACTGGCTCACTAAACGGGCACCGAACTTCCCTTCGATGAATCGTGAGCCGAGGACCCGCTGGCGGTGTCGCCCTGGGAGTGGTCGCATGCACGCGCGCGGGCGGGTAACTTAGTTGGAGAGTGGGCGCGTTACCGCTTGCTGCTCGGGTGGTCACCTTCTAGCCCTGGAGCCTGACCCTGAGGTAGTGCTTGTGAGCCGCTGGCACCCCCGCCAGAGGTCTCGGATTCTCCATGCTCGCCCCCCGCCGCGGGTGAACTCGTGGCACTGCCTTGGCTATGACCCGCTTTCGGTTGGGACCTCGCTTCGTCTATTTGGTTCATGTGCTCCTGAATGTCCGGTGACATATCCTTGGTGTTCGGCGCGTTCAACACCGTCTTCAGGTCCTCCTTTTTCATATTCAACTTGAGCTGGCCGTTTCTTTCCTCAAACTGGCTCCAGCGGAGAGGGATTGGCGTCTTGGACTCACTCGGGACCAGAATCACGTACTCAATTTTGCCGGTCTTCTGATCCGTGAACACTTGCTTGATTTTCCCGACGATCTCGCCCTGCTTTCCATAGACTGGCTGCTGCAACCACTTGCTGTCGGTCACTTCGTGCAATTTCCCTTGCTGAACGGGTGTGCCAGCATATTCGTTGGGAATTCCAGGCTGGCCCCCCGTCAGATCCGTATGCTTGTCCACCGGTGTCGTCACCGCACCCGGCGATCCTGATCCGCTCTCCAACAGGTTCGAATCCGCCACAAACACCGCGGTGCCTTCCGACGACCCAGCAAACGCGGCTCCCACAAGCACCGTTGAAATAACGGCTGAGATCAATCCTGTATATACGATATGACGTTTCATATTCGCTCCTCCCTGTAAAAAGGGGGATTGATCCCCCGGGAATTTCATGTGATCCGTATTGGTCCTGCCCACATCTCTTGACTGTCGCTTGCGGAGACTATGAGCCATTGAGTGAACGGACATAGCCGCGATGCATGCTCAATCACGACTTGGTCAATGCCGGAATTTCATCACCTCTCCCCCTAAAAGCGAATGCCGAACGTCAGCCCAGGCATCACGTTGGTGTCCGTCCCTCGTCCCGTGTCGACATCCGTGAAGTTGAGCAAGAAGGTGGAGATGAGACTCACCTGCTGGTTCAAGGCAAAGTCCAGGCCTACGCCGATCGGGATCAGAAAAGAGGTATCGGACGTGTGGAGGTCGGCATGCAGAAAGCCGAGCCCCCCTTGCAGGTTCAGCTTCAATCGCTTATCGAGTCCGGGCAGGTCGAGCCAATACTTCCCCTGTCCCGAGAAGCCGAACTGAAATAAATCCCCGGTCACAGCCAATTGCGCGAGAGGACCCACCGAAATCTGGTGAGTCAGGAAATAGTCGGCGTGAAAATTGGTGGCGAACGCCGTCCCGTCCGGCGTGTTGGCTAAGAACCCAATGGCAGCGCCACCCGACCAGGCACCGGCTCGTGGTTCTGCCGCTCCTGAGACCCCAACATGGGTCACACTCACCAGTCCCATCAGACAGACCGCGCACACGAACCCCCGAACACACGTCGTCATATGGATCATTCTAAGCTCCTTGAATAGAACAGTTACTCACAAGCCCTTATGAAGCGGTTGCTGGACGCTGTGCGATACGAATTGGAACATTAGTGCGGCCGTCCCTCGACGTTGTCTCTGACCGCTCCATCAGGCAGTGTTGCCCAACTGACAGGCCGCTATGCCGATTCCTTCCTCGAATGTCCCGCTCGCTGCCTTGCGCCTTCGTTCGCATTCAAACCTGGCAAAAATGCTCTGCTTTACTTCGCAGGCGTCGTCGTGGTCGTGGTGGTCGTCGTCGTCGACGTTGAGCTTGGTGGCTCACTCTTTGTTGGCTCACTCTTTTGATCAGTGGGTCGACCATCGGATTGATCACCCGCTTCCCCACGGGATCGGGCAGTATTATTTGGATCACTTGCTTGACCAGTGGACTGCCCACCTATCTTGATTACCCCTGGAACGTTGAGCTCGCCAGTCGTATCGGCTGATTTCATCCTGACGGTGTATCGGAAATAGCCGGGATCTCGAAAACAGGCGCTGGCGGTTTCGTTCGTAGCCAGTTTGGCCGTGTTGCTGGGGGTCATCAACCCACCGAAATTATTCTTGCACGAGAACTGCTTGCCTGACACAGGGTCGAGAAGGACGATTCGCACAGGTGCAGTCCTTTTGTTGACCCACCGAACTTCATCGCCTGGACTGACAACTACTTCTCCTGACGACAGATTATCCCCAATGATGATGTCTTTGACGTCCCCACTCCTTGTCACTGTTGGCGTGCTCTCACAGCCTGCCAGGAATACTAATGCCGCTAAGCTCATTCCTAAATATCGAATCGCACTCATAGCAGTATCCCTCCTTTGTTGCAGTTTGAAATTTCTCTCTGCTCTTACCATACTGGACTACCCGACTTGTGCGTGCTAGGAATAACCCGAGCCCTATTACAACTGATAGGTGGTAGGAGGGGGGGCTATCGGAATGCTGGCGGCCAGTCAAAGACGGGTGGTATCGGAAGTATGCACCAGGGGAGATGGTGATGGAAGGGTATGCGAAAGGATGGGATCTTGTAATTGAATCATAGGACAGTGTCAAGCCGTAACAGAATGGAATTGTAGCAAGGGAGGAGGAACCGGGCCTTAGTTTTTGTCTTGAGATCGAGTCTCACTAATCCCTTCATTAGACATAGGCCTCCTTGAGCCAACCTGAACAGTAGCGGTAGCTTCAGGAGGACGGCGCAAGGCCGACCGTTCGGAATCTTCTTCACCCTTTGTCCACGCGATCACTTAATGAGTTGCTTTTCTTTGGCTAAAACTGGGGAGGTTCCTAGGGGCCGAAACGGGCTGTGCTAGATAGGATTTTCTTAGAAGATGGACGGTTCGACATAGTAAGGAGTAGGCCATTGCTTTATTTTGCACTCATGTTTCTGGTGGTCGGTTTGATTGCTGGGGCTCTGAATGTCGCCGGGGTGGCAGCGATTGCGGTCCAGATTTCCTGGATTCTGTTCGTAATCGGAATCGTGTTGATCGTGATCCATCTGGTCACAGGGCGCCGCACTGCGGTTGAGTGACCGGTGAGGTTGTGGGTCTCAGAAATACAGCGGCACGGGATCAGGATCTTGACGTGAGCAATTTCCCCAAACCGCTGCCTAATCCGACCCCTGATCCAGGGCCGCCCATACCGCCCGATCCCGATCCGTTTCCATCTCCACCTCCCGTACCGTCGCCACCCTATCCTGGCCCTCCACGACCGCCGATTCCCCAACTGAACAAGGTCCAAACCGCGCTCAGACTTTGGTGGTTACGCAGGGACGGGCTCGAAGAGGCAAGTTGGGGGACTCAATTGTGCGATTTCTCGTTTCTAAGGCCAAAGAAGGCGACGGGCAAACCTAAGAAACGCCCAATCATAGTGAAATATGTCTGAGAGTTATGTCTGAGAGTACTGATCAATGACACGAATGGTTATCAGTTTCATGTTGGTCATCCTCGCCACCGGCTGCGGGGGCCCGAAGTATGTCCCAGACATCACGCTCACACAAACCGGGCCGATCATCGATGCGATAGCCGAGTTCCATAGTCTTTACCCGGCGTACGCCTTGTTGTCGGGAAAGGAAACCTTCGGCCTGGACGCGCCCAAGGCGGAGCGGGTCGAACCCAGTGAGCTCGCCCGCCAAGTCGAGAGCGAACTCCTAACAGAACTCGATGCTGCCGGGGTGTTTTCACGTGTAACGAGATTTGACCCACATCCCGATGTCATTCTGTCTGGGCGCATCACGGCATTGCATGAGCACTATCGGCCTCAGCTCTGGGCCCAGATTCCAGACGTCGTCCCTTACGTCGGAATCATCGCGCAGATGCTTCGAATGAAAACGCATGTCAGCAGCGGGGAGGCCCATTTGACCATTTTTGTTCTGAAACCGACGGGGGAGGTCCTCGGTACCTACACAGGCCAGTCCACCTTCAACGAGGTCTTCAACCCCACCAACGACGTCCCTCCGGGTGCCCGCCTCAATCGAGCCTTATCCGAAGCCATCCATCAAATTCAGAACGAGATCTCGCGCGACGTGCAGTTGAGAAAGCGAGCTTCGTCTGACAGTGGGAACACCGGTCTTAGGCATCCCGATGAATCTTGATCAATATCCAATGATGGATTACACACGGCGCTTGGAGCGGGAGACGTGATACGTGCCGGTGTGGCCATGAGTGATTTGATCACGTACACGGTTCGCCTCATGGGCGAATCGGCGCGATATAAAATCCGAGCCGCTCAAGTGCTAGACAAGATTGGCCACTACCGAACCGGGGAACAATTTCAAACCGGCCTACTACACACTGGCAAAAGCTCTCACGGTTGCCTCGAAGGTGTACTTCATCCGCACGCGACAATCCTTGCCCAATTCCACCCCCATCGAGCTTATGGTTCGTCGGAGTTTACAATGTCGTTTGACTAGCATGGATCCGCAGCCATCTTACGCTGTCAATGAGCTGCCCATTCTCAATAAGATTCGGCAGCGAATCGTCCAACTTCGAACTCGACTCACACCGATAGACCGGGTTCAGTGTGGCCCCCATTGCCTCAAGTGTACAAGCCTCCGCTCACACGCCGGTTAAATTCAAACCGCATCCTCTCGTCTCATTCCTGGGCTAGGAACTCGTCGCCAACAAACTAGGCAAGTGCATAGGTCTGAAAACTCTCCGGGGAGCATATAAGTACATGTAGACGGTGTTCACATCTAACTTAGGAGGCTCCCATGGTTTCTGTTTCCAAAATGATCGGTGTCATGTCTTGTAGTGCCCTGCTGTGCCTTGGTCTCGCCCATACCGCGCAGGCAGATAATGCGGCTTCGGCAGCAGATGATATGAAGCCTGACCAAGCTGAAATGAAAGCTGACCAATCTGATCGGAGGCAAGGTGGTCAGGGTGAAAAGCAAATGAGCGATGAGATGAAGGGTGCCCCCTCAAAAGGCGGCAAGACGATCAAGGGCGATGTGTTGCGTATCGAAGGCGATCACTATTTCGTCAAGGGTCAGGACGGCAAGGACGTGCGGTTGCATACCGATCAGACTACGCAAAAGACGGGAACCATTCAACAGGGTGATCGGATTGAGGCGTAATGTGAACGAGCAGAATCACGCGCTGTCGATTCGCTTGGCCAAGAGCAGATGCGGCATTCGTAACTATCTCAGTGAACGCCAGTGCAGGTCACTGGCCGGCTGGCATCCTCATATGAAGAATTTTTGCAGAAGGAGTGTCTGGTCCTGATTAAAGGTCATTTCGATCCCAAGGAGGTTACCATGATGTTGTTCAAATTGTTCCTCGCGTCTGGATTGATCGCCATCGGAGCACTGTCTGTCGATGCGGCGGAAATGGAGGTGCAGGTGGTCGATAAGAATTGTTGGATCGAGGTGTTCGATGACACCAAGTATGATGCCGATGATCCTCATGTCAAAGTTGATGGCCCCAAAGAGTACGCCTCTCTGAAGAATCTCAATGGTCGGGATTGGAACAATGATATCCAAAGTGTCATTGTGGGCTCAGGCGCGACGGTTCTTGCTTATAAGGATAAGGATTTTAAGGGTACGGAGATCGCCTTCTCATCGGGCCAACGCATTCCGGACCTGTCCAAACTGGACATGTCCAATGATATTGAATCGATGAAGATTGCCTGCGCGAAGTAACATTTGTAAGGGAACAATGGGATCGGCACTGGAGGTGCTCATCCCGTTGTTCACTGTTGGTCAAATGACCGAGAGGGTGGATTTACGGTTGAGTTCTCCCCAGATTGTTCAGAAGGGGAAGGGCTGTGGTGGCACAGCCGTATCGGAACCGATTATGCGCCCGCGCAAAACGGCGGAACGTTTCATCTCAGTAAAGGTCCCGCGCTTATGAGCCACGACGATACTCTCCTCCGGCATCGTGAGCAGCTTCTCGTCTCGAGCCGATGTGATTGTGTTAACCGCCGTTTGGAGCGATGTCCAGAAGAAATACGGCTCTTCAATCGAACGGTGTACCCTTCGGCGATCGGTGGAGACAAGTCGGTTTCTTACAGGCACACATGGCTTCGCGGTCATTCACTTTAAAATCGGAGAAAGCGTAGAACATTGAGGTAAGCAAGGGTATCTCCTAGCTGGGTAAAACCGAATGGGCTGATACCATCTAGATCTAACTGTATTGCGCCAGCCCGAGTGAGGGGTGGATGGTCGAATTGGAAATGCAAGCCTTCGAACTGCATGTCGTGAAAGCAAGCGCTGACGGCCATCACAAGTGAACGACGAACGGCGGGCCATGGTCGTAGGGTATCGCAATGACAATCTAATGAATTCTGAACCGAAGCCGCTCAGTTCACCGGGGTCGCCGTCTTCTCCCATTGAAAAACTTATATTGCCCGCACAATCTACGGACCGTATGTCAATAGACGTGCGGTGCTGGGCGTTGGGCATTGGGACCGCAGTCATCGTAGTCTTTGCGCTTCAGTGGGCAAAGATTTTTGTTATACCGCTTCTACTTGGAATCATAATCGCGTATACGCTTAATCCTCTCGTGGCATGGCTGGAACGGATTAAGATCCCTCGAATGGCCGGTACCACTATCATAATGATGGTTGTCCTGTCTGGAGGAGGGTTCGCGACGATCTCGCTCGGCGGTCAGCTACAAACCATCATCGACCAGTTGCCCACAGGAGTCGATAAATTGTCTCTCATGCTCCGCACCCTGAGAGACGGCCAACCTGACCTCATGCAGAAAGTGCAAACTGCTGCTCATGAAATTGGTGAGGGAACCAGCAAGCCGGCAGATATCCCTTCGCCAAATAAAAAGTCAGCGACCCACATCGTCGTTGATCCTCCCATGTTTAATTTGGGCGACGTCTTGATGGCGGGTTCCGTGGGAGTCTTCGGACTCATGAGCGAATCGGTCGTGGTCCTTATGTTGGTCTTCTTTCTGTTACTAACTGGCGACACCTTCAAACGCAAGCTGGTGCGATTGACTGGCTCATCGCTGTCGGAGAAGAAGATCACGGTGCATATCTTGGACGACATCAACATCTCTATCCAGCGCTACATGTTCACGCTTTTCGTGGCGAATGTTCTCCTGGCACTTTTGACCTGGTCCGTATTCCGTTGGATTGACCTGGACAATGCAGGCGGATGGGCGATCGCCGCGGGTGTCCTGAATGTCGTTCCCTATTTAGGGCCCGCCGTTATCGCCATCGCGACAGGCATAGCAGGCTTCATGCAATTTGACTCCTTCTGGATGGCAGTGCTGGTGTCGGGCAGTTCGGTGGTGATCGCCACGTTCATTGGCATATTTGTCATCACCTGGATGACAGGCCAAATTGCAAAATTGAATGCTGTGGCGGTATTTATCTCAATACTTTTCTGGGGATGGCTCTGGGGGGTAGCCGGTCTGCTGCTCGCAATTCCCATCCTTGGCATTGTGAAGGTGGTGTCTGAGCACATAAAAGAACTCCATCCAGTGGCTGAGTTGCTAAAAACATAAGGCATATAGTCGACGATACCCCACTCAGTTTCCAGATACAGCATGAACCAGGCGCCCGGTCAACACTGACAACGTGGCGCTCCTACTATCGAATCTGAAAGAGCAGTTCAAGGCGCTCGTGGGGAACCTCGCGACGATCCCCACCACCACGTGGCCAAGGCGCGAGAGGCGCTCAGGAGCTTGCTCGGGGCGCCCATCGCCCTCCACCCGACTTCAGATGGCGCCGCACGCTACCTGACGGCGGAAGTCTCGGGGGACTATGAGGGGTTGTTGGCGCTTGAATACAGGCAAAATAAAGCTGGTGGAGGGCAGGCGATCCAACCGTCGTTGATGCCCCTTCTGTTCTTTGAAATTCAAGGGGTTGCTCTGGCCGCTTAGAAGTCTTACCTGCGGTTTACGAAGTTCAGGGAGATGTTCACGGTATTGGGTGCACTGCTCACGGTGCCATCGTTGACGATGAGCTGGGCCATATAGGTGCCGGTGAAGTCGCCGGTTAAGGTCGGCGTCACGCTCGTGGGATTCGCCAGGACCGCGGCGCTGCGGAGCGGCTTGGCGGTGAGTGACCAACGATACGTGAGCGGATCACCGTCGGCATCGGAGCTGGCGCTACCATCCAAGGTGACGAGCGATCCCGGGGCCTTGCCGCCTTGGTCGGGGCCGGCGTTGGCCACCGGCGCAACATTGTTGGTGCTGATGATCGCGCTGTCGGGCGCCCTGTTCACCGCGCCATCGTTCACAATGAGTTGCACGACATAGTCGCCGGCGCGGTCGAGGGTCAAGGTCGGCGTCACGCTCGTGGGATTCGCCAGGACCGCGGCGCTGCCGGCCGGCTTGCTGAGAAACGTCCAGCTGTATGTGAGCAGATTACCGTTGGGATCGGTACTGGCGCTGCCGTTCAACGTAATGCGGGTGCCGGAGATGAGGCTGCCTAGGTCAGGGCCGGCATTGGCGACTGGTGGGTCATTGGGACCAGACACATCGTTGACGTTGCCGCAGCCATGCAGAAACAGGGCCGCTAGTATGAAGCATAGAACTGTCCACGAGTGCCTCATCAGACTATCTCCGTGGTCGTCCGTCACCGTTCATCGATCAGACCACGAAGGAACACCCGTCCATCCCGCGACATACCATCAACGACGATGAAGATTTCTACCCAACTGAAATCGGGAAGGCCACCGCATGGACCGCTGCACAGCTTTATGCGCACCATAGCGTTGGACCTTCCATTGAAGTGCGATACAGTGGGCGCTCTGCATGCTGACAGAAATGCAATATGTGGGAGCTAGGAAAGGCCCTAGTAGAGACCGCGGATCTTACGCCTTGTACGAGTAAGTCTACGGTGACACGCCGCAGACCCAGCGATTGGCGAAGTCGGCCGTGAAGTACTTGGCGTAGTTTGGGGTAATCATTTGCCGCCGAAGGATACCCCATTCCCAGCGGGAAAGCACCAAGGCTTCCGAGGAGAAAAAGCCACAATGGATGCATTGTCAGAGGGCATCACAGGCCCGTGGAGACCACCATGATCCATGTTGAACTGGCTAAACATGTGAGTTCTCGAATACCGAAGCACTGGCCCGGAACCATTTAACGTGCCATTAAGCAACTCAGTGCCCCGCTTCTCCTTCCCCAACTATATCCGTGATCTGTCTAGTTCCACATCACCGAAACGTATATTATTTCACCCCGACAATCAGGGTCCCGTTGAGAGCTACGCAGGCTGAACCCAAGCGCGCCAACGCCAAGAAATAAGCCTTCCCACTAACGCTCTTTCCTCCGCCACTCCCACGACGGCACCGGCTGCGGATCGGCCCACAACCTTTCCACGCCTCTTGTGCAGTAACGAATTTGGTGGTAGGGTCATTTCCCGTGGCTACAAACATGCGAAAAGAAATCACGGAGTTGATGCGCGTCTGCGAAAGACTAATTGGATTTGCTCGTCAAGAAAATGAGCTTACCAATGATGAGTGCGACGTCATTGTGTACTATATCCGGGAACTGGAGAGCGAAGTCTTGCCATACTGCAAACAGCATCATCAGCCCTCTCCTCAATCCTGCGAGGGTACTTCACCCTGACCCACTCGGTCTCAAGACAAAACAAAGGCCCGATGCCGACCAAGCATCGAGCCTTCTGCGATTCCGTAGATGGTCCCCAGGCGAAGCATGTCCCACGTGGCCAACGTGGCTTAGGCCGCGGTTCCATCGCGGTTTCGCGCCATCTTCATCCTATCGTGCTCCAAGATGAAACTAGGAAATCCCCTAGCCGCCGGCTGGGCACTCTAAGTCTATGCGGCGGGCTGCGGGTGGGACGGCAGTCCGTCTGGGTATCGTTTCCGCTGATAAAATCGCTTCATGCACGTATGGCAATGCCATGGAAACAGGCCTAACAGTCGAACGAGGAAGTCCCGCACGCCATGCCGGAATGACCGCGTGCAGTACGTTGAAGAACAGTAGGGACAATCCATCCGATTTCTCCGTGCAACAAAGGCCCGGGTCCTTTCGGAGCCGAACCTGTTGCTTCATATCGCGGAGGCTGTCACCCCGTCGCGCGGTCTGAAGTGTCTTCTTCACTCTACTACGCCCCTCGGAACAGTGCATATAAGGGGAAACCCTAGTCTTATTCAGGAGAAACCAGGTTCCTCGGATCGTATTGGCTCACACCAAACTGTTTGATTGTCCGCCACCCCCACGGCGGCACCGTCTGCGGATCGGTCCACAAGCCTTTCCGTGTTTCTCGTGCTTCCTTCTCTACCCCTTCCAGCACCGTGTCACTGGCGCATATTTCCGGTGCCACCGGCGCCAGATGTCGCATAGAGCCCGGCGAACGAGACGCTCCTGTCATTCGGCACGAGCGTTCACTCTTTCACGATCACGTCGTACCGGGAATGCTTCCTGGCATTTTTCATCTCCAATCCTTTTGACAAATGCACGGAGCAGAGGGTACCCAACAGCAACGCGGTTGGGCAGTCCAGTTGGGGGCGGGGTTAGGCAAGCCGCAACTGCTCCAACGAAGCACATGCATTTCCTCCACTTATGTCCGGAATGATGCTCAATTCGAGCACCGTGACCGCCGGAAGGTCGACATGATGATCTTCTGTCTCGTTCGTGGTGCCTTGGGGCGTGAAATTCCACTGTTGCCGCACGATTTGCTGGAAGGACTGCCCGTTATCCGCAGACCAACGCAAGAGGTACTCTTGCGTGCGTTCAGCTGCGGGCTCCTCGAAATTCATCCAGATCCGCCGCAGCCGTTGCGGATGGGTGAAGAGAAGCCGTATCGTCTGCTTTCCGGGCCCTGCGGCACGCCACCCCGAAGCTCGACCGGGCAGCAACGCGGACTCAATTGGGTGAGCGGCGTCCTCTGAGGTAATCTCTACCTCCATGAGCCCCTCCACATTCAACCAATCCTGGTCAGGAGAAATGGGGTTTTTCTGAACTTGGTCGATGATTCGCTTGCGCATTGGTGTGTCTCCTGGCATCACGCCTCATGTGTTCGACAGGGGTTTTCTACAGCCTCAACGTCAAAACTGATCCGCCGCGAAACGACCTCGCCTAAAATGCCACGTTGCCTTGGCAGCGGGACACGTTGAAGCAGGGACCAATCTGTGGGGGCCGATCATACGCCCTCACTTCCGTTTCCGCCATCCCCACGGCGGCACCGGCCGGGGATCGGCCCTCCTGTGTCTTGCGGTCATCACCATTTCGGGTAAGCCCCACCCACCTCTTGAGGAATAGCTGCGCTCCCTTTCCCATCCTACCCTGTACATATCATGACGACTCAGATCGCGTGGGATGGTCCGAAGTTTATGATTGACTGCGTGCTCGCCAACGTCAGCACGCAGCTCGAAGCGGACGGGTGCGTGCTCGAATGCGAAGAGGAGGGGCATACGCTCACCACCCCGGATCACCTGAGGGTAGGGGATACGGTGAACGTCCAATTATGGTTGGAAGGCGAGGAGGCCTTTATCGACATTCGGCTGGGGATAGTCACAAGGATTCACAAGCATTGGATCTCGGTGGAAGTGATCCGGGTGAGCTCAGATGACCGGATGAGACTGAAACGATTTCTCGATACCCCCGCAGCCATGTCCATCGAAGAATCTGCGTACATCGACCACCTGCTCATTCGGGCCTAGCTCGGGATCAACCTCTCTGGGTGGAATCACCAACACGGCGGGTCGTGCGGATCAAATCGCTCACCTGGCCGGGCATCTTGCTCTAACCCTTCCAGCACCGTATCTCCTTGCGCATATTTCCGATACCACCAGCATCAGCCGTCACCATCATCCCATCACTGCGGAATCGTGTGAACTCTATTAAGCAGTGCATCGCGGAGCCCCTCCACTTCGGCTTGCCATCCTTCACGCTCAAGCTGAGTACGCGCCTGCGTTTTCTGCCGTCGGCACCATTCGCATTGGAAGGGGCTACTACGGCTGGTGGAGCCAATCACACCGTGGATCCCTGCTCGATCCTGAGGGTAAAGTCCTACTTCTAGGGCAACTCCTAGTTAACTCACTAAGCCTATGCTGATAGTGTAGCTCGTATCGCAGCCTGGGTTGGTGGGTCGCCTCGTCGCCCTCCTCAGCAGCGTGACATTCATCACCCGCTCTGCCAAGAATCGCATTCATCGATCATCTAACTTGACCGTCCACGGACAACGAATATTCAAGTAAGGGAGGTAGATCCAATGTTTGCTGAACAGCCTCCTCCATCGGGATCGCCCAGTTCATCGCCGAGCAGACTACCTCCGCCACTCGACGACAGAGCCTCACGGATTCGGGTTCTTTTAGTTGACGATCATGCCCTGTTCCGACAGGGGTTGCGGAGTATTGTACATGACTGTGTTCGCCTCGAAATTGTTGGGGAAGCGAGCAACGGTCTGGAGGCAATTGATGCGGTGCGTCTATTGAGGCCTGATGTGGTCGTTATGGATATCAATATGCCGAAGATGAATGGCATTGAGGCGACCAAACGCATAAAACATGAGTTCCCAGACACGTCCGTCATCGGACTGTCTGTGGAAGCAGGGATGGGCATGGTTGAGAAGATGCAAGTCGCCGGCATCTACGCGTATTTGGTGAAAGAGTCTGCCGAGGACGCATTGTGCCGAACCATTGAAGACGCGGTCGCACAGAACCAGTAAATGGCTATCCAACTGACGCTAACACCTCCGGAGACCCCGTCATGACGTTTTCCGCTTACCCATATTACAATTTCATGTTCGGCTACGATAACGCGCCGGTCTACGGTAGCGAAACTACATGCGATTCTCAGGACCCCCGTAAGGTGACGAGCGATCCTTCTATCATCCCAGTGCATCAATCAGCGCCTCTAGCGTCAATGGCGCATTCCCCTCAGCACGATTGTTGACCAACACATAGGCGCGGCGGCCTTCGCTGACGTCCTGTGGCACCAAGTGCACGGTCTCTCGGCGCATCTGTGGTAACTCCTCAATAATCTTCGTTTACGGCTCGACTCGCTTTTTGGCGGCTTCGTAGGACATCTTCAACGGTGTGAGGAGTACCGAACTAGGGCATTTCCTAGGTCCCATGCGGCCCATTCCTCTGCAATATGCGGCGCGGCCCACGAGCACCTCACCTCAACCGGAGGTTCTACGCCATGATGCCCATCGAAGAGGCTATCGTTGAAACGCTGCGGAGGAATGGTCCCTGCTGCCTAGACGATCTCGTCACGTATCTTCCCAATTTCAGTTGGGGCGAGGTATTCCTCGCCGTGGATCGGATGTCGCGGGACGGACGGGTGTTCGCTTCTCCAACTCGGTTGCTCGACCTATCAGATCACCCTCCGCTCGCAGTTTTCGTTAGCCAGTTCAACATCGGGCCAGAAGGAGCTGGAATCAAGTCTGATCGGGTAGACAAACCAAGGGGGATAGATGAGTCTCCAAGGTCCTTGCATCCAGCTTTACATCGACGACACGTTTTTGACCCGCTTCATCACCGAGGGGCTGCAGGTCAATGACACGGTCATCATTGTGGCTACCGCGCAACATCGTGAAGAACTCCACAAGGCGTTGACCCCAGAACAGGTGGCTCACGACAAGCTGAGATTCTTTGACGCGAGAGAACAGCTATCGAAAATCATGGTCAACGACTGGCCGAGCGAATTACGCTTGAGGAATGTGGTGAGAGACATGATGGGTCAGGCTCGTCAGACTGGTCCAGTCCGCATTTTTGGTGAAATGGTGGCCGTCCTCTGGGCCGAAGGATATACCCGAGCCGCCATGCGTTTGGAAGAACTCTGGAACAAGTTGGTGACGGAACAACCCTTTTCTCTCTTGTGTGCCTCCCCCATGTTGAAGTTTTTAGACGACACGGGTTCACTGCTCGCCATATCTCGATTGCATACGCACGTGCATACTGAGGCCCCTCTGTATCCCGCCTGAACCCTGTGAACAGGTCGAGGATTTGTTCATGGACCGCGAGGTTTGCGATGGTCAGCGGATCACAAAGTGAGCGTGATGACGAAGGCAGAAGCGGAGGCCGTACGAATGTAATGGAAACAGCGACCTGATCGAACACCCTGTGCGCATCTGAACTTGGAATTGGCAGGAATTGGAAGGGAGCGAAGACAGCTATTTGACGGACAACCATCACTGCATTGAATTCAGCTCTCTGAACAGGCACGGCCTGAAAGGACGAGAAATCGATGTCAAAACATCCCTCCCGTGGTAAAGAGCTTCCGGTGTTAGCGAAGGCGCCGACCGGCATTAACGGCTTCGACGAAATCACCGCAGGCGGATTACCTCGCGGCCGTCCCACGCTGATCTCCGGCGGCCCCGGTTGCGGAAAGACGCTCTTCAGCATGGAATTTCTCGTGCGAGGCGCGACCGAGTTTGCAGAGCCAGGCCTGTTTATGTCGTTCGAGGAGAATGAGCAGGAATTGGGGCAGAACGTCGCCTCGCTCGGGTTCGACCTGGCGGATCTCACTAAACGGCGTCTCTTGCTGATGGATTTCGTGCGAGTGGAGCAGCGCGAGATCGAGGAGTCCGGCGAATACGATCTCGAAGGACTGTTCGTCCGTCTCGGACACGCCATCGATCACATCAAAGCGAAGCGGGTCGTCCTGGATACGATCGAAGCACTGTTCGCCGCGCTGCCGAACGAACTGATTCTTCGCTCCGAATTACGGCGGCTCTTCCGCTGGCTCAAGGACCGTGGGGTCACGGCGATTATCACGGCCGAGCGGGGCGACAGCGCCTTTACGCGGCACGGTCTGGAAGAATATGTGTCCGACTGCGTCATCCTACTCGACCACCGCATCATCGAGCAGGTCTCGACGAGGCGAATCCGAATCGTCAAGTATCGCGGGTCCGTGCACGGGACCAACGAGTATCCGTTCATGATCGACGAAAACGGCTTCTCGGTTCTGCCGATCACTTCGCTCTCCCTCAACCACGAGGCGCCAACGGCACGCATGTCCACAGGCATCACGCAACTCGACGGTATGCTCGACGGCAAAGGCTTGTATCGGGGAGCCAGCGTGCTCTGTGTCAGGCACGGCCGGTACCGGCAAGAGTTCCATTGCAGCGCATGTCGTCCATGCGGCTTGCGCGCGAGGCGAACGCTGTCTCTATTTCCCGTTTGAAGAATCCCAACCGCAGATTGTGCGCAACATGCAGCTCGATTGGGCTCGACCTTGGCCGCTGGGTCTCGCGTGGCCTGTTGCGCTTCCATCCGGCGCGTCCGTACCTGTATGGGCTGGAAACTCATCTGGCCCAGATACACAAGCAGATCGACCAATTCGATCCGCGGGTAGTGGTTATCGATCCGATTACCAACTTGGCGGAGATCGGCAGCGCGAGGAGGCCAAGGCGATGCTGACCAGGTTGGTGGATTTTCTCAAGGGCCGTGGCATCACCGCTCTGTTCACGAGCCTGACGTCCAGCGCCGACAATCCGGAAATGACCGAAGTCGGGATCTCGTCACTGATGGATACCTGGCTCCTGGTGCGAAACCTGGAAAGTAATGGCGAACGCAATCGGGGGCTGTATGTTCTGAAATCTCGGGGCATGCCCCATTCCAATCAGATTCGTGAGTTCATTCTGAGTGATCGAGGCGCACAGTTACTCGATGTCTATACCGGTCCGGCTGGCGTGCTCACGGGGATGGCGCGCAGGGTGCAAGAGGAACGGGACCAAGCCGATTCGCTCAGCCTCCGCAACGAGATCGAGCGGAATCGGCGGAAAATCGCGAGCAAGAGGGAAACGATGAACGCACAGATCGCCGCATTGCGCGCCCAGTTTGGCTCGGAGTCGTCGGAGCTTGAAATAGTCATCGCCGAAGGGCGTCTTGCGGAAAATACCCTCACAGAACGTCGCAAGATCCTGACCGATGTCAGGGCAGGCCAACCACCCAAAGGATCGCCCAACGGCAGAAAAGGAGCCTCGAATGGACGGCTATATCGATCCGGTAGAGACAATGGCCGGAAAGAACGTGCGCGGGTACAAACAAAATAAACAGTGGGAATTGCGCCTCTATGTCGCCGGTCAGACCCCGAAAAGTCTGGCTGCCTTCGCCAATCTGAAAAAGCTCTGCGAGGAGCATATGGACGGTGATTACCACATTGAGATCGTCGATCTACTCCAACGCCCGCAATTGGCGAAGGGCGATCAAATCCTGGCGATCCCTACGTTGGTGCGCAAACTCCCCGAGCCCGTGCGGAAAATCATTGGCGATCTCTCCAATACCGAGCGAGTGCTGGTGGGATTGGACTTGAGGCCGAAATAGGGGTGCCTCTACGCAACACGTGTTTCGGACTAATTGGAGATTGCATGGCTAAAAAATCCGACAAAGAAACCCGGCGGGAACGACTGCGGAATTCGAAGAGAGCCTTGGGCCAAAGCCGATGCGCAAATGTATGTCCTGAAGCTCTGTGTCAGTGGGATGACGCCGCGTTCGCGCGAGGCCGTGATCAATCTCAAACAGATCTGCGAGGCATATCTGGATGGGCACTATCAGCTCGAAGTCATCGATCTGTATCAGCAACCCGCAATGGCAGCGAAGCATCAGATTATTGCGACCCCGACGTTACTGAAAAATTTTCCTCTGCCGCTGCGCCGGCTGATCGGCGATCTCTCCGACACGGATGTCACGCTGCAGCGGCTCGGCATCACATTGCGCAAGGATCGAGGCCTCATGACTGAGCAAGCGAACTCCATCGAAGAGCTTGCGCGAGAGAACGAGTCGCTGCGCACCCGCTTGGAGGAAGCCACGGAGGTGCTCACGGCAATCCGCACCGGCGGGGTGGATGCGTTGATCGTAGAAGGCCCGGACGGCGAGCAGGTCTTCACGCTGGAAGGCGCCGACCATCCGTACCGGACCTTCGTCGAAACCATGAACGAAGGAGCAGTGACGTTGGCCATGGACGGCACGATTGTCTATTGCAACCGGCAGTTCGCCGATCTCGTCGGCACGCTGTTGGAACAGACGTTCGGCGGGACCTTTTTCAACTTCGTGGCTCAGTCAGATCGGCCGCGAGTTCGAGGCGCTGTTGGAGCAGGGGAAAGATGCCAGTGTCCTCGGCGAGTTATCGCTTGAGCAGACCTATGGAACCACGATTCCAGTGCGGCTCTCAGCCCGGCCCCTGCCGAAACAAGGGCGGCGACTTTTGGTGCATTGTCATCACGGATTTGCGCAGGCAAAAACTGCATGACACCCTGCGCGAAAGCGAGGAGCATCTGCGGATCTTCGCGGGCGAGTTGGAGCAACGGGTCGAAGAACGAACGACCGAACTTGTCAGGTCCCAGGAGCGTCTGCGCGCCTTGGCGAACGAGCTGAATCGGACGGAGCAGCGCGAACGCAAGCGGATGGCGAGGGAGCTGCACGATTATCCGGCTCAACTCTTGGCGCTGGCCATCATGGAGTTGTCGCGGATCAAGCTGGACAGGGGGTTGTCGCCGGCCCTTAACGATTTGGTTAACAAGGTGCATGGACTCGTGGTCGAGGCGTTGAATTATACCCGCACGATGGTGGCCGATCTGACTCCTCCCATGCTGCATAACCTCGGAATGGCAACCGCGCTCAGCTGGCTGGTCGAGCAGATGAAACGACACCAGCTCATCGTGACCATTGAAATGTTTCTCGATGAAGATCTCAAACTCCCGGAGGAAGCAGGCCCTATTGCTGTTCCAATCTATCCGTGAATTGTTGATGAATGTCTCTAAACATAGCGGGGCTGGAGAGGCGACGGTGTCGCTCACCCGGCGTGCCGGTGAACTGTGGATTGAAGTGTGGGATAGAGGCAAAGGTTTCGATGTAGCCTCGAAGACTGAAGGCGTTAATGGTGCTAATTTTGGGCTGTTCAGCATTCGTGAACGGATGCAGGCACTCGGCGGGTCCTTCGAGTTGGAATCGACAGTCGAGAAGGGCACCAGAGCGACGCTCGTGCTGCCGCTGGGCGGGGAAAATGCCGCAAGTTTTAAAGCGAACGTTCTGAGTTCAGAGTTGTCAGAGTCGACGATCAGCCATCCGCCGTCCGCTCGGAGCGTACAAACCAGTCACTCAGAACTCAAAACTCAGAGTGTAGGACAGCAGCCAATTCGTGTGCTGCTGGTTGACGATCATGCCATGGTTCGGCAGGGCTTGCGGAGCTTGTTGGACAGCTATACCGACATCAAAGTGGTGGGCGAAGCGTGTAACGGCGAGGAGGCGCTTGCCGGGGTTGTGACGCATCAGCCCGCCATCGTTGTGATGGACATTAATATGCCGAAAATGAACGGCATCGAAGCAACCGCCGCCATTAGGAAGCGCCATCCCAAGATCATTGTGATTGGTTTGTCGGTGCAGACCGGCGAAGAGATGCAGCAGGCCATGCTGAAGGCCGGTGCCGCCGCGCTGCTGACCAAGGAAGCCGCAGTGGATCAACTCTACCAGACGATTCAGGTAGTGCAGAAGCCCATACATACGTAGAGAAATGTTGGGCGGTATTTAAGAGAGGTCCCCGGCGAGGCCTACCTTCAACTTTCTAGTAGATAGTGGTGTGATGGGCGTAGCGCTGCGTCATGATTGGCGACGCATATGCTTAGACGAATCAATACCATCCTGGATTCTTTTCATGCAATTACTACTCGACGAAGATTTCGTCGTACCGTCATTTTGAACTAATAACAAGAGATAAAGAAGGCTGGGAATTGTCACCGGAGCTCGGAAGGCCCCTAGTTTTGGCGTAGCGTCTGAACCGCGCAGGTCAGCGTGGTCTGTGGGCGGAGCCGCAGCCGGAGCTCCTCCTGAACTGAACAGGACTAGGCCTTTTCCTAGTAGGCACTGTTCCGGGGTCCAGTAGAGTGAAGATGCTTTAGCAACCGCGATGGAAACACTGCGTGCGCCAGTCGCCGTTCTGGACACCCGGTGGAACTATTGCGGAATCTGAAGCAAAAGGCTCGACTCCGAAAGGCGTCGGGCCTTTGTTTTGTCTTGATAGCGGATACACTGGCAACTCAGAAGAAAAATCTACCTGCCGGCGTATCTTCGGGGCTCTAGGGGGTTTCCCAGTGGCATCCATTTGGGGTCACGCTAGGATGCACCAATGAAACCGCGATGGGACCTCCTGCCCGTCCCGGAATCATCGCGAAGGCTTGATGAAAACCGGCATCGGGCCTTTGTTTTTGCGTTAGAGATTGATTTCAACTGTCGAATAATAATATGGATCACACAACCTATTGTCCGCCGCATGATAAGGAACAGGACGAGCGATGTGAGCTTGAGCGAAAGGTATTATCAGTTCTCAAAAAACATGGCCCGTTGGTTTCTGCCGGCCTCCATTTTCTTTTCGACCCAAACCACACTGCCGACATACAACCGGTATTACAGTCTTTGAAAGAGCAGAGATACATCGACGTGACCGAGGACATGATGGTGACCATCACGGCTTCGGGCCTCAAGCGACTTGAAGAGAATGAAAATTGATTCGGGTGAATCGGTCAGGCATTAGGGTGGGCGGAACCTAGCGAATCCGAGGAATCGGGCACGTCTGATGTGCCGGTTCAGCCGGTGCGGTGAAGGGGCGGGGTGCGGAAAGCCACTGGCGGAAAGCACGAGGGTCAAGAACTGTCGCTTGCGCCCGATCGTGAGAATACTCGGGTAAATACCGGGCCCCATTCGAAAGGAACCTTGCTATGCTGGCGACAAGACCTAGGGGACAGGCGACCATGAAATGGAACCCCAATCCAGAACCCGACCCCGATCCCCTGTCGCCCGATCCGAATCCCCTTCCCTCGCCGAAGCCACCGATCCCAAATCCGCCACCCTATCCCAATCCTCCGGTTCGGCCGCCTATTCCGCAATTGGTTGGATGGACTCATCGGCGAGGCACTGCTTCTCATGCACTACTCCTCTGCCTCGCATTCCTCATGGTGCTCGCCGCGCTCATCGCCACCCCTGTTGCTGCCGCCCCCGTCTCGGTGCGGTTTTCGGAAGGCGTGACCCATGGTTTTCTCCTTGTTCGATCTCTTGCCGGGGACATCGTGGGCCACGGTGAGATAACTCAGATGGTCTCAGAAGGCGATCTGCTTGAAAGCCAACTGGTGTTCCGGTTCAAGGACGGTTCGCTGCACGATGAAAAAGTCGCCTTCTCGCAACAGCGGGTGTTTACCCTCATCACCTACCGTCTGGTCCAACGCGGCCCGTTGTTTCCCGAACAGCTCGATGTGTCAATAGACCGCGGCAGCGCGCAATACACGGTACGCTCCCAAAGGGGGACGCAGGGGAAAGAGGACGTGCAGAGCGGGCAGTTTGATCTGCCCAAGGATGTCTATAACGGCATGCTCATCATGGTGTCAAAGAATCTCCCGAAGGGCTCCGACGAAACGGTGAGTGTCCTCGCGTTCACGCCGGCGCCGCAGGTCGTCCCTGTGCAGCTCCATGCCATAGAGGAGCAATCCATTCAAATCGGCGACCGCTCAGGCAAGGCGACGCAGTTCGTCTTTACCCCGCAGCTCGGTATGATTCAGGAGTGGCTCGGCACGATTACCGGGAAACTCCCCGCCGAGTTCCATTATGACTGTTGGATTATGGTGGATGGGATTCCAAGTTTCGTGCAATACGAAGGGCCCTTGCAACTTCTGGGGCCGATCCTGCGCATCGAACTGGTGAGTCCCCGCTTGCATGCGAAGCCAGACGAAAAGAAAATTTCTTTGAAGTAATATTTGCCGGCATCAGCGACCTAACCCGAAGTGCTCCTGCCAGCCAGCACCGGTCAAAGACGCCTGGTGCTGGTGGAATCGGAAATATACGCGCGCGAGGGCTAATTTTACTATACGAACCAGTCTGGAGTTATCGACGGCGCAATCTAGCCCTGTACCTTAAATCAGAGGTTCCATGATGCTTGTTATACGTGGAGCTGGTGCCTCATTTGATTCTGCCCCATCGAAATACCCAGAGGAAAGCATACACACGAATCTACAAAACCGGCCTCCTCTGGCGTCCGAACTGTTCAGCGAGCATTTCAGTTGGGTAGAAATATTCATCGTCGTTGATGGTATGTCGCGGGATGGACGGGTGTTCCTTCGTAAACTCGGTCTGATCGATGAACGGTGACAGACGACCACGGAGATAGTCTGATGAGGCACTCGTGGACAGTTCGCTGCTTCATACTAGCGGCCCTGTTTCTGCATGGCTGCGGCAACGTCAACGATGTGTCTGGTCCCAATGACCCACCAGTCGCCAATGCCGGCCCTGACCTAGGCAGCATCATCTCCGGCACCCGCATCACGTTGAACGGCGGCGCCAGTACCGATGCCAACGGAGATCCGCTCACCTATGGCTGGACGTTGCTCAGCAAGCCGGCCGGCAGCGCCGCGGTCCTGGCGAATCCCACCAGCGTGACGCCGTCCTTTACCGTCGACCTCGCCGGCGATTATGTCGTGCGACTCATTGTCAATGATGGCACCGAGGACAGTGCACCCGACAGCGCGACCTTCTCCACCAACAACGTTGCGCCGGTGGCCAACGCCGGCCCCGACCAAGGCGGCATCACCCCGGGATCGCTCGTGACTTTGGATGGTAGCGCCAGCTCTGATGGCGACGGAGATCCGCTCACGTTTAGTTGGTCACTTACCGCCAGGCCGGCTGGCAGCGCCGCGGTCCTGGCGAATCCGACCAGCGTGAACCCGACCTTTACCGTCGACCTCGCCGGCGACTATATGGCCCAGCTCATCGTCAACGATGGCACCGTGGACAGTGCGCCAGACAGCGTGATCATCACCAGCAACAATGTCGCGCCGGTGGCCAACGCCGGCCCCGACCAAGGCGGCATTGCCCTGGGATCGCGCGTCACTTTGGATGGTAGTGCCAGCTCTGATGCCAACGGTGATCCGCTCACGTATAGTTGGTCACTTACCAACAGGCCGGCCGGCAGCGCCGCGGTCCTAACGGGTGCAAATACCGTGTCGCCGACCTTTACCGTCGACCGCGCCGGCGCCTATGTCGTGCAACTCATTGTGAATGATGGCACCGTAAACAGTGCACCCAATACTGTGAGCATCACCACCGTGAATGTCGCGCCGGTGGCCAATGCCGGCCCCGACCAAGGCGGCATTGCCCTGGGATCGCTCGTCACTTTGGATGGCAGCGCCAGCTCCGATGCCAACGGTGATCCGCTCACGTATAGTTGGTCACTCACCAGCAGGCCGGCCGGCAGCGCCGTGGTCCTGTCGAGTCTCACCAGCGTGTCGCCGACCTTTACCGTCGACCTCGCCGGCACCTATACGGCCCAGCTCATCGTCAACGATGGCACGCTGAGCAGCGGACCTAATACCGTGAAAATCTCTACCGTGAATGTGATGCCTGTGACGATCACGACGGCCTCGCTTCCAAACGGCAGAACGAACCAAGCCTATGCCGCCACACTCGCGGCCTCGGGAGGTACTATCCCCTATACCTGGTCAGTGACTCCTGACTTACCAGGCGAGCTCACGCTGGCTCCTGCGACGGGAGTGATCAGTGGTACCCCAACAGCGACGAGTGATATTAAACATGATTTTACAGTTCGAGATTCAACCAATCAGACAATGACAAAGGAGCTCAGGCTTCGGATCAGGAAATCTGCTCCTTCAGATGATGATGACTAGGGGTTGATGCGTGTTCATCGTGCCCCTTTTTCTAGTTTGGGTTCTTTTCCTCTTAGGGCATTAGCTCAGTGCCTGGGTTGGACCCTTTTGCACAGATAATTTGGGGTCGGCATATTTTCGGCCGCCCTCTTGTTGGGGGCTGACTGGGCCGGATTACCGCTGCCAGATCACCGTGTTGCGACATGGACCTTCGCGCTTCGCGGTCTTTCATACCTCTCCACTACGCACGTGGCATTTTGCCGCTTCACGAGGACACTCCGAGCGAGACTTTCATCTTCCGCGTAAGTTTCTGCTTGACCGTAAAGTAATCCCGCCACGGATCCCGTTTCAACACTTTCAACCGTGCCACCATATTTGCCACTGTAAAATGATCCGACCGCACATCGACCGACAATTCCTCCCACGCGAGTGGAACCGAAACCGGCGCCCCCGGCCTTGCCCTCGTCGAATAGGCGGCAATTGCGGTGGCCCCTTTTGCATTCCGTAAATAATCGACGTAGATCTTTCCTTTGCGTTTCTGTTTCGACATATTCGCAATAAAGCGGTCCGGGATTAGGCGCACGAGATGATCCGCCAACCCCTTGGAAAACGCGTTTACTTCGTCCCACGTGTGAACGCGCTGTAGCGGCAGCACGACATGCAGGCCCTTGCCGCCCGTCGTCTTCACAAAGCACTTCAGATCCAACTCGTTCAGCAACGTCCTGACGAGTTGTGCCGCCTCGATGACAAAGTTCCATGGGACCGAGGGGTCCGGGTCAAGGTCCACAATGATGCGGTCAGGACGGTCGAGCCCATCCCGCTTCGCTCCCCACGTATGCAACTCGAGCACGCCCATCTGAACGAGCCCGATGACTGCCGGGAGAGAATCGGCGATCATGTACCAGGACACGCCAGTGTCTTCGGAAATTTTCACTCTGCCGATCGTGTCAGGGACCTTGTCGTTCGCATGTTTTTGATAGAAACAGTCTTTGTCGTATCCTACCGGGCAACGCACCAGCGTCAAGGGCCGGTCTTGCAGATGAGGCAAGAGCCATGGACTCACGCATTCATAATATCGAGCTAATGCGAGTTTGGTGAACCCCTGATCGGGAAACAGGACTCGATCGGGATGACTTACCGTCACTCCCGCGACGGTAGTCGGCCCGGCGACAGATGCCTCGTTCTTCTTAGACGAACTTTCTGCCGCGCGTGCACGACGCCGAACGGGAATCTTCGAGACGCCACTCGAAGCGGCCCGCATAGGCGTATGTTTCCCCGGTCCTTCCTTGATCACCGCCTTGGCGGCTTTGTCTTCGCGTAATCCCTGAAACGCCGCCTGCCGGAGGAGACCTTCATTCGTCCATTCGGCAAACGACACTTCAGCAACCAATCGGGGCTTGACCCAGTGCACGCCGCGTGCATCGACACCGCGTGGAGGATTCACAAATGGGGACTGCGGCTGCTCCAGCGCGGTCAACCGCTTGTGCAACTCCTTCAGCGAGCGTTCGGAGAATCCTGTTCCCGTTCTTCCCGCAAACTGGAATTGCCCTTGCCCATCGTAGACCCCCAGCAGCAAGGCTCCAAACGCCACGCGAGAGCCTGACGGGTCTGTAAAACCTCCGATGACGAATTCCTGGCGGTGGGCGCATTTGATTTTGATCCAATTTCTATTGCGGCCTGCAAGGTAGGCTGCGTCAGTTCGCTTGGATATTATCCCTTCCATCCCCCGGCGACAGGCCTCCGCGAAGACGACCTCGCCCCGGCCGGGTACGTGGTCGCTATACCGAATCAATCCAGAGGCATCGCTTGGAAGAATTGCCGCCAGCGCTCGTTTACGGTCGAGGAGTGCAACCTGCCTCAAGTCATACCCGTCGAAATATAAGAGATCGAACACATAGTAGACCAGGTTCGTTTCCGATCGTGTATCGAACGCACTCTGCAGGACCTGAAAGCTTATGCTGCCATCCGACATCAGAGCGACCACCTCACCATCGAGCCAGGCAGACTTGACGGGCAACACCGCAGCCGCCTCGGCAATCCGCTGTAGTTTGGTTGTCCAATCGTGGTCGTTTCTCGTAACAAGTGTTGCAGACTCATTCTTCACACGACACAGGATCCGATATCCGTCATATTTGAGCTCATGCACCCACTCATCTCCAAGGGGAGCCTCGTCCGCCAAGGTCGCCAATTGCGGAGGGATCCATTCCTCCTGACGCGCACGGCGGGCCCCTGCCAATTGTTTCGTTCGCGTATCTGGAGGAGGGGAAATTGAGGGACGGGAGGCTAAGGTGGATTGCTTCCTGGCCGGCCGATTCGATTGCCACAGTCTATGACGGCCCGACGCGATCTGCTCGATAGTCCGCCCACTGGTTACACTTTCCGTGAGATTCTCAGTCACGTCACCTTTTTCCCCAGTACGGGCCTCATCATCCTTTTCCTTGATCAGCAGCCAATTCTCCTTGCCCTCTTCATGTCGTGCACCCATTCGAACCAGGTTCCACAGGCCCCGCAGCTTTTGACCATTCAGGTTGAACTTCAGCCGGCCGCGGCGATAACCCACCAAAGGGTCACCGACAGGAGACCAAGATCCCCGATCCCACAGCAACACCGTCCCCGCGCCATATTGTTTAGGCGGAATGATCCCTTCAAAGCCCCCATACTGAAGTGGATGGTCCTCTACATGCACCGCCAAACGCTTTTGTTTGGGATCAAGGCTGGGCCCTTTCGGAACGGCCCAACTTTTCAACGTCCCATCGAGTTCCAGTCGGAAGTCATAGTGGAGACGGCTCGCAGCATGCTTTTGAATAACGAACTGCAGTCGCGCCGAGGGAGATTGCGATGCGCCGCGGGGCTCGGGGGTCTCGTTGAAGTTACGCTTTTTCCAGTACTGGTGAAGGCCCATCTGTAGCTCACGGACCTGGTGCAGCCGGCGAATCAGTGGGCTTTTCTGAACTGAGGCTCCTTGCGACAACGGATGGCGCCATCACATACCTCTCATGCACTCTTTCTGCGCGGATGGCGCTCCTGTTGTATCGATGAACGCTTCGCTGACGACTGTCCCTTTGCCTGTACACTTCGCTTCAACAGCGCCATCAGATCGATGACTTCGCCCCTGGCAGGTTTCTCTTGGTCTTCCTCTTCCTCAGCCTCAGTAATGACTTCCGTTTTCCCCGCCTTGATCCGTTTGTCGATCAGTTTCATGAGATCGTCGTGATAGGTGTCCCGATAACGCTCCGGCTTCCACTGCTCGGTCATTTCTTCCACGAGCTTCTTCGCCATCTCGATCTCACGCGGCGAAACGCCGGATGCTTTCAAATTGCCCGAGGGCACCTCGAGATCCTTCGCCGACTTCAGTTCGTTCTTATATCGCAGTGTGTTCAACACAATGACGTCGCCGCTGGGGATGAGGGCCGCAAGATATTGCCGGGTGCGAATCACGACGCTGGCGATGCCAATTTTGTTGGTCGCCTTCAGGGTTTCCCGGAGAAGGGCATACCCTTTGTCGCCGCGCTTGTCCGGGGCCAGATAATACGGTGTCTCGAAATAGGTGGGCGCGACCTCTTCTGCATCCACAAAGGCCACGATGTCTACCGTTTGTGTCGCTTCAACGTTGGCGCGCTTAAAATCCTCATCCGTCAGGACCACATACCGCTCCTTTTCATACTCGTAGCCTTTGACGATGTCGTTCCACCCCACCTCTTTCTCGGTCTCCTTGTTGTAACGTTTAAACCCGACCGGCTTCATGTTGCGCCGATCCAACATGGTCAAATCGAAGCTATTGCGGTTCTCGGCGGAAAATAAGACCACAGGGATGTTGACCAACCCAAAGCTGATGGCTCCATTCCATAATGAATGCGGCATGAGGCCTCCTTGTGTCGCGGGCCAGGATTACGGCCCGCTGCTAATTTACGTCACACAGAATGTCGATCCGCATCCTCCACACGCATCCATCATTTTCTCTCCTGCCCACTCGCATTTTTCCCCACGGCATGATCTTAACGCAGGACTCCTCGCTTCTGCTCTCCCGATACAGCTTCGCAACCCACATAAACAACTCTTCGACCAACGCGACATCGGTGTCGCTCGGCCTAGACCCCTAATAATACCCATTTCAACGCGTGGCTTCATGGCCGGAAAGACCATTCCCCCGACATCTACCTCCTACGCCCCGACACGGGACGAGCCGCTGAGTTTGCGATAGGCAGACAATCATCCCGATCACGGCCAGGATAAAGCTTTACTGTGCCAGCATCGACTCCGACTTTTCATTTCGGCGGTCAGTCGTGGGAGTCGAGCGAATCGACAGCGCGTAATTCTGATCGTTCATTTGCGCCTCAATACGATCCCCTTGGTTAATGTCTCCGGTCTTGTGGGTGGTGTCGTCGGTATGGAAACGTACTTCCTTCCCGTCCTCCCCCTTGACAAAGTAGGTATCTCCCTCGATGCGCAACACTTCGCCTTTGATCGCCTCGACGCGTTGCGACTGGCCTCCCTCAATCTCATCGTTTATTTGGTTGTCAGCCTTTTGTCCCTCGGGAGCCGAGGTCACATTACCCGCCAGGGATTGTATTTGTAGATTGTTATTCACTTTCGTCACCCCCGTTCCCTGCCGCGCGAGGTCTTCCGCCCTCGATTTCTCTTCCACGGTACGCACCACACCGTTCAGTGTGACAACACTCCGATTGGTATCCACATCGATATGCGAAAAATTCGACGCCCTGTCAGCCGTTAACTTTCCTTGAACCGATGCGGTGATCGTGGCGTCGTTGATGGTTTGGCCTGTAGTTTTTCCGGTCATGGACTCGCAGGCCGTCAGGCTCATAAGACTGACACCGAGAATGCCGACTAGTACGGTGCGATACATAACAAACCTCCTGTGGTTTAAAGGGAGCGTTCCCATTGGCACGATTGTCTGCCTGGCGCCTAGCGCTGTTGTGACGCCAGTTCGTCCTTGATGTCATTAACCGCGTTTCTTCCCGCCTCCGCAAATCCCTTCGCCTGGCGGCTGGTCTCACGCAACGACTCCTTTCCCTTCTCGACGAATTCCTGCCCGCGCTCCATGGCACTATCCAACGCTTCGGTCCCGCGATCGCAGGCTTCATCCAGTTCATCTTTGGCGCGTGCTGCATAGTCTCGAAGGAGACCGCGCATCTGCGCGCCCGACTGTGGCGCGAAGAGCAACGCGATACCCGCGCCAACCAGCGCTCCGGTAATAAACGCCGATATGTTGCCTGATTCATGTCTATCTAATGATTCCATCATACCTACCTCCTTTATTTAGTTTATGTCGTTATCCTACTCTCCGGTCGCTGTCAGCGAGATATCATTCAGCTGTCCGTCCTTCCGGCGACGAACAGCTTCACAATGGTCAACGCAAATAAATAATAATGAGAGCAGCACCTTTTTGAAGCTAGGGAAGCCCCTAGATATTGCCAAAACGTATTCGTAGCAAACAGGCCAGGCAATAGTTATGCGACCTGCCTCACCTGCGCGGCGCACGCATCGTTCGCGCCATGTTCAATTTGACTTCAGCCACCGATTGTTCTTGATCCAGCCGCGAAGAACGCGCGAGTAACTGGGGAAAATACTGGTTGTGCTCTCCCGTCCTCCAGGGCCAAGCTACGGTGTGGAACCGTGCGCGTATCGGCTCTGGTGACCTGCCCATGCCGAAGGGGAAGGGAGGGTGAGGGTGCGACGAAGCCGTGTTCCAGAAAGCGGGAGCCGAAGGAGCGGTTCGATCGGGCAGGGGAGGGAGAAGTGATCTGGACGACGGAGACACCAACGAAGGAGGGGTGGTATTGGTTCATGCAACTCGACGGGAGCGATGAGCGTATCGTGAATGTGTATCATACGGAAGCTGGTGTCAGCAGACCGCTGGCGGCGAGCGGTGAAAACTTCAATTTGATCGATCTCAACGGCCATCGATGGGCCGGACCCATAGAGAGACCGCGATGAGTGACCCCGAATGGACGACTGAGAAGCCGACCAAGCTCGGGTGGTACTGGTTTCGTAGGGTTATGAGTGACACGGTCGGCGAAGCGCAATGTGTGCGGTTGCGCGAGGCGTTTCCATCTGAATTGCAAGATGACCAGCTATACATCAGAAACCTCGAACAGGAGCGCAGGCGTGTTGATTGGATGAATTTCAGTAATCTAGGGGAACGACATCACCGACCCGCCATCGGAAACATACTGAAAAGGGGGTAACGGATGGAACTGCCGCATTGGGTTGAAGAGGACATCGAGCTGTTGCCGTTTGATTTTACAGGCCAGATCGTCATTGAAGTTTGGCAAGGTGGCGTGACGAGAAGGGACATAGTCGACCGTCGGCAGGCTCCGAAAGCGGGAGAGACGCTGCCACGAGAGAACATCTAATCGACACCTTCGGACGGTGTGCGGGGTCTTTAACGAATTGAAATCGGTGTCTGAAAAACCGGGTGCCGATGCAAGAAGTTCGACTCAGAAAATATGCTTCTTCACTCCCTTCACCGCGATTGTTGACCAGCACATGGGCATGTCGGCCCTTGCTGACGCCCTGTTAGACCAACTGCACCGTGTCTCGTCGCATTTGCGGTAACTCACCCATGATCTTGGTGTTCGGTTCAGCTCGCTTCTTCGCGGCTTCATAGGACATTGTTAATCCAAATCTAGAACGTTTTCTAGCTCCGAAAATTCTGCGAGTTTACTGCCTATTATGCGACTGAGACATGCACGAATGTTGCGAGAGCGCCGTAAACGGCCGTAAACGAATGATACGAGATTAGTTCATCTTACTGGCGTCTATTGCCCCTGAGCTTGTGGCAATTCTGTGTCTCTTTCGATGCTCTTTTGGATGATCCACTATGAGGCGCAAAAGCAAAAGTGCTCGCACCCTCACGGCAGCGCGCCGCAGCTAGGGATCTTCCCAGGATGGCGTGCACCCTTATTCAGGGTAGATTATATTCAGAAACCAGGAGGTGCTATATGCGTATCGGAATGGCCATGATTCTCGCGGCAGTTGGATTGAACCTCATTGTGGTCGGATGCGCCCAGAATGCCTCGGAGAAACGTGCGGTCTCGCCCACGATGGCTGAGCGGCTCAAGCAGGACTCGGTTACCGGCCGGGTAAACGACATTGGAGCCAGGCATGTCTCGATCAAAAACGACGCCGGAGAAACTAGGCGGGTCCGTGTGGACGACCAGACGAAAATGGACCAGGTGGCCATTGGCGATCAGGTGAAGGCTTTCGTCTCCGACGATGGCTACGCCTCTACCATTCAGCGCGTCGTACCATAACTAAGCAAACGCCAGGCGTCAGTTGAAGCTCTGGGCTAAGGCGTGAAACTCTAAAAACTTTCCTGCAGCGCTTCCTTTGCCTCACTCCGACGATTGAATGCCGACTCAGTGGTTTTCCCTTCTGCTGATCAGCGAGGCCAACATGCTTTCCGCTGTGCGCCGGTCAGGAGCGAACAGGAGAGTATAATGGCTCTGAGATCGCGCTTTAAACTCGTCCAGTTCCCCTGTGGGAATGTTCAATAACACGCCCAAAGACGTGAGATATTCTCCATTCCCGCGTGCGATGTCCTGTTCCAGATTCTCGAACGCGACAGCGGCAAACAGACGAGCCTTTTGGCTTTCCTGTATGACGCCATCGGCATTGATCCATTCCTCCGGACTCGTGCTCGATGTGAATTTGGCGAACGTGTCGACCGTGGCTTTGGTCGTATTACAGGCAGACAGAACGAGCCCGACGCTTGCCAGAACCAATCCACCCACGAGGCCCTTCAACGTCATGATGCTCATGAGACACCCCCCTGGTTTTGAACCCGTTAATTACGAGGAGACCAACCCTACTCTCTGTCAAGAATTCCAGCCCACGGACGATGGTGAGCCGCTCGTACGCATGACCGCCGCACTCCTTCGCGCCTGATTCGCCAGTCGCGACGGGAGAGGAAGGACCGTGTTGCACAAACCATATCGCTTCCGCTTAAAATCCCACAACTCCGAACAGCCACAGCGCCAGAACCAGAGTTAGGGGAACTCCGAGTAGCCATAATATGATTGGCATGGCGACCTCCTCATAAATAAAGTGTAGGGCCTTGTCGGCCCGCGTGACCTCGACTCTCCGGACCCGACTAAGAGCTTCAGCACACTGTGACATGCCCGAGTCCTATTTCTATACAATCCGCGTGCGCATCCCCCCCCATAACCTGGCGCGCCAACTATTGCCCCACCAAGCCCGGCTTGCCGGATTCAAAAGTGGAGTCCGTCGTACGATCTGCGTTGTTATATCGGCGATCAGTCATGTCGGCCATGTCGGCCACTCGAATCGACCGGGCGTGATTCTGATCGTCCACGTTCGCCACGATACGATCTCCTTGACTAATGTTTCCAGTCATCTTGGTGGAGCGGTCGGTATGCAAACGCACTTCCTTCCCGTCCCGTCCCATAACGAAATAGTGCCCGGCTTCAACGCGTAACACGTCGCCCTCGATTCTGTGGCCGCCCTTCAGCCTTTCTTGCTCGCCCCTCACACCAGCTTGCCCCCCTTTCCTCACAGCTGGATCTGCCGGCGATGCCGGCTGACCGGACTGTGCCGCATTGGACAGGCCAAGGCACAGCAGGAATCCACAAGACATGAGACCGACGACTTTGGGAATCGAGATCATGAGTGCCCCCTCGGTTAGGGTGAACACCATCCAACCCATCTCATTGTACGTGCCTCAGAGAGTCAGCGGGGCTAGGGAAGCGCCTAGTTTTGGCGTCTCTGAAACGCGCAGTCGGTGCGGAACCGCAGCCAGTGCCGGACTCACCGCCAGCAGCACAGTGCAGGCTAGGGGTTTCCCTCGTACGCAAGGTGCGGGAGGTGCCATAGACTGAAGATGCTTCGGAAAGACGTGATGGAAAAACTGCGCTGGCCTCGGACAATGCAGTGGATGCATCGAGGAGTCTGAAGCAGAAGGCTCAGCTCCGAAAGGAATCGGGTCTTTATCTTGATGCGACCGAGCCCCGGCGCGACCGTGTAGATGCGGATTCCCTTCTCGGCCAGTGCCGGAGACAATGATCGTATGAAGGACACGATGGCACCCTTCATGGAGGAGAATTCAAGGAGATACCCGCTGCCTTTGTAGGCTGTCACCGACGTCGTATAGATGATGCTGCCCTCCGTTAGTTGATTGCCATTTCAGGCGGTTCGAGTCGATGGGTATTGGTGGGCTAGACAGTGATCGCAGCCAATGGGCTGGCCCGTTGACACCGTCGGAGTTAATTATGGAAATGACGTGGGAAAATCTGACGAAGTTGTTTACGTGGGCTGCGAAGCAGGGATCGGATGCTCCATTAGCAGACACAGCGGGTGAAGCCCTTGTCATTGATGGTGCAATCACGAAGGAGGACTTTGAGCGTTTTTTGGAGTCTCTATCCGACCCGCCAGAGAGTTGATGTTGTGGAGCTGCGAGGACGGACACAAATACGGAAGGCATGAAGATCGATTCTTTGAGCCGCACTGAACTCAGTCTCCGGTCACCATTTCACTCATTCAAGCTTCCTCGGAACCGATGAGCGGGCTGCCGGCGACTATTCTGACTCCATCTCCCAATCAGTTGCAGCCCAGTTCAGGATTGAGATCCCGTAGCAGCCGTATCTTCAACCACGCCGTCGTAGGCTGCCCGGCATGCCGGGCAGCCCTCCGTTGAAGAGTCCCCATGGGCGAGCAAGACCCCCGCCGATTAGATGACAACGCCGGCCATCGGACCGTTGTTCTATGTCTCGGCGGAAGCCCCTCCTAGCCTCTCAACGAGCCAGATGAGGCCGGCCATTATCACTGCGCCGGTGAGAGCGGCCATCATATCTTTTTGCGAGTCCCACTCATCCCCCTGTGTGCCGAGGTAGGCCGCCCCCAATTCCGGACTGACCGATTGGGCGACCGCTGCTTCGATCACTTCAAATAATCCGCCTTGGGCGAGTATGCCGCTGACCGGCAGATAGTACGACCAGAATCCCTTGACTCCGGCCAGACGCCTCAGGAGGTCCCGCAATGGATAGACGAGCAGGAAGCCGTAGGCGAAGTGGACGAGCCGATCGAATGGATTACGATTGAGTCCGAACGAGTGTTGCAACCAGAAGCCGAACGGAACCTGGGCATAGGTGTAATGGGCACCGATCGCGTGCAACGTCAGAAAGGCGGTGATCAAGACGTACGCCACCGTGGAGAACTGGAATCGCCGGTAGGTTGCGAGCAGGATCGCAACGGCGCTCAGCGCCAGCAGATTTTCCAGAAACCAATCCCCGCGATCGACGGGGGAAATGGCCATAACAGACCAGAACAGCGTATACCAGACTGCCAGCCCCTGGAGCAGTCGCGGTTTGTTCACAGCACCGCCGCCGGGATCGGGATCATCTCACGTGCCGACCAACTCGCTCGGCTGCGAGGTCGAGGACCATCGGCGCCTCGCGCGCGAGAGGAGCAGCAGAATCACGCAGAGCAACGCCCCATATAGCGCCGCCTCCATATCCTTCTGAGCGTCCCAGACATCTCCCTGCGAGCCGAGATAGGTAATGCCTGCTTCCGGATGCATCGCGCGCGCGACCCAGGATTCAATAATTTCCCACAAGCCACTCAGACCCAGGATCGTCATCACCGGCAGATAGTACAACAGCCAGCCGCGCGCACAGGCGGCCAGACGAAACAGTTCTTCGACCGGGTAGGCCAGCAAGAATCCGAAACAGAAATGCACCAGCCGATCGTAGTGATTCCGGCCAAGGTGCACGGCGCCATCAAGCCAGGCCCCGGCCGGCATCTGGGCATAGGTGTAATGCGCCCCGACCGTATGCAGCGTGAGAAACAGCGTAATGAGGAGATAGGAAGGGCGCGACAGCGGTATGAGCCGATGCGTCGCCACAAGGATTACGACGAACAACCCCGGCAGCACACTCGCCAATAGCCAGAATTGGCGATCGGCCGGCGCATAGGCTGCCCACAGCGACAGCCCGACGTACCAGATCAGCAACCCGATCAACATCCACTTGTTTCGCTCAATCACGGGACCTCCTTGATGCGGGGATCGCGAACCGTTCTTTCTTTCGATGCTTCAATCTACAGGCTCATCGTGGCCCGTGCAAGTGGCCTGCGTCGCCGGTCGAATCGCCCACCACAAATCGCCGGTAGAAGGACATCCCCAGTTCATCATGTAGTGCGCTCACCACTCGGCAAGGCCGCAACGAATGAAAGGCCGAGGCATACTTTGAACCGTGAATGATGCGAGTGCGGGGTTGGCGTTCTTGAGTCGCCTGCGGGCCATCGACGCAACATCATGATTATTATTCTCAGGCGATTGAAGAGATGGTCGGCAAATGGGTTGGACCAAGAGAACCGAATTTCTGCCCCTGCTAGGGCATTTCCTAGGTCCCACGCGGCGCGATCCTGTCAGCATGCAGGGCATCCGATGCACCTTACTTCAAAACGGAGGTTCTGCGCCATGATGCCCATAGAAGAGACTATCATTAAAACGCTGCGGAGCAGTGGTCCATGCTGCTCTAGACGATGTCGTCACGTACCTTCCCAATCTCAGTTGGGGAGAGATATTCCTCGCCGTTGATCGGATGTCGAGGGACGGTCGGGTGTTGCTTCGTCAACTCGGTTACTCGACCTATCAGATCGCCCTCCGCTCACCCGTTTGTGTGATCCAGCGCACCATCGAGCCAGAAGGAGCCGCAGTCACGGGCACAGGAGTATCCAAGGCCATTCTAGCCGCGTAGCATTTCGGAGAGCGCCTGCACCATCAACGGCGCGTATGGCATGCCGTTTCAGCCGGTCCGATGAGCGGGGAGGCGGATCAATGCGTATTGGAGCGAAATGAGCCTTGGATAGCCACGGCATAGACACACTACTAGGCTTCTTCCGCGTAGGGACAGTTCCGGGGGTTCAGCCCGCTTCTTTAGTGGCTTCATAGGACACTTTCACTACAAAACTAGGGGATTTTCTAGCTCCGAAAATTCTGCGGGGAGCGTCCATGTGTATGTAGGTGTGCGTTTACATCTAACGGAGGAGACTCCCATGGTATCTATTCCCAAAGTCGTCGGTGTCCTGTCTTGTGGGTTCCTGCTGTGTCTGGGTCTGTCCCGTGGCGCGCAGGCAGATGATGCGGCTTCGGCTGCGGACAAACCCACTGCGGACCAATCTGATCGGAGGCAAAGCGGTCAAGAGGCGGGTGAACGACAAATGAACGATATGCAGGGCGGCCAGTCAAACCGCGGCAAGACGATCAAGGGCGAAGTGGTGCGCGTTGAAGGTAATAACTGTTTCGTTAAGGGGCAGGATGGAAAAGAAGTGCGTTTGCATATCGACGTAACCACTCTAAAGGCGAAAAACATCGAGCCGGGTGATCGTATTGAGGCGAAGGTGAACGACCAGAATCACACGTTGTCGGTTCTCTCGGACCATGTGGTCCAGGATCGCCGAACTGTCAAAGACTAGGTGCCGTTTTGATTCTTGTGGTTCGCGGTCCGGCTCTCCTGCCGGCCGTGTATCACCATCCGACCTGGAGGAACTTGCATGGCCGAATTCGAATCACTGACATACGCCCTTGACCTTCGACACCGATCGAACCGCTTAAGCATTGCGACTGCCAAGCCTGGCCAAGAGATTCCGGTGCTCGTGCGTCCAGAAAACGATGCTACGGCGCAACTGATTGTAGCCACGGGCACGCTCAGCAATGACGGTAAGTCGTTCTCTGTCGTGGTAACGACAACAGATGGCGCGCAGCAGACCCACGACTTGTGCTACAGGGATCTCTTGAAGGCCCTCTCGGACATCGACTAAATTAAGCGTTCTATAGCCGCGACACTCCGCCTTGGACGAAGCCAGACACAAGGGCCAAAAGGAGACCGGCCCGCCATGTTCGAACTGCTGTTGCGGTTGGAAGGCGACATCCGACGAGGCTTGCAGCCGATCAGCGTGATGCCTTCCCAACCGGGCATGATCCTTTTTCTACGTCATCATGCTGGGGCCAGAACGAATCCATGAATTCGGGCCGCACGTCATGAAGAGTGGGTGTGCAAACACCTCTGACCTGGTCCCGCGATGACACCACTCCCAATGCACCTCCTACATTTTCGACGAAACACTGAGGGTCATACTCTAATTGCAGCATGACCTCCGCTCGCTCTCCGACCGATGGCTACTTCCCGCAGGTAATCTTCATCGATTCAATGTGGTTGGACATGTCCAATTGGGACAAGTCAGGAATGCGCTGGCCAGGAGCGAAGGCGACCTCCGTACCCTTAAAATCCTTATCCTTATAAGCAAGAACCGTCGCGCCTGAGCCCACAATGACACTTTGGATATCATTGTTCCAATCCCTGCCACTGAGATTCTTCAGAGAGGCGTACTCTTTGGGGCCATCAACTTTGACATGAGGATCATCGGCATCGTACTTGGTGTCGTCGAAGACCTCGATCCAACAATTCTTATCGACCATCTGTATCTCCATGTCCGCGGCCTGGACAGACAGCGCTCCGATGGTGATTAATCCACACACGATGAGCAATTTGATCAACAACATGGCGACCTCCTGTGGAATAGAAATGACATGTACTTAGAACGGCCACTCATCCTCGCCAAGACTCTGTATTTCAACCCCCTAGTGGTGGTTGGAACCCTACTATTACGAGGAGGCCACCCCCTGCTAGGTACGGATTGGGCCAGCCTTGAGGGCCGGCCCAATCTCTGTGCCTGAACTTCTCCGTTCGTATCCCCGAACCTACATCTTCGGCTTTGCTTGTTTAATAGACGATGCATGGCCCTTATCCGTGGCCTGGACCTCGATCTTGTCCCCCGCCTTGAAGGTGCCGTCCAGCTGAGAGGTCTTGTCCACATGCAGGCGGATTTCCTTGCCGGCCGTATCCTTCACCACGTAAAACTCCCCGTCGATCTTGAGCAGGTCCCCTTTGACCGTCTGGGTGGCTGGCGCGGCCATGTCATCAGCCGCGAATGAGAGGGCTGCCATACCGACACCGAGAATCATGGCGAACATGAACGGAACGATGAGCTTCTTCATGACGAAACCTCCTTGTAAATGAATGTGTGGCATGCAATTGCGTTGACTCAGTCGTTTCGAACCGAAACGAGCGAGGCGGTTCCCAAGGCCTTAGCACTTCTCCTTCACTGTGAGATCGTTCTTGACAGACTTTACGCCGGGGACCTGCCGGGTGGTCCAGGACGCATTGGCACTGGTCATGATGTCCATTACCTCGCCGGTCAGCGAGACCACGCCAGAGATGTGAAAGCGTAGCATCAGACGTTTCTCCTGGATCGCATCCATTCAGCCGGACTTTTTCCCGACGGGTTCCGGCGTCGACCGCTGATGCCACTGGTCCGCCCATTTCATGAGCTCATCCTTTCTATCGCCATACCGTTCCTGGGCTTTGCCGACAAACTTATCGTAATTCCCTTCGATCTGCTGCAAGTCGTCATCGGTAAACTTGCCATACTTCTGTTTCAGCTCACCTTTGAACTGCATCCATTTCCCCTTGAGTTGATCCGCGTTCATGATGCCTCCCTCCTGTGTGAGATCGCGATGTCTCCATATTCGTTTCGATTTGTCCCTGTCATCTCCAAACCTCCTTTCTTACTAGCCATTATGGTGACAAGCCCGGCAGCGGGCTGGTCAAAATTGCTCAGGGAACAAAAAAATGATCCAGTCGCAACGTGGCGCTGCCTTCACGCCACGCTCACCAGTCAGAAGGGTGCCACATCGTACCGGACGAGCGTGCGGAGGGAACTTCCCACCCGCTTCTCGAATGAAATCATCCGGTTGATCGCTTGACGTTCTTCACTCAGCTAGTTGGAAGTAGAACACGTTAGTCTGGTTTTCTGGGGAGGGGAGCGGCGATGTGTGAAGCACAGACGTTCTCACTACCCGACGGGGGAGTCTTGGTCAAAATGCGGTCGATGGCATGTACGAGCGAGTGTCCCTTCATTTCATCGGGACGATCCTGCAGCGCCGCATTAAACGACGGAAGCAGCCCGAGAATGTCTAGTATGGTCGGGGTAACGTCTACCAGAGACGCCTCGCAAATCGTAGCCATCGCTTCGCTTCCTTCCTGTCCCCCTCTCACGAAAATGATCGGCACGAGCGAGTCTGAGGCATTGAGATGCCCATGATCAGAGTGAAAGTGTCGATGCTTGGCCACGTCGAGTCCCTCAAGGACACGCCAGTCCTGCTTGTTGAGATACGTCAATTTTTTAGACCTGTCGGCCAGCAGAATGATGTCCGGGGCACTCTGGGGATCCATGGGTAATCGTGACGCGAGCCCGTTTAGCCTTTGTACCGCCATAGGGTATGCGGCATTGTTCAATGGGCTCTGATCGAGATGCACCGCCGGCAATAATTGGATGGTGGTCCCATCATAGCGATACGGAATATAGACGTAGCGGCTGCCGTGTTTATAGAGCACGGCTTCCGGCCCTTGCTCATTCTTGTGGAGAGTAAGCAGCAAGTGTTCCAATATGGGGGCGATGTCGTCTTGATAGTCGGGATCATCCTTCCAATGCCCCTGTGCAGGCTTTACATGGAACCCGAGCGCACCACCATTCAAGGTTGCGACGATATTCGAATCCCTGGAAATGGTCCCATTGGAAAAAAATCCAAACAGGGCACGGACCCCAGACAGAAAGCTTCCGTCGATTAACGCCGGAGTTTCGAGATGATAGGCCTTCCCGCTTCTGTCGGTCATTTCGGTGAACGCCACCTTGAGATCTTCAATGCCAAGGACTTTGTCCCAGTCGATTGGAGTATGGCCATGGTCCGACACCAACACGAAGAGTGTCCGTTGCATGACTGGTTCATTCCGTAATCCCCGCCACTGAATCGGGTCGACTGGCGTCACGCCGGCTACCGGTGTGGCATGGTGATTTCTCACGATGGCGCGATCGCCTGCGATGAATTTCGCGATGAGGTCATCGAGATGCTTGAGATACTCTAGGCGTGCCTGCTCCGGATTCTCCGGGGAGATATGCTCGGCATGATCGAGCCCGGCAAAATAGATCGTCATCAGGCTCGGGAGCTGCAGCTCCGCTCCTTCCTTGGCTGCACCATTGAAATCTTGGAGTGATTTCACCGCTTCCCACAGCGCGTTTTCGTCAACGGCTTTACTTCGATTTTGCTGATAACTCAGCAGGGTGTCGAAGTCAGGCCTAATCGCCCCCTGCCCACTCCCGCGCGTGAGCATATGGTGCACGACACTGCTCTGCCCACCGCTCTGTCCGATATACTCGTAAATCGTTTTCACTTGATCGTTAATATCGTCGGAAAGGAAGTCCTCCCCCAGCTGCGCCTTCGTCGCGTCGATATGATACTCCGTGTAATATCTCGCGATTTCACGCTCCCTGAAAAACAAGCTATTCCCTGCAATACCGTGAGCGCCGGGAAACACGCCGGTAAACATCGACGTCCAGGCTGCATAGGTATAGGAAGGAAACACCGTCGTCGGTTGTTGGACGGCTATGCCCTTGGTCAACACAAGACCGCTTGCATCGACGCGCGCGCCGAGCAGATCGTGTAAGCCTCCTGGTTTTCGTGGAGGATTCTGCATGAGATATTTGACCAGGGTGTCTTGCTCGAGACCATCAATGGCCAGGATCACCACGTGTTCAACAGGGTGACCACTGAGAGAGCCATGGAACACATTGCCATTAGAGTCTTGACGAGCGATGAGGCGACTACAGCCGTTCATCCCTACTATGAGCAGGATGACAAGTAGCAGCGCAAATACGTGTTTGCTCAGGTTCCCAGTGACCAGAGGAGAGGGGGAGTTGTCGATCATAGTCGCCAATCTCTGGAGGCACAGATGCCATCAGCACTCGACGGGCGAGAACACTCGCCGATCTCCAATCATGCCGGTGATCAAGGCCAACCCATATACTGGATCTGCATGGGTTGCCACTCGTGCTTGGCAAAAACGTGAAAATGGGGGTTATTTGATTTCGTGCACCTGGCCGGTCATGGCGTCCACATAGACTTTATGGGTTTTCTTCCCATCCACGATTTCGATCTTGTAGACGACCCGGCCGTCATCTTTTCCCATATTCACTTCAACCGTTTTTCTAGGCTTTGCCTGCTGCGCGGGTTTAATCGCGTCGATCATGCTGACGGTTGCTTTTTCACTGAGCTCCCTGTCGGACTCGAACATTGCCCACGCCGGGATAACAGTGGCGCCGAACAGGATTGCCAAGCCAACCGAGATGATTTCCTTCTTCATGGAATTCCTCCTTTGTTCGAAAATATGTGATAGCACTGACCTAGAAACGACTGAGCACGCATTGTCAGTATGGCTAAAAGACCGGCCTCGTCCTGGTCAAAATAGCTCAGGGCTTGAGGAAACATGAGGAGGTAAGACAGAGGCACTCTAGCCCGGCTGCGTTCATCAACAATAAGTCAGAAATAGCATGCTAATCCTGGAGGGCGATATTCTCGCTGACACACGTTCGAGCCATCGAGGCTCTCGCGGGCCAACAAAGTTTTTTTCGCAGCCTGTTAAATCCGACCAGTCAGCAACAGAACGACCAAGACCAAGAGGACCAAACTTAGCCCGCCGCTGGGGCCGTAACCCCAGTTCGCGCTGTAAGGCCAAGTAGGCAACGCGCCAACAAGGAATAGGATCAGGATGACGAGGAGTATGGTGCTCATGTATCACCTCCGTTTAAGAATGTTTTTGACCTAGTACAATGCATTCAACCACCGGCCATGCTCTAACCTGACAGCCACATTTCTTGTAGTCTGCTCATAGTTCCTCGCAGTACGGAGTCAGGATCCTGGGCCATCGGCTTACCGAAAGGCGTTCTGACACTCGGGCATCACACGACGTCAGGATTGAGGCTGGATCTATTCTGTACCGAGCACGACTCGCAATCTGGTCAAAATTGCTCGAATCGGGAGAATTACCAGGACCCATCAGGCGTTACCGTTCACTTATAGGACCTTCCAAAACCTGGCGAGGCTACCTGTTTTCGATCCTGATCACGAGCGCGTGTGCGTGGGTCGAAGGTCTTGATATGACAGCGAGGCTGGTGTTTTCTCTCGCGGCCCTTGAATAGCGTGACGACCCTCATCATCCTCGACCTCATCTTTTGGCGCTATTACAACCCCACGTTCCTCGCCGGCTACCGTCCAGTATGCCTTGCCGCGCATCATCCGCATTAATTTTTTCCAACATGAGCAATTTTGAACAGATTGCAACCTATCTGCAGGGCATACTGCCGTTGACAGTCACCGCTTATCTAAGACCAGAGGAGGCGACATCGTGACTTGCCGAGTGGCTCGGTTGTCCCAAGACTTCTTCCGTATGGATCTGGCCTTCTGCTGTGAATGTGGTTCAGCGGATCTGGAGGCGTGCTACACCTCGAAAGCCCTAGGGCCGCATCTGTGCCCAACCTGTGCCCAGTCCAAGGTCGAGTGCGGAACGTGGATGGAAACCCAGATGCAATTGTCGATGAGGGAGCAGCCTGTTGCCTGAACCGGCGCCGCTGCACCCAAGTGACCTCACATATGAGCGACGAAGAAAACAGAGGGAGGATCTATGATCTGTCAACGCTGCAGGGGACTGCTCGTCCATGAAACCTTCGGTGACCTGAGGGAGGAAGCAGGCTGCATGTGCCCAGCAACACGATGTATCAATTGTGGATATATCGAGGACTCCGTCGTTCGTGCCAATCGCCTCCGCCCTCCTGCGGCAAAACGGTCGACGCCTCGCGGGATCGTCAAGCAGGGAGGAGTCGTGTTCCTAAGACCTCACTCTGAAAGGTATTGCTCCATATGAGTGGAAGGTCTTGCGGCGGTTGTGCCACGCCGTTTGATGCCCTCCGGTTTCTCCTGGAAGTGCATTTCTTCCGCCGAGTTTGATCCTGCGCCATCATGTAGTCTCGACCCATGGATCATGCATCGGTAAATCTCACATCATGTTTTCATCTCACAATCAACAATGACATGGGGTCATCGTTGCGTGCGAGGATACTGCAACCCTTTTTCCGATTTATGGAGGCATTCGATGATGAACGGCGGAACCGTGATACGAGATGGCGATGAATCACACGCGTGGCGCGAACATGGATTGTCCTTTTATGAGCCGAGCGCAAAGGGTGCATCTGCGCGCTCGCGACCGGGCATTCTGATCTTTTCGCGTAGGCAGCAGTTGCTGCATATAAATAGCCTGGCCTTGGAATTGACCGGTCACCTCAATCAGGCGGAGATCAAATCAGTCCACGATATCCGTTCGGCGCCGGTTCGCGAACTCAGTGCTCAGATCCAAGAGACGCTGGACTACCGTCGAGAAGCCAACATCTGGGAGATCTTTGAATTGAAGCGCGTCATCTTTGAAACTGAGCGCAAGATCCTGGCTCGCGGATTCGGGATGGCGGATCGGAATTCACACGACGCCTCACGAGTCGTGATCGTGCTGGAGGAGGTCGGCCGTGGGCAGGAACACAAGGCTTAGCCGACGAAATCGAGGAAGACGCGACAGGTGACGAACCGATGACATCTCTTTCGCGAACTGCCCGTGAGACAAAAACAAATCGGGAGTTAAGGAGGAATCGATGATGGAACCAACGAACAACGACCTATCCGGTTTATCCCAAACATCGATGGGCTTGATGGACAGTGAGGAAGGCCGACAGACAGTTCACCGAAGGCCGGTCGGGCTCACGATGTCCTGCACGAGCGTTAGCAGGTCATGACGCGTCGGTGCGTTCGATCAGGCGAGGGTAAAATGACCTTCCATGAAATATTTCTAAAATATCTCGAAAGTGAGCAATTTTGAACAGACGGCCAGTGACCCTAGAGGCATAATGGGGTAGTGTGCGATGACCTGCTTCTCACCTAGAGGGTTCGACATGAGTACCCATATCCATGTCAGCGGGCTGTCCTATTTTTGCACCGATGACAAGCTTCGACAGGCCTTCATCCCGTTTGGAACGGTGGTGCTCGCGCAAGTTCTGAGGGATGAGTGGGGCCATTCTCTCGGCCTCGGGATCGTGCACATGGCCCGTTCTGATGACGTAGAGCGGGTCTTCAATGCGCACCAGCGCTTTGAAATATTGGGCTCGCGTGTGGATCTCTGGGAACCAGCAGAACCGGAGGCAGTCCAGGGCGAGCGGATGGTGGCCTATAATCTGCGAGAGATGCGAGCTGGACAGGCGGGCCAAGACACGGGACACGAGAAGAGCCAGAAGGCGCTCCAACCCTTGGCGGCGCTCATGCGTCGTCTCATCCAGCCGCTGGCGTCCTCTTCCCGGACCGCCAAACAATAACATCCCTATAGTCGTCGCCGGATGCGCAGTGGAGACGGGATGGCGTGGGAGGAATGCCCTCCACATCCCTTCTTGCGCATCTTCGCGCTGAGGCAGCGTCACGCGGCCAGCCTCATCAATTCTTCCAATCTGAGCACTTTTGACCAGACCGCCACCGATCTTCTAGGCAGAGTGTACGAACCCTCTGTGAGGCACACCCTCGCCGACATTCTGTGCCCAGAAGGGTGCATTCCAAGGATTAAACGCTATGGACGGTATTGCCGTGAAACCTGCAGCAGATGTGAATTTTGAACCGCAGAGTATGCCGGCCAGTTCAGTAGGAGCATGCCCTCCGATAGAGAGCACATCGTTGCCGGACCCTGCTCATCTTACCGACCGCGTGTCGATAGACGTGCGAGGCCTGGCATTGGCCATTGTGACGACGGTGGTCGTGGTATTTGCGCTGCAGTGGGCAGAGAAGTTTTTCATACCGCTCCTGATCGGAATCATCATTGCGTACACCCTCAATCCTCTTGTGGTGTGGCTGGAGCGGATTAAGATCCCTCGGGTTGTGGGTACCAGCATTGTCATGCTGGTTGTCCTGTGTGGGGGCGTATTTGGGACGATCTCTCTGCGCGGCCAGATACAGACTATCCTCGATCAGTTGCCCGCAGCGGCGAGCAAATTGTCTGTCGCGCTCCGCAGCATGCGGGAAGGGCAGCCCAATACCATGCAGAAAGTGCAAGCCGCAGCGCGCGAGATCGATAAGGCAACCAGTCAGGCGGCGGATATCCAATCGACACCCAAGCAGCCTGCGACCCACATCGTCATTGACCAGCCCACGTTCAAGCTGGGCGACTACTTGATGGCAGGTTCCATGGGAGTGTTCGGATTCATCAGCCAATCGGCCATGGTAGTTATTTTGGTTTTCTTTCTGTTACTGGCCGGCGACACGTTCAAACGTAAGTTGGTGCGTTTGACTGGCCCCTCGCTGTCGGACAAGAAGATCACGGTGCACATTTTGGACGACATCGACGTATCCATCCAGCGTTATATGTTTACGCTGTTGGTGGCCAACGTGCTTCTGGCACTCCTGACCTGGACCGTGTTCCGGTGGATCGGCTTGGACAATGCCGGCGGATGGGCGATCGCTGCCGGTGTCCTTCACGTGATTCCTTATTTAGGGCCCGCACTGATCGCGGTCGCGACGGGAATGGTGGGCTTCATGCAATTTGACTCTTTCTGGATGGCGCTGGTGGTGTCGGGCAGTTCGCTGGCGATCGCCACATTCGTTGGCATATTTGTCGTCACCTGGATGACCGGCCAAATCTCGAAAATGAATGCAGTGGCGGTATTTATTTCGTTGCTCTTCTGGGGATGGCTCTGGGGGGTATGGGGTCTGCTGCTCGCGATTCCCATCATTGGCATTGTGAAGGTGGTCTCCCAGCATATAGAAGAACTCCATCCCTTGGCTGAGTTACTGAAAAAATGAAGGCGTCCCTCCATACGATGTCGTGTCGTCTGAACATCTTTGTGGGCCATCGTGCGGCCGGCGCATGCCTCGCGATCCTCATGGCGCTCGCAGCCCTCGTGTCCGTCGCCTGTAAATGCCGCTCCTGTCGCGGTGCGGTTTCCGGAGGGCGTGACCCATGGCTTTCTCCTCGTGCGGTCGCTTGCTGGGGAGATCCTGGGCCAGGGTGAGATGACCCAGGTGGTCAAAGAGGGCGATCTGGTCGAAAGCCAGTTGGTGTTCCGGTTCAAGGACGGCTCCCTGCACGATGAGAAAGTGGCCTTCTCGCAACAGCGGGTGTTTACGATGATCAGCTATCGTCTGGTCCAACGCGGTCCGTCGTTTCCGGACCAGATTGAGATCTCCGTAGACCGAGGCACAGCGGAATACACGGTGCACTCACAAGCGGGGGAGGGTGGGAAAGAAGAGGTGCTGACCGGGCAGGTCGATCTGCCCAAGGATGTCTACAACGGCATGCTCATCACCGTATCGAAGAACCTACAGAAGGGCGCCGACGAAACGGTGAGCGTGCTCGCGTTCACGCCGGCGCCCCAGGTCGTCAAAGTGCAGCTGCGTGCCATAGATGAGCACCCCATTCAGATCGGCGAGTCGTCGAGTAAGGCGACGCAGTACGTCTTTACCCCGCAGATCGGTATGATTCGGGGGTTAGTCGGCAAGGCCATCGGCAAGCTCCCGGCCCAGTTTCACTATACCTGTTGGATCCTGATCGATGAGGTGCCGAGTTTCGTGCAATTCGAAGGGCCCTTGCAACTCATGGGGCCGATCATGCGCATCGAACTCGTGAGCCCGCGCGTGCCTACAAAGACCGAAGCCAAGAAAGTTTCTTCGAAATAACGTGGGCCGGCATGAATAGGCACGAGACACTCATGCGGCAGTTTCTTCACGAACAGGTCCTGATAGTCGGGCCTGATTGTCTACGACCGTGGCCTGCAGGCGCTGGGTTGCTTATTTCTGCGGATTCTTCCCTTCCGAACTGAGCAATTTTGACCAGACTACCCATGATGGAACCGTTAGCCTAATAATGGATCAATATTTTGAGGCCGTGAAGGGCCGAGGTCCAGGTCCTCATGACCAGTACCCAAGCATCCTGGACCAACTGGCATGCGACGGAATAATGTTGCTGGCCGTGGGAGCAAAGATTGCGCAGAGGACTTGGAGCAAGTATGAACAGAATGCGAACAACATCGCGAACAGAAACAGGCACTGTCGTCGGGCTCCTTCCTGACAAGAAAATAAGAAGGCCCGCGGCCGGAACACTAGCCACACCGTTCAATCCCCAGACCTTTCTTGGCAAAGTCGGCCACGGCAAGACGACGTTGCAGGCCCCCAAGGCGCAGCTGATTTTCTCGCAAGGGGATGCGGCCGATGCCGTGTTTTATGTCCAGACGGGCCGGGTCAAGCTCACCGTGCTCTCACGACAGGGCAAAGAAGCCGTCGTCGGGGTTCTGGAGCACGGCAGCTTCTTTGGTGAAGGCTGCCTCGTCGGGCAATTGGCATGCATGGCGACCGCCACCGCAGTGGGCATATCCACGATCGTGCGTATTGAGAAGGCGGCCATGATCCGTGTACTCCACGATGAGTCCAGCTTCTCCGAGCTGTTTATGGCCTATCTGCTGTCTCGCAATGTGCGTATCCAAGCGGACTTAGTTGATCATCTCTTCAATTCGGTCGAGAAGCGGCTGGCGCGGATCCTCCTGTTGCTGGCCCACTATGGGAAAGAAGGCAAGCCGGAGCCGGTCATTCCGAAGATCAGCCAGGACACGCTGGCCAACATGGTCGGCACCACGCGCTCCCGCGTCAGTTTCTTTCTGAATAGGTTCCAGAAATTTGGCTTCATTCGCTACAACGGCAGAATGGAAGTGCACAGTTCGCTCCTTAATATTGTCCTCCACGACTAGTTCTCCTTGATGAGGCTTCGTTGATTTCGAGCAAGGCGAACGTGGAGTTGCCTGCCATCTGGATACTTCAAACTGAGCAATTTTGACCAGACTGGAATCTGTTTTGTGGGATAGATTTAACCCGAATCTACACACGAATGGGCGTGTGTCCACCTAAAGGAGAACACCATGAGATATTCTGCTATGGCGATGCTCGTATGTGCGATGGGAGTTGCCGCTGGCTGCTCAATATCCGACCTCGCTTCTAATACGCACGGCATAAAAGGGGTAGACGGCGACAAGCTGACGCACATCAACACGAGGAACTACGCGATCAACCTGTTCATGTCCAAACCGCTCATAGGAGACGCCTCACTGGACGCGACAGTCCAGAGTTTCGCAGATCAGGCCAGAAAACTCGGTGCAACGAAGGTGCGAATCGTGCAATCGGACGAGACGGTTCTATGGTGGTTCCCCCCGGTCTTGGGGTTCATTTTCACCCCGGTGGCCTCGAACGTCGCGGGAGACGCGCTGCTTCCGTAGCGTAGAGCT
>CAVZKI010000012.1:0-36857 GCA_963775905.1 Nitrospirota bacterium | reverse complement strand
CTAAACGGGCATTTGTGTCCAGCACGACGGCGGGAGAAGTCGCGGTTATTGATAACGAGCCAGACTCTTCCTGGCGGTGCGGCTAACCCAAACTATTTGAAACTCATCGCTCGTGTCGATCTGTGCACTGACGCAGGGCAGGCTGCGCAGGTTCCCGTCCAGCCCGCGTGTGATGACGAATCGATCACGGGACTCACCACAGCATTCACAAGCAACAAGTCGAATCCTCATGGCATTCGCTATTCAAAGGTGACGGGGAAGGTCTACAGTATCCAAGAGAATTACCGCACTCTCGTTGAAGTCGATCCGACACTTGTGGTTTCTGGACTAGGACACAATAAGGCCGCAATCACACGGGAACTAAATCTCGCCGGGACACCGTACACCTCGTATGGAATCACGCCTGACGGGCGGGTACTGTTTGTTCGGGGAGTGGACACGACCACGGATCCGGCGCATGTACTTGGCAAGATCGGTGTCGTTGATTTGGCTGCCGACCCGTTGGCAGTTACCCAATTTATTTTGCCGGAGATGACCGATGTGGTTCCCTCGACATTCAAATTCGCTCCGAATGGCAAGCGGCTCTACATGCTGGCTGCGAACACCGCGACGGGAACGGTAAATCAGCCTGTCAATCAGAAGAAAAATCTTCTGTTTGCATATGATTGCTCAGCTTTCCCGGCTGCTCCGACCTTGTTGCGGCAGATTGGGTTGTTGTCGACAACCGGCAATCACAACTTCGACATTTACGCCGATGGTCCGGCAGGGGCTGGTTCTGCGAAGTATGTGGTGGTGTCGAACGGATCGACAGAGAATTCCGTATCGATCATTAACACGACGACCAACCAGATTACTCAGAGTGTGCCAGCGGGGAATGGCGCCTCGACCGTGATGGTCTATTACCCGGACGCGGCGTTGAATAACAACCAAGCGACGGCATCGCTCACGGGAGGGTTAAAAGCCAAGCCGTCTGTGTTGCCCGAGCGGCTCGACGATTACGGCATGCCGGAACAGTAGAGCGCTCGACGTATCATTTTCAGTCTGAAGAAAAGGGGGCAGGAGACCCGCCCCCTTCATACATCCGAAACCGCCTTCACCGGTTTCGCTCTAGCAGTGGCTCAAGCGTTGGGAAGACCCGCTCGACGATCAGGCAATAGCCTTCTCCCGTCGGATGAATGATGTCGGTCTGATTGAGCGAGGAGGAGCCTGCCACACCATCGAGGGGAAATGGAATCCGCGTCAAGTGATACCGCTATTAGCCGGCGCGGTGCATCGCGCGCTTGCGGTGGGCCGGAATTGTACGGCGCGGGTGGATTGTGGTAAGCAGAGGCTGGCGACAATTCAACAGGAGGGGAAGTCATGAATACATTCATCAAGTTTGGCTGTCTGATCGGATTCGTTTGTGCGATGGCGACGCCGGTCTTCGCGGGCGAAGAGAAAGTCATGATCATGCTCGGCGGAAAGTACTGCGATGCCTATTTGGGTAATGTCCAGGATGCGCTGACGAAAGTGGCCGGCGTGAAGGCGGTCGACGTCAAGAGTATGGCGGGCCATGCGGTGGTGACCGTCGAATCCGGCAAGGTGAAGCCAGAACAGCTAGTCACAGCAGTCAACGGCGTGAAAGGTGATAGCTGGTATTGCACTGGCGAGGTCATGAAGTGACGGAACGCCTTCTTGGCGGGATGCTGAATAAGCCCGCCAGTGCCACAGACCGTGGCACGTGAAGTGCGAGAAGGAGAAGTCCGAAGTTCCGGAACTCGAACTGACTCGAACCCTCGCCCGTCCCCGCGGCCTCTCCCTGGACCGCCTTCACCGGTTTCGCTCAACCCCAGTATCCATCAGCGCTTCTGCTGCAATCGCCGATCCGCTGCTACGACGAGCCTTTGGCCAGCGGGCTCGCCCCTCGAACCCTCAACGTACTGTTGGGGACTGGCGCCCTTCTTTCGGCGCCTGTCCCCGTCGAGGAGCGGGACAGGCACCGCCGCAGACGGCGGAGCCGGTCCCCTGGGCTCCGCGCGCCGGTCTCGTGACGCGGCTCAGCGATTTCGCGACGAACCGTCATGAACAATCCGGGCTAGCAATGGCTCAAGCGCCGGGAAGACCTTCTCGACAATCAGGCGATAGCCCTCTCCCGTCGGATGAATGCCGTCGGCCTGATTGAGCGAGGAGGAGCCTGCCACACCATCGAGAAAAAATGGAATCCGCGTCAGGTGATACCGCTCGCGACGGCCTGGTAGAGCGCCTCAAACCCTTCGGTATAGTCCTGTCCATAATTCGGGGGGAGTTTCATCCCCGCTAACACGACGGTCACCGAGGCCTGTTGGAGTTGTTGAATGATCCGTTCGAGGTTGGCTTGCGTCTCGTGCAGGCTGAGGCCGCGGAGTCCATCGTTGCCGCCGAGTTCCAGAATGACGATCGCCGGCCGGCTGTTCAGGACCCAGGAGACCCTCCGGATTCCGCCGGCTGTCGTATCCCCGCTGACTCCCGCGTTCACGACCCGATAGGCATAGCCCGCTGCGTCCAGCGTCCGCTGCAGGTGCGCGGGATACGATTGATCCTGTGGCACGCCTAAGCCGGCCGTCAGGCTGTTGCCGAAGGCGACGATGCGGGGGCGTTCGTCGGAGACAGGCCTCTTCGGTCGGCCCGGTTGCGCCGTAACCTCGGTTACCAGCCGTGGTCCCACTCCCTCGCGAGGGGAGCTCGACGGCGGGGGCGGAGAGGCAGGGCGCACTGCCGAGGTCATACCCACAGAGGAAGATAAGGGAGAGGCAGAGGCAGGAAAATAGTTTTGTGAGAATCCATGAGCGGCGCATCGTCATCCAGTATAATATACCGTTCACGTGGACGATACTGTCGGAGCTGGTAGGACAACATGATCACCCTCTCTCACCTGACGATGCGCTTGGCCGGAGGCGGCCATCAGATCACGATCCTCGACGACGTCACGCTCGAAATTCCTGATAAGCAGCGCGTGGCCATCGTCGGCCCATCCGGGAGCGGGAAGTCCACCTTGCTGGGCCTCATCGCGGGACTGGATCGCCCGACGTCCGGCTCCATCACATTGAACGGCGTGGAGATCTCGACGATGCGCGAGAGTGCCTTGGCGCGGTATCGTCGCGATCACATCGGCTACATCTTTCAATCCTTCCATCTCATTCCCACCCTCACCGCCCTGGAAAACGTCTTGGTGCCATTGGAGTTGGCAGGGATGCGCACGGCACAGGATCGCGCAACGGATCTGTTGCGGACCGTCGGCCTGGGAGAGCGACTTCATCATTATCCCGTCCAACTCTCGGGAGGCGAGCAGCAGCGGGTGGCGGTGGCCAGAGCGTTCGCCTGCCACCCCCCGATTTTGTTGGCCGATGAGCCCACCGGCAACTTGGATTCGGCCACGGGAGAGCACGTGATGAATCTGCTCCGTTCCCTCCATCGCGATTACGGCACCACCTTAGTCCTCGTCACGCATGAGCGAGCCATTGCGTCCTCGATGGAGCGCGTGATTGCGTTGCGCGACGGTCGCATCGAATCCGATACCCTCACCGACTCAGACGATCGAGTCGCAGAGTCATCCCAATGAATCGCTTCATCTTCAGGATGGCCTGGCGTGAAACCCGGGGAGCCTGGCGGCACTTTCTCTATTTCTTCGCCTGTATCGCGATCGGCGTCGGGGCCTTGGTCGGGGTGTCGCTCTTTAGCACACATGTGGAGCGCGCCGTCACGAAAGAAGCGCGGGGGTTGTTAGGCGGCGATCTCGAAATTCGTCTGACGCATCCCCTGAGTCTCGCGGGGCAGGCGGTGCTGGACTCGCTGGACGAACGAGGCATGGCCCTCACCCATGTGAGCGAACTCGTGGCCATGGCTGCGCGCTCGACTCACGGGTCTGCTATGACCCAATCGACCCAGATCATCGAACTCAAAGCGATCGAATCGACGTATCCTTTGTACGGGGCGATTCGACTCGACCCAGCGCAATCGCTTGATGTCCTGCTCCACCCGGATGAGCGCCGTTGTGGCGGGTATTCTTGTTTTGGAGCGGTGGTGCAGGAGTCGCTGCTGATTCGGATGGGCCTCTCGGTCGGGGATCAATTGAAGATCGGTCAAGCGATGTTTCTGATCGCCGGCGTCGTGCGGACCGAGCCGGATCGAATGGCTAATGCCTTCAGCTTGGGCCCACGGGTGATGATTGCGCAGGAGGGACTACGGGCGGCGGAACTGATCAAGCCTGGAAGCCGGGTGCGAGAACGGTATCTCGTGAAGATGCCCTCCGATATGCCGTTGGAGCCTCTGCTCTCCGAGCTGCGCGATCGGCTGGCGGCAGATTCCGCGCGCATATCCAGCTATCGCACGGCCCAGTCACAATTGAGGCAATTTCTCGACCAACTCTCCCGCTATCTCGGGCTGATCGGTCTCACCGCGCTGTTCATCGGCGGACTGGGGGTCGGGACCTCGATTCATGCGTTCTTGCGGGACAAGATGCGGACGATCGCGATCTTAAAATCGGTCGGCGCGGATTCGGCCACGGTGGTTTCGACCTATGTGGTGCAAGCGATCTTCCTGGGGTCTGTCGGGAGCCTCGCCGGGATCTTGTTGGGGATTGCGCTCCAACGGGGGCTGCCTCCACTTATGGCAGGTCTGTTTGTGTCCGACCTCCTCGAACAATTAGGCGTCTCCTCAGAATTGTCGTGGTCCTCGATCTGGCCCTTGTTAAAAGGGGCGACGCTGGGATTGTTGGCGACGATGCTGTTTACCCTATGGCCCCTGTTGAAAATTCGAGACATTCACCCAGGTGCGATCTTCAGGCGCGATGCAGAACAGGCGACGGTCGAGCGTGAGACTTCTCCGTCACGATGGTGGGTGACATGGGGGCTGGCCGATCGATGGAATGTCGGCACGGCCGGAGGGATCATCCTCGGGCTCTGCGCACTCTCGGTGTGGCAAGCCGGTTCGTGGTCGATCGGTTTCCTGTTTCTCGGTGCGTTGTCCCTCGCCATCACGATCCTCTTTGTCTGTGCGCGGCTGTTCGTGCGCGGGCTGGCCTGGGTGCCGATGCCTCGCCTCTTGAGCCTTCGCTATGCCCTGGGCAATGTCGTGCGGCCGGGAAGCCAGGCGACCGGGATCATGGTCGCCATCGGCATCGGCGTGATGGTGATTGTCACGGTGTCGCTGGTGGAACAGGCGTTGCTCCGGCAAGTACAGGAGAATCGGCCGGCGGACTCTCCGACCTTTTTCTTTATCGACATTCAGCCTGATCAAGCGAAGGAGTTCGTGTCGTTGGTTGATCGACAGACTGCCCGGGCGCGTCCGGAGCTCACGCCGCTGGTACGTTCGCGGCTCCATGCGATCGATGGACATATCGTCAAGGCGGAGGAAGAGGGAGTGGAGAAGGACGACAAGCGCACGGAGGGGAAAGAGGCACGGGGAAAACAGTGGTATCTCACCCGGGAGTATGTGCTGACCTTCCTCGATCAGCTACCGAAGGACAATCAGCTGGTCAAAGGGGAATGGTGGAAGCCTGGGCAGGTCTTCTCGACCCCACAGGTTTCAGTGGAGGAAGAAGCCGCCACGCATTTAGGCCTCACGATCGGCTCGATCGTGGAGTTCGATATTCAGGGGGCCGCAGTGTCGGCGGAGGTGAGCAGTATTCGCAAAGTCGAGTGGGGAAATTTCTCGACGAACTTCTACATGATCTTGTCCCCGGGCGCGATTGAAGGGGCGCCGTTTACCTATGTGGCGACGGTGCGGGTCTCGCCACAGGAAGAGGTGCCGTTGCAGCAGGCGGTCGTCGTCTCATTTCCGAACGTCAGCGCGATCCATGTCGGCGACGTGCTCGATGGTTTCGCGCGTGTTCTCGATCGTCTCTCGTTGGCGATCAGGGCGGTGGCGTTATTTTGTGTTGCTGCCGGCGGGTTGGTCATGGCGGCGGCACTCGCAGCGACACGCTACCGGCGTCTCTACGAATCGGTCATTCTGAAGGCGCTCGGCGCGACCCGTGGCCTGATTGCACGTGCCTTTGCCATTGAGTATGTCCTGCTGGGCGCCGTCGCCGGGTTGATCGGACTGTCCCTCGGGAGTGTCTTGTCATGGGCTGTGTTGCGGTATGTGTTCGATCTTCCCTGGAGCATACACCCACGGGTACTTGGCATCGGCCTCCTCCTCACGATGGTGCTGACGCTGATTGTGGGTTTTGCGAGCACCTACCGGATTCTCGGCCAACGGCCGCTGGCCGTGCTCAGGCACGAGTAAACGATGCAACCTGCAGGATGCTGAAAAAGCCCGCCAGCATCGTTCTCGCATCGTTCAGATCCTCAACGTACCCCAGAGGGTACGCCTCCGGTCTTCACTCGCTGCGGCCTTGCTGAACGGTCTTTTTGAGCATCCTGTATGATGTGCTCCTGATGTCTCAGACATACAGACCAATTAAATTCCGGTGCGCACACACAAGCTTTTCACTGACTGCTATGCCGGTTGCCTCTTTTCTCGGCCAGCGCATACGTTCTCACCCGCCCACCCCGAGAGTCTGGCCCCAGCACATCAATTGGGTACGATCTTGAACAGGCCGCCTCCTTGGGTCATTACGTAAAGCTCGCCTGCAGCATCTTCACCAAAGCTGGTCACAAAACTGCCCGGCGGACTGAGTAAAGGCCATTCCGTCTGCTCTGTGGGTTGACCATTCTGATAGCGGAAACTCTTCACAAATCCCGCGCAAAAATCTGCATAGAAGTAGGTCCCGCGCAAGACGGCATGACTCCCCGATACACATAGCCTCCGGTCACCGAACAGGCCCCGCTGGCGTGGGGATAATCGAGCACCGGCAACGTAAGGCCGCCGGAGTTGCAATTGCTGGACGGGTTGAAACAAAGGAATCCCTTCCATCAACCGCCAGCCGTAATTGGCCTGACGGCCTGCGTTGGGGGCAACGGCGACATCGATCTCTTCTCTCGCACCCTGTCCCACATCGCCGATATAGAGGTCGCCGGTTTGGCGGTCAAAGGAGAAACGCCACGGATTCCTTAAGCCCAGGCTCCAGACTTGCGGCGCGCCGCCGACGAGGATAAACGGATTGATGATGCCATTATTACTGCAGGCCACCCCCGTGTCGGGATTGAGGCGAAGGAGTTTCCCGAGCAACGAAGATAGATTCTGCCCGTTGTTGTTCGGGTCGCCGCTCACCTCCTCCGTCACCGATCCCGGCATACAGACATCCATCTGGGCCAAATGCCAGCATGCCGCCGTTGTGATTTGAAAAGGTTGGATTAGTGTGATGGTGAGCAGAATCACTGCGGAAGCTGGATCAGCAAGGTCTGCATCCACCGCGTTTCTCACTATCGAGCGATCACAAGATTACCGCTCACATTTGTGTAGAACACATAGAATCGACCGATTCGTAGTGTAATTGGGATCAAACGCCATCCCCAGGAGGCCTCGTTCGCCTCCGGTTGAAATAAGTCCGCTGAGATTGAGAAAGGCAGTTGGAAGCAGGGAGGAGCTGTTCCTGTCAAAAATTCTGATGAGACCTCCTTTCTGGACAATGAACAGACGCGTGCCGTCGTTCGGGGCTGCGGTCATAAACACCGGAAAAGTTAGATTTGTTGTGACGGGTTGCAGTGTGAGGCTAGTGGAGGTAGCAAGCTGAGAGTTTTGTTGAGTGTCGTCTCCCGAGCACCCAATCAAGCATCCCGTGCCGACAAGGATCAAACCAGCCATCAACAGGCGCCGAAACAGTACCATCAGCCCCTCGCGTGATGCCAAGCTGTATGCCGTCAGCCTACTATAGAGTGCTGAGCTGCCTCAAGTCGCTCCTATCGGTATCTATCAGGTAGGTGCGCAAGGCGTGGCTGTCTCGTTCTCGGACCGTGACGGCGATCCGCAATTGTTCGAGATATTGTTCGAGCGTTTTCCCGCCGAGGTCGATCTTGCTCGTTATGAAAAAGTCCCGCACGTCTCGTTCGAGTTCAGGTGTGGCGAGGCTGACGATCCCACCGCACATGCGGCGCAGCCCTTGTTTGGGGAACAATTGGTCCATCTTCTCCCAGTTCGTTTTCACAAAGTCCCAAGCTAATTCTCTGCCATAGACATTGCCCAGGATGGCGCTGACAAGAAACGGCGCGTCTTGTGTGCGGATTTCTCCGCTGATGGTGCGGGCAAGTGTGCGTTCGAGCAATGCCTTGGGCTGGAATGCCGCGAGCGAGAAGAGATAGCGCCGTTCTTCTTGCGGTGTGGCGGCGGTACGGAACCGTTCGTTAAATTCGTCGTACCTGGTTGCGTCGCCCGTATGTGCGAGGATCGCGATGAGCGAGGGCACGACATTGGGGTCAACGGCTGTCGCGTCGTTGCGGTAAGCCCGGTACAGCTCGGCTGCGCGTTGTTGGATGGCCGGATCATTGCCGAGTTTACCCTGTGCGCCGATCAGTTCACCCCGCAGTTGTTTCGTCAGCTCGCTCTCGCCGCTTCGGGGGACCCAACCCAAGTCTGCAACGGCCGGACCGATCCGACCTCGTACGAACGCTTCGAGCGCCGGCCGATCCTCCACGGTGATGATCCGGTTCAGGAAGGAGAAGGAGTCGAGTAGCACAGCCCAGACATTCTTGTCCCGCTCCGTAGTGAAGCGGGCTGTCAGGTCAAGATAGTCCGTGAGGGGCATGTGGCCGGCGACGGTGGTGGCCCAGGCGTCGTTGATGAGGTTGAACCGCTCGGTGACGGCGAGTCGATCGATGCCGATGTTCAGGAGCCGATCGAGTAGGTCTGGTGCATAGCGCACCCGATAGAAGCCATGACCTCCCTCGTTGATCAGTACTGACTCCCAATCGTGGGGAAGCGGGACTGTCGTGTCTTTCTCCGTCAGCAACATGCGTGAGGTGTTGGTCTTGCCTCCGGCGATGACTCGAATCTGGAGCGGAATCTGCCATCGCTGGTCTTGTGATGGGCCGGACTGCTCGTCGCTCAGATAGCTGAACCGTTGTTGGGTGATCATGAGTTCGGATGACGGACTGACAGTGAGCGGTCACGAGCGGAAACCCTGGTTGGAAAATCCATCCGTTCATGAGTTCAGGCACCGGCTGTTTGGCGATCTTCCCGAGCGAAACCCAGAGATCGTTCGTGTCGGCATTCCCATAGGCATGTGCGTGCAAGTAGTTGCGGACCCCGTCGCGGAAGACCGTCGGTCCAATGTGCTGTTCTAACATCCGGAGCACCGATGCGCCCTTTTCATAGGTCAGGACGTCGAACATCGCGTCGGCGTCCTTGGGGGCTTGCACCGGATATTCGATCGGTCTTGTACTCCGCAGTCCGTCTACAGAAAAGGCCGCGGCGCGCGAGATACCGAAACTGTCCCATCGTTTCCATTCCGGTTTCCAGGCGTCGACGGCCAGCATTTCCATGAAGGTGGCGAAGGCTTCGTTCAGCCAGAGCCCGTTCCACCAGGACATGGTCACTAAATCGCCGAACCACATGTGCGCGTTTTCATGCGCGACCACATCGGCCACGCGCTCCAGTTCGCCGTGTGTGGCGCTCGGCTGATCGACCAGCAAGGCCGTTTCACGGTATGTAATGGCGCCCAGGTTTTCCATGGCCCCGGAGGCAAAGTCAGGAATGGCGAGTAGGTCTAGCTTGTCACCTGGGTAGGGGATCCCATAGTACCTCTCAAAAAAGGAGAGCGATGCCGCCGCAATGTCTTGGCCAAATCGAGCGAGATGCCCTTTCCCAGGGATGGCCCACAGGCGAAGCGGGGTCTGGCCGATCATCACTGGTTCGGTCGGCTCGATCCGGCCTACGATGAACGCGACCAGGTAGGTGGACATCTTAATCGTATCGGCGAAGCGGACGACCTTCTTCCCGCCAGCAAGCGTTTCGGATGCGACTGTGGTGTTGGAGACTGCGGTTAACGATGGATCGATGACCAGCGTCGCCGCAAAGACGGCTTTGAAATCCGGTTCATCCCAGCAGGGAAAAGCCCGGCGGGCATCGGTGGCTTCGAACTGTGTTGCGGCCATGCTGTGAGTCGCACCACGCTCGTCTTTGTAGGTACTGCGATAGAAACCGCGGAGTTTGTCGTTGAGCGTGCCGCAGAATGTCATCGTCAGTTTCCAGATTCCTGGTGAGAGAGGCGTGGTGAATGTGAGATGGCAACGTTGGAGCGATGCATCCAACGTTATCGTGGCCTGTCTCGCCGGGCCTGAATCTCCCTCAATCTTGGCCGAGGTGATGTCGAGTTCAATGGCGTTGAGGACGATTTCAGAGGTTGGCTGATGGACCGTGAGGGTGATGGCTTCCTGTCCAGCAAAGCTTGATGCAGGCAGGTCCGGTTCCAATCGTAGATCGTAGCGAGTCGGGACCACATGTCTCGGAAGCCTGTATGGATCGAGCGTGCCTGGAGTAGAGGCCTGATTCATATTCTCACCTTTCAGTCGTTCGGTGGCTGCTTGCACGAAGGTACTGTTGAGGCACGAGCTGAGGAACGATGTAAGTGGAATGGCCAGGAGGAATCGGACATGCTTACCGAGGGCCTGTAGGGTCTGTCGTCTGCTCAGCGGCTCAGTCATGTCCTCGTCGCAGGGTGCGTCTCAACTCCGTTGGCGGTGCCTACGATGAGCAGGTCTGTTCGTCCGACAAAGAGGCCGGTCTCGACGACTCCGGGAATCAGGTGCAAGGCGATATCGAGTTCTCGCGGGTTGTCGATCCGTGAGAGATGCACGTCCAGAATCACATGGCCTGCTTCCGTGTTGAATGGCGATCCGTTCCGTTCCCTGAGCACCACACGACTCTGCGTGAGGGCCTCAATTTCTCGTGCCGTACTTCCCCAGCCGAAGGGGATCACCTCGATTGGGAGCGGGAATGATCCCCCCAGTACGGGGACTCGCTTGGTATAGTCGACCAAGACGATGAACTGCTTGGCCGAAGCCGCGACAATCTTTTCCTTCAGGAGCGCGCCGCCTCCGCCTTTGATGAGATTGAAGCCCGGATCGACCTGATCTGCCCCGTCGATCGCGACATCGATCACCCAGGCATTATCGGTATCGATGAGGATGATCCCTTGTTGCCTGGCGAGCAGGGCCGTTTCCTTCGACGTGGGCACTCCCCGAAGTGTCATGCCCGCGCGGACCTTTTCCCCCAGCGCGATGACCATATGCTTAGCCGTTGAGCCGGTCCCGAGGCCAACGACCATCCCATCACGGACGAATTCGACGGCTGTTAACGCCGCGGCTTTCTTCAGGCTGTCGAGGTCCTGGTTGCTCATCATGGCGCGAGGGTATGGGAGAGGGCCGCGGCGACGGATGCGGCACCGAGTAGCGCCGTCTTGTCGTTCATGACCACTTTGACCGGGATCGAACTCATCAAGCGTGTATAGCGACCTTTGTTGGTGAATGCCTTCATGAATGTTCCGTCCTTCAATTTGGCCAGCAACTTCGGTGCGATGCCGCCGCCCAGATACACACCGTTAAGTGTCATCGCCTTCAGGGCAAGATTGCCGGCTTCAGCTCCATAGATGGAGGCGAACAGGTCGAGCGCCTGCTTGGCGATGTCTGCCTGGCCCTTGAGCCCGGCTGCTGCAATCACCGCAGCAGGGTCGCCGGCTTTGATTTGTTCCGAGAGCCACGTGGGCTCATTCTTCTTGCTGTCGCGGACATAGTCATAGATGGCATGCAGACCGGGGCCTGACAACACACGTTCGTAACTCACGTGCAGGTAGTTACTGCGCAGATGGCGCAGCAGTTCAATTTCGTTGTCATTGTTCGGTGCGAAGTCCGCATGACCCCCTTCCGACTGCATAGGCTGATAGCGCGAACCGTTCCAGAAGAGGATGGACTCGCCCAGTCCGGTTCCCGCAGCGATCAGGGCGAGCGCCTGGTTGTGCGGTGGAGGAGTGCCAACGTTGAGGATTTCGATTTCGTCCGGTCGGAGCAACAGAATCCCGTGTGCCATGGCTTCGAGATCGTTGAGCAGCTTCACTCTCGGTATGTCGAACTGTTTCGCCAGCGTTGCGCCATCGACCACCCACGGGAGGTTGGTCGTCTGAGCAATGGTTCTGAATGACGGGACCGGCGACGCCGAAACAGGCCGCGTCGATTTTCGGCGGTTTTCCCGCTGAACGTTCCGGTTCCGGCTCGGCAGCGTCGCTCTTCTCGGTTGCGAATTCGTCGATGGGCGTCGGGGGCTTCGGCGGAACGAGAAATTCAGTGAGCATGTCCTCGAGCGAGGTGTAATCGGCACTGTGGAATGACTCCAATCGGACGGGATCGACGCGTTCCTTGCTCCAGTCGAACAGGGCCAAGTGAGTTTTCGTGCCCCCGATATCTCCGGCAACAATCATCTCGCCCTCATCCACTCGTCCGCTGTTAATGTATCGGAAGCTCGGCTGCCGCAGCTCGGTCGAGGAACCAGATGAGGCGGCCTTCCTCTGGCTGGACCAACGATGCAGGGAGCTGTCGTTCCGCCTCGGTCTTCGGATCGAGGATGGCTCTCACGATTCCTGCTTTGCCAGTTCCTATAGCCAGAAACAGTATCACACTCGCCCGGTTGATCACACCTAGGGTCATGGTCAGTCTGTTGGGTGGATCTTTCGGAGATTGCGTTGCCGCAATCACTCGTTGGTGGTCTCGTAGGACCGGTGCTCCAGGAAAGAGAGAGGCCGTGTGTCCGTCTTCGCCTAGCCCTAAGAGGATGAGGTCAAGGGATGGCTGGACCGATGGGGAGGTCTTCGTCGCAAGACGCAACTGCTGTTCATACTCAGAGGCCGCCGCCTGGGGATCACGGGATTCCCCTGCCATACGATAGACCTGTGAGGGCGTAATTCTCAGAGGGGTGAACAGGGTTTTGTCGGCCAAGGCGTAGTTGCTCCGAGGATCATCCGGAGGGACGCAGCGTTCATCGCTGAAAAAAAAGGTGGTCCGGGACCAATCGAAGCGATCGGCGAAGGCGGGAGAGGTCAGGGCTCGGTAGAGGGTTTCCGGCGTCGTGCCGCCGGAGAGTGCGATGAAGAATCGGCCGTTCGCGCGAACGGCCTCTTTGCCCACTTCCAGTACGAATTCAGCTGCTGCTTCAGCCCATGTTTGGCTGTCGCGGTGGATGCGAATGTCGGGCACGGCGGGCATCCTACTTCTTGCGGGCGCGCCCGCTCCTGGTGCGGCGCATGGTTGGACGCCGAGTCGGCGTGCGAGGCGCGAGGGACTTCGTCAGCGCCTGAATCGTCGCGACCGGGTTCTTGCCCAAGGGCAAGACGATGGTCTGTTGACCGTGAGCCTGAAGCGCCTGTATGTCGCCGGCTGCTTGGGCCTGCGCGAGCGTGCGAAAGGTGAACGGTTTTCCGGGAATGCTGAGATCGGGAATCATCTGATCGACGAACTGTAAGAATATTCCGCTCTTCGGACCTCCTTTGTGGAGTTGGCCTGTCGAGTGGAGATAGCGCGGACCATAGCCGGCTGTCGTGGTCACATGGTGATGAGAAACGAGCGTTCTTCGCAGCGAGCGAATGGCCTGTTCCATCTTGGAGGATGGTGTCGTATAGGCCAAGATGGCGACGTAGGCGCCGGGACGACCCTGTCGCTTGAGTTGTGCCGCGGCTTGTGTCGCGGTCGCGGTGGTCTGTTTGGGCAACCGGCCGGTGGACTGGATGGTTTCCAGTACGCGGGCGGTGTTGTCTTTGCTTTCCTGGACGTTCGGTTGATCGAACGGATGAATCCCCAGGAGGTGGCCTGCCATGGCCGTGGCGACTTCCCACCGGAAAAATTCTCCTGCGAGATCGTAACGGTCTTGGAGCGTGAGCGTCAGGATTGGATGGCCCTGTCGCGCGAGTCCGGCGATCTGTCGGTCGAGCTGTCTATTCTGATCTCCCTTCAACCGAAGATAGACAAAGAGCCGGTCCGTGCCATAGGCGGTCGGTGAGACAATCGGTTCATTCGCCACGGGGATGAGGCCGGTTCCTTCCTTGCCGGTGCTTTCCGCGAGGAGCTGTTCCGCCCACAGACCAAATGTGGCGATTTGCGGTGATGCGATCAGGGTGATCTTGTTGCGTCCTGCTTGCGCCAGTGCGGCCATCGTCGCGCCAAGGTCGGCACCGGGGTTCTGTCCAAGAGGGGGCTGGATTCGACAGGCCTGGGCCATGACTGTGGCACGCGTGAGCAATCGTGCGACATCGATCCCCATCAGGGCGGCAGGGACTAATCCAAAATAGGAGAGGACTGAGTACCGTCCACCGATGTCGGGTGGATTCGTAAAGATGCGCCAGAACTGATGCTCTGCCGCCAGTTTCTCTAACCCGGTGCCGGGATCGGTAATGGCAAGGAACTGTTCGCCGCCTTGGTGGCCCTGGGTTTGGTGAACGCGTTCCCAAAAGTGGGCGAAGAGGGACATGACTTCGATGGTTCCGCCGGATTTGCTGGCGAGGATGAACAGGCTTCGAGCCGGGTCGATCGACTGCGTGACCTGTCGAACCCAGCCTGGAACGGTGGAATCGAGGACCCATAAGCGGGGGAACCCGTGGGATGACCCAAATGACGCGCGCAGCACTTCCGGTCCCAAGCTGCTGCCACCCATCCCGAGCAGGACCACGTCGCGGATGCCGCGCTTCTTGGCCGAAGCGGCGAAGGTCCGCAACTCCTCGGTCCGATCTTTCATGTACTCGATGATGGTCAGCCAGCCGAGGCGATTGGCGATGTCGGTGGGATCTTGCTTCCAGAGTCGATGGTCGCGGGCCCATAGTCGCTCGACCGCATGGGATGCGGAGAGCCGTGCACTTGCCGCAGCGACCAGGGATTGAAGTTCCGAGGGAAATGATCGATCAGTCTCAAGCGTCATGGAAAGCCTTCCGAGTATTGTAGATATCGGATGAGAAAAACACAAATAGGAGGTCGCACCTATGGTGTCGTGGTTCGACGGATGAGAAGGGGAATTTAGATTAGTTGTTTGACGAGGGTCTTAAAATGGACTTGGAACGTATAGAGCAGGGCGGGATCGATGGCGGTGGGCGGAACGGTTGACGCATCATGAGACCGGAATGCCGCTGCTTTGCACGAAGTCAGCTTTCTTCCCTCTGATCATCGAGCGTCGCTAAAGTCAGCGCCACCGAGTTCTGTTTGTGTAGCGCGCCCACGATGGTGACCGGCGTCCCCTTCGCGACTCGGTCATAAAGATGGGCCATTTGCTGATTGTCGAGCATGACGCACCCCAACGTTTGGGCCATCAGTTTGTTCTCAACCCCGTGAATTTCGATTTGTCCTCCGATAGCTCGCGATGCCGGGATCTGTCCCGTCTTCCGGCCGAGCTGGTAGCGTCGTCGATCATCTTCGTTGGGATAGTCGAGGACCAAGGCTCGATAAAACTGAGCCTGTCCCTGCCCGACTTTGCTGTTGATCCGGTATCGGCCTTCCGGGGTGGCGCCGTCTTCCTGGTACTGCTTCTCTCGAATACCATTGAACCCGAGCTGAACGTGGTACGACAATACTTTTTGTCCGTTTCTGTAGAGGGTCAACACTCGATCCGCCTTGTTGATGACAATCGCCGAGGTACGGTGTATGCGTGACCAGGTGATGGTACCCTTGGCCATCTCTTGCCATCGGCTGATTCGATCTCGATCGGCGTACCGCCCCAATTCCCTGCTCAGCACAGCCGCTTGCGTCGCCAGATTCTGCGCGGCCCGGTCAGACGCGTCGAGAGACCGATCGTACCGACCCTGTTCATAGAACGTATGGGCCTGCTTCATAAATCGTTCGGTTTCATCGGATTTCTGTCCCAATACGAGCCGACTATCGATGGCACTGACTTGTAGGGTCATCATCCGGAATCGATTTTCGACCCGGGCGATCTTGTCTTCGGCTGATCGGCGGAGCGACTCACGTTCCATCGTAAGGCGGGCGACTGTGCGGGACCCTTCTTCTTGCAGCCGACGGAGGGCGACCTCCAAGTCGTTGGGTTCCCACGGCCAACGGATCAGATCCTCGTCGGCCTGGACACGAGCTTTTAGGGCCGTCCACTGTTCTGCGAACTGGGCATAGTCGGTGGGCGAGAAATCAGCCGCCCGTAATTCCATCAAGTCTCGATCGATGTTTTCAACCGCTTTGACCGCGTCTTGAGGCACGGCCTCCATGCAGCCAGAGAGGGAACCGACTAGCGCCATGGCCCCCCACCCCAAGAACGCCCATGTTAGTCGTGGACAATGACTGGACATACAGCAAGTCTACCTTACTTCTTCTTCGGCACAGAGGGTTTTCTCTTTCCGATCTTAGAAATGGCTGTCTCGATTTCGCGAGAAGCGGCCTGACTCCTTACGTGAATGGTCTTCGCCTTAGTTTGTGCGGTCGGAGAGTCTGCCGTGTCAATTGCCATCCGCGGTGCTCTCCCACACAAGATGTCGAGAATGCAAGCTAATAATGCGCAAGGGTAATGCCAGGAACGGCCATAGCAAGGGCTAGGAGGAATCTCAGCTGTTGCAACGATATAGCAGTGTGAAAGATTGCGAGGCTCGGAGCTCCTGGGGCAATCTAGTCTGTCAGCGACAAAAGCGCCTCAATACGAAAGAGTTATCAATGGGTTAAGATTACTGTCTCTCGGGGACTTTGGCAGACTGCGGAAAACTCGAAGCGTTAAACGTAAAACGTTAGTAAGGTTTCGGATGAAGAGCACTCAGCAGTCTTTCATGTCACGTTTCACGCCTCACGTTTCACGGCTCCTGAGAGCGACTCTTTCAACACTCTGTTAGAGATGATGTACCTCATGACGCTCTTTCGCAAGGTGACCGTTCCTGGATGGATAGCACGTAGTTTGACAGGGTGCCACCCCGTCCCTATAATGCCCCATTCATCCATGAATGTTCTTAGGCAAGGAGTGATTGCATGTCGTTTACATCTCAGCAGCCATCAAACCTCAAGAAGAAACGTGAACATGGATTCCGTAAGCGGATGAGTACGAAGAATGGCCGGAAGGTCTTGGCTCGTCGTCGCGCGAAGGGGCGGGCCCGCTTAACCGTATAGGTCGAGCGACGCTGACTAGGGCTGCACGAAGCAATCCTTGCCCTCCGTTATGTGCCCCAGACAAGAGAGTTCCCAACACAGGATGACGGTATCTGGTCAGGACCAAGTCCGGAGATCTGGGCTCGAAGGGGAAGTCCTGTGCAAGCTGGCCCTCTTTTATGATGATGACGATGTCGCAGGGTCGGAGGTGACAGGGATCTGTTCCTGAAACGCAGTCGCGACATCGAGTACGCCAAGGAACACGGCAGTCGTATCTCGACTGCCCTGTTTAATATGGTGATTTGCCGGACTGACGTGAGTGGCAGCCGGGTTGGTATCGTGGTGGGGAAGCGATTCGGGGGAGCCGTCAGCCGAAATCGGGTGAAGCGCCTGTTTCGGGAGCTCACGCGGCAACTGCGCGGTCAATTGCTCCCTGGACTGGCCCTGGTGGTCTTCCCCAAACGGGGTTCGATTGTGCAACCCTTTGCCGTCTTGAAAGAGGTGTGGTTGTCGGCGCTCCAGCGTCAAAGGCTGCTTCGTATCCATGAGGACTAGCATGCGCCAGTGGTGTCTGACTCTGCTTGCCGGTTACCCTATTGGATCTCGGCTTTCCTAGCAGGCTGCGGAAAACTATGTAGGCAAGCCAGAACGTCGATGGTCTGCATGTGTGGCACAACAGAGGAATATTTCCGCAGGATGCTCAAAAAGGCCGATCAGCAAGGCCGCAGCGAGTGAAGAGGCGAGGAGGTACAGACCGCACTTCGTGTGGGCCGTTGCGCCCTTGCATGAGATCTTGGCGAACGGAAAAGCCCATCCAGCGCTTCCGACCTCCGAGAATCTCATTGGTACGTTGAGCCTCTGAGCGATGCGAGAACGCCGCAGGGGAAAGGTGCGTCTGCGCTGGTGGGTGAGAACAGAGACTTTTTCAACATCCTGCTAGGAGCCTGTCCTACTTAGCCAACCTGCTCTGAATATGAGCGGGCCGCGATCAGCCTGTATGGGGTGCTGCGTGGAGGCAAGCTTTCGATCTGCCGTCTGCTGATATATTACCCATTTGATCCTGGAGGAATGGATTCTGTGAAGTAGTAGGGTCACAATTGTTCACATCAGGGTAGCGGTTTATTTATTATGGACAAACGCATTGTCATCTTTCTCGTTCTGTCGTTAGCGATCATCCTGGGATTTGACTTCCTCCTCAAGCAGATGGGGTGGCTCCCTGAGCCGCCTCCTGCTCAGGACGTCGCTGTCCCGGGCTCCTCCTCCACGGAGCGAGAGCCGACTCCCGCCCCCGTGACAGGCAAGGACAGCGGTTCGACCGGTCTGAGCGTCCCAGCCAAATCGGGTCAAAAGTCTGGCGCTTCCCTCATCGGATATTTCGCCGGCAATATCGGAACAGACGGTGACGGTTGAAACGGATCTGGTTCGAGTCGGACTGTCGAATCGTGGTGGGGTGATTCGAAGCTGGGAGCTGAAGCGATACCATACGGCGCCCCCCGACAAGAAGCCGGTGCAACTCGTTTATCAAGAGGGGAAGTTCAGAGGCCCACTCTCGATTTCGGTGGCGAATGCCGACATCGACAGGACGATTCGAGAAGGCCTCTATAATATTGAAAAAGATTTTACGATTCTCGATGCCGCTCACCCTGTCGGTCATGTCACGATGCAGTTTCACGATTCGGTTACCCATCTCGGCGTGGAGAAACGGCTGACATTTCATCACAACAGTTATGTGGTGGATGTATCGCTCGCTTTGGAGGGGGTGACCGAACCGTATGATATCGGGTTGGGGACCAACTTCGGTATCGTGGAATGGGGTTCTGGGTTCATCGGTGTGATCGGATCTGCCTGGCGGGTTGACGACAAAATAGAAAAAGAGACGCCGGAGAAGGAGCTTGAGCGGAAGGGGGCGGTTCAGTGGGTCGCATTGCACGATAAATACTTTCTATCGGTATTGATGCCGAAGCAGGGCGCGGCCGCGCTGGCCAAGAACGAAGGCGAAAAGATCGTGTCGGCTGGGGTGCGGATGGCCGCGTCCGGAGCCGCGTCCTCGGTTGCTCTTCAGCTGTATGCAGGCCCGAAGGAATACGACACGCTCCGCTCATTGAACGTGGGCCTGGAAGATATGATCGATTTCGGATTCTTCATCTTCGGCAGTTGGACTGTTGTGAAATCGGTCGCTAAGCCGATCTTTTATGTGCTGCGGTTCATCCATGACTATGCCTATAACTATGGGGTCACCATCATTCTGCTGACGGTGGCAATCAAGCTGTTATTTGCGCCGTTGCAATACAAGAGCTACAAGTCGATGAAAATGATGCGGGTGATCCAACCCAAGATCAAAGAAGTCCAGGAGAAATATAAGGGAGACCGCGACCGTCTGAATAAGGAGTTAATGAAGCTGTATAAGGATCAGAAAGTGAATCCGCTGGGCGGCTTTCTCCCGATGATCCTGCAGATGCCGGTCTTCGTAGCCCTGTTCAATATCCTCTACACGACGATCGATTTGCGCCAAGCCCCTTTCATGCTCTGGATTACCGATTTGTCGGTGCAGGATCCCTTCTATGTGTTGCCGGTTATCATGGGGGCGACGATGTTTATCCAACAGAAGATCACCCCCACCACGATGGATCCGACACAGGCGAAGATCATGTTGGTGCTCCCGGTGGGCATGACATTCCTGTTCGTAAATTTTCCTGCGGGCCTTGTGTTGTATTGGGTGACGAACAATACCCTGACCATCTCCCAACAATTGATCACGGATCGTTTTCTGTTTCGAGACAAGGCACTTGTCTCGGCAGGGGCCGAGCAGAGCGGCAGCCCGAACGCATAGGCGCCTCCCAGCTGGTCTATCTTGTTTATCTGGTCTGTCTCGTTTGTTTGGTTGAACCAGATGAACCCTCGCGTCTGGCTCGTCCCGCCAGTCTCGGGCGACGATTCAAGGCAGGAAGATCTTCACTGAACTGCCCGTCTGGAACAATAGGAGATTGCCACGCAGGATGCTCAAAAAGGCCTGATCCAGCAACCCGGCCGCAGACGCGCGTTGGGCAAGGCCGCAGCGGGAAGGTAGGCTGAGTCAGGTAGCAGTTCAGACTTCTTGTTCTCAGCCTCAACCTGAGCCTTAACCTTCCAGAAAGCTGGAGGACTTTTTCAGCATCCTGCCAGTGAAAGAGTCGTCATGCATGGCGGACTCGAAGACACGATCTGTGCCATTGCCACCCCCGCAGGCGAGGGCGGCATTGGGATCGTTCGTCTGAGTGGCCCTCAGGCGCTTGTCGTCGCTTCCCAAGTTGTTCGGTTGCGGTCTGGTGCTCCCCTCTCATCGGTTCCCTCTCATACGCTGCATCTTGCCGATCTTGTGATTCCCACATCGGACAAGCGGGAAGAGGCGAGAGTCGTGCATAAACGCCCGCCTGTATCGGGCCTGCTCGATGAAGCGCTAGTCGTCTATATGAAGGCTCCGCGGTCGTTTACGGCAGAGGATGTGGTCGAAATTCAGTCTCATGGCGGGGCGTTGGTACTCGAAATGGTCTGCAAGGTATGTATTGAGTCCGGTGCACGGATGGCGGAGCCGGGAGAGTTTACGAAGCGGGCCTTCCTCAACGGACGGTTAGATCTCTCCCAGGCGGAAGCGGTACTCGATACAATCAGGGCCACATCATCCGCAGGATTGAACATCGCGCAACGCCAGCTACGAGGTGATCTCGCGCGTGAGGTGGAACAGGCTCGGACCTCTCTCCTGACGGTGTTGGCCCATGTGGAGGCGGGGATCGACTTTGTGGACGAAGATATTTCCTTTCTTCAACGCGATGAACTGGTGCGTATCGTGAGGGAGGCGTGCGCGGTGGTTCAGAAACTGGAAGCGACTGCACAGGATGGGACGGATCTTGCGGGAAGGGGCGCGTGTCGTCATCCTTGGCCGCGCGAATGTCGGCAAGTCCAGCCTGTTGAACCGTTTCCTGAGGGAAGAGCGGGCCATTGTGACGGCCATTCCTGGGACGACGAGGGATGTGATTGAGGAATCCATCGATCTTGACGGGGTGAGAATTCGTTTGGTTGATACGGCAGGAGTGCGGGAAACGGAAGATATCGTCGAGCAGGAAGGGATCAAACGGACGCGTGCCGCACAGGACGAGGCGGACCTCTTGTTAGTGGTAGTGGATGGGAGTGTGCCCCTTACGAGCGATGATCGGGAACTCTTGAGTGCGGTCAGAGATCGCAAGCACGTGGTGCTGCTGAACAAGGCGGATCTTGCCGATACGGCGGAAACGGATGCAGCGCTTGCGGGCCATCTGCTGTATGTTATTTCGGCGAAGACAGGTTTGGGGGTTGAGATGGTGAAGTCGGCTCTTCGCGCTCAGCTGGTGTCCGGGGGCTTTGAGGCAACTGAGGGCGTCATGGTAACGAACGTGCGACATCGGGACGCATTGCGCCGGGCTGGTGAATCCTTGGGCCAGGCCCTTGAGTCCGTGCAGTGCGGGATGGCTGGGGAGCTTGTCTCAATCGATGTACGCGCCGCAGCCGACGCGCTCGGAGAAATTACGGGCGCCATTACGACGGACGAGATTCTTGGTCGGATCTTTTCAGAATTCTGTATCGGCAAATAGGAACAGGTTGAACGTGGGACAGGCGGTTGACGTCATTGTAGTGGGTGGAGGCCATGCCGGCTGTGAAGCCGCCTTGGCCGCGGCGCGCATGGGTGCGCGAACCTTGCTGCTCACGATGGATCGCGACCGCATCGCGCAGATGTCGTGCAACCCGGCGATCGGGGGAATCGCCAAAGGACATCTGGTAAAGGAAATCGATGCGCTGGGTGGGGAGATGGCGCGGAACACTGATCAAGCCGGCATCCAGTTCCGCTTCATCAATACGAGTAAAGGCCCGGCGGTGCGAGCCCTCCGCGTCCAATGCGATAAGAAGCTGTATCGAGACGCCATGCAACGAACGTTGAGCCGGCAGGCAGGGCTGACGATCGGCGAGGGAACGGTCGATCGCTTGCTGACGCATGCCGGCGCGATTGCAGGCGTGGTGACGGATCGCGGTGATCACATCCAGGCGAAGGCCGTTATTCTGACATCGGGTACATTCCTTAAGGGACTTATCCATATCGGCTTGAATCATTTTCCTGCGGGACGAGCCGGAGAGGCGTCCGCCGAGCACCTGTCTGATTGTATGCGCGACCTGGGGTTCGAAGTGGGCCGGCTCAAAACCGGCACGCCTCCTCGCTTAGATGGGGCGACCATCGATTTTTCCGTGATGGTGCCGCAGCCGGGCGATGATCCGCCGCCACCATTTTCGTATCGGACCGACCGGATTGAGAACCGTCAGCTCCCTTGTCACTTGACCCATACGAATCGTGCGACGCACGAATTGATCCAGCGCAATCTGGATCGGTCGCCGCTCTACAGCGGCATCATTGAGTCGGTGGGGCCGCGGTATTGTCCGTCGATCGAAGATAAAGTCGTACGCTTTGCCGACAAAGAACGCCACCAGATTTTTATCGAGCCGGAAGGGTTGGATAGTCGTGAGTTTTATCCCAACGGGATCTCCACCAGCCTACCGGTTGATGTGCAGGCCGCGATTCTGAAGACGATTCCCGGGTTAGAGCAAGCCACCATGCTCAAGCCAGGGTATGCGATCGAGTACGACTACTTTCCTCCACGGCAATTGCATCCCGACTCTGGAGACGAAGCTTCTGGCCGGTCTATACCACGCGGGACAGATCAATGGGACATCCGGATATGAGGAAGCAGCGGCTCAGGGTCTGATGGCTGGGATCAATGCAGTCCTGAGATTCCGAGGCGAGTCGCCATTAGTGCTCGACCGGTCGCAGGCCTATATTGGTGTATTAATTGACGATCTCATAACGAAAGACGCACGTGAACCCTATCGCATGTTTACATCACGGGCAGAATATCGCCTATTGCTGCGCCATGGAAATGCTGATCTTCGATTAACTGATACTGGACGGCAGGTTGGGTTGATTTGCGACGAAGTCTATGCAAGGTTCCAGTTAAAACAGCAAGCAATTGAATCTGAGCTCGTACGCCTCGAAGAGCTTCGACCAAGACTCACGGAAGCTGTTCGTGAACGCCTAGCTAAGGTTCAGATTGAGGAAATCTCCGGGCCCTGCACAGCAGCTCAACTGTTACGGCGCCAGGGGGCAAGCTATAAGCCTCTGTTAGAGGCACTTGAGGTTGACTCAGTACAAGATATTGAAATTGCTAATGAAATAGAGTTGCAAGTCAAGTATTCAGGTTATATCAAGCGCCAACTTCAACAGATAGGTCGATTCAAAAATCTCGAAACGAAGCCCATTCCGCTAGCCTTCAATTACGATGGGACTCCTGGTTTTTCAGGAGAGGTCCGCGAAAAGCTAAAAAAAGTTCGCCCTGCATCTATTGGTCAGGCATCGAGAATTTCAGGAGTCACGCCAGCGGCAATTTCTCTTCTCCTTGTGGCGCTCGAAAAATACAAGGCGAATCCCGTCGCGATAGCCTTCTACAAGTATCATCCTAGACGAGCGAACGCAGAGATTTTCACTGTCCATTCCGGAATGTCTTGACCTCATCTGCTGATTCACGTAATTGTTCCACGTGGAACATGAACCAGAATTGTGCGAATTCACTGATTAGTTCCGTAAGGGAACTAGGGCTGACTATCGGGGATAGCCAGGCTCGAGCAGTTCATGCGGTATCTCGCTCACTTGATTGAGTGGAATAAGACGATCAATCTCACGGCGATCATCGATCCTAAGGAAATCATCATCAAGCACTTCGTTGACTCACTCACTGCGCTTGTCGCGACGAGTTTTCCACAAAATGGCGTGGTGCTCGATGTCGGGTCCGGGGGAGGTTTCCCTGGTATCCCTCTTAAAATCGTGAGATCTGACATACGGCTGGTCCTAATAGAGCCAGTTCGGAAAAAATGTTCATTTCTCAACTCAGTGATCGGCCTGTTAAAGCTTCAGGATGTGTCTACGTTTGATGGCACCATCGAACAATATGCCAAGCGGCCAATCCGCCATGCTATTGATATGGTTGTGGTAAGGGCGTTGAAGTATGAAGAAATAAGGAATCACATTCCTGCGTTGCTGACTTCAAAAGGGAAAATCGTCTTGTATCGAACAGAGGCCATCAAGAAACAGGAAATCGGAGAAGAGTTTCATCTTGTGAGCGAAACGGCTCTTATTCTCCCGCAAGGATCTGGCAATAGAGTTGTCACAGTGATGGAGAGAAATAATTTATAATATAAACAATGGCATATGTGAAAGTTCCACGTGGAACATTATTGATGAATACGTGAAGGAGTGATTGGTTCAACATAAAATATGGCAAAGATTGTAGCGATCGCAAATCAGAAAGGTGGCGTAGGAAAGACCACAACGGCCGTGAATCTTGCCGCTGGTGTCGCGCTCCTGGGCAAGCGTGTTTTGCTTGTGGATATGGATCCGCAAGGGAACGCCACAAGCGGACTGGGGGTTGACCCCCGTTCCTTACAGACTACTGTGTACAACTGTCTGATTAATTATGTGAAATTTCATGATGCTGTGCAAGTCACAGAAGTGAACGGTTTGTCACTTTTGCCGGCAAATGCTGACTTGTCTGGGGCTGAAATAGAACTGGTGAATATTGAAGAGCGGGAAAAATTGCTTCGGCATTTCTTGCGAGATGTTGATCAGTTATTCGATGTGATCTTTCTCGATTGTCCTCCTACATTGGGGATTCTGACGGTGAACGCACTCGTCGCAGCTCGTAGCATTTTAGTTCCGGTTCAATGTGAATACTATGCCATGGAAGGGTTAAGCCGCTTGGTTGGAAACATTGATCGAGTTCGTCAGTCCTTTAACCCGGAGCTCCAGTTGGAAGGGATCGTCTTGACAATGTTTGATGCGAGGAATACGTTGGCGCGTCAGGTCGTTGAGCAAGTTCGCGAGTATTTCAAAGAGGTCGTCTACAGCACGGTGATTCCCCGCAATGTGACACTCGCCGAGGCCCCAAGTTATCGGACGTCCGGCCATGTTATATAACGTCGCATCGGCAGGATCTCAAGCCTATTTGTCCTTAGCCAAGGAGTTTATGAGTCATGGAGAAAAAAGCGCTCGGTAGAGGACTCGACGCACTGCTGCCCGCCACCAAGCCCGCATCGATGCCGGAATTGCCGGAGGTTCAACATCTGCGTGTCGATGCGATCGTGCCGAATCGGTATCAGCCGAGACAAACGTTTTCCCCTCAGGAACTGGCAGAACTCACGGCTTCATTGAAGCAAAGTGGAATGCTGCAACCAATTTTAGTGCGCCGCAAGGGTGACGGAATGTACGAACTCATTTCCGGTGAACGGCGGTGGCGCGCGGCGAAAGAAGCAGGGTTGGAAACGATTCAAGCCGTTATTCGCAATTGCGGAGATGAAGAATCTGTCGTCCTGGCATTGGTAGAAAACCTTCAGCGAGCAGATCTCAATCCCATGGAAATGGCCAGAGCCTACCATCGGATGATGAACGAATTTGGACTGACTCAGGACATAATTGCGCAACGAGTCAGTTGTGAGCGATCATCGATCGCCAATGTCGTGCGTCTTATGAATCTTCCTTCAGAGATCCAGCAGCTGATTGAAACGAATCAGCTCTCCATGGGACATGCCAAAGTGATTCTCGGTCTTCCCGGCCAGAATGAACAGCTTAGAGTCTCCCAGCTCGTGGTCTCAAAGGCCTTATCGGTGAGAGAGACGGAAAAACTCGTAGAATCCTCACCAGTTGCAAAGAAGCGAGGGACAAAGGAATTACAGCGAACGCCCTGGTCTGATGTTGAAGAGCGATTGCAAAAACGATTAGGCACCAAAGTCATAATTCAAAAAGGAAGACGTGGCGGGAAAATCGTTATTCACTACTTCTCTCCTCCTGAACTCGACGGGATTCTTGAGACACTTCTGAATTAATCCACACCGCATTCTTGTCTTCGTAGAAGTCATGAGAGGTAGAGGCATACTTGTTGCTTCTACGTATTCGTGACCATACTTCATTCTGATCGACTATTTCCCATAACAGCATCACAACTGCGCTGGAATAGTGGAGTCACCAATTCGAGGAGGCGCGTTCATGTGGGGGCAAGAAAAAAAAGAAGAGATGACGCTCAAGTGAGCAGGAAGGCAAAGAGGTTATTATGGTTGCTGCCAACTCAACAATAGCCGAGGGGGCTGGGGACATTAATGCCTTTGTGGGAAAGGGTGTTGAGTTCAAGGGCACTATCACGTATAGCGGCACGGTTAGAATTGACGGATATCTCGACGGAGAAATTCACACTGATGGCGTGGTGCTGATTGGTGAAGAGGCCGTCATCCAGGCAAAAATCACCGCCGGAACGATTGTCTGTAAAGGAAAGGTCACCGGGGATGTCGTTGCGAAAGAGTGCGTCAAGCTCCGGGCTCCGGCCGTAATGAATGGGAGTGTCAAGACGCCAGTACTTTCAATGGAAGACGGCGTTCTATTCAACGGCGCACTCGAAATGGCTCATGGCGTGCGCGATGCTCCCTCGGGAGGCCTCCCTGCATCCCGTCGGAATGATCATGCCTCCTGGCATGAAGCGAGTCAATGGCTAGAGGGAATATTAATATTTAGGTATATTACCCACATAGTGTATGTGTGGCGATGGGCCATGCATGTGTGGGAAGAATATTAGGAGGCGATCATGTGGGCAATGAAAGAACGGGGCCAGCAAGCCGAACAGGACAGCGAGAATTTTACGCTTCTGGGGAAAAGCGCAGACTTCAAGGGTGTCGTGAGTTTTGACGGCACCGTTCGAATTGATGGGCGCGTCGAAGGCGAGATTCATACAACCGGAACTTTAATCGTCGGAGAGCATGCCGTAATCGAGGGCATCGTGTCAGTTGGGGTGCTCATGAATAGCGGCAAGATCAATGGCACCATCACTGCCATTGAAAAGATTCAGATCCTTAAGCCCGGTGTTCTTGTCGGCGATATCCGGACCCCAGTCATTGCGATCGAAGAAGGTTCTCATTTCCATGGCATGTGTGACATGGGTGCTCATCATTGGAGCAACGAACGCGCCCTATCGGTCGACGTGCCTCACGGCCTTGTTGCAGCCGCTCATTAGCCGCAGGGAGCAGCCCTCTAGCCCTTTTCCTGTCTCCTCAGTACAATAGCGACCCTATGGCTCGCCCTACAGTTCTTCTTGGCATGAGCGGTGGAGTGGACAGCTCTGTCGCCGCAGCGCTTCTGGTTCGCCAGGGCTACGACGTTCATGGCGTCACGCTTCAGGTCTGGGAACACGAAGACGAAACAGTCGCGGCCTCCAAGCGCTGGGAGGAACGGGGGTGCTGCAAGGTCGGCATTGCCCGGTATGTCGCGCAGACATTGAAGATCCCGCATGAGGTGGTCGACACCCGAGAAACCTTTCGTGCCGGCGTTATCGACGACTTTGTTGCCGGCTATCTCGATGGCACAACGCCCAATCCCTGTGTCCGGTGCAATGAGCGCGTCAAACTGCGGGGTCTCATCGAGCTTGCTGACGCACGCGGGATCAATTTTGTGGCCACGGGCCACTATGTTCGCATTGGCGAATTCGAGGGGCTGTCGACTCTTCAGCGAGCAACCGATCCCAAGAAAGATCAAAGCTATTTCCTCTATCGTCTTCGTCAGTCATGGCTTGCTCGCCTTCTTTTTCCTGTGGGGGGCATGCAGAAGACGGAGGTATGGAAGGAAGCAGAGGTCTTGGGCCTTCCCGCTGATGAAATGAAGGAAAGCCAGGAAATCTGTTTCGTGAGCCACGGCGATTATCGAACCTTCATCGAGAAGGAAGCGCCTGCCGCCAAGAAACCAGGGGCCTTTGTGGACGATGAAGGCCGATATTTAGGCGACCATGAGGGGATTGCCTTTTATACGCCAGGCCAACGACGAGGTCTCGGTATTGCGGCCGGCCGCAGGCTCTACGTGCAGCAAGTACAGCCTGCCACCAATACGGTCGTCCTTGGAGCAGAAGAGTCCCTGCGTCGCAGTCAGTGTGACGTCGCGGATCTGAATCTCTTCGACCCCTCACTCCTCACTGGATCAACAGAGGTTCAAATTAAGGTCCGGTATGCCACGCCTGCCACGTCTGCAACCGTTCAGCCTCTCTCAGCTGGTACCCTTCGCATTCTCTTCCATGAGCCACAACGCGCTTTAAGTCCAGGGCAGTCCGCGGTTTTCTATCGACACGATCACGTGCTCGGCGGCGGCATCATCCAATCAATTTAGCATCCTCATGGTCCGTGCCATCGTATTGACAGTCCTCGTCTGCCAATGCTAACTTGGCGCGCCGCTTTTCGTGCGAGCGCACGAGGCTTCCCCTTTTGTCAAAAAGAAGAGCGAACGGACCCGTATAGTGATTAAGACAGCAGTGGCGCGACGTTATGCACAGGCGCTCTTTGAGCTACTCGATGCATCCACCATTGAACCAACCCGTGCGGCCTTAACAGGGTTGGGTCAAGCGATCAAGGATTCGGTCGCATTGCGCCACGTCGTGGCCTCGCCGGCCTTTGGCGCCGAAGTCAAAATTGCCGTCCTCGCAGAACTCGGTTCGCGTCTGGGGTGTCCTCCCGTCGGAAGAACCTTTCTCTCACAGTTGGTTAAGAAGAATCGCGTCGGCTTTCTTCCTGAAATCGCCGAGGCCTTCGCGAAACTTGCCGATGCGTCGAAAGGCACCCAGCAAATCACCGTGTCCTCCGCTGCGGCCATACCTCCGGCAGAACAAAATCGTATCAGCACCCGCTTGCGCGAAATGCTCAAACGCCAGATTGACGTAACCTTTCACACGGACGCCCGCCATCTCGCCGGCGTGCAGATCCATCTCGGCAGCACGGTGGTCGATAGCACCGTCCGTGGGCGGTTACAAGCGATGCAGAGTCTGTTGACTAAGGAGTAGCCATGCAGATCAAGGCAGAAGAAATTAGTTCGATCATCAAAGAAAAGATCAAAGGCTTCGATAAACAGGTCGACGTCAAGGAGACCGGCTCAGTCATCCAGGTCGGAGACGGGATTGCCAAGATCTATGGTCTCGACGGCGCCATGGCCGGCGAAATGCTCGAATTCCCCGGCGGCCTCTATGGGATCGCGCTGAATCTTGAAGAAGACAACGTCGGCGCCGTGCTCATGGGCGATGACGTTGGGGTCAAGGAAGGCGATCCGGTCAAGCGCACGGGACGTATTGCGGAGATTCCAGTCGGCGAAGCCTTGATCGGTCGTGTGGTGAACGCGATTGGCCAGCCTATCGATGGAAAGGGCCCGATCAAATCGATCGCTCTCGTCCCGTATTGAAGTCGTTGCCCCAGGCGTCAATACACGGCAGTCGGTGCGCGAACCCTTGCAAACGGGCATCAAGGCCATCGACGCCATGATCCCCATCGGCCGCGGGCAGCGTGAGTTGATCATCGGCGACCGGCAGACCGGCAAGACTGCCATTGCCGTCGATACGATAATCAATCAAAAGGGCCTCGACGTCTTCTGTATCTATGTCGCCATCGGCCAGAAACGTTCAACCGTGGCACGCGTCGTCAAGACGCTTGAAGAGAACCACGCGATGGATTACAGCATCGTGGTGGCGGCCACCGCGAGCGATGCGGCGCCCATGCAGTATCTTGCTCCCTTCTCCGGTGCAGCCATCGGCGAGTACTTCCGGGATAACGGCAAACATGCATTGATCGTCTATGACGACCTCTCCAAGCACGCCGTGGCCTATCGCCAGTTGTCTCTGTTGCTCCGTCGTCCGCCGGGCCGCGAAGCCTATCCGGGCGACGTGTTCTATCTGCACTCCCGGTTGTTGGAGCGTGCAGCCAAGCTCAGCGACAAGCTCGGCGGGGGGAGCCTCACCGCACTGCCCATCATTGAAACGCAAGCCGGTGACGTGTCCGCCTACATTCCGACCAACGTCATTTCGATCACCGACGGGCAGATCTATCTCGGCAGCGATCTGTTCTACTCCGGTATTCGTCCCGCGATTAACGTGGGTCTGTCGGTCTCACGCGTCGGAGGTTCGGCTCAGATCAAGACCATGAAGCAGGTGGCCGGCACCCTTCGACTCGACCTCGCGCAGTATCAGAGAAATGGCCGCATTCGCGCAGTTCGGCAGCGAGCTTGACAAAGCGACGCAAATGCAGCTTGCGCGCGGCATTCGGATGGTCGAGTTGCTCAAGCAGGGGCAATACAAACCAATGCCGGTCGCCGATCAAGTGCTGTCGATATACGCCGGCGTCAACGGGTACCTGGATGATGTCCCGGTTGATAAAGTGCAACAGTTTGAAGCCGACCTGCTGCACCACGTGCAACAGCACCATCCGGAGCTGAAGAAAGAAATCGCGAGCATCGGGAAGATCGATGACAAGGTCGCCGGCAGACTGAAAGAGATTCTTGCGACCTTTAAACAAAAGATGGGGTACGGCGCAAAACCATAGTTCATAATTTTCAATTTTTAGTTCTCAATTGGGGCGCTGAGGCACTCAAATAACAATGTTGAAGTGGTGAATGTTCAATGTTCAATGTGGAAAGAACCGCCGTTGGACATCTTCTAATCACAATTCATCACTTAACATTCAACATTTGCAGAGAAGGAGCATTATGAGTATAGGAAAAGTCATTCAGGTCATCGGACCGGTGGTAGATGTGGAGTTTCCTCCCGGACAACTGCCGAACATTTACAATGCACTCAAAGTGAATCAGGAAGCGAATAAGGCCGCCGGCACGCCGGCTGTTCGCATCACCCTTGAAGTCGCGCTGCACCTCGGTGAAAACCGCGTCCGCGGCATCGCGATGTCCACGACCGACGGTCTCACGCGGGGGATGGCTGTGCAGGATACAGGGGCGCCGATCTCTGTGCCGGTCGGCCGTGAGACATTGGGGCGACTGATCAACGTGTTGGGCGAACCAGTCGACGAGATGGGCCCCATCAAGACGGCAAAGACCTACCCCATTCACCGGCCTGCGCCGAAGCTCGAAGATCAGGACACCAAGACCGAAGTCCTCGAAACCGGCATTAAGGTCGTCGATCTTCTCGAGCCATACAGCAAGGGCGGCAAGGTCGGCCTCTTCGGCGGCGCCGGAGTCGGCAAGACCGTCATCATCATGGAGCTCATCAACAACATCGCCTTGCACCACGGTGGTTTCTCGGTGTTCGCAGGAGTCGGTGAACGGACTCGTGAAGGCAACGACCTCTGGCACGAAATGCAGGAGTCGAAGGTCATCGATCCCAAGGACTTCACCAAGTCGAAAGTCGCGCTGGTCTATGGCCAGATGAACGAGCCACCCGGCGCGCGTCTGCGCGTCGGGTTGACTGGACTGGCCGTCGCCGAATATTTCCGTGACGAAGAGAACCAGGACGTGCTGCTTTTCGTGGACAATATCTTCCGGTTTACCCAGGCCGGTTCAGAAGTGTCCGCATTGCTCGGCCGTATGCCGTCCGCAGTCGGCTATCAGCCCACCCTCTCGACTGAGATGGGGCAACTACAGGAACGCATCACCTCGACCAAGCGTGGATCGATCACCTCGGTGCAAGCGATCTACGTGCCGGCAGACGACCTGACTGACCCGGCGCCGGCCACGGCCTTCGCCCACTTGGACGCGACCACTGTGTTGTCGCGGCAATTGGCCGAGCTGGGTATCTATCCAGCCGTCGACCCGCTCGACTCCACCTCGCGTATTCTCGACCCGCAAGTCATCGGCGAAGATCACTATAAGGTCGCGCGCGGGGTCCAGTCTGTCTTGCAGCGGTATAAGGACCTCCAAGATATTATCGCCATTCTCGGCATGGACGAATTGTCGGAAGACGACAAGATGGCCGTGGCCCGCGCACGGAAAATTCAACGCTTCCTTTCACAGCCGTTCCACGTGGCCGAAGCCTTTACCGGCTCGCCCGGTAAGTATGTGAAGCTCAAAGACACGGTGCGAAGCTTCAAGGAAATTCTCGATGGCAAGTATGACCATCTCCCGGAACAGGCGTTCTACATGGTCGGCCCGATCGAGGAAGTGATTGCGAAGGCGGAAAAGATGGGAGTCAAGGTATAAGCAGGCGAGGCAAGCGGGTGCCCTCTGTGCTCGCGCAACGCGCGGCCTCAGAAGGCCCTCGTTGGACGCGCGCAGTTGAGGGCAACCCGCTCGCCCCGCCTGCTCAGTACGCTTAAGTTGAAATGAGCACGTAGGAGGAGATATGGCGGGAAAGTTATTGTTAGAGGTTGTGACGCCGGAGAAGTTGCTCTTGAGCCAGCAGGTGGATGAAGTCATTGCGCCAGGCTCAGAGGGTGAGTTCGGTGTGTTGCCGGGACACTGTCATTTCCTTTCTACGTTACGCATCGGTGAGCTTCGCTATCGCGTTGGAGATCAGACCAACCACATGGCGGTCCTCTGGGGCTATGCGGAAGTCACACCGACCAAAGTGACCATCATGGCCGAGATCGCCGAGAAGGCCGAAGATATTGATGTGGAGGGTGCTCAGGCTGCGTTCGAGAAGGCTGAGCAGCATCTCAAGGCTGGTGGCCTGCCCTCCGAAGTCAAAGAAGCTGAAATCAGTCTTGAAAAAGCCCGCCTCCGAAAAAGGATCGCCGACCGCGCCCGCAAGACCGGCCACGCCTAATCCTCGCTCCATCCACACACGACCAGCATTTCGAACGATGCCTGGCTGATCCCTTGCTCCCGGAGCAGAAGAGGGGATGGGCAGCCTGTTCGTCCTCCTGCTCGCGGAACGCGCGGTCTCAGAAGGATGGAGAGGGAGCGGCCAGGTGCCCTTCTTGCTCGCAGAGCTGGGGAGGGGATGAAGCCTGTTGATCTCCTGTGCTCGCGCAACGCGCGGCCTCAGAAGGCCCTCGTTGGACGCGCGCAATGGAAGGTCAATCAGCCTCCATCCCTGAAGGGATAACGAGCGAGCTTGGAAGGAGCATGAGAGGGCAGCCTCGGTCACTCCCTTTAAGAAAGGTATAAGGAGTTGGAAGAGCCTCGCACGGGCTAATGGCACGTCTCGGGAAATCGATTGCGAAGCAATCGGAGGGTAGGGCGGGTGAAAAATATCTGCCAGTGGGCGGGCCGGGTGAGAAGGTCGCGCGCAATCGAAGATCGACTAGGCTACCCTTGAAAAGGAAGTACGGGATTTGGAGGACACGCGCGGTTGGAAATCCACCAGGCCCTCCCCGTTTAGCCATTCTCGCTCGTCCCGCCCCTATCTCGCTCGTCCCGCGTCACAGTCCCTGACCCCAGTGCTTGCTTCCGACCACGCAACTTGACAGGCCGACTGGTTTTTGAGGAAATAGGACTCCGTCGTCGAAGGAGGGAGGCCCATGAAGACCAAAAAGCCGGACGCCCAGCGTGTGGAGGAGCGGAACCTGTCGCCCGAGCCTGAGTCCATGCAGAAGTATTCGGATCAGGTAAGGGAACGGATCGCGAAGAAAGCCTACGAACTCTATGAGCAACGAGGGCGACAGGCGGAGCGTGACCTGGAAGACTGGCTGAAAGCCGAGGAACTGGTCCGCAAAGAGATGAATGCTACCCGTAAATGAATGAGCTCCCGTCTCCCTAGCCAAGCCGTTTCGCTCACTGGTCCAGCGGACTGCCTTCGGCAGTCGCTGATCTTGAGCGCTGGCGGACATCTGGCAAACTCATCAGGGGCAACACGAAGAAGAAACACATGAACTGGTATCTCGAAGTTTTGAAGAAGTACGCACGGTTTGACGGGAGAGCTGCGCTAAAAGAGTATTGGTACTTTAACCTGTTCAGCTTTATCATCATCATTGTTCTTTCAGTCATCGACCTTATGACCGGCACGTTTAACGTCGATGTTGGCTTAGGTCTGTTGGGCGGCATCTACACGCTGGCCGTCTTGATTCCAGGCATAGCCGTGTCGGTGCGGCGGCTTCATGACACTGACCGCAGCGGTTGGTGGATCCTTATCAACGGGATTCCACTCATCGGCGTGATTGTCTTTCTTATCTTTACGGCACAAAACGGCACGCCCGGCGACAATCAATATGGTACAAACCCGAAAGGAGGAACGGAATGACACCCGTGCTGCTCCCTTGCTCCCGGAGCGCGCACGATCAGAATGTGCTCGCTCGACGGCCGCAGTGGGACCAGCACGGGTCCCATTCCAAGAGAGAGAAGCAAGCGAGCTTGGAAGGATGGGATGGGCAGCCTGGCTGTCCTTCTGCTCGCGGAACGCGCACGATAAGAATGTGCTCGTTCGACGCGCGCACTCGAGGATCAACCAGGCTACCCTTGAAAAGGAAGTACGGGATTGGGAGGACACGCGCAGTGGGAGTCCATCTAGCCCGCCCTCAAGGGAAAAGATAGTAGAGCGGTGGTCGCTCGATGGGCGCAGTAAAGGGCATCATCGGCCATTCCTTGTAAGAAAGCTGGTGGGGCAATTACCTGTCCAAACTCTCAGCGGGGTAGTACAATTGTAGTAGTCAAGAGGCCGCAACGCATAGGACCGCCGTATGCGTGCGTCGTTACGACTGAGCGGACGGACGAATTGATCGCGACCATCCAAGGAGTTCTTGGTAAGCAAGAGTGATCGCTAGAGACAAGGAGACAGCATGGCCGGGTTTGTCTTGCGGAAGGGTCAACGGCTCAAGACATTCGCGACGATGCGCTATTTTGGGGACGGGGTTGCCGGTGAAGGTATCATCAAAGATCTTTCGCTGAGCGGGAGCTACATTATCGGGAATAGACCGGTCTCCATCGGGATGGTGCTCGCCCTACATATTTTTGTGCCGGGAGAGGCGGAGCTGTTGCTGATCGATCGCGCGACCGTGAAATGGGCCAAGAAGAATAAATTCGGGGTGGACTTCGACACTCACGAGCCGAAGGTGGCCGAGCGAATCACAAAGCTCATTTCCACGCTGGTCAAGACACAACATGGTTCATCCCGCAATGGATAAGAGAAGCAGGCAGGTGTCGAAGGAGACTATTTCGTCCCGCGAACAGGGAAGAGACGGCGCACCGGGCCTCCGGGTTTGTTCTGATACCGTGCGACAAACATCTCGCCCGCGGTGCGGGCGTGGTCCTCAGCATCCTCTCGCGTCGCAAACCGATCCTCCCCCACCTGCCACCACTGTCTCGCACTCATGCTCTCTCCTAACAACTCCGTCACCGACACCCTCAGCGCCTTCGCCAATCGCACCAGCGTGCTCAAGGAAGGGTCGTGCTGTCCCAGTTCCAGCCGCGTCAGGAACGTGCGCGACAGGCCGGCGGTCACGGCGAGCTGCTCTTGCGTCAGGCCACGCCGGGTTCGCAGTTGCTGGAGCTGTTTGCCGAAACGCTGAATAGCGCGCATGGCACCTCGGAGGGTGGCGAGTTCGTGAAGAGGCTACTCCTAGATCGAGGAAACTGCAAACAACCGGCAGATGTCTCAAGAAATGGGAATGCCCATCTTCACTCTTCATGCGTTTGGCACTTGACATCAAATGGCGCACAATGTAATTACACTGTGACTACAGCAAGGGAGTGAGGGAAAAGCGATGAAAGCGCACGTCGTACGAATTGGAAATTCCAGGGGGATTAGAATTCCCAAGTCTGTGATAGAGCAATGTCAGTTGCACGGAGCGGTCGATCTCATCGTACAACAGGGACAATTGGTTGTTCGGTCGGCTGCCAAAGCACGAGCCGGCTGGGACCAAGCCTTCGAGCAGATGCATCTCCACGGAGACGACCAACTGCTAGATCGTGATTCACCACCGTCTTCTAAGTGGGATCGTAAAGACTGGACATGGTAGCTTCCCGGTTCGACGTGTTTCTCGTGCGGCTCGATCCTACCGAGGGCCGTGAGATTCGAAAAACCCGTCCTTGCCTCGTCATCTCCCCTGACGAGATGAATCATCACATCGACACAGTGATTGTGGTTCCCATGACCACGAAACACCGACCCTATCCTACTCGTGTACAAGTTCGGTTCAAAGGAAAGTCAGGCCAGATCGTCCTAGATCAAATCAGGACCGTGGACAAGAGCCGATTGCTCAAACGTCTGGGTAAAATCGACGAAGCCGCTCGGGTGAACGTACTCGCTCTGCTCGCGGAACTTTTCGCACCGTAACTGCGCCTTCGCCAATCGCACCAGCGTGCTCAACGAAGGGTCGTGCTGTCCCAGTTCCAGCCGCGTCAGGAACGTGCACGACAGGCCGGCGGTCACGGCGAGCTGTTCTTGCGTCAGGCCACGGCTGGTTCGCAGTTGCTGGAGCTGTTTGCCGAAACGCTGAATAGCGCGCATGGCATCTCCGGTACGAAGGCAGGAGACAACTGGGTGAGTCTACACCGTCAGCTATGCGGGACGGAAGGTGCGGGGGTGGAGCGGCCAGGTGCCCTTCTTGCTCGCAGAGCTAGAGCGGATGGATCCTAATAATCTTCTTTATTCACACAACACACTAACTCATCATTATATTATATACATTTTTATTTTTTCCCAATGATGAAAGGGGTGGAATGACACCCGTGCTGATCCCTTGCTCCCGGAACGCGCACGATCAGAATGTGCTCGTTCGACGGGCGCATTGGGACCAGGCACGGGTGCCATTCCAAGAGAGAGGTACAAGCGAGCTTTGATGGAACATTGAGAAGGATGGGAGGCGTTCGATGCGCGCAGTAAAGGGCAGCCTCGGCCACTCCCTTAACGAGAGGTGAAGAGGATCGAAAGGCCCTTGCACAGGCTGGTGGCACGTCCCGGGAAATCGATTGCTAAGCAATCGGAGGGTCGGGCGGGTGAGAAGTCTGGCCTTTTTGAACAGCCTGCTACCGCCGATGGGTTTCATTCCACAAGCGAAAAATAGAATGTCTCGGTTTTCTCTCACTCTCGCCACAGTGAAGTCACCCAATGTGCAGCTTCACGTTGGCGCCGGTGACGGTTTCTTTGGGGTCGAGTTGGCCGGCCGCCGGCGAAGCCCGATGTGTAGCAGTTCTTG